>NZ_KB731324.1:2513207-3136865 GCF_000353285.1 Leptolyngbya boryana PCC 6306
ACTTTTTGCCCATGCCATTCGAGCGATGCATCTAGGTTGTGAATTTGCTCTTGCGGCGACCAATAAATCGTTTCTTCTTGAAAATTCCGATACGTTCCGGGTCGTACCTCGCGCACCTGCTGCCACAAGGTCTGAGATCCAGGCACAAAGGCACAAGAAAGATAATCTCGCAGTGCGACTAAATCCAACTCACGCGAATGATAAGCATTCAGCGATCGCAATCTCGGCGAAATCCAGCGAGTTTCACCAGTTCGCGTGTAGTAAAGCGTCTTCTGACCCACACGATCGCGAATCATCCAAATTTGTTGAAGTTGGCGATCCCAGACGACAAAGGTTTTATCAAGCCGATCGAGCGATTCAAATCCTGTCCATTCGCACTCTTCACCGATCACGACATAACGTTCACCAACCGAAAAAGCTGCATCGACGATCGCAATTCCCGCTTCTTTCCAAGTGGCTTGAACCGACTCAACGTTCCCAACTGCGATCGTCCACGACATAAGCGATTCACCTGAAAAAATATCCCCTTTTCATGATGAAGAGGGGATATCTGAAGATTAAATCACAGTTATTCACGTTTCGAGGCTGTGATACCTCTCGGATACTCTCGACCGTTCTCGATCGCACAGCGTTAGTCTTTCTTGTTCTTCTTCTTAGAACGACGGCGCTGCATTAGAGCGGCAAACCCAACGGCTGCACCTGAACCCATGATGGTCAACGGTTCGGGAATCGGCTCACCGCCGCCGCCGCCACCGCCACCGCCGCCACCGCCGCCACCGACAGCACCACCACCGCCGCTGTCGCCGCTATCCCCACTCAAACCGACCGCTAAGCCCGCGATCGCACCTGCGCCTAACAAGGCTGGCAACAAGAACGAACCGCCCGACGCAGTAGGCACAGCGGCAACAGGCAACTGACCCACAGGTGTGCCACCCGGACCGACTGGAGAAACCACTGGTGGAGGCTCACCCCCCCCAACCGGACAAGCTGTATCCCGCATCCGCACAATGAAATCGTCATAATCTCGATCCTGTGCATCCCGGTTGCGAACAATCCTAGAGCCAGTATCATCCCAGCCCAACGTCATGCCGCCTGATTCACACAGAGAATTGATGTTCCCCGTAAATTTTACGTGCTGTTCAGAATTGGGGTTCAAGCTATCCGTGGAATACAAAATCCCAGTCGGTCGCCCGTTATATGAAGACTCTAGATAAAACACGTAATCATTATTCGGCTGAAACGTGTATTGCTTGCTCGGTTCAGGAACCGCATTCCCAGGAGTGCCTGGAAAATCTAACTCACTTCCCGCGTCATCAATTTTGGTCGATGGGCGGAAAATTGTGTCTGGACTATCAGCAGGCTTTGTTTCGACCAAGAGAGGAGTTTTTTCCTTCGTGGTTAGGTTGATGACACCAAAGGTAGATTGGTAAGCACCATGCGACTCAACAAATTCTGATTGCAAGGTTGTGTTTTTGTTCGCCCGAATGCCTTCGTTCCCGATCGACATATCAGCAGCGCGTGCAGGCAGCACTAAACTACTCGTCAACCAACCGAGCGAAAGACCAAATGCGATCGAGGAAATCCGGCGATGCGGACGATTCGATTTCAGGTTCTCCTCTGGAGAACAGCAGGATGAAGGCTGTCTCCTCACACACTTGCTTGAGGTGGAAATATCTTCTGGCACCATCTAAAGCTGAACTCTACGAAAGGACTGAATAAACTAACCTCTGGCGCACCCATTTTATTACACTCAAGCAATTTATTACACTCAAGCAATAAAACAACCGAATCTCAAAGCGATTCAGACAGAATCTCCCTAGCTTGGTTGGTGAGAGCGCAATTATTATGTTCCGCTAAGCATAAAAATCTTTGAGCAGAATCCACATCAATCCTACGGGAGATCAGATCTGATTTAAGGATTATGCCGCTGGAACTATCCAAGTCAATTCTGAGTAGTTAATAAGAACCATGTGCCAAAACTAAGCAGAACCCAAGCTTTCTGAAACCATTTCGCCAGTTGAAATTGAACATTTCACCCTGGATCTCAATGAATTACCCCGCACTGCTTAAGTTGAGATTGGCATAGTGTCAATAGTTTAGAGAGATCCGAATGCGATCGCATCTGTCAATCGATAGGCATTGATAGATTTTTGTTGAATCGGAATCTAGTTGTGCGGGTGATAATTTGGAGAGATTACGTTTGAGGAGACGAAATTAAAATTATGGATAAAATTCAAGCGCAATTTGCGAAGCTGTGGAAGTTGCTGACTGCACCTGAAACATTTGATACCTACAAGTCAGCAGTGGTCATGACTTGGACCATCATCAAAGAAACGGCATTGCTGGTTTGGCTAGTGCTTTGCCTCGTATTAGTATTTGCGGACTGGTTCTGGAAAATTTCTGTGGGAGCCGGACGAAGTACACGCGCCTGGTTTAATGGGCTAGAAGGTTCGAGCGAACAGATTGCCTCTGAGACGGGAAGAGCACTCCTGAACGCAGGCAAGTCAAGTTTAGATTACACGCTCAATCAGGCAAGAGCACAGTTAGGATTTGAGATTCCGGCTCCTGCACCCGCAAAGGTTGAGCCTGTCAAAACTGAACCTGTCAAAGCTGAGCCTGTCAAAGCTGAACCTGCAGTGACGGCTCCCCCTCCAGTAGTGACCAAAGCAGAAGCGATCGCAGACGAGTAGAGGGATAGGGAGAGATAGGGAGATAGAAAGGTCATTCCTGTCTCTCCCATCCAATGTCACGACGAAGTGTAACGATTTGTCAAGCAAAATGAGAACTTCCTCTTTCGCATCGTCCCCGAAAGTCGGTACACTACAAAGTGAATTCTGAGATACCGCAATATAAACATGAGCGTAGTTAGCCAAGTTATCCTACAAGCCGACGACGAGCTTCGTTATCCAACGAGCGGCGAATTGAGTGGCATAAGAGAATTTTTTCAAACCGGAGAGCAACGGACTCGAATCGCCGCGACTCTGTCTGAAAGTGAGAAAAAGATTGTTGAGCAAGCGAGCAAATTGTTGTGGCAGAAGCGTCCTGATTTCATTGCCCCAGGCGGCAACGCTTATGGCAATCGGGAGCGGGCGCTATGTTTACGCGATTATGGCTGGTATTTGCGATTGGTAACGTATGGGGTACTGGCCGGCAGTACTGACCCGATCGAGAAGATTGGGGTGATCGGGGCGCGGGAAATGTATAACGCGCTCGGTGTTCCGGTTCCTGGAATGGCGGAAGCAATCCGCTGTTTGAAGGAAGCTTCTCTTGGTTTGTTAAACAATGAGGATGCAGCAGCAGCAGCTCCTTATTTCGACTACATCGTTCAAGCAATGTCATAGAGACACTGGAAGTTTTTGAGTTCCCCGCTGTTTGCGGAGATGCGGTAGAGTTTGCGGCATTTCTGAAAACGGCGGGGAATTTGTTTTTAAATTATTCCGAAATTTTACGGAACCCATTGGGAGAAAGATTTATGAATACAGCAGAAGTGTTGCAGTTTTGGTTTGGAGAAACGCTCGAGCGGCGGGAGGCTTGGTTTAAGAAAGATCCTGCCTTTGATGCAGAGATTCGCTCCCGGTTTCTCTCACAGTATGAACAAGCGGCTTTAGGCGAATTGGAGGATTGGATGAATGCGGCTGAAAGCAGTTTAGCGTTAGTGATTGTGCTGGATCAGTTTCCGAGAAATATGTTCCGAGGAACGCCGCGATCGTTTGCCACCGATGCAAAAGCGTTACAAGTGGCTCAATGTGCGATCGCTCAGGGATTTGATCAGCACCTCCCACCGATGCAGCGCTTCTTTTTCTACCTGCCGCTAGAACACAGTGAAAATCTGGATGACCAAAATGAATCGGTGCGCTTATATGAGCCTTTCAGGGATATTCCTGAATTAGCAGATACGTACGACTATGCCATCCGGCATCGCGATGTGATTGCACGATTTGGACGGTTTCCCCACCGCAATCTAATCCTCAATCGACCTTCGACCCCCGAAGAACTTGAGTTCCTGAAACAGCCTGGATCGTCCTTTTAAGACCTTTTCGAGTAGAGAATCTGTATGAATATTGCTGCTGAAACGATCCCAACTCTTGAGCAAATTAATCAAACTAAATCTGCGATCGACGCGCATATTGCGAGCCTAAATCAGCACCCTGATCGGCGAGAAGGGGCAATGCCGTACTATTTGTTTCATGAACCTGGAAGACCGATTCGCGGCACAGTCATGATATTCCACGGGTTCAGCGCAAGACCCCATCAAATGTGGCGTTTAGCAGATTATCTCTTTCAGAATGGCTTTAATGTATATCAGCCTTCGATCGCAGGACATGCCTTGATGTATCCCGATCGCAACTGGGCGCAAGTCGATCTCAAACCTGAATATGCAGAGCCGCTCAAAGACAAAGTTCAGAAAGATCCGGTACTGCAAACTTTTCTCCAAAATTTTGCGCATAATCCAACGGCAACCCGTCCAGGGTTTATGCAGCAAATGGGATTGATCGCCCGCTTATTACTGATCGAACCGCAGTTGTTAGATATTGTGAAATCCTTGGAATCGAATAATGATCCTGATTTCGATCGCTATTTCACGTCTTCGCATTTGCGCTATCTGACTGAAGCTCAGGCGAGATTCGCAGAATTAGATGCGATGCCGGGAGCCATTTTCACAGTCGGTTTATCAGTGGGAGGCGCGGTGGCTCTGGGCTTGGCAGCATCGCGACCTGAGCGGGTGCGTGGAGTAGTCGCGTATGCACCGTTGCTGAAGATTTATGGAGAACAGCGGCGGCGATATGTGAATTTAGCAGGTCCTTTGGATATTAGTGAGTTGGGCTGGGATGAGAAGTTGCGGTTTCCAGTCGGCTGTTTGACGGCTGCCGATCGCTTCGGCTCTCAAGTCGTGATGAGTGATGAATCTGTGCGATCGCTGTCGAATATTCCGACGTTTTTAGTGCTGACTGAGAATGAAGATGCAGCGGATATTGAGACGAGCCAGGATTTTTATCAGCGGATTGGAGGAGAGGGAGAAGGGCATCGGTTCTTCTTATATCCGAGTGAGGATTTAGTGCCACATCCGATGGTTGATCCAACTGAGGTCAGCCAGAACATGAGTAATCGATTTTGGCAAAGTTTGTATCAGGAGACGTTCCGATTTTTGACGACTGGGCGGGCGAATATGACGAATCTGGGTCGGATTGAGCAAGATCCAGGTTTACCGATCGTGCCTGGGGTGTAGCAATTCTGCGGGAATTCTTCCAGGATTGACGTTTTCTCTGACTCAAAGATTTCTAACGGATAGGTGTCCACATTCGATCGAGTGAGTATCATGAATTACTTTCTCGTATTCCTGGAATTGTCTGTTTCGTGTTTGTTTCAGACCCAATAGCATTTATCACAAAGCTCTGACGTTATGGTTCAAGTAAGCTCCCCTGTTCTTTATGTCAATCCTGCAAGCGGCAATGATAGCGCTGCTGGAACTCAAGCCGCTCCCCTCAAAACAATCGCCCGCGCGCTCCAACAAGCAAGATCTGGGACAACAATCCAACTTGTTCCCGGAACTTATAATGCCGCTAGCGGCGAGGTGTTTCCGCTGTTCGTTCCCGCAGGGGTGACGGTTGTCGGTAATGAATCGACAAAAGGCAAAGATATTCTCGTACAAGGCGGTGGAACTTACCTGAGTCCAACTTGGGCAGGGCAAAATGTGACTTTCCGACTCGATACCAATGCTCAGCTTCGAGGCGTGACCGTGACCAACCCGAACACTCGTGGTAGTGGAGTTTGGTCAGAATCGACTGCGCCGACGATCGCAAATTGTACGTTTACTTTATGTAAGCGAGAAGGCGTTTTTGCGACCGGAACTGCAAACCCGGTCGTATCAGATTGCGTTTTTCTGCAAAACGATGCCAACGGAATTGCAATTTCTAGAAATGCAAAAGGTGAATTGCGCCGTAACGTCTGTCAAAACACAGGCTACGGGATTGCGGTTGGCGACAATGGCGCACCCTTGATCATTGAGAATCGATTGTTTGAAAACCGCTCTGGAATTGTTGTGAGTAATTCAGCACGTCCAGTGTTGCGTGGTAATACGATCGAGCGAAATACCGATTCTGGACTGACAATCGTGGGCAGCGGTTCGCCTAATTTAGGCAGCAGTCAAGACCCAGGCGGAAACATTATTCGCGACAATACAGAGATTGATGTCGAAAACGGAACGAATGTGTCGATCGCTTCTGTTGGCAACCAAATCAATCCCTCTAGAGTCCGAGGCGTAATTGATTTCATTGTCAGTCAAGTTCCGACTCCCACACCAACCCCGACTCCAACTCCCACACCGATACCAACTCCAACACCGACTCCCACACCAACCCCGACTCCAACTCCCACACCGATACCAACTCCCACACCAACCCCGACTCCAACTCCCACACCGATACCAACTCCAACACCGACTCCCACACCAACCCCGACTCCCACACCAACGCCAACGCCAACTCCCACACCAACGCCAACGGCTGGAGTTACGGATATTCGGGGGCATTGGGCTGAGGCATTTATCCAGTCATTGGTAGCTCGCAATCTGATCACGGGCTTTCCAGACAATACGTTTAAACCAGAAAGTCCGCTAACTCGTGCTCAATTTGCAGCGATCGTGGCAAAAGCATTCAATCTGCCCCTCAAGCAACCTGCCACGAATTTCTCAGACGTGCCCTCGAATTTCTGGGCGGCTGAAGCGATCGCCAAAGCAAATCGCATGGGCTTTATTACTGGCTTTCCGGATGGAACCTTCCGTCCTGGCTTGAATTTAACCCGTACTCAAGCGCTCGTTGCATTAGTCAGCGGGCTAGGCTTTACAGGTGGAACTCCAAATACTCTGGCACTGTATAGCGATCGCGCTCAGATTCCGAGTTTTGCGAGCGAGCGAATTGCGGCTGCAACTCAGCGGCGATTAGTCGTGAACTATCCGAATGTTTCACAATTGCGTCCATTGCAGGAGATTACGCGGGCTGAGGTCACGACTTTTATCTATCAAGCTTTAGTCGCGACAAATCAGGCACAAGCGATCGCGTCTGCTTACATCGTCAATCCTGATACTGCGACGACTGCCTTTGTTGATGTCACGAATCACTGGGCAAAGGATTTCATTTTGGGCTTATCTGGTCAGAATTTTATCCAAGGATTTGCCGATGGCACATTCAAACCCGATGCCCCAATGACTCGCGCTCAGTATGCAACTGTCATTGCGAGAACCTTTAACCCGGCTCCGCGCCGCGATTTAGCCACTTTCCCAGATGTGCCTGGGGATTTCTGGGCAAAAAGCGCGATCGAGCAAGCGTATCGAGCAGGCTTTATTTCCGGGTTCCCAGATGGCACATTTAAGCCGAATCAGAACATTACACGGCTTCAGTTGGTGCTATCTTTGGTCAGCGGATTTAACCTCTCTCCTGCAAATCCGAATGTGCTAGCAGTGTTAGACGATCGCAATGCAATTCCACAATCGTTCCAAGATCGAGTAGCAGCAGCGGCTCAAGCAGATATGATTGTGAACTATCCGAATCAAAAGCAGTTCAATCCAAATCGTGAAGCAACACGGGCGGATGTCTCAGCCATGGTTTATCAAACCTTACTTCGAGACGGGCGAGTAGCAGCAGTAGATTCGGGGTATATCTTGACAGCCTAGAACCGCAGAGCGAATTTGATGGGGAATAGGGAGCAATCCGAGCCTGGGTTCTCCCTACTCCTTACTCCCCACTATCAATGCCGTTTAACGACTAGATCGACTTAGAAAAAGTTTGAGCTTTCCGATCGCCTAGATAGGTATCAAACACCGCTGCAATATTCCGAATGAGTAACCGTCCAACTGGCGTAATCTCAATGCCATCACTCCAACGCTTGAGCAGTCCATCTGCTTCGAGCGCATCTAGACGTGAGAGTTCATCCGCGAAGTAATCATTGAAATCTTGATCGAATCCCAAATGATATTTTGCTTCTAAGTCTGCTGCTGAAAGTTGGAACTGACACATCAGTTCCATAATCACAGTGCGTCGGATCAAGTCATCTTGGCTTAAGAGCACTCCTTTCTCAATCGGAAGCTCAGAAGCATCGATCGCAGTGTAGAAGTCTCTTAACCGCTTGTGGTTCTGGATATAAACATCTTGCAACATACTGATAGAAGTAATGCCAAAGCCGAGTAAATCTGACTCAGGCTTTGTGGTGTAGCCTTGGAAATTCCGATGCAGTTGTCCGGCTTGTTGGGCGATCGCTAATTCATCATTGGGCTTCGCAAAGTGATCCATGCCAATAAACACATAGTTACTTTGTGTAAGTTGAGCGATCGTGTTTTGCAGAATCTTGAACTTTTCAACAGTACTAGGCAACGCCGATTCTGGCATCCGTTTCTGAACGGGTTTGAGCCAGGGAATGTAGGCAAAATTGAACACTGCAATGCGATCGGGATTAAGCGCTAACGTTTTCTCAACTGTTTGCTGAAACGTGGCTGAAGTTTGGAATGGTAAACCATAGATCAAATCGACGTTCACACTTTCAAATCCAGCTTCCCGAATCCAATCCATCACATCAAAAAGCATTGCTTCAGGCTGTACCCGATTGATTGCGACTTGCACTTCAGGATTGAAATCTTGAATTCCAAAGCTAATTCGGTTAAAGCCGAGTTGCCTTAGAGAATGAATGTAATGACGATCGACATAGCGCGGATTGATCTCGATCGACAGTTCGGCTGTGGCATCGAATCGAAAATAGCGATGGAAGCGATTCCAAAGAAATTCAACCTGTTGTAAGTCAAGGTAGTTTGGTGTGCCGCCACCCCAATGCAATTGATGAACTTGACGGTCAGAACTGACCGATTGAGCAACTTGGCGGATTTGACGGGCAAGGTAACCTAAGTAGGGTTCTGCGACTTCTCTACGTTGAGTAATGATCGTATTGCAGCCACAGAAATAACAGGGTGTTTCACAGAAAGGGATGTGACAGTATAGGGATAAGGGCGTTTTTTTGTGATTGCCGAGGTCGATCGCTCGGTCGAAGAAATGAGGATCGAAGTCGGGACTAAGTTCTGTAGCAGGCGGATAGCTGGTATAACGGGGAAGGGGCAGGTTGTACTGGTTCAGGAGCGCCGCGTCAAACTCGACCGTTTGGGATAGTTGTTTCATTGGAAAGGATTTTTAATGGGTTTGGATGGGCGAGCCGTTTTGCAGCAGCAGGGTTGAGGGACAAAATTGCCTCTGTTAGCGCGAGGTTGCGACTTTGCACAACAATCGTTGCGGGTTGTGCAAGTTGAGCATTTGCTTAGAGGATGCTTTAAAAGTAATCGTTGAGACGCATTCACCCGCCCCGGAATGGAATTCTAGGGCTAACGGTGCGCAGTCCTTAAAAGGACTGCATCGCTCAAACCTCTGTGTAGTCCAGTTTAGTGGACTTCGTTTTACTAGCCCTGGAATTCCATTCCGGGGCAGGAGGACAACGTGAACGAAGAGGCTTTTTGTACTTTTAAAGCGTCCTCTTAAGCAATCGAAACTCCACGCATCAAACAATTCTTCAAGTTAAGGAGCTAGGACAGGTTCACGATCGCTACCATGAGATCGTCGTTCTGTACTTCCAGGACGATCCTGCCGAGTGAGTAAATCAAAGGTATGTTCTCCGATTGCTGCTTTCACATCGGGTTCGAGTTCATGCATCACATCTTGATTCAGCACAAAGGCAAGGTTTGCTTCGGCAACAATCCGTTCGATTGTGTTCTCGTCTACAGGCAGGCTATCTAGCATCTGACGATAGCGCTCTTTGAATTCTCGTCTAGCTTCAGGAGTTGAGATTTGCTCAAACTCATAAAAATTCGTTCCCTGATTCGGAGGCAAAGACAATGCAGATCGAATCACATTTTTCAAACTCTGTCCTCCTGATAAATCGCCCATATAGCGGGTGTAAGCATGGGCAACCAGCAAGATTGGATCAGTAGCAGCGAGCGTTTTAATTCGAGCGCAGTATGCAATTCCCGCAGATGATGCAACGATCTGATTTTGCCAGTCTTCACCGTAGTAGAATGCGAGATCGCGCGCCAGATTCGCAGTTCGATTCAACCCTGGGAAGTAGAATGCACCAAACACTGGATCTTGAGCGTGCTGCTGTAATGCTGCTTCTAAAGTGCTGTAAACAAAGTACAAATTTGCAAACAGTTTCCGTAGAGGTTCGCGTTCTACAATACCTTTCACAAAGCATTTCATAAATGCAGTGTTTTCTGCTGTGGTGTGAGAGCGTTGGGTTCCTTCTCGTAAGCGGACAGATAAAGTACTCATGAAATTGTTTCCTAATGAATGACAGGACGAGAGGCTTCTGCATCAATTGCAGGTAAGAAATAGAGGCGGAGAAGTTGCCAAATGATCACAGCAATCCAAGGCAATTTTTGAAGCGTTTGAATGAATTTCGGGCGCGACTGACTCGAAATCTCTGCTAGTTTCTGATTCGCGATCGCGCATTTTTCGAGCCGAGGGAAGAACTCTGGATGATCCGTATCAAGCACGCTCGGAAAAGCCCGTTTCGAGGTTTCATTCGTGTTTTGAATCACCGCTTTGTTGTACTCTTGCGGATCAATGCCAATCGAGTCGTAAAACGTCGATCGTTCTAAAACAGTCAAGGTGTGAGTTGCAAAGACAGTCAGCAGAAAGAATCTTGCCCACAGTCTTGCTTTCCAGCAATTCCAGAGTTTGGGCTGCGATCGCAAGAGTGCTTTAAAGAAATCTCCGTGTCGATTCTCATCTTGGCACCAACTCTCAAAGTACCGAAACAGAGGATAAAACCGATGTTCTGGATGCTGTTCTAAATGGCGGTAGACCAAAATATAACGCCAGTACCCAATTTTTTCCGAGAGGTAAACGGTGTAGATCACCCATTCTGGCGGAAAGAAAGTATAGGTTCGATTTTTCGTCAGATAGCCCAGATCAAGAGTCAAGCCAAAGTCTGCCATTGCTTTATTCAAGAACCCGGCATGACGAGCTTCATCGCGCGCAAGTAAATGAAACGCTTCTGATAGTAAAGGTTGCCGATTTTTAAGCTTGCGAGAGAGTTCTTTAAAGAGCAAAAAGCCCGAAAATTCTGAAGTACAAGAGCGCTCTAGAAAATCAATAAACGCGTGCCGGGTTTCACCATCAATCTTTTCCCAATCTTGCTGAAACTCTTCATTGCGAACAAAATGGTGACGATTATAGTCTGCTCGCAATTCCGCGACGACCGCTTCTAGTTCTGCTTCATGCCCGGATAAATCCATTTGGGCAACCGCATCAAAATCAGTGATGTAAAACCGAGGAGTTAAGAGCGTTTCTTGAACAGGTTTTTTAATGCCAGGCGATTGTTCTGGCAGGTCGGATCTCGAAACTGTGCTGACCATAGAGCGAATGATAACGACTGAAATTACTTTCCCCGAATCTGCGATCGCGGCACAAGTGAGTTACCTGCTCTGCTCTATAGTTACCACAAGTAAAACATTGAGATGAGCACAAGGTTAGAGGGCTTTCTAACAAATTGTTAAAACATCCGCTGAGATTGAAGCAAGGCATCACTCCTAGAAGCCTTCCACCTTTCATCACTTAAATTTGCAAAAGATTTTGCTTTCTCTCATTCTGCTTGTCTACTCTTGCAGCAATCATTACTAGCTCAAATGAAAAGCTCGATCGTAAGTGCTGTTTGCTTTACTAGGATGTCTACTTCGAGGTTAGAGCCAGTAGTTACTGCTCAAGTTAGTTTAGGATCTGAATCGGTTCTGTCTCGCTCCTAAACTGCAAGCTAGAACAAGACAGAACACGGATTTTTTTGCGCTCACCCTATCAAGAAGAACGAGTTCAGACGCTCAGCGAGAATTCTGGACGGTTAGCGAACCGCATTCTACTTATACCTTCGTATGCGTCACTTCTACTACGGTATGCACATTTCCTCGGGGCGTGTAGTCCGCCTTAATCGAGATTTCTAACGGATCACACGCTGCCACAATGTCATCTAGAATTTGATTCGCCGCTTCTTCGTGAGAAATATAGCGATCGCGATAACTATTGATATACAGCTTAATTGCTTTCAGTTCGACGACGCGCTGATCCGGAACATAGCTCACATAGATCGTCGCAAAATCGGGATAGCCAGAAAACGGACACTTACAGGTAAACTCTGGCAGCGTAATATTGATCGTGTAACGCCGTCCGGGTCTAGGATTCGGGAAAGTAATTAGACTTCCCTCTTCGATCAGGCGTTCGCCATACTTTACTTCGGGATGGTCTTGCGCTTGCGTCATAGCCTATGAAATTGAATGAACTGACTGATCTTAGCAATCGAATTTGCACGGAGGCACGATCGCGTCTCAAGTTTTTTGAGTACTTGATCTCCGCAATCCCCGAAATTCGTTCACAAAATCGTTTCTTTTTGAAAAAATCTTGACTAAAAATGCGTTGCTTGATTCAATTGCAGCTATTCTGAGGGCATCACAATTTCTCGCTGTTTTGTCAGATTACTCTCGCTGTTATGAACCCCATGATGCAGAAAACACCTAATCGATCGATCAATTTGCCGCCTCAAGCTCCTGCAACCGGATATGCCCCTTCTGTACCGATTTCAGTCTACCGCGAGGTGATTGCTGAGCTTCAAGCTACAAAGAACTCGGTGGAAGCCATGAAGATTCAAAACCAGCAATTGGCAAAACAGAATCAGCAATTGCGGCAAGAAATTGAACGCACGGTACAAGCAGCACTCCAACTCCGCCAAGTCTCCAATGCAATGCCGGGAATTAATCCTGCTGCACCACCCGCACCTCGTCTCGACTTGATGCCCGAAGTCGAAGCTGCATCCTTCCAAATCCCGGTCATGCCACCCCGCATCCCCGTTGCTCCCAAACCAGAACCCGTTCCATCGAGTCTCGAATTTCCTGAAGAGAAGCTGGTAATCGAAGAAGATAGCAAGCCCCGGCGCAAAATTAAGCCAGAACAAGACACTCATTTTGAACTCAGCGGTTGGATGTTGGGCTTAGTCATCGCTTTGATCGTCGTGACTGCTTTCGGCGCTGGCTTCTTGCTGGTGCGTCCTTTGCTGAGTCCTTCATCAAAATAAATTCTCGAATGTAACCAATAGCAACCCGAAATTACGAATTACAACTGATGAATTCCGATTTTGAGTGGCTCATGCGACACTCAAAAATACTATTACAATCGGCGAGGCGGGTAATGATCGGTAGCGATCGTTACAAAATTCTCTTCACCAGAAATGATAGATAGTCTCATGCCCGAATTATAGAGATCACGATTAAGGAGTGTAAGCGCTTGAAAAAGGTTGAAGCGATTGTTCGCCCATTTAAACTCGACGAAGTCAAAATTGCATTAGTCAATGCTGGAATCGTGGGAATGACGGTTTCTGAAGTCCGAGGCTTTGGACGGCAGAAAGGTCAGACCGAACGGTATCGCGGTTCTGAATATACGGTTGAGTTTTTACAGAAGCTCAAAATTGAAATTGTGGTGGAAGATGATCAAGTAGACATGGTGGTTGACAAAATCATTGTGGCGGCTCGAACCGGAGAAATCGGGGACGGGAAGATCTTTATCACACCTGTTGAACAAGTAGTTCGGATTCGTACCGGCGAAAAGAACTTTGAAGCGGTTTAAAAACACGAACCTTCCGAGTTTTTGAAACACTCAGAAGGCTTGCTTCGCTGTGAAGGCGATCCGAATCTGGATCGCCTTTATATTTATTGAACGGGTTTCAGCCGAGTCAATTTCAACTTAAAGGGGCCGCCCGCCGTTTCTCCGAAAGCTTTGACTCGAACGATGTAATTCGCATTGCGCGTGATGCGAGTAAATAAGAGCGAATTCGTTGTCCCATCTGGACCATCATCATTCTCGGCAACGGTTGTCCCTTGTGAGGTCATCAGCGTGACGATCGTATCAAAACTATCCGAAGACAAATCGATCGCCACTTGTTCTCCCGCCTGCAAAGTCACCACATAATCGCGTGCGAAATTGCCTTGCCCGGTGGGAATATCGGCATCCGTTAAGCGATCGTTAATCTCTTTTCCAGGGGCCAGCGGGATTGGCGCATAGGAGCGAGTCGATTGAGCCATTGCGGCGGTCGTCATCAAAACCGCAATTGGAGCCGCACAAAGCCAAGCCATCCATCCTTTCATAACCGTTCCTTTCCTTACTGTGCTTGGTTTAAGTTTTTCTCTAAGGTAGCAAGATCGACTGCCCCTGAAAATGCACGACCATTCATGGCAAAGAACGGAGTACCAGAAATTCCAAGCTGTTCTGCAAGTTGAAGATCTTTTTCAATCGTGGTTTCTGCCGCTTGAGACGCGCGATCGCGATTAAACTTCGCCACATCCAACCCCAGAGTCTTGGCAATCTCTGGATAAATCGCCTCATTCAGCTGTTTCTGCTGCGCAAACAAAGCATCATGATATTGCCAGAATTTGCCCTGTTGCTGAGCCGCCCAAGCCGCTTTTGCTGCCGGTAGGGCTTGATCATGAATACTCGTCAGCGGCAAATGTTTATAAACCAGAGTGACGCGATCTTTGTACTTGTCTACAAACTGGCTCACCGTGCCTGCTGCTGCTTGGCAGTAAGGACATTGAAAATCAGAAAACTCCACCAAGACAGCCTGACCGTTGCCTTTCGTGGGAGACTGAGCGATCACCGATTTTGGATTCTGCTGGAGATCGCGGAGAAACGACTGTTGAACTTGTTGTTGTTCTTGTTGTTGTTCGCGTTGATAAGCTTGCACCGAATCCAGAATTGCCTGGGGATTTTTGCGAATCACTTGCAGGACTTGTTCTTCAAATTTTGGATCAATCTTGCTATCTGCCTGCACTGGCAAAGAGCAACTGATTAACATCAGACACAATATAACCAAGCCCGCGAATTGTTTCAGCCTTCTCATCACGATTCCGTCTCAAATCTGTCCTCGCACTATAGCTTAACTTCAGACTTCCGAGACGCATGAACCCGCAAAAGTTCGAGATTCAATGTGTCATTAGGCTCAACTTGAGTAACAATAGTAAAGGTGCGATCGCATTGGCGGTCAGGCTGTCGTGTAACTATGAGCGACGCTCGGCCTGTCAACATGTTCGTACAGGCGCTTTTCGAGACTTGAAATTCCGAATCGATTGATTTTGGTCAACTTCGGGAGTTTAACCTCATAGAGCCAATGCTAAGTGCGCAGCTTCCTATCTGTTAAAACTGGGAATCGGCTTGTTGATTAATCGGAACTGATTCGAGCTTCGGTTCCGGTGAAGTGACGACTTCAGAGCCATTTGCACACCCCACGCAGAACACACGAGGACAAATCGCTTCATGGAATTCTCGATCGCTGAGTTACTCGCTAACTTCACAGATGATAAATTAGTGGCTCCAAAAGCTCTCGAAAAAAAGCTGGAATGCCATGATGAACCGAGCCTAAGACGCTTACAGATCGCACTAGACGCACTCGAAAAAATCGGAGTGCTCGTGAAGGAACGGGGCAAATATCGTCGAGTGCCAGAAGAAGGCGTAGTGGAAGGAAAGTTACGCTGTTCAAGCAAGGGATTCTGCTTCGCGATTCAAGATGTCGAAGGATCAGAAGATATCTACATTCGCGAAAGCCAACTGAATCATGCTTGGAATGGCGATCGCGTTTTGGTGCGAGTGACGAAGGAAGGCAGTCGTCGTCGCAGTCCAGAAGGCGAAGTCAGATTAATTTTAGAACGGGCAAATCCCTCGGTTCTGGCACGCATTAAAAAGAGCGAAAGTGGAGAATTTCGAGCCGTTCCCCTCGACGATCGCTTATTGTTTGAACTGCAAGTCAATGAAAATGGCATCCAACTCGATAATGCGATCGATCATTTGGCACATGTGCAGGTCAAACGCTATCCGATCGGGCAACATGCCCCCCTCGGTAAAGTCGCAAAAGTCTTAGGCGCAGATGATGACGCAGCCGATATTGATATTGTCTGCTGCAAACACGATTTGCCGCGCGAATTTCCTGAAACGGTTTTAGCCGCAGCAAAAGAGTTGCCGACTAAATTGACCAAAGCGGAGTTGAAAAACCGCGTTGATTTACGCAATCTGACCACGCTGACGATCAAATCTAGCGACGAAGATAGCGCCGATGATGCGATTACCTTAGAGAAGACGAAAGCAGGCGGAAACTGGCGCTTGGGCATTCATATTGCAGATGTCGCGCACTATGTTGGATCAGGAGCGCCGCTCGATCGCGAAGCTCAACGTCGAGGCGCTTCGGTCTATCTGAGTGAATTAGTCGTCCCGATGCTGCCCGAACAGATCACCGATAATCTCTGTTCGCTTCAGCCCGGAAAAGATCGACTTGCCGTTTCAGTGCTGATTACACTCGATGATCAAGGTGGCGTGCTGGAATTCGAGATTCAGCCCACAGTGATTAATGTCGATTACAAGTTGAGTTATCACCAAGCAGAAGAGATTCTCAAAGACAATCACACAGAAGAATTGAAGCAGTTTGAGCCGATTTTTGAACTGTTGGCGCAGCTCGATAAGCTGAGTCATGCGATCAAAGACCAGCGACGACAACGAGGCGCATTTGAACTGAACCTGCCAGAAAAAATTTATGCGCGTCCTGACGGTTCAGAATCGCCAGAAGAAACGGATAAATTTACGTTTAGCAAGTTTCACTACGATGATGAAGGCGTATTAGGTGCAGTGGTTGTTTCTGCAACGCTCCCGATTCACTCGATGATCGTTGAACTGATGTTGCTGGCCAACCAGACCGTTGCATCTCATTTGATTGCTCTGGGAGTTCCTAGCGTTTACCGCGTGCATCCCACCCCTGATCCAGAAGAGGTGCAGGAATTGGTGAAGTTAGCAGTCAGCATGGGCATCGAACTGAAGCTAGAAAACGAAGAAGAAGTTCGCCCACAAGACTATCAGAATTTCACACATGCCTTTGCAGAATCGAATGCAGAACGAGTTTTGACTTACTTGTTGCTTTCGACCATGAAACCTGCATTCTACAGTTCTCAGCCGAAACCACATTTTGGCTTGGCATTAGAGCAAGGCTATACGCACTTTACGTCTCCCGTGCGGCGCTATCCTGATTTGCTCGTGCATCGCGCCTTACATGCGGTCTTTGAAGCAGGACGCGATCGTCGATCTTCTCGTGTGAAAGATAGTGTTGATTTACGCCATAGCTCTTGTCATGGAGAGATCAATTGGAATGTGCTGCCGACCGATGTGCATCAAGAATTGGAAAGCCATTTCGGTGCAGTCGTTGTGCATGTGAGTGAACGCGAGAAAGTGGCTCAAGACGCAGAAAACGACCTCGAAGGCTTGAAGAAAGCCGAGTTGATGAAAGAGCGCACAGGCGAAATCTTCCACGGATTGATTACGGGTGTTCAATCATATGGATTGTTTGTCGAACTCGAAGAATTGCTCGTCGAAGGTCTCGTGCATGTGAGTTCGCTCAAAGATGATTGGTACGAGTTTCGATCGCGCCAGCAAACCCTGGTAGGACGAAAGAATCGCAAGCAGTATCGACTTGGCGATCGCATTGAAGTTCAAGTCAAGAGCGTCGATTACTACCGCCAGCAGATTGACCTGATTGCAGTCGGCGGTGGCAGTGAGGCGACCGACGAAGAATTTGAATCCGAAGAGCGATCTGAGTTTCAACCTGAACCTGCCCTCCCCGATGAGGAGTTTAGTGAGGAATAATAAGAGATGCGGGCATGTCCCGCATTTTTTATTTAGGTATTCTCTGTGGTCAATCGTCCTATCATTCTTGGTGTTTCTGGGGCTTCAGGCTTAATTTATGCCGTCCGAGCTTTGAAGTACCTTTTGTCAGCAGATTACGCGATCGAGCTTGTCGCATCGAAAGCAACTTACATGGTGTGGCAGGAAGAAACGGGAATACGGATGCCACCAGACCCAATCCAGCAGGAGCAATTTTGGCGCGATCAAGCGGGAGTCGAAACTGCTGGAAAATTGAACTGTCATCCTTGGGGAAATGTCGGTGCGAATATTGCCAGTGGGTCGTTTCGGACATTGGGCATGTTGGTTATGCCTTGCAGTATGAGCACCGTCGGAAAATTAGCGACGGGGTTGAGTTCCGATTTGCTAGAACGCGCAGCCGATGTGCAGTTGAAAGAGGGACGTAAGCTAGTCATTGTGCCGAGAGAAACCCCGTTTAGTTTGATTCATTTGCGGAATTTGACGGCTTTAGCAGAAGCAGGAGCGCGGATTGTTCCGGCAATTCCAGCTTGGTATCATCGTCCGCAGACGATCGAGGATTTAGTCGATTTTGTGGTGGCACGGGCGTTAGATCAGTTTGAGATTGATTGTGTACCACTGGAGCGGTGGAAGGAAGAGGGTGGGAAGTAGGGAGTGGGGAGTGGGGAGATTGTGCAAGAACAGTTAATTGTTTTCACTCGGTATCCTGAAGCGGGCAAAGCTAAAACTCGTCTCATTCCAGCACTCGGAGAAGTTGGAGCTGCTGAACTGCATCGACAAATGACCGAAAGAACGATCGAGAAATGCCGTAGCCTCACGTGCCAGCTCTGCATTCATTTCACAGGTGGGACTTTAGAACAGATGCAAGATTGGCTTGGATATGATCTTTGCTATTACCCACAGCATTCTGGAGATTTAGGCGATCGCTTAACTCATGCATTTCAAACGGCATTTGATCAGGGTGCAAAATCAGCGATCGCGATTGGCACAGACTGTCCTAACCTCACATCCGAAATCTTAGCGCTAGCATTTTCCAATCTAAAAACTCATCCGATCACGATCGGTGGTGCAACCGATGGCGGATATTACTTGATTGGATGCAATCGGTTTGTACCTGATGTGTTTCAAAATATTCAATGGAGTACAGACATCGTATTTCAGCAAACGATAGAAATTGTCAAACGATTGGGATTGTCGATCGCTGAACTTCCCATTTTGCACGACATCGATCGCCCCGAAGATTTGCAATATCTGACATGAAAATCTCGATCGTCATTCCCGTTCTCAACGAAGCTCGTCACCTGCCAAACACGCTATCGATCCAAGCGACAGATATCGAAATGATTATCGTAGATGGAGGTAGTCAAGATGAAACCGTTGCCATTGCTCAATCTTTTGGGGTGAAAGTTCTCCAATCTAATCTCGGTCGTGCCACTCAAATGAACGCTGGAGCGAAGGTCGCATCGGGCGAAATTCTGCTCTTTCTCCATGCAGATACCAGGCTTCCAGATGGCTTTGATCAAATGATTCGAGACGCTTTAAAGACGGCAATTGCAGGAGCATTTCAACTCAGCATTGATGCCCATCAACCCGGAATTCGTTGGATTGAGCAAGGCGTAAATTGGCGATCGCGTTATTTACAACTTCCTTACGGCGATCAAGCACTCTTTTTAAGAACCGAAACCTTCCACAAAATCAGCGGCTTTCCTGACCTACCCATTATGGAAGACTTTGAATTTGTCAGGACGCTGCAACAATTGGGAAAGATTGTGATTTTGCCTAAACCTGTGATTACATCGGGACGACGCTGGCAGAAACTTGGCGTTTTCAGAACCACGATCGTCAATCAAATCGTAGTTTTTGCCTATTTGATCGGCATTTCACCCACGCGAATTCAAGCTTGGTATCGATCCGGTCTGAGAACAATTCGCTAAACTAAGCACCAGTAGCGTTGTTTGCACCTATGCCAGTTCGCAAAGATACCCTGTTTGAGCAGTACCTTGCCCCGATCGCTCGTCTCTTCATCGATGAAAAAGAGATGAAACGCCTTCACGACAGCATTGATTGGAAAGCAGGTTGCGATCGCTTGACCGATCCGAACCTGAGCTATCCCAGCTATTACAAAGACCAGAATTTTCATGGTATCGAAGGCGGCTATCTCACGATCGGTGCAGCAACCTCTTACGATCCGATAACGCAATACGCCTTACCGCCAAATGAAACCTGGGTGCGACAAGCCGCGATCGATGCGATTCAAGGCGTGCCGTCGAGAATTCTCGATCTTGGTTGCGGCACTGGCTCAACGACACTCATGCTAAAACAAGCATTTCCGACCGCAGAAGTGATTGGATTAGACCTGTCGCCCTACATGTTAACGATCGCCGATTACAAAGCGAAACAAGCGAATTTAGACATTCAGTGGCGACATGGAAAAGCAGAAAGCACGAATTTTGCAGAGGGTTCCTTCGATCTCGTGACTGCATCGTTATTGTTCCACGAAACCCCCACGCAAATTTCCAAACGCATCTTGCAGGAATGCTTTCGATTATTGCGAACAGGTGGAGAAGTTCTGATTCTAGACGGCAGCCAGAAGACCCTGCGACAAACTGAATGGCTAACACAGATTTTTGAAGAGCCTTATATCCAAGATTTCGCAAACGACAGTATTGAAGCATGGATGGGAGCCGCCGGATTTGAGGCAGTGCAAAGCCATGACTTCTGGTTGATCCATCAAATTACGCATGGAGTCAAACCGTTACCTCATACTGAATCTGAAAACTTCAGCGATGTTGAACAATCGGCTTGGGCGATCGCTTGAGCAAGCTTGGGTGTAAGGTAAAAGATGCGAGAATCATCTCTACGTGTATGCTGAAAGCCGTTCTGTTTGATTTCAATGGAGTGATCATCAATGATGAACCACTTCACGATAAGCTTCTCGAACAAATCCTCATTGAGGAAAATCTGCGTCCTAAGTCTGGCGAATTTCGCGAATTGTGCTTGGGACGGAGCGATCGCGTGTGTATTCAAGAGTTGCTAGAACGGCGCGGACGAGTGATCACTGATGAATATCTCGATGAATTAGTTGCTCGTAAAGCCAAAGCTTATGTAGCGCAGATGAGTAGCTTAGAAAGGCTCCCTCTCTACTCTGGCATTGAAGATGTAATGTTCAAACTGCCCAATTGTAAGTTTGCGATCGTCAGTGGTGCTTTGCGATCTGAAATCGAGCTAGTTCTAGAACGAGCAAATTTACGATCGCGCTTCCACGTGATTGTATCGGGCGATGATTTAACCGTGAGTAAGCCTGAACCAGATGGATATTTACTCGCGATCGAGCGCTTAAATCAGACCTTTCCTGACCTTCAATTCACTGCAGAGAACTGTTTAGCGATCGAAGATACCTTTGCTGGAATTCAAGCAGCAAAAGCTGCAAAAATTCCAGTCGTTGGGGTGGCGAACAGCTATCCGTTTCATATGTTGCAGCGGTGTGCAAATTGGACAGTCGATTATCTGATTGATTTGGAATTCGATCGCATTCAGGAACGCTATCAAGCTGCAATGGTTTAAGGTTGATTGACTATCCCTGAAATTGTTCGGCTCCTAAATCGCGCAGCTTAAATCGCCTGCTCTTTGCGTAAATCGTAAATTCTCCCGATAATCGATCGGGCAATCAATCACCGCCGGAACCTCTTGCTCTAGCGCCTCTTTCAAGGTCGGAATTAACTCCTCCGCTGATTTGATACGATAACCCTTCAATCCCATGCTCTCGGCAAATTTGACAAAATCGGGATTCCCAAACTTGATAAACGAGGAATGCCCAAAATGATTTTCCTGCTTCCACTCAATCAAGCCATAGCCCCCATCATTAAAAATGATCGTGACAAACGGAGTACCGACCCGCAGCGCTGTCTCTAACTCCTGACAGTTCATCATAAAACCGCCATCTCCCGTGACTGCTACAACCTTGCGATCGGGATGCACCAATTTCGCCGCGATCGCACCCGGAATTGCAATCCCCATCGCTGCAAATCCATTTGAAATAATGCAAGTATTCGGACGATGACAATGATAGTGCCGCGCCATCCACATCTTATGTGCCCCGACATCTGAGATCACGATATCTTCTGCGCCCATCACTTGCCGCAAGTCATAAATTAGCTTTTGTGGCTTAATCGGAAACTCTTGATCATCAGCATATTGCGCATAGTCACTGCGAATATCCGCCCGTAAATGCAGAGCTTGCGGTTCCGGTTTACCATCGCGATCGCAGCGATACAAAATCTCTTGCAATGAATCTGAAATATCTCCTACAACTTCCGCGATCGGCACATAGCTACTATCTACTTCAGCCGGAGTACTTCCAACATGAATCACAGGGATCGTCCCTTCTGGATTCCATTTTTTCGGCGAATACTCGATCAGGTCATAGCCGATCGCAATCACCAAATCTGCCTGGTCAAACCCACAGCTAATATAGTCTCGCTGCTGAAGCCCTACCGCCCAGAGGGCTAAGGGATGCGGATAAGGAATCACGCCTTTTCCCATAAACGTGTTCGCGACAGGAATATTTAATCGAGTCGCAAATCGGGTGAGCATCTCACTGGCATCGCAGCGAATGGCACCATTTCCGACCAAAATTAATGGATTCTTCGCCTCATTAATGGCTGCCGCCGCCTTCTCAATACTCCGAAACGAAGCAAAGGACTTTTCAATGTTGTCAGGACGTAAGGGACTGCCCTCTACTGCCATCGCAGCAATGTTTTCAGGCAAGTCAATATGGACGGCTCCGGGCTTCTCAGTCTGAGCGATCTTGAAGGCTTTACGAACAATCTCAGCGGTATTACTCGGGCGAACAATCTGAGCATTCCACTTGGTCACAGGCGCAAACATTGCCACCAAATCGAGATATTGATGCGATTCAATATGCATCCGATCGGTTCCCACTTGTCCCGTAATAGCGACTAAAGGAGCGCGATCGAGATTTGCATCAGCCACACCCGTCATCAAATTTGTCGCCCCTGGTCCTAACGTAGACAGGCAGACCCCCGCTCGTCCAGTCAATCGTCCATACACGTCTGCCATGAAAGCTGCACCTTGTTCATGGCGAGTCGTGATAAACCGAATTGATGAGCCTTGTAATGCTTCTAACACATGGAGGTTTTCTTCTCCTGGCAGGCCGAAGATATATTCAACTCCTTCAGCCTCCAAACATCGAACGAGTAACTCTGCTGTATTCACCGATCATCCTCCTCAGTAGTTTTTGACTTGTTATTGATAGCTCAGATTGATCGATTTAATTTACTTCACCCAAACCGATTTGACATTGACAAACTCCAAGATGCCTTCGCGTCCAAGCTCCCGCCCAAAGCCCGATCGCTTAATTCCCCCAAATGGCATCCGCACATCCGATTTGACCATACCGTTGATAAACACAGCCCCCGCTTCAAGCTCTGAAATAAATCGATCTTGCTCGGTTTGATCCTGTGTCCAAGCACTCGCACCTAGCCCAAAAGGTGAATCATTTGCCCGCGCGATCGCACTCTCTAAATCCGGCACGCGAAACACCAGTGCGACGGGTCCAAAAAACTCATCATGCTCAGCCAGACAGCCTTTCGGAATCTCACTCAGAATGGTTGGCAGGTAGAAATTACCCGGTCGATCGCGCAGCGCATGACCCCCAATCAGGACTTTTGCACCTTGTTGCACTGAAATCTCAACTTGCTGATCCAAGTCTTGCAAAATTCCAGGAGTAGCAAGCGGTCCAATGTCAGTATCCATTGACATTGGATCACCAATTTTTAGCTGCTTGTATTGTTCAACTAAGCGATCGATAAATTGATCTGCAATTTCTTCGGCAACAATAAACCGCTTGGCTGCAATACAAGACTGACCGTTATTGATCATCCGCGCCGTTACCGCAGTTTGAACCGCTTGATCCAAATCAGCACTCGGCATCACAATGAACGGATCACTGCCCCCGAGTTCGAGAACAACTTTTTTAATTTGCTTTCCAGCAGTAGCAGCGAGACTTGCGCCAGCAGGTTCACTTCCGGTTAAAGTCGCGGCTTTCACGCGATCGTCTTCAACAATCGCAGCAACTTTGTCAGCACCCACTAACAAAGTTTGAAACGCTCCTTCCGGGAAACCAGCACGAGTAAAAATCTCTTCGATCGCTAAAGCTGACTGCGGCACATTAGAAGCATGTTTGAGCAGTCCCACGTTCCCAGCCATCAATGCAGGAGCCGCAAACCGAAACACTTGCCAAAATGGAAAATTCCAAGGCATGACAGCTAAAACGATACCCAACGGCTGATATTTGATCAGACTCGTTGTGGCATCAGTTTGAACCGAAACATCCGCTAAATATTGCGCCGCATGTTCCGCATAGAACCGACAGACCAGCGCGCACTTTTCTACCTCTGCAATGGCTGCCTTCAAAGGTTTTCCCATTTCTAGCGTCAGCAGTTTACCAAAGCGATCGCGCTCTTGCTCTAAGATAGTTGCGGCTTCGGATAACCACTGCGAACGCTGACTCAATGAAATCGTTCGATACTTCAAAAATTGCGCCTGTGCCAAGCTAAGCTTCTGTTCGATCTCAATATCACTCAAGGCTTGAAATGTCTTCACTGTTTCCCCAGTGAACGGGTTAACTGTAGCGATCGCCATACGTTCCCTCCTACAAGTCGTGACTTCTTTTACGACTTGCACAACATATTCTGCTTCAGTTCTAACAGATTGATGCAGCGATAATCACTTCCGCACTGAAGAAGCTATTTATTATTCTGTGATCAGAAGCATTCTCCGATACATTAAGTTTTGTACTTATTGTTGCAAACTAAATATACTCAATCAATATAAATTTGGAATTCCCGCCAATCTAAACCTCATGTAACTAAATATTATCGTTCATGCATTTTTCGCTATCATGAGGACAGCGACAACCAGATTAATAAAGCGCCCTTTCATTGCCGCTTTAGAAATGCTTCACTCAGCGCTTAGGAATGTCTAAATCAGTAGAATTTTGCCGTGGCGTGAGTTTCGTTCAGTCGTAACTTACGAGTTTTGAGGGCTGAGCGCAGTCGCAGCCTGCTCCACCAGGATTCTCTTGAAGTGAGCTTTTCTTACGGTTACAAAAGAAACCTGAGTTGGACACCGTTTTTCATGAATTCATCAAAATTTTCCGAACAGCCGATCGTGCTTGCTGTGGATGACAGCATTGACAATCTGACTTTGATGGAGTGCCAGCTTGAAGCCGTTACGTCTTGTGCAGTCGTCACAGCCACAACAGGTCAAGCTGCCCTTCAGCTAGCACAGCATCAATTGCCTGATTTAATTCTGCTCGATATTTTACTGCCTGACCTGAGTGGGATTGAAGTCGCTCGCCAGCTTCGTCAGTTTGCACTGACTGCTAAGATTCCGATTGTGGCGCTCACCGCCCTCGCCAGAGACGAAGATCGCGATCGTATTCTTTCCGCTGGGTGTAATGACTATCTCAGCAAACCTTATGACTTAGACGATCTCTTCGAGGTCGTTACTCGTCACTTACCCCAGCATTCTCTTCTCTAGAGCGTTTTGGCTGTGATTCTCGTAGCTGCGGAGCTTCTTCTAACACTACAATCGTGCCACTGCGCCCCGTATCAAACGTCGCATCGCTGAAGATATCCACAACTTTAATGCCAACGATCTCTTGAATCATCGTACTCAACTGCGGATGCAGTGCTTTATCGAGGTCACTTCGTACTTTTTCTGCAAGTTGCTCTTGTCCGTTTTCCATTAGCAACTGTTCAGGCTTGGTAATCGAGTCTTCTAGCACGATCGTAATTTTGCCGTCTGCGATATAACATTGGACTCGACTGGGCTGATGTCCTAACTGAGTCCGATAAAACGCCTGAACTCGCTGCGATAGTGTCCTTTCTAACTGCCCGCGCGTCGGTAAAGCCGAAGAATTCATAGTTGCTAAATGTAAACGATCAAGGTCTGCATATTAGTCATTATTCTGATCTTGATCGCTTTACTAATCTCTCTAGAGAAAGGTTCTTATCGAACTTCGATCAACCCATTCACGATCGTCAAAATAATCGACAGGAAAATCAGAATCCACAAAACGAATCCTGGCAAGAAGGCAAGAAGTCCAATACCGCGCAAGATCCATACGATCGCGGTCATCGCTAAAACTACGATATAGACTGTTGCTCTAGAGTTACTGGGTTGATTCATCTTCGTTCGGGGGAGAATTTTTACAATCTTTATAGAGTTAATGCACTTATTTTATGCGTTGCCTGTTATCGTAACGAGTGATCGATCCTTTGGTGTGGGAGTGACGCTCATGATGACGTTAACACGCGACGTAGTTGCCCTGATGCGCGGCGAAATTTTGCTAGAGACTCGCGCTCATTCGGCTTGGGGTGGAGCGGTGACGGCACAGATGTATTTACCGATCGCATTACCTCAAGTGTGGCAGCAGGTGACTGATTATCCACGTTGGACGCAATATTTTCCGGACGTGACCCGGAGTGAGATTCGTCAAGTGTTGTCTCGCCAAGGTGTAAAACGGCTGTACCAAGTGGCAAGTAAGGCATTTATGATGTTTACGGCTCAGGTCGAGATTTCGCTGAGTGTGTTAGAAACGCAACAACAACGGATTCAGTTTTACTTAGAATCTGGTAGCTTTAGCGAGTTTCATGCCGATTTGAAACTACAGCCGCATGGAGAAGGAACGATCCTGACTTATTCAGTGCAGGCAATTCCAACGATTCCAGTTCCGAGTTTTCTGATTGAGCAAACGATTAAGCTTGATTTGCCCACAAATCTACGGCAAATGCGATCAGTCATCTGCTCAGGACAATCTTAGAAAACATTGGCTCTGACGAAGTTAGGCACAAACCAGCAACCGATACAATGTATCTCTCTGTGCATAAGGTCGATCGAGAGAACGAATTGCAGTCTGCAACGTCTCTACCTCCATACAAGTCCCTCCGATCGCTCCTGCCATTGTCGTGATATGTTCCTCCATCAAAGTTCCGCCAATGTCATTACAGCCCCATCTCAGCGCCTCAACCGCTCCTGCCAGTCCTAGCTTCACCCAGCTTGGCTGATGATTCGGAATCCAGTTGCCGAGAAAAATTCGAGCAACAGCCGTCAGTAACAGCGCATCAGCAAGAATCGGCTGATCATGTCCAACTCTGCGCCGCAAAGGTTTCGGAGCCTCTTTCCCGACAAACGGCAACAAAATAAATTCAGTGATCCCAGTCAATCCAAGCTGCTGAGCCGACTGTTGAATCGATCGGAGTTTCTCTAAATGCTGAATCTGTTGTTCTGAAGTTTCAATGTGTCCTGATAGCATCGTGCTAGTCGTGGGAATTCCTTGCTGATGAGTGGTTTGAACAATCTCAATCCAAGTTTCAGCATCGATCTTTTCCGGACAAAGAATCTTACGCACCTGATTATCTAGAACTTCCGCAGCAGTTCCCGGCATCGAATCGACACCCGCATCTCTCAACCCAACAATGACTTCGGCAATTGTCGATCGATCTTCTCGCGCAATAAATTGCACTTCTTGCGGCGAAAACGCATGAATGTGTAGCTCAGGAAACTCAGACTTAATCGTCTCAACTAGCTTTTGATAGTACTTTAATGAACTCTCTTGAACCTTTGCTGTCGGATTCAACCCGCCTTGCATACAGATCTCAGTCGCGCCTCGCCGGACTGCATCGGTTGCTTTTTCTAGAATCTGTGACCAATCTAGCCAGTAAGATCCTTCGTCGCTTTCATCTCGTCGAAAAGCACAAAAGCTACAATGCTGCTCACAGATATTGGTGTAATTAATATTACGGTTGATCACATAAGTCACTGTCTCGCCTGCCTGTTTTTGTCGCAAGCGATCGCTACTCTGCCGAATCTTCTCAATCACATCCACATCTGTCTGCTTCAGCAGTAAAACCCCCTCATCCACAGACAGATCTAACCCAGATTCTGCTTTGTCTAAAATTGCATCAATCATCCTTCAGCCCTTCATTCAAAGCACCTAAAATTTTTAAAACTCGATCGACATCCTCCAAATTCCCCACAATGCGACGAACCGGAGGCGGATATACCTTTACCAGTGTAGGCGTTGCAGAAACCTGATCAGCTTCTGCCTGCTCGGGATGCTTAAAAATATCAATCACTTTCAACGTGTAAGGATGTTCCAAGGAATCTTCTAGTAACTCATGTAAATTCTGCAAAATCCTTGCTGTTGCAGCGCTGTAGCCAGAGACAAACAAGCGCAACACATAACCTTGCGGGTAAGGAGAAGCAGGCTGCTGCACCGTGACAGGCGGAGTGGGATCACATCGCATCACCAGATCATGATTCTCCCAAAGTTCGGGAAACCGATGACGATACGTTTCTAAAACCATCGGATCACAAATCTCTTGAGAAGGCGCAACCTGCCAATGCAAATCACCCGCCTCGAACACCGTATTCAATAATGCTCGATATCGAAATACAGGCGGATACGCTTCTGCAAAGATCCGAATTTGATTCGTTCTCGCATCAAACCAGCGATCGAGCGTTGCCGTATAGCAAGGAACTAGAAAATGAGGCGGTTCCGAAAGCTCTAAAACCTCTTGCAGCGCCATACACAAGTTAAGATGCCAGCGCCCTTGCTTGTCGGGATCGATACAGTAGAGCAGATCACCGCCTGGCGTGAACAGCGCAATGCCCTTAAAAATGCTAGGAATCGATCGATGAAAGTGAGGATTCAACACGAAGCCACTGATCGAGAAGATTGCCCTCAGTGTATCGCTGTTTGCCAGAAATCACCATCGAATCAACTGCGCCTGTGCATTGAAGAACTTTCGCCAAATTCCGGATGTCACAAGCAAGGTAACAAGCAGTGTCGCAAACAAAACCATAAACAGAATCACAATCTGAAATGCGATCGCTTGAATCGGTTCCGCACCGCCCAACAGTTGCCCACTCACGATCTCTGGAATCGTTGCCAAACCCACGATCGACATTGCATTGATCACAGGCAACACTCCCGCCCGAATTGAGTCTTTCCGATACGACTCAATTGCCTGTGCTGGAGTCGCCCCCAAACTCAATCGCGTCTCAATTTCTAAAGAATTCGACTTTAATGTATTGAAAAGACGTTCTCCCGAAATCGCTGCTGCATTCATTGCCTGAGACAGCACGATCGCCCCTAACGCAATCAAAAATCTCGGTTCATACCAAACTTGAGGCTGAACCACAATCAATTGAACATACGCTACTGTAACAAGCGTTGTGATCAATAACGATCCAACAATCCCTGGCAATGGCAATTTCTGGCTAATCCGATTGCGCGTCACGATCGCGCTAATCATCACCAACACCCCCAATACAAACAAAATCAAAATCGGACTGAGCGGTGGCGCAAAAATGACAGCCAAGACATATCCGACCACAGCAAGTTGAATCACCGCTCGTCCTGCCGCCAAAATCAGACTGCCTTCGAGTCCTAATTTTTGCCAAGACGAGAGCGCAAATGCCGCCCCAACTAGCCCGATCGCCCAAACCGCCTGCGTCGCAAAATTCATTGCCCGATTTTCCCCTTGCCTGATATCTTTAGATCCAATTGAGAAACCAATCTCAATCCTTTCCGGTCTAAAGCATAAGACCAAATTAACTACAGGTGTGGTAAAGCTGAGTGAATACAATTCCCCCGTTTGATCTGTCTGAACAATTTAAAGCGATCGGTTCAGAAATTAATCAAGCTGTTTTAGAGGTGCTGGCTTCCGGTCGATACATTGGCGGAGCAGCGATCGAGAACTTTGAAAAATCATTTGCTCAATATATAGGCTCTGATATCGCGATCGCGTGTAATTCCGGTACAGACGCTCTATTTCTCGCACTCCGCGCGCTCGACATCGGCGCGGGCGACGAAGTAATCACCACACCTTTTACCTTTATCGCGACCGCAGAAACGATCAGCGCAGTCGGTGCAATACCTGTCTTTATTGATATCGATCCACAAACCTTCAATCTAGATCTCAATCAAATCGAAGCAGCCATCACTCCAAAAACGAAAGCGATCATTCCCGTACATTTGTTTGGTCAGCCTGTAGACATGACAAAGCTGATGGCGATCGCAGATGCCCATCAACTCAAAGTCATCGAAGATTGTGCTCAATGCACTGGGGCAGAATGGGCAGGCAAACGTGTGGGTAGCATTGGACAGATTGGCTGTTTTAGCTTTTATCCCACAAAGAATTTAGGCGCATGTGGAGATGGCGGTGCGATCACCACGAACGATCCTGAAATTGCTTCCAAGCTAAAAATGCTTCGAGATCATGGACGCTACAGCGGTTATTACCATGAAGCACTCGGGGTGAATAGCCGTCTCGATGCGGTTCAAGCTGTCATTCTCCAAATCAAACTTCGCTATCTCGACTCTTGGAATCAGAATCGGACGAGAATTGCCGATCGCTATTTCTCTTTCCTCTCTTCAATTCCTGGCATTACACCTCCACAAGCGCTCGCAGGTGGTCAGAGTGTTTGGAACCAATACACGATTCGAGTTCACGAAAACCGCGACCAACTCAAAGCTGATTTGCTCTCGAAAGGCGTGAATTCGATGATTTATTATCCAATCCCGCTACACTTGCAGCCCGTTTATAAATCGTTAGGCTATCAACCCGGACAACTTCCCGAATCCGATCGAGCGGCTGCCCAAGTCTTGTCACTCCCCATGTTCCCAGAACTGTCTGAAGAGCAGCAAGATCAAGTCATTTACAGTTTGAAAGACTGCTTGATTCGATAACGGATGCCTGAAAAGACTACAGAATCTAGATTACAGCCGCTCACAATAATCAAATTTTGGGCTGTAAAGATGTAGTTTTGTATACTAGAATAGGAGCAAATAACAAAAATCGTAATCATCACAGGGCAGCTAAGCCAGCGGAAAATCCCGGAACTTCCAACAATTTAATGTTGTTAAGAAGCGGAACAAAGACGATGATATTGCTGCAGGTGGTTGCGTTTCATCGATCGAATCAAGAGGCTAAAAAACTGTGGGTCGAACTCCGCTTTTTCAACTCAAACGTTACGACTTCAACGCGATCGCAAATCATTACCGCTTCCGCCCCTGGCAAGTCATCTGGCGAGCACTGCAAGTCACACTGCTATTTACGGGATTTGTCTTTGGTCTGAAATGGGACGACTGGCGAGGCGTTGCAGACCGCAACAAATTTAAGCGCGCCGCTCAAATTCGGCAAATCTTGACTCAACTGGGACCCACGTTTATCAAAGTCGGTCAAGCCCTTTCGACCCGACCCGACTTAATTCGTCAAGATTACCTGGATGAACTGATCAAGTTACAAGATCAGTTGCCCCCCTTCCCGACTGAACATGCCTTTCGCATCATCGAAACTGAACTCGATGCAGACATCGATGAAATTTTCGCGCAAATCTCTACAACTCCGGTCGCAGCAGCTTCTCTCGGTCAGGTTTATCGCGCTCACCTCAAAACAGGCGAAGAAGTTGCCGTCAAAGTTCAACGTCCCAATCTTCTCCCCACATTAACCCTAGATCTCTACATTATGCGCTGGGCTGCGGGCTGGTTAGCCCCGTGGCTCCCATTAAATCTAGGGCACGATCTCACCTTGATCGTCGATGAATTTGGAACCAAGCTCTTTGAAGAAATTGATTATCTTAACGAAGGACGCAACGCCGAGAAATTCGCTACGAATTTCCGCAATGATCCTTCCGTCAAAGTTCCTTCAATTTATTGGCGTTATACCTCGCAGCACGTGCTCGTCTTAGAGTGGATTAACGGCTACAAATTAACTGACGTAGAAGGCATCGAAGCGGCTGGAGCCGATCCAAACGCCATCATTCGCATCGGAGTGACATCCGGGCTGCGCCAACTCTTAGAATTTGGCTTCTTCCATGCCGATCCTCATCCTGGCAATCTGTTCGCTGTTCCTACCGAAAATGGCGGACAAATGGCATACATCGATTTCGGAATGATGGATCAGCTCGAAGAAGAAGCAAAAGAGACGCTAGTCGATGCGGTCGTTCATTTGATCAACAAAGATTATGTTGATCTCGCTCACGATTTCGTCAAACTTGGCTTTCTATCGCCTGGAACTGATATCTATCCGATCGTTCCCGCCCTTGAATCTGTACTTGGAGACATCATGGGCGAGAGTGTTGGCAATTTTAACTTCAAAACGATTACCGATCGCTTTAGCGAACTGATGTATGACTATCCCTTCCGGGTTCCAGCCAAGTTCGCATTGATTATTCGATCGCTCGTCACCCAAGAAGGCTTAGCCCTCACGCTCGACCCCAATTTCAAAATCGTTGAAATTGCCTATCCGTATGTCGCGCGCCGCTTGTTAACCGGAGAATCCCCTCGCTTACGTCGCCGCCTGATTGAAGTTCTCTTCAAAGATGGCAAGTTCCAATGGCATCGGTTAGAGAACATGATTTCTATTGCTCGATCGGATTCGAGCTTCGACATTCTTCCAACCGCCCAACTCGGTCTACAGTATTTGCTATCCGAAGAAGGACAATTCTTACGGCAGCAAATTCTAATCGCTCTCACAGAAGACGATCGCTTACATACCGAAGAAGTTCAGCGCCTGTGGGAACTCGTCAAAGACGATATCAAACCGGCTCGAATCTGGACAGCAGCGCTAGGAGTCGGAGCAGCACTCTTGCCGAAAGCGATCGCAGACTTATCCACCGCAGGGACAGCTGCCTTAATTCCAACCGTCTCTTCTTTGACGGGCATCAAGCTAGGACGGTAGGATATGGGGAATTAGCGAACTTTGAACCCGTCCTAAAAAACTGTGCAATACTTATTTCCCCAACCTCCTTACCTCTTATTGATCGTTGCTCTCCTAGCAAGCCTTGCTTCTGGGTCAGCCTTTCAAGCGGTTTTAAAACAATCGGTGAAAGAATGGTCAGAAAACAAATCGACTCGCAGCTTAGCGACGATGCGTGGATTATCTTTATTCACCCCGTTTCTAGGAATGGCAGGCGGTGCGTTTTTCTTTCTTTCAGCAGGTGTTGAAATCTTTGGTTTTCCAACTCGATTAGCCTATGCAATTTCGCTTCCTTTAACGATTGGAACAGCATGGCTCGTCTGGTGGCAACTCGGTAAAATTCTCACCCAAATCGAAGAAGGCGGTTCAGCCGCGCTCGACCTCGATTCTTGGGGCTAATTTCTTCGTAATTAAAAAAGCGCTTGATCCAACCAACGGCATCAAGCGCTTTTTCATTGAAACGATAGGATATCAAGTTTTATTACGCTACTTATTTGGTCAAGGCTATAAATCTATCTCAAGATATACTTCTACAAAATCACGCCTGTTGTAACAACATATTGCTGATTCTGTAGGAGAATAAATAACCCGTGCAAGATCATACTAGCTTAGACCTTGAGCAAGAATTGAGCCGTTTAGCCTGTGCATTTGCCACTCGAAATACTGAAATCGGCAAAGCAGTCATTGCGAATTTGAGGAGCCGTCTCACCCTCCGTGATGTAGCAGGAATGGTGATTGTAAGTCTGGAACGCTTAGTTTGGATCGATCCGCTTGCATTCTGTTGGGCGATCGAGAATGTGATTCCAGGCTACGTGATGCGTGAGATTCGCCGAATTACCTCTGTAACGCTCTACCGCCGTCTGATCACTCAAGGTTATGAACCCGGACACGACTTTAGTATGGATGGTAAAGGACAAGTTCTTCTAAACGAGCAAGCAAAAAGCGCAATGTTTGCCGGATAGCTTAGTCAAGCCACAGTTAGTAAAATAATCTGACTGTGGCTTGAGCAATATCACTTCTATGAATGATCAATCAACAAACATTTGGCAATACAAACCTTGGTGGTGTCAGCCTTGGTCAATTCTACTCACAGGAATGTGTATGATTGCTGGCAGTTGGTTTGTGTTCACAAAACTATGGCTGACCACTCTCGTCGCAGTTCCAATTTTAGCCTGGATAATTTTTTTCTTGATTATCTATCCTCAGCAGATGCAGGCTTACTTAAGCAAGATCAATAGCTCGGATGATAGTTCAAACTAGCCTAGGCAAAAGCTTATCCCTGTTTTTGGGCACCTTTTTGGGCACTTTAGGGATGTCATGCTTCTGAATTAGGCAAGCCCTCTATGGTACGGATAGATTTTACAGTCGCGATTCGAGCGTACAATGCTGCTCAGCGTTTGCCACTTTTGCTTCAAAAATTACAATTACAGCAAAATACTGAATCAATTCGATGGGAAATTTTAGTCGTTGATAACAATAGCACTGACAATACTGCTGAAGTCGTGCAAACTTATCAATCGCAGCTGAGCCAGCTTCGCTATATTCTTGAGACTCAGCAAGGAGCTGCGATCGCTCGAAAACGAGCCATTACTGAAGCCCAGGGTACTTGGATCGGCTTCCTTGACGATGACACCTTGCCCGCTCCAGATTGGGTTGCACAAGCTTACAAATTTGGACAAACGCATCCGAAAGTAGGAGCGTTTGGCAGTCGAATTCTTCCTGAATATGAAATTGAGCCACCGAAGAACTTCGATCGCATTGCTCACTACATGCCCATTATGCTTAAAACGCAGTCCTTCTGCTATGACACTCATCTCAAAGGAATGCCTGTTGGTGCAGGTCTGGTGATTCGCAAACAAGCTTGGCTCGAAAGCGCGATCGGCGACCAAATTATCCAAGGTCCAGTCAAACAAGGATTTGCCCTGAAAGGCGAAGAAACAGAAGTCCTTTGGAAAATGAAATCATTCCATTGGGAAATCTGGTACAACGCCGAAATGACAATCGCTCACAAAATCCCGCAATGGCGGCTAGAAAAAGACTATTTATTGAACTTTCTAAGTGTGATCGGACTAAGCCAGCATCGCTTTCGGATGCTTCGCTACCCAATTTGGAAACGCCCGATCGCTTTCCCTTTTCTCCTCATTAACGATTTACGCAAAGTCGTCCTCTCCTGGCACAAACATCAGCGATCCAACGATCTGATTGATGCCTGTGAACTCCAGTTCTTTATGGGTAGACTTCTCAGCCCTTTTTATATCTGGAAGACACTTCTCCTCCAGCATCTTGCATCGAAACAAGAGCATTTATCCTAGAGAATTTTCGGATAATGCAAGGACACGCTTCATCTCTAGTAAAAAGATGGCTAGCGTTGCCTTGCCTTGAGGTAAAACCACAACATGGCTAGCAATACTTAAGGGATGCCCCTGACGATAGGGAGCAGGCAACTGCCGAATCGCTGCCGCATCAATTTCGATCAAATCTGGGGGTGCATCGACTCGAAGCGCGCAAAGCTCCGTTTCAACCTGTGTCACCACTAAAAATTCTGCTTGCGATCGCGTGCTCACTGCCTGCGTTTGCCCTTGTGTCATACTCAACTGCGATCGCAAATTCAGCACAGTCAGAGTATACTCACCTACCGGCACCACCTCCAACATCCCAGAAGCGCTTGATTTCAATTCTTCTGGCACATTCACAACTCGCAAAATGCTCTCCAGTGGTAGCCCGAATCGATATCCAGCAATCGTAAAAACAACCAACCGCATCATCTGCCGCGTCGTTTGAGAATGCTCTATCACTTGAGTCATCGCACCACCTTTCCTGCCATCAATTGATGAACGAGTTGAACTAATTGATCTGAATCAAACGGCTTCGTTAAATAAGCTGCTGCACCCAATTGCTTTGCTAATTGTTGATGTTTCTCATTACTGCGCGAAGTCAGCATCACTACCGGAACGTGAGGAAACTGAGATTCCTGCTCATACCGCATGAGAAACTCGAACCCGTTCAAGCGTGGCATTTCTACATCACAGGTAATTAACTGAATCTCAGGATGACATTGCAATTGTGCGATCGCATCGAGTCCATCCTGTGCCTGCACAACTTGGAATCCTGCATCTTCTAAAGTCATAGCTAATGCTTGCCGAACTGTGATCGAATCATCAATGACTAAGACTGATTTGAGGGATGTCTCTTTTTGAGCAGGGGGCGAAATTGCAACCGGGGCTGAAAGTTTACCTTGATTCTGCTCGACTAAGGTCACAGCATCGATCGCGAGGAGTGATCGACCATCTCCCAACACACTGCAACCATACACGTATCGAGGTGCAGCGATCGTACTTCCCATCGGGCGCAACACTAATTCCTGCTCACCCAGCACTCGATCGACCTCTAGCCCAATCCAATGCTTTTGACGACGAATGATCAGAATTGAAGTGGTCAAGGTGGGAGCAGCTCCGAAAGTTTCAGGAGATTGGGCTTGCATCCCGAACAACCAATTCGTATAAGTCACCAACTGCCCCAAGCTGTGAATCGTAATGGTGTGTTCTTCTCCTTCATATCGCCAGCGTAATGTGCGCTGGTTGCCAATCTGATCAATCTCAGCAGCATCTAATGTCACAATCCGCTCAACGTCATCTGAGGGAAATCCATACGTTGCCGAACCTGCCTGACAAATGAGCAACCGAGTACTCATCAACGTTAAAGGCAATCGCAAAGAAAATGTTGTTCCCTGGGTTGGAACTGAATCGACCGTGATCTCGCCTTTCATCGCTCTGATTTGCGATCGCACAACATCCAACCCTACCCCTCGCCCTGACAATTCTGTCACTTGCTCGGCCGTCGAGAATCCAGGCTCAAACAAGAGATCCAGTAAGTCAGGATTAGAGATTTGGTCGATTTGGTTAGAAGACAATCGATGTTGTTCAAATCCACGTTGACAAATCTGCTCTAAATCTAACCCTCTGCCATTATCCGACACTTCAATCAAGGTTCGATTGCCTTTCTGATAAGCTCGAATCTCAATTTCTCCAATGCCTTTTCCTTGTTGTTGGCGAATTGCGTCACGCTCAATTCCATGATCGAAGGCATTACGCACCAGATGGAGCAATGGATCGTAAAGCTTGTCTGCCAATGCTTTATCAATCATCACCTGCGTGCCAGTCAACTTCAGATGAACTTTTTTCCCATAGGTTTCACACAGCTGCTCAACAACTGGTGGGAAGCGATTTAGAACTGTTCCGATCGCGATCATCCGCACATTCATCAAATCATCGCGCAGATTCGTCAATAATCGACCTTGTTTGCTGCGCGATAGTCGTGACTCCCTAGCTAAAAAGTCGATCGCCTCAGTCGATTCATCAATCCGTTCTGCCTGTTCTACGAGTGTTTGTAGCAGTACATGCAAGTCATTGTATCGATCCAGTTCCAGGGTATCGAAGTTCTGTTTCAAGTCGTTCTCAACAACGAGAGAACCGCTTCTTCTGGAGAATCGCTCTGGAGCGAGCAATGACCACTCACGCAACTGTGCTAGAGCACGCTGATGTTGCTCTACCTGATGCAGCAATTCTGCTAGCATCATTTGGAGTCGCTCATCTTGCAAAAGTTGCTGGTTTTGATGAATGAGCAGTTCACTGGTGATAAAGTTGAGCGATTCCAAGTGGGTAAGCTTGACTCGAACTGTATCCTGAGCAGGCTTTTGAGACACGTTTTGCGCTGACTCTTTCAGGTGTAAAGGCTCAGATGGTGGCTCAATCTCGGTTTCTGTAATCGGGGTATCCCATAATTCAAATCCTAGATCTGCCTTGGCTTCAGGCAATTCGGTCTGCCATGCCTCAAACTGATCCGCCAATGCTTCAATCTCAGGATCAACCGAAAACACCGCTTTCGGTTCGTCAAAGCTTTCGGCAACTTGAGGTTCAGAGAGTTCATTTCGTGAACGCTGGAAGAAGTTTTTGATCTTTCTCCAGGCGCGATGAGAGAGTTGCTGGCTATTTTGAATCGAATTTGATTCTACAAAGCTCTGGAGTGTGGATGACACCTTTCCACCTGAGACACGATCTCCTGACAACACTGCAATTTGCCCTTGTCTAAAATCAGCTAATGCAGCTTGAGCAATGTCACGAACCTGATGAGGCTTCTGCTTCATTGCCTTTAATGCCGTGTGTGCAATTTCCCCAAATCCCGGCAAATTAAGCGACTCTGCTAATCCCAGAAATACCTCGGACTGAGTATGTAGCGTCAGCGCGATCGTGTCGTCATCGTTTTGAGAAATTGCGATCGCTAATTGTTCTAGTCGCTCCGTCACTCCCGTTTCAAACAGCGATTGAGCAATATCAAATCCCAAATCTGCTGAGGTTGGCAAAGCTGCACCTGGATCAAAGTGTTTGCCTAACTTGTTCCGAATTTTAGAAAAGATAATTTCAGATCGATCGAGCACTTCCGCATCCTGAGACTTTACTCCTGAGACAACAGTTGTCAAAGGTAAGCGTAAGCAATCATATCCCTCATACAGTAAGGCTTCTAACTCCGCATCAATCTCAACTTCTGGCTTGTAGAACGCCTTGAAAACATCCTCAAATGCATGTGCCATTGATTTCATGCTATCAAACTGAACGCTGGCTGCTGCACCCTTCAAGGTATGTGCCGCACGCATCAGTTCATGCACTTTCGCCGCAGAACGCTCTTTGCGCAGAGACAGTAAATTTTGCTCGATCGTTTGCAGCAAATCTTCAGCTTCAGCTAAAAAATAGGAATAAGTTTGTTCGCGAAGTTTAGCATCAGAAATCATAGGGAACTCACAGAATTGCAGATGGACAAAACAATTCAAGGCATTGAGGTTCAAGCCGGATTTGGCTCAGACCTCCCACCTCATATTTCCTAGCTGACTTTGAATTGTCCAACACTCGTTTGCAGTTGTTGAGCTGTATTGAGTAGCTCTTGGAAAGATGCAGAGATTTGACTCGACTGAGCAGAGTTCTTACTTGCTAGTGTTGCCACGTCTGTCATTGATTGAGTCACGAGTTTCGACTGCTGCGTCTGTGCTAGCGTTGCCTGGGTAATTCCTTGTACCAGTTGGCTAATCTGCGCGGTTGCATTGATAATCTCAGTCAACTGCTGACGAGTTTCATTCACCAGCCCTGTTCCACTGACAACCTGTTGAATTCCTGTATCCATGGCTGCCGCAACAGCACTCGTTTCCGATTGAATCTCTTGTGCAAGTTTCTCAATTTCACGCGTCGCGTCTGCCGATTGTCTCGCGAGCGATCGCACTTCATCCGCAACGACTGTAAAGCCACGTCCATACTCTCCCGCACGCGTTGCCTCGATCGAAGCATTCAGCGCTAGAAGTTGCGTCTGTGTTGTAAAGCTTCCAATCAAGCTAACGACCTTAGAGATCTTCTGAGAAGATTCACTTAAGCGTTTAATCTTCTGACTGGTCTCTGCAACCGTTTCCCGAATCGCCAAGATTCCATCGACCGTCCGGTTCATAGCAGCATCTCCAGATCGAACCGTTTGATTCGCCTGCTGAAGTGCAGTTTCAACTTGACGCGCATTTGTCGCAACTGCTTGAGTTGAACTGACCATTGCTTGGAGCTGATCCAAAGCCCGAGTGACTTCCTGCAACTGCTCTTCTGCTTGTTGTGTCAGCTTTGCGATCGCACCACTACTATTCTTAGAAGTACTTGCAACTTTGGTCGATGTCGCTTGGACTTGAGTTACAATCTTCCGCAAACTTTGAATTGTATTGTTGTAGGCATCTGCGATCGTTCCAACTTCATTTTCTACGACTGGAACTCGGATGGTTAAATCTCCCGAGAATACAGGTTTAATTGCACCCAACAGTTGAATCACCTGCATTTGCAATTGTTCTTTCGCAGTTTTCTCACGTTGAGCCGCTTGAGCAAGCTGCTCGGACTGTGTTCTTAACTGTTCAAGTGAATCCACTTGTTCTAGGGCAACACCCAATTGTCCTGCAATCTGATTCAGCAATACAACCTCTGCTTCTTCCCAGTGACGGGTACTTCCATTTTGGTAGACTGCCAAAATTCCCCAAAGCTCTTGGTGCTTAAAGACAGGAACAAGCGCATAAGCTTTCGCCTCAAACTGTTCTAGAAGCTCAACGTGACAAGGGTCATGACCCGCATTGTAAATATCATCGATCGCTAAGCTTTCTCGATTGCGATATCGTCCACCCTGGGTTTCCCGCAGATACGTATCTTTGACATTGGTACCAATTTCAGTGCCAACCAGCTTACCCCATCCACTATTAATCGATTCATAAATGAAGTCGCCACTCCAGTCTGGATTGAACCGATAAATGGCAGCCCGATCGACTTTCAGAAGTTGCCGAATATCTTGCGTGATCACTTGGAAAACTGAACTGATGTCAGCAGATTGGCGCACAAAGTCGATCGATTGACGAATTCGATCACTTACTTTTGCCAAGACTTTCTCTCGGTCAGCTTGCCGTTGAATCTGAGAAACGTAATCAGCTTGCTGAATTGCAACCCCTAACTGTGCTGCCAACTGAGCGAGAAGATTCACTTCTGACTCTTCCCACTGACGCGGAGCCGAGTTTTGATAAGCACCCATCAATCCCCAAAGCTTCTGCCCCGAAAAAATTGGAACAATCGCATAAGCTTTAACTTGAAACTGCTCCAAAATTTCAAGGTGGCAAGGCAAATGCCCAACCTGATAAATGTCATTCACAACAAAGCGTTCATTATTTCGGTATCGCCCGCCTTGAGTCTCTTGTAGATGAGTATCGTCCCAAGCGGTTTTGACATCTGCTCCAACTAGGCGCACCCAACCTGGGGCAACTGACTCTGAAACAAATTCACCTCCCCAATCTTGATTAAAGCGGTAGATGGCAATGCGATCGGCTTGCAAGAACTGACGAATCTGCTGAGTGGTTTGACCAAAAATCGTTTCAGTACTTTCAAACTGCCGCATCCGCTCTAGCACTGATTTATTCACCTGGTCAATCACGCGAATAAAGTTCCGTTCCCGCGCCGCTGATTTTGTCAATTGCTCAGCTTGATTCTCAACTTTCTCTAGATATTCAGCTTGCTGGATTGCAACTCCAAGCTGGGTTCCGATTTGAACCATCAAAGAAATTTCTGACTCTTCCCATCGACGCGCCTCAGAGTTTTGATAAGCTGCCAGCAGTCCCCACAGCCTATCTCCTTGCATGATGGGAACGATGATATACGCTCTTGCCTGAAACCGCTCCAGTACACCGAGATAGCAGGGAGAAAAGTTTGCTTTATAAATATCCTCAACGGCTCTAAAGGTTTCTCCTCGCGTATAGGCTCCACCTTGAGTTTGTTCCAGATACGTGTCGATCGATTTTGCAGATTTACCCATCGATCTGATGGTGCAATCGCTCGCATTCTCTCGAAAACTTGAATCGCTGAGTTGCTCTTCCATCACTGAACGCCAACCCGCTGTCACAGATTCCGCAATAAATTCGCCGCTCCAATCTTGCTCAAAGCGGTAGACCCCTACTCGATCTGTATTTAATAACTGTCGAACTTCTTGGGTCGCAGTTTTGAAGATGGTATTGAGATCCAATGAAGTGCGGATCTTTTCGATCACTCGTGCGCCTGCTCTTTCACGTTCAGTCACTTTTGCAAGTTGCGCTGTACGGGATTTCAATTGATGTAAGTTCTCAGCTTGCTGAAGTGCAACTTCTAACTGAGTTCCAATCTGCATCAGCAGGGCGATTTCTGCTTCTTGCCACTGCCGTGGACCTGAGTTTTGATAAGCTGCAAGCAATCCCCAAAGCTTCTGATTCTGTAAAATTGGAATCATCACGTACGCTCTTGCTTGATATCGCTCCAGCATCTCAATGTAGCAAGGCGAAAATCCGGTTTGATGAATATCAGTTACAGCTCTAAAATTGACGCCTTTCGCTAATCTTCCGCCTTGAGTTTGCTGCAGATAAGTATCTGTTAGCTTTCCTAGCGATCGCACACTACATTCGCTAACATTCTCTTTCAAAACAGGATTATCAATTTGCTCTTGGAGCAGCGAAGTCCAACCTGGTGCCGTGGATTCTGCAACAAATTCACCACTCCAATCCTCTTCAAACCGATAAATGCTCACCCGATCCGCTTTCAGCAATTGTCGAATTTCTTGGGTAGTAGTACGAAAAACAACATCTAAATCCAGCGATCGACGAATCCGATCGATAACTTTGAAAACGGCTTTTTCAGTTTCACCTTGCTGAGCCAGCCTTAATGCAAAGTCAGACTGCTGAAGATTGATCGTCAATTCTAGGCAAAGTTGATACAGTAAGTTAATTTCAACTTCTTGCCAGAGGCGCGCTCGAGAACATTGATGAACCACGAGCAATCCCCAAGCCTCACCAGCAACACGAATCGGTAAGCTTAAGCTCGCTTTAACTTGAAGCTGATCCAGAAGCTGATGTTGATAAGGCATCAAATCGACGCGCGTGATATCTTCGATGACGACGACTTGATTCTTGACATAATCTTCAGGCTGATCAAAGCAAAAGCAAGTTAACGCCGGCGCTTCCCCAAGTGCTGGAGTCCATCCACGCTGAACCGATTCTGCCACGATCGAACCGCCTTCTTGTGCACCAAAGCGATAGATGATGGCTCGATCGACTTGCAAGGTTTCGCGCGCGACTTTGACAAAACCTTTGAGCAAAGCATCTAAGTCAGGCATTTGGCGCATTTGAGCAGAGATTGCGTTTAATTGCTTCCGCTGATACCGAAGCTCACGCGATGCACCTTGCTGGTTCGTTTTTTTGGGTTGAGTCGCAGCAAATTCAGCAACTTGACGGAATAGATTTTGGACATTCGGCTTGTCCAGAAGTCCAGCCCGTTTGAGTTCTGATTTTAGACCTGTCAAAGCAGTCACAACTTGCTGAATGTCTCGCCCTGCCTCTTCAGGTTCTGAACGACTGACCCCATTACCATTGGAGTAGCCTGGAGATTCGGAAACCTCGATCGATAAATCCGCACCGTTGCTTGATATCTCAACGGGAGTTTCTGAAAGGAAAGCAGTAAATTCCTCAAGAGTGGGTTCTGAAGACATCATAGAAGACATATCAAGCGTGGGTTCAGTACGACGCGATGCGGACATAGGGAATCTCCTGGAGGCAATAGAAAAAGAAAATTTATCAAGAATTGAAATGATGCAATTGTAAAGACGGATCTTGTACAACCGCCGCCGCATCTAAAACCAGGCTGCGATCATGCTTAAAATATCCTCTTATAAATGGAAAAAATGGGTTCGTCTGAAGATCAGCAGGAGGATTGAGCAACATTTTGGGGTTGTATTCCTCAATTTCGTAAATCTCTGGAATAACAAGACCGAGAGTGTTGTCATTAATTTGCACCACGATCGTGCTTAAGGTGGTGAGCTTTTGCATCCGATTCAAGCGAGTTTGAACTCCCAGTTGTTGTGCGAGATCAACAAGCCAGAGGGAGTCTCCGCGCCAATTTGACATGCCTAAAATACAAGCATTCATCTGGGGCACAGGCAGAATATCTGCGATCGCAAGGGTCTGAACAGCTGCAATACCCTCCACTGCAAGGAGCATCGATTGAGTTCGATCCAGGCGAAATCGCAGAAATTTCTGCATCGGTTCAGTGCCAGCAGGCGGACTGAGAAGAGATGCCAAACTAGTCAGTGAAGCCGTTGCAATTGGAGTTCGCGTGAACTCAGACAATTTGGTCATAGTTCCTCCGAGCCTAATTCACCATCAACTGGCGAACCGTGTTGAGGAGTTCTGTCTGATCAACGGGTTTTGGCAAATATGCATTTGCACCGAGCAAGTTGCCCCACATCATATCGACATCTGTGCCTTTGGTAGAGCAAAGGACAACTGGAATCTGGCTGGTTTTGGGGTCAGCTTTCAATTCTCGACAGAGTTCAAAACCACTCTGACCTGGCAAAATTACGTCTAATACAATCAGGTCAGGCGTTTGGGTCGAGAGTTTCGTTTGGGCTTCTTCTCCACTAGTTGCACTGACGACTGTCAGCCCAGCTTTCTGCAGATAGCCTGTGAGAAGTTGCATCTCAGTGATGCTATCTTCCACGATGAGTACGGTTTTCATATGTTCCTCCGGGTTACTGAGATGAGAAGCTTTTAATGATTTAGTCAAGAATCGGTAGCATCTTTCGCGCGATCGCTAACACGCGATCGGCATCGACTGGCTTTGCGAGAAACCCTGATGAACCCACAAATTTTGCGCGAACCCGATCTATGATTCCGTCGTTACTCGTCAAAATAACAATCGGAACGTCTTTGAAAGTAGACACCCGACGAATTTGGGCACAGATCTCGTAGCCATTCGCAATTGGCATAACTAGATCGAGAAAAATTAGTCCTGGCTTTTTCTCAATGAGTGTCGGTATTGCCTGCACAGAATCTTGAACGCCGACAAACTGATACCCCGCTTCAGTCAAAATGCGTTCCATAATTTGACATTCGCGGAGACTATCATCAATGCAAGCGACGACGGGTGCCTGATTTGAACCCGTTAAGGGGAGAGAAGGCACGATCCCAGAAACAGGTGCCCCAGAGATCGGTGGATCAGAAGTGTCAGAGATGGGAGTGCTGCTTGATCGGGATGCACCCGGAGGGGGTAAGTCAGGAATTTTAGTTAAGCCAATCAGTCCTTTCCGATACAGGGGAACGAGAACGCGCGTCATCTGAATGAGGTCTTGCTTCATCAGCATTGCTAAATCTCGTAGAGTGCGCCGACCATCAACGAGTGATACCAGCATTTTGTAAACTTTCTCAGGCGCATACTCTGGAAGTTGTTTAGGATTGCGTAGAACTGGGGCGAGATTTGGAGAATGATCGGCAAGTCCAAGCGATCGCCAAGTATTCCACTGCTGTTGAACCTCTGCAAGGAGTTGTTCAGCATTCAGAAGCGCTAACGATGCCTCCAACATCGCTGAGGCATCCGAGCGGAAAGCAACAGGCTTAGTTTCCTCCTGTTGGATAATATCGAATAAGACATCAATAACGGTGCTCCGAATCACTGCAACTGCGTGTTCAGGGCTAATTTGCTGACGTTTTACTAAGACCGCTAAAGCATCATAATCCTGGCATGGATTTTCATCCGAGGGAGGAAGCGTGAGCAGGTTGGGGCTGAGGTGTGGGCAGTGCTGGGTTAAATAGCGATGCCAGCGGCGGCGAGGATGAGGACCACCCGTTGCCCAAATCAGCCGACCCATATAAAGATATAAGCTCCATTGCTGTCCACGGGTCGAAACGTCCAGCCGTCCACTAAAGTGCATCCGACTACGGAGACCTAACAGACCACTAGGAGAATCGGTTGAGGAATCGTCAACTAACATTTCCTAAAGTTCCTTAGATTTGGGCTTTGAGCATTTACCCAGGTTTTTCTAAGGTTATCTTTCCCATGCCGAAATGAATCTTCACTATCTCCAAGCAAGAAATTTCATGCACGATTCAACGAATGCTGACGATTCAGCCTACCAGAATCTGATTGATGGGCTAAATTCCTAGATTGGGAAATTGATAGAGTGATCTACGGGACTGACGGGGCTCGAACCCGCAACTTCCGCCGTGACAGGGCGGTGCTCTAAATGGCTCTAGGATTTTTGTGATAAGCCTTTCACCCCTTATTTGTCTTCAACCTGTTCGGATTTAGGACAGATTTAGGACAGGTTCATGAGAAGCATAAAGCCAATTAATAATCACGGGGGAATTCAATTAAAATTTTCTATCGCTGGAAAGCGTTATAGTTTTCACCCGATTCCAGGGGGGCAATTCGCAGACAGAAGAGATCTGGCAACTGCCCAAGCGATCGCCACGCGAATCGAGAATGCCCTTTTATCGGGGCATTTCGATCACACTCTACAAAGTTATCGACTTGCCCCTAAAACGGCTGCATCTGACCCTTCACCCGTTCTATACGGCTTAATGTTGGAATTATGGGACGCTTGGGTAAATACCCTGAGTCTCTCTGAAGAAACCAAAGCAGATCACTATGAAATGATCCGCCGCATGATCGCCAAACACTCCCCCCTGGTAACTCAAACCGATTGGTTAACCAGTGCCAAAATTGCCCCTTCCACTTTTAACAAGCGCTTAGGGTATCTCAAATCCTGCTTCAAATGGGCAATGAGCCAGGGGGGTGTAGAGAATGACCCTATGCAAGCCATCAAGACAAGGAAAGTCACTAAACCCGAAATCAAACCCTTTTCTGCCAGGGAAATGACTCGGATTCTTCAGAGCTTCGAGCAGATTTGCCCACACTACACCCCCTTCGTCCGTTTTCTATTCCTTACAGGTTGCCGAATTAGTGAAGCGATCGGCTTGCAATGGCTCCATGTGGACTTTGAACAGAAACTTATAACCGTCTCAGAGTCCTTATCCATCGATCGAACGGGCAACGGCTATAAACGCAAGCGAAAATCCACTAAAACTGGGAATGTCCGATTACTGCCGTTCAACACCCCCCTGGAAATCCTACTGAATCATCTAAAATCCTCAAGTTGCCAGGGGGGAGATTTAATTTTCACTACAGTGAAAGGATGTGTCATTGATGCAGGAAATTTCAGAACTCAATATTGGATGAAGGCGCTAGAACATGCTCAAGTCCCTTATCGGAAGATTCACACATCTCGACATACCACAGCCAGTTACGCAATTTATGAAGGGATTCCAATAACTGCGATCGCTTACCTTCTGGGTCACAAAGATCCCCGAATGGTCATGCAAACCTATGGGCACTTGATCAATAAACCGGATCTACCTGACATGCCCATCTGATCCCCCTGGAACCTGTTGAGAACCCTTGAACTATTCCAGGGGTGATAATCAGAAAGTGACTTTTAGCAAACCCCCTGGAAACTCCTAATTTCCCCTCACAACTTCTTGAAATCGGCTGATCGCATTTAAGTAAATCCCTGGGTCATTCTGGGATTTGGCAATCTGCCACATTGAGAGCATGTAACGGTTAAAGACGATCGCGCCCATCTCGGAAGTTTGGAAGTAGACAACACCCTTTAACCATCTCCACTCATCCTGATCTCTCTGTTGGCGACTCATGAAGCTCTGAAGGGTTGGTTTTGCCCATCCTAGAAGCTTTGCAGCCTCATCTAAAGAAATCTGCTGACAAACATTTTCTAGGAGTAAAGTTGATTTCTTAGGCATCTTGGGTTTACCTCAGAATCATTCAGTCAAATCAGATTACATTAGAAACCCATAAAATCAATCAGATTCATACAAAATCTTACAAAACAAAGTAACGCTATTTTGATTATCAAATTAACTACTTTTGAACACGCATAAAAATACTTTTGAGATCTCTAAAACCTTCTCTATAATTGATCTAGAGAATTCCTAGACAAATGCGTGATATCCAGCTAGCAACTTTCGAGATTAACTTTGAAACTTGGCAAGAATTCAAAGACAAAGCTTCTCAAAATCATCGGAGTGCTTCATCAGTGCTTCGAGAATTTGTAGATGCTTATCTCCAAGGTGATTCACATTCTAGAAGCGTCTCAGACAGTGATGAGGATTTGGTGAATCTGATCCAGGGGATGATCCGAGAGTCTTGCAGCGATCGCATAGATGCCCTTGAAAATCGCGTAGATGCGAATGAGAAAGTCTTAGGTCAACTTGGAGATAAATTCGTAAAAATTTTGAATGTTTTGAAGATAACTAGAGGAGCCTGAAAATGCTTGGAGCCGTTCGATCAACTGTACCCGTTTCAACCGCAACTACACCCCCCTGGATCACTGCTAATCTCCAAAACGGTTGGACTAGCTTTACCGATCAAAACACCGTGTATCCCCCTGTGTCCTACCGAAAACACCTAAACGGTATGGTTGAGCTTCAAGGGATGGCTACTAAAAATTCTCCAGGGGGTTCAAACGTTCTTCTAAACCTACCTGGAGAATTTCGCCCGAATGTCGCAAAACGCTTTCCGGGATCTGATCCGAATCCCTTCTCACTCATCATTTATCCATCAGGGGATCTACAGTTAACCTATCTCACCGCAACCATATCGAGCATTGCTTTTATCCCCCTGGATGTGATCCAATTCTTTGCAAATTAATCAAAGCTCAAAAAACCGGAAAAGCTAACTGCGGAAGAGTTACAAGCAATTAAAACAACCCCCTGGAACTCTTAGAAGGTTCCAGGGGGTTAAAGTATCAAGCACCCTTTGGGTGAATCGTCAGATCCAAGGGTTTACCTCTCAGTTTTCTGTTGATGCCCTCTTGAGCGATCGCAACCATTTCTAGAAGTCCCGAATCATCAAATCTTGCAAGCCATAAGTAACCGTCTAAATCGCTTCTACCGAGTGCTCTAAAAGCTTCTAGGAGGTTCTTACGGCAAAGCTCGGGATCACCATCACCACTCCAACCGAGAGCAGTTGAAATTAGTCCGCTTGCAACCCCCCAACTATTCAGAGTTTTGCCTTGAATGCCACTTGCCAGGGGGTGCATAAAAATTGTGGATCGATCGACTCCAACCCCCTGGAAATTCTCAACCACTTTAATGGGTGAGTCAGAACTTGGAAAAAACTCCAGTACGGCACAAGCCCCGACAGTGAGATATACACCACTATCCGAGACTCTTACAGCATTCTCTAAGGGCACTTTGAGGGATGTCAGCCGCTCTGCTAGTAGCGTCCCTAAAGCGTGTTGATAGTGCTTCTGAATGCCCCGATTGATATGCTTGAGAATCTTTTGAATGAGTGCTGGGTGTGCTTCGGTATGTTGGAGCAACCAAATTCCACAGTAGCGATCGCCAAACTCATGAATCACTTTTTGGGCAACCTGTAGAGCTTGAGCAAAGTCCTTACGTTTTGCAACTCGCTGAAAGTGGTTGTTGATCCGGCTTAGAAGTTTTATGCCAGCAGGCTTAAGGGCTTTCTCGAATTTTTGATTATCTTGCTTCATCTTTTTAGGGGGTGTTGCGAGTGTTTTCATGGGGTTTTGGTGATTCGCTAGTACGCGATTATGAACGAGTTTTCAAGGGTTTCAGAGGTTTAGAGGTTGTCACTAAATGATCTGAATTTTCAAAACCCCCCTGGAGCACTTTGGAGCAATTGTGAAAGCTCGAAAGCATTGAGGGGATTTCACTTTTGATCGTTTGACCATCTAGAAAATCTCTGGGAGCACTACATTAGTTTTGATAGAGGCTCCATAGTGTTCGTAGATCATCTTGATCGATGTGCGGGTCATCTTAGCGATCGTTGCGGGGTCTTCTCCCTGACTCAGCCAAAAACTAATCAGAGTAGATCGAGTACTGTAGGGTTTCCGGTACTCGATTTTTGCTTTTCTGAGGATCACTATCCAAGATTCGCGGAACGTCTGATCGCTAATTTCAGACCCTTGACGACTTGAGGGGAATACCAGGGGGTTATCAGAGCATCTTGAGAGTTTTCGACGCTTTAAGACTGCTTGTAGGTTGTTTGGTATGTTTATCCATCCGGTCTTGTCATTCTTTGTTGTGGGGCTAGTTTCACCCCTGGAGAATGACTTATGAAAGTGAATACGATCGCAATCTTCTGAAAGATCATCCCAGGTTAAACAAGCCACTTCACCAAACCTTGCACCCGTCCCCAAAAGCACCTTCACTAAATCGGCATAGAACGAATAATAGGGGTCACTTTGGTAAGTTGCGATGACTACAGGGATCTCTTCAGGGGTCAAGGGTTTTGGCTGAGACTTTTGTTTTTTGATCGTTCTACTCGCACGTTTCCAGGGGTTTGATTTGAGGATCTTCTCATCTTCTGCCCAACTCCAACAGCTTGAGAGGATTTGTAATCGTTCTTTGATAGTCACGTTAGACAGGGGCAACCCCCTGGAGTTCTTCAGAGTCTTCAGCCAATCTCGAAACTTTGCAGCGGTTTCTAAATCAATTTCAGAAGCCCTTTTAGTGGTGCTGAAATACTGTTGAACCCGTGCCAGAGTTGCATGATATTTCTGCAATCCCCTGGGGTTTGTTTCATGGGATTTAACGGTAATGAACCGCTCCATTAGAGCGATTACCGTTAAATCTTCGGTTTGTTTTGGTGAGCTTTCTTGATAGCGTTCCAGGGTGTGATCGTAAGTGCCATTAATAATTTCTCGCTCGATCCAAGTGGCTTTCGATTTAGCAATATTCTCAGATATCGCAGTACAACCCCCTGGAATATACAGAGTATTTCGTACTCCTTTGGGGAATGTCCAACGCAGTCTAAATTGAACGCGATCGATCTCTACTTTGACTCGAACCATGCCAAGCTCCAGGGGTATCTACGAGTTTTCAATGGTTTCAGAGGTTTTCTGAGTGGTTGTTACCATGTCTCCACACTTCAACCAATTTTCAATGAATTTTCAAGGGTTCCGGGGTGTAAGAGGTTGTCACCATGACTCTGAGTTTCCAGGGGGTATCTACGAGTTTTCAATGGTTTCAGAGGTTTTGTGTGACTCCAGACTCCCTGATCTGGCTTTTCGATTTTTTGACAACCCCCTGAAACCCTATTGCTGGACTCTAGAACAGTTTTAGAGCTTGTCAGGGGGTGTGATAGGACTTCTGGAGCTTGTTCGGAGCTTGTTCGGAGCTTGTTCGGAGCTTGTTCGGAGCTTGTTCGCAGGTTGTTCGCAGGTTGTTCGACATGGGGGACGAACAAAAATATTAAGAAGCTTGTGCAGTAAACGTTTTAGCCATCGAACACACACCGAACACACACCGAACACACACCGAACACACACCGAACACACACCGGATATCCCAGGGGGCTACCCTAAGCTGTGACGGGGTTTTCAAGCCACTCTGATAGCACTTCGAGCAGGTAATGAGCCTCTTGCACGTCCGCTTCAGAGCACCAATCAAAATCGAGAGCTAACTCTGAAAGATGGCATGTGATTGTTAACATTACTGAATCACCGTTATCAAAGAAGTACTCCCCAGAAATCTCATCGCTCTCAAACTCAGTTGCATCTTCTGAAGAGAGAAACTGATGTAGCTTTTCTAAGTAGGTTCGAGAGCACCCAGAAAATACTTGAAAAGCGACTTGACGGACATGAATTTTAGGATCGATAAGTGTTTGAGGCATAATTAAGAAAAACTCCATGATGTTTGTGAATCCCCCCTGGAGCTTTGCCGAGTCCAAGGGGTTATTTTTTGGTTACTTCTGAGGGGTTGGTAACGCTGGGAGGTTGAGTGTAGGGATCTTGAGCGAAACCCCAAAGCTTTGGGATAGCCAGGGGGTGATTGAACTATCGAAGTAGTTCCGAGAAACCCGACCAAACCCAATAGAGCGAACCCGAAGCGATTCAAGCATCTGCAAAGCTTCTAGAAAGTCTTGCCAGATTTGCTGATAGTTAATCGACATCTGCCAAACCCCTTGGTTATTGCAGATTTTGATTCGTTGCGCTGCATAGGCTCCCAAGAAAGCAGTAAAAATGAGAGTGAGCATTTTGGGAATCTCCTGTGAAATTTTTGAAAGTGGTTTAGATGCTCCAGGGGGGAGCAAAAGCACATCTCAGAATCGGACTGAGAACCCCTACGGTGTTGCGGGGTGAACCATCTGTGCTGTGCAGTTCCGCTTAATCACGTTAAATAAGGTCACTGCCAACTCAATACGCTCAAGCCCTAACACTTGAGAGGAACACCCGTGAGGGCTGTTTTTGAAGGTTTTTCGGTAGCCCTTCAACCGTCCAGGAGTGCTATGGTCTAGCGGTTCAACCCGCTCCACTGCTGTTGAGTCCTGTCGTCCCACCTTCCAACATTCGGGGGTCGGTTCCTAACCCTTAACCCTGGGTGCTAGGTTTGAATCAGAAGCTTAATCTTCGTTCCCTAGCTTTCTTTATCTGAGTCAGAAAAGCCGTTTTCATCGATTCAGAGTTCTTTAAGAACCCCTTAGATTAAGCAGTAATGGTTGTGTTCAAGGCGGTTGCAATCCCGCTTTATACTCCTTTACCAGACACCCCGGAGTTTTAGATTTTCTCAGGCTTGGTTAACCTTCCGCTCCATTGTTTCGGCTTTCGCCCCCCGGTAGGAGTCCCCCGGTCGCCTTCGGGGTTGTCTCTCCCCTCGACAAATCTAATATAAATCAAAATTTCAAAAAGTACAACACTTTTTGATTAATATAAACAGGACTGATTTGGTTTTGCAGGATCATCTAGCTCACTTATAATTCAAAAAGTGTTGCACTTTTGATTAAGCCAGACTATATTAATTAGGACAGACATCTAACAAGGAGTACTATGTACGCATTGCACCGTAACGACCCCTGTATTTCGATGCCCACAAGACTAAAGCGAATTAGTGTTGCACTGGATGATGAAGCCTACGCAAAACTGGAAGAACTAGCACTATCCAGTAAAAGACCGATATCAAGTATGGCAGTAGTCCTACTGGAAACCGTACTGTTCCCAGGGGGGCGAGTTGTGACCCCCAAGAAGAAACCAAAGGAAGACCGTAGAGGGGGTAAACGTGAAGGTGCAGGTAGACCTCGAAAAAAGCAATCGAATACTACAAACTCAGGGGAATCTTCAACAGAGCAAAAAGATTCCGAATAATTGACAACCCCCTGGAACCCTACTAAACCCTTCAAAGATCCATTAATGCTTAATCAGCTACCCCGCGATCGCTCTGGGTGCTCCAGGGGGTGTATTTTTGACGGGCATTTTTAGCGATCACTCTCAAAGATCTCTTGAGTATTTCCTAATAGTTTCAAAGGAGTTTGTTGACAAATTTATCAACGGTTTTAACCCACTTATTGACAAATTTATCAACGGTTTAAGGTCAATAAATAAGTGTTTGACATATCAATAAGAATTGCTTATCATCGAAGTTAATGCAGCAATATCTAGATTGTCTCAAACAATTTTAGGAGTTGAAAGATGGCAAGACCGGGAAGATTTATCAACGCAAATTACGAGAGAATCACCATCGCTTTTACATCGGCTGAGTACGATGCTTTGATCGCTAAAAAACCTCAAAATATGCCCGAAGCAACCTTTGTGAGACAGGCAGCTTTTGAGCGCTTGGGAATTGACCCTAAGACGGTAAATCAAACTGTTCAAGCAGCTTAGAGCAAGATCCAGAGAACATCTTAGGAATTCTCTAAAGCCCCAAAAGTCACTTTTTGATTTGGTGCAAGATCAAAAACCCCCTGGAGATTCTCTAAGGCTCCAGGGGGTGATCAAAAATAATTTCAGGTCGTGTGTGTCTGTTTTTCATAAACCCTTGAGAAATTTGCGGTTTCTCAAGATTCACCTTCAAATATGAGGTCAAGTCGATGAAAGAGATCGAACAGGATTTGTTGTCTCAAGCCACTGAAGCCAACGAATCAACCAACAATCAAGCCGACAATTCAACAACTAGCTCAACCAACAATTCAATAACTAACTCAATCAACAATTCGATGTTATCAAATATGTCAACACTTTTCAAGAAATCCGACGAAACCCAAGCAGAAGTTACCGGAGTTTCTAACAATGGGTCAGGAAATCCGAGAGATTTAGCGATCGCTGATAGTGCTTCTGAAACTCCTATGATTGCTCCAGGGGGGACTAAACCCAATCACCGTCAGGAAGTAATCGGGTTTGCAAAAAAATTACCGAAAGATTGTGAATTGACTCCCTATCGGAAACCCACGGAGGAAGAGGAGCCAGACAGGAAACCCGCTTGTGTGCATCCTAGAAAAGCGAATAAAGCAACATATCATAGTGACCCTCTAACACCTGACACAATCCAGACTGCACCTCAAAGCATGGTTGGAGTGGGCTTGAATCTGGGAACTCGTTTTACCTCAATTGATGAGGATTCCCCACTAGCAGCAGAATGGTTAGAGCGTTTCAGAATTGAGCATAATCTTTCTGAGTTGCCTGAGACTTTTACAGTGAGGAGTGGGAGAGATGGGAGACGGGCAAGACTCTTCAGGCTCCCCCCTGGAATTTCTCTCAAACTCAAGCAAATTTTTGATAAATCGGATTCTGCACACCCAATTCTGGAGTTTCTAGCAGGCAAGAAGTATCAGAACTTGTATGGGTTTCACCCGATCACAGGAAGTTACCAGAACAATGGCTTAGAGAAAGATGGAGTTTGGCATTTTGAGACTCTCCCCCTGGATTGGTGTGGAGCGATCGCAAAGCTCCAGGGGGGTAAATCTCAATCCTTTGAGAAACCCGAAAGTGCTTCTGAAAGTAGCTTTTCATCAACGGTCTACTATGAAACCGATGTAGCTTCTAAGTTGGCTGAGGTTACGACGAAACTTAGCTTTTTACAGTTTGCGGATGGCTGTGAAGAGTTCAGACCTGAATGTGAACATGCTTGGGCTAACGTAGGGCTGATGTTCAAACAGATGACCAAAGACTACCCAGAAGCAGATGAGGAAATCTTTCAGGCTTGGGTCGAATGGTCGAGAACGGCTAAGGACTTCAAAGACGAACCTGAAGACACCTATCGAGAAAAATGGAATGCTTGGGGCATCAAACCAGAAGGAGAAGCAAAAACAATTGGAAGCATTCTATGGAAATTCGATCAGGTGTTTCCAAAGATTCAGCAAACTCACTCAGAGAAAGCCGCAGAGGTTCAAAAGCGGCTGAAAGAAATTGAAGCAAAGCGAGGTGTCCCCAGCTTTGCAGAGAAAGTTCAGAAACTCGCAATTCAGATCATGGGTCAAGACTCCTATGAAGCGTTGGAGGAGAAAGATGATCCCACAAAGCTTTTAATGTCGCTCCCTGAATACTGGAGATCAGTACCAGAGCAAGACATAGACAGGGCAAAAGCAGATATCCTGAAACTCGCGGTTTTGTACCTCAATAAGAAACAAATTCATTCATGCAGTCGTCCAGGGTTTGAATTCGATGATCAGGATTTAGGGAGCCTTGTAGCGAAAGAGATTCGCATCTTACGATCACAAGGAAAAACCGAAGAAATCCTAACCCTTTCAGGTGCATTGGTTTGGGGATGGCTGAAAAAGGATGATCCCATCTTCTACGATTACTTGATGCTGCTTAAGAAGTTCGGGGAACGTCTGAAATACAACGAACTTAAGATGCGCGTTGAGTTAGATGGTCAAGAGTTGAGTCTGGAAGCGATCAAAGCGGATTTGTCGATCGATCATAACTTTAAGCCTGCATCTCGAAATAAGGACGATATCAGGGATGCAGTGATCAAAGCGGCTAAAGCACACTCTTATCACCCAATTGTTGACTTCCTTGAAGGAGTACATCAAAAGTATGGGGATGATACCTCAATCCTCCAGGGGGTTGCTCAAAGATATTTCGGGCAAATTAAACCCATCTACAACACGATGATCATTAAGAGCATGGTTGCGGCGGTTGCTAGAGTATTTGAGCCAGGATGCAAAGTAGATACTATACCCATTCTCCAGGGGGGTCAGGGTATAGGTAAGTCAACTTTTTGGACTGTTCTAGCAGCTAGAGATGATGCTTTCATTGACTCCCTGAACAACTCAAACCCGACAGATGAAATTGCTAAGATGCACAAGCACTGGTTCTGTGAATATGCAGAATTTGAAACAGCTTTTTCTCGCAAAGCGCTATCAGCAGTAAAAGCTTTCATCACAAATCGAACAGATGTGGTTCGATTGCCCTATGCCCGTGCGGATCAATCTATGGAGCGTAGATTCGTTTTAGTTGGCTCCACAAACGAAACAGAGTTCCTGATTGACCCTACGGGGAACCGTAGATTTTGGATTATCCCTGTATCGGGCAAAGTTGATATTGCTCTGTTGAAAGAGGAAAGAGATCGATTATGGGCAGCAGCAGTAGCACTTTACAAAAGTGGGTATCAATGGCATCTAACAGAGGATGAAGAACGAGAAGCAGGAATGATTGCAGATCAGTTTCAAACAACAGACCCTTGGGAAGAGTCGATCAAGGCTTCTTTGCAAGGTAAAGACATGGTTTCAATTGAAGAGATCCTTTCGTCTGATTTGCTAATTCCAACCCATATGCAGGGACAAAAAGAGCTGAAAAGAGTTTCAAAAATCTTGACTCAATTAGGGTGGGAGAAAAAGAATAAACGCATTGATGGGAAACAGGTTAAGCGTTGGGTTCCTAGCAATGAAGTGAAAGCTGAATATCAGGGGAACCAGGGGGGGACACAAGCCCAAGTAGAGCCAATAACCCAAGTAGAGCCAACGATCGAAGACCTTTTAATCTTCCAAGAATCCCTGATAGCGGATGAGTTCGTCAATCAAACTGAAATCAGAAACAAACCACTTCCTAGACTTTGGGATGCCAAGATAGGCGATCAAGTATGGGTTTCTGATAGCGGGAAATGGAAAAGTGCAACCGTTGTAAAAGAACCTCAAGAAGACATCATGGATGTCTGTCAACGCTGGACAGTGGAAATCCATTGGACTGGAAGACAAGTGGTAATTACAAATCGCGCAAAGATGAAACCGATGGAAGTCGTTTAAGCCATTTGAAACGAAATCACACAACCCCCTGGAACCTTTCAAGCGATCTCAGAGATCTCTCAGGGTTCCAGGGGGTTTCCTCTTTTCAACGAATTTTCCTTGCTACCCCTTGCTACCTCTGCTACCCCATGCTACCCCTAGTTTCTAATTAGGGGTAGCACCCTCAAACTACCAGGGGGTAAGGCTTTCAGCCTACTGCTACCCCTGCTACCCCTATTTTCAATAAAAAGTACAAATAACTTGTTCACAGGGGAGTACCCCCCCTGGTGCTGTTGAATATTTCAAAGTTTTGAAAACGGGGTTTTAGGGGTAGCAAGGGGTAGCAGCCTCCCCAAAACTCTTTCAGCATAAGGGTTACAGACTGCTACCCCTAGGGGTAGCACGGCAAAATCTATAGACTTAGGGGTAGCAATAGATTTTTATCTATGAAAATCCCTCAAATCTTTACAAAGCAAGTATTACAACGCATTGAGATCTCTAAAAGCCATTTGCAACAGGATTTTTCAGGCATTTCTCTTGATGCTTTTGTAGAGATTAAGCAAAGTCATGATAAATACTTGATGAGCTTGCTGATGGCGAAATTAGTAGTCTGTAGGGTGTAGAGCGTTATACCCCCTTAACTCCCATGATTTCACTGATTGGTCTAGTCATTGCGACCTACACGGTTCCCCGTCTGCTGACTGAAGTTCTTAACGACAAAAACTCCAACGTTTCCAGGGGGGTCTTCACTCTATTTTTTACACTCAACCTAGCCGCTAGTGGTTTTTTAGTTATCAAGGTGTTTGAATCTCAGAAGGCTCCAAACAACCCCCTAGGAATTGAAAGATTACCGATGAATTCTTGATTTTCGCCCCCTGGAATCTAAAGGATCATGCGATCGCTCTAAAAACCGCTCTAGGGGTCAAAAAGATAACTGAATTCCCAAGGGGATTTATAGGGGGGGGTGACACCCCCCCCCTGGCACTCTGTAAGACAACCCAGATATCCCTCAGAAATCTCTAGAGCACTTAATCAATCTATGTATCAAATATCCTCTCTGAGTGGTCTAAGTGGCGATTCTAGCCCTTCTCTTCAATTAATCCCTAGAATCCCTAATTGAGATCCCTTAGCCCTTTACAGGGCATTCTAGAGGGATGTATTGATTTATCAACAGTGTCCGAAAGTGACTTTTTGCAGAGTGACCCCCCTGGAGATCTTGATAGGCTCCAGGGGGTAATTTGGGTTCGTTTAGGGGCTACCGGGGGAGCATGTATTCATACTCTGGGCAAACCAACTTTAGAGCTATCAAATCGCTCGAAACTAATAAATCAATCAAAACGGCTTTTTCTATTTGGCTCATTTGGTTCAATCTGGCACGTCTTACAGCCATTAAGCCATCTAGCGACCCTTCATTTTTTGCAGTGCGGCAAGTGCGGTTAACTGCATCTGCGATCAGTTCTTCACTCGCATAATACTTTCCATAATCGTATGTTGAAATTCTCCGAATTTCTGCGATTTGCATTCGAGTAGCTTGAAACTCCCTAGCTTCTTGTGCAGCGATCGCGGGGGCTGTGAGACCGATTGCCAGGGCAGCGAGAGAGAACGATAGTTTGGGTTGCATGGTCGGGTTAGTCCTTTGGGTTAGTTGATGGTTGGTTTAAGGGTTGTTAGGTGAGAATTTGCAAGAGCTTAGTGGTTCTGTGCTATTTACTCACAAAACTCTTATTTGGCAGCAGTTCAAAACCTTCTGGGCACTTGCACCATAGATTTGATGTTGCCCTCTAGAGCACAGAATTAACCCCAGAAATGGTTCCGGTTTTCTCACAGGTAAATAGATGAAAATCTCGCTTTGGTCTAGGTTGATCCAGCGTATTTAAGCCTAATAAAGCCCTCATCTCCATTTACAGGGCATCCTAGAGAGATGTATTAGTTGCTCAACACCTAAAAAGTTACTTTTAGAATTCTGATCACACCTAAACCCCCTGGAACTTTGAGAACCATTGCGATCTCTCTCAAAGTTCCAGGGGACGCTCTACCATTTTGTTGTATATCCGTGTGAGGCTGCAAACTGCTTTAGGGTAGCTCTTGTTACGCTCCCCCCCTGGGAATTGACCCAATTGTGATAAGCCTTGTGGATATCTTCACGGATAGCAATCAAGTTTTTCGGGTCAGTTGCTAGATTCGGTTGTTCACTAACACCTTCAATATGGTGAACGTGGCACTCTACACCTTGTCCAAATGGTGTCCCAGACAGTGCACAGTGAGTCGCCTTATTTCTTACAGCCTGCATAGCGCTGATCTTTTTCCGGTCTAATTCTTGTCCTGTCAATTGAGCATCCTTGAAGACTTCAGGGTTATTGGCTAACCAGGCTGAAATATAGGCTCTAGCTGCAAGGTATTGAGTCTTCTTCTTTGGACTCTCCTCACCGAGTTGTTCTAGAAGAATGTCTATCCCAATATGCTTTAGATACTGATCATCATTTTCCTGCCAAATGTACGGCTGAACGAATCTCAGGTGAGCTTTGATGATGTTCAAAGCGTTTTGCTTACTATGTGTTAGTAAAACACCATGCATTTCACTTGTAGGAAAATAGGCTTTTCCATCTCTTAGCTGCATCTTGGCAAAAAGGCTTTTGAATTTGTTTAGTTGCCCCGGACTTAGATCAGTCTCTATTTGAATAACGGAACTCACTTATCCAATCCCCCGTTGGATTTTACGAAGGTTCTGCCAACTTCATAGGCATTGATAAGGTTGTTCATTTGAGCTTCAGAACCCCCGTTGTCAGGGTGATAGCGTTTCGCTAAGCGATAATAGCGGCGTTTGAGAACCGATTCAAAGTATGCCCAGTCATCTCTCCCTGTATCTTCTGGCTCGTTTTCTAGCGCTTCAGGAGACTCGAAAACTTCATCAGACCCGACCCCCCGTGGATAAACTAAGTCAGTTAGTAGTACATCTAAATCACTTTTCGCTGATGCTTTGGACAATTCAGACCGCAGTGCTTTAATTTCAGTTTCGAGTTTACGTATTTGTGCATCTTTCTGAGACTCTGCATTTAATTTGTCACAGAGTTTCTGCCAACTTCCAGCCTTAATCTGGAAATGATCCTTAGCCTCAGAAAATTTCTTATATTTACTCTTCAGGTCTTCAACGGTATACATTTTTATGCCTAAACTCCTACATTTTGGGACAGTGCAATGTCTAAAAGCCAGTCAAAAATAACTAGACTTTGTATCTGAGGGAACAATTTCTGCTCTATCTTTCACAAATAACTACAGAAATTATTCCCATAACAAGGGGATCTCAAGAAGATTCTCTGAAGCTCCAGGGGGTATTATGATTCCCCTAATTCCCTTCCCCCAATTCCCACCCCTAATTCGCGATCGCTTCTCCGGAGTTTGTGCTGATCGCCACGATCACTGGCGAAACCTCAAAAACGTTCAAAGGTTTCTCAAATCGGCTCCAGAAATCATTACTAAGCAACAGCGGGTCAGGTGTAGGGATTTGAGGGGTGTTATCAGAGGGTGTGATTGCTCCAGGGGTCATACTGCTAAGGTCAATAATCGAAGCGTTACCCCCTGGAACCCATGAGGGGGTTGAAGGTTGATTTTTGGGTTTGAAAAACTCATCGGCAGCTTTTTGGATCTCAGGGTCGATCGGTGTGGTTGGAAAGAGTTCTTCCCCAGGGGGTAGAGTGGATTCAACTCGGGTCGCTGTACTCCAATCAAACGGTGTGGGAGTTCCTAAAGACTCCCACCAATTACCCGATGGTGGGGGAGTCTCCGGAGCAATTTCTAAAATCGACGGAAGCACTCTACAGAAAGGCTCAAGGTTTTGTTCTGAATCCTCAAAGCCCCCTGAAATCACGTCAATTGGATTAGGGGATAGTGGGGTTTCTGAAGGGGTGTATCCCCCCTGGTAATAATCTGGAATTGTGTTCGAGGGTATGTTTACAGGGTTATAGATTCCTCCAGGGGTTGGTGTGTGGTCTGGAGGAACCATAGCCCGTTGAGGATCTACCTTCTCAAAAACACGACCCTGCAAGTCCATTTGGAGCGTCACGAATTCTTTATCAGCCAAGTCAAAAGCTCTCAGGCTCCCCCCTGGTTTTAAACCCTCACTTGGTAAACCACTGTAAGCAGCCCCCAGGGCATAATCCGTAATGTCTTTAACGCTACTCGCTTTTATTGTGAAGTTCCATTGGGAGTCATAAGCGCTTAGAGAATAATCTTGAAAAGCTCTGGCGAGAATAACTCGACCGTCCTCATATTCAAACTTATAGTTCTGGGCATTGCGATCAGCTGTAGGGGTTCTTATGAGATCCCTAGAAGTCATCTTTCCATGTATCGAAGAATCCGAGAGAGTGAAATCAAAGGCACTCTTGAAGCTGCTCAAAGTGATTTGAGATTCGATTAGAGATGCACTTCTTGAGTAACCTACGCCAGGGGTAAAACTATCGCTCATAAGACACTACAAACTTCTGTAGAGCATTTTTAACACTCTGTCAGTGTTTACCCTGAACTGTTAGGAGCGGATTCATACAATCTTCATACTCATAAAGAATCGTTAGAGTGCGTTATATTTATCGCCCCCTGGAGCATTTAAGCAATTACAAGAAACTTTGATAAGGCTCCAGGGGGTGTCTTTGATTACTCTCGATTCCCAAAAGTTACTTTTGATTACCCGAAATTTTGATACCCCCTGGTGTAGAACGCAAATAAAGTTCTTTACCGAAATCGTTGACAGTCTTTATTTTTCTATATTTGCTTCAAAAGCGTGAAAAAATAAAGTCCCAGATTCTCAAAGTTTTAGTCCAGATGAGTAAGCAACCTCCGGCTGAGCCGGAGGCTTTAGCGTATGTGCGCCGCTCAAAGCGCAGATTTGGGACTGTAGTTCAATGGTTACACTCTCGCCAAGATAATGCGGCTGATCTCTAACAGCCCTCAAAGCGTTGTAAAATCTGTCAACGCTTAGGACAGTTTTAGGACAGCTTTGGGGTGATTTTCTGGATTCTTCTCGAATCTTCTACGGGACTGACGGGGCTCGAACCCGCAACTTCCGCCGTGACAGGGCGGTGCTCTAACCAATTGAACTACAGTCCCAGATTTGCGCGTTTGGTGGCGCGATTTCTATATTGCAGTGTTTCAGTAGATTTGTCAAACAAATTACAAAGATTTTTTTGACGTGCTTCTTCAACCTCAATAAAAATTTCTGCCCCGATCTCAAATTCCCTTGTTATTACTGAAGTAGGAAGATTGACACGAGCTAGGCACAGGTGATGAAAGAAATAAAATCGGGATCTCGTCCGACTGGGAGAGTTGCACTGCAAGTTGCTTTGGCTGCGATCGTTTTGATCGGAATTGTGGGCGCGGTTCTGATGAAATTATTTGCAATCGAGATTTCGATCACGCCCGCTGCGCCAAATTCTGTGCCGATGATCACAACGGATGAATCTCCTTCAGGTGAACTAGTTACACCTGTAAAAATTGAGAAGCCTGACGCGACAGCAATTGCTGCAAAACAAGGCAATCTTAGAATTCGCAATCGATCAGATTATCCGATCCGAGTTGCGCTGCTTTCGCGACAACCAAAAGAGGCAAATCTCAAGTCGGGTTCACCGCAGAGCGGTTTTGCACTTCCGGCGCACTGGGATTTTGCGCCGCAAGAAGGCAGCCAAACCGGATTATTAGTGTCGTTGCCGCAGCGATCAATTCGACTGAAACGAGGTGATGTCGTGGTTGCCTTCGCTCAGGATGGCTCACAAAGGTATTGGGGGCCGTTTGTCGTCGGAGAGACTGAGCGACCCGATTGGAATGCTCAGGCAGGAGAATGGGAGCTTGTGATTGAGAATTAAGCGTAGAGGGTCATGACCTCGGATAGTGGCAAACGGGACTGTGCTGCGATCGCAAAGTCTGATGTATGCCCCCGATCAAAATGCTCCGCTGCGGCACATCCAATCATGGCAGCGTTATCTGTACAGAATTTCATCGGCGGAAATAAAACTTTAATCTGATGCGGTTCAGCCGCCGCTTGAAGTTCTGCTCTCAATCCTCGATTGGCTGCAACACCCCCGCCGACTGCAATTGTGTTTAGTCCGTAATTTTTAGCGCAGGCGATCGCTCGTTTCGTCAAGGCTCGTACCACGGTTGCTTGAAAACTAGCCGCGAGATCGGCAATGGGGATCGGTTCACCAGTTGCCTGCAATTTTTGAGTCAGCCGCAAAACCGCTGTCTTTAAGCCGCTAAAACTTGAATCATAAGGATGAACGCCACCTTCAGGTAAAGAGATCTGACCTTCAGGTAGGGCAAAAGCGCGTGGATTGCCCTCTGCCGCCAACCGATCAATAACTGGGCCGCCTGGATAGCCCAGATTCAATAAGCGAGCAACTTTATCAAACGCTTCACCTGCGGCATCGTCCCGGGTCTGCCCTAACACTTCATATTTGCCGCAGTCTTTGACGTAGATTAGGCTGGTATGTCCGCCAGAGACGAGAAGACAGAGAAAGGGCGGTTCGAGATGGGGATCACTGAGGTAGGAGGCGTAAATGTGCCCTTCTAGGTGATGTACACCAATAAAGGGCTTTTGATGGACGATCGCTAAAGTCTTGGCGGCAGTCAATCCCACTAAAAGTGCACCGACGAGTCCGGGCGTACAAGTGCCCGCGATCGCATCGATTTCTGACCAGGTTATGCCGGATGCTTCAAGGGCTTGAGCGATCGCTAAATTGACCATTTCCACATGTTGCCGTGAAGCAACTTCAGGAACAACCCCGCCGTATTTCTGGTGAATCGCGATTTGAGACGACACAATGCTGCTGAGAATGTGACGATTTTTTACGATTGCCACCGCAGTTTCGTCACAACTTGTTTCAATTGCTAAGACCGTTGCCATTTGCTGGTAGGTTTTGGGAGTAGGTGACTTTAGCAGTCGCTCGAATTAGAGTGAGCTAAGCTGATTTCCTAGTTTAGCGCTCTGTTGGATTCACCCCCATTTGTGGAAAAATCAACTTCGTTTTTGACACAACTTTTCTTTGTAATTCGTAAATAAAGGGAAACAATTCCATGCAACGATTGTTTGCTCTAGTTCTCGTTCTTTTCCTAGGATTGGGCTTTGCCAACCCTCAGCCTGCTCACGCCTACAATTTGACTCGGTGTGGCGACAATCCTGTGTTCGTTCAACGAATGAAAGATTCGACTAGCGCCAGCGCGCAGCGTCGTTTTGAGCAGTATTCCGATTTGCTATGCGGTAAGGATGATGGTCTACCTCACTTGATCACGGATGGCAACCTGGCACATGCTGGCGAATTCACCATTCCTGGCATTCTGTTCTTGCTGATTACGGGCTGGATCGGTTGGGCAGGTCGCTCTTATCTCCAAGCCGTTAAGAAGACAGGTAAGCCTGAAGAAAACGAAATCATTATCAATGTGCCTTTGGCAATCTCCTGCATGTTGGGGGCTGCTTTATGGCCTTTATTGGCAGTGAAAGAGTTGCTGAGCGGCGAATTGACCGAGCGTGACGGAAATGTTCCAGTTGGAGCAGATTCTGTCCTATTGGCTCAAGCGAATAAGCAAGCACCTGCGGCTTCACAAAACCGAGCACGCTAATTTTCTTCACGTTTTGGAGGTTCATCCATGTCTGGTCTTCTGAGATATCTTTCATCGGCTCCTGTAGCGACTGCACTGTGGTTGACTTTTACTGCAGGTCTTTTGATTGAATTTAATCGGTTCTTCCCTGATTTGCTGTCTCATCCGAGATAAGCGGATTTGGAACTTTTTTGAATGCGCGATCGACTTCTGTGATCGCGCATTTTTGTTAAATCTATCCATTAGTAGAGTGAGGGGTCTTCATTGGGTTGATGATTCGTAGTCGCAATTTTTTTAAGGTGTAAGCGTCCTTAATATATTGGAGCCGCTTATGTCTTCTGGTTTTCTCAGATTTCTCTCGCTTTCCTCAATTCTAGGGATTGCAACTGTTAGCTTCTTTTTGACTTTATTTATTTTGATTAACTGGGTTTCGCCTGATCTGCTGTATTTGATGCATTAGAAACTTACAGGCAATACGCTGATTCGCTTATACTTTGAGGCGTGTCGCGTATTGCCTGCCGTTATGAATCCTGAGCTTGAGATTAGACGATTGTTAGACGTGATGCCTGCATCGGGTCGGATGTTTGTCAAGTTGGTCAGTAAGCCAGATCAGCGATCGTTCATTGATACTCCTGCACCGTTACCCTGGGGCAGGGATCGCCCGGTTTATATTAATTTCGACCTTTGGAGTCGGTTGTCGCGATCTCAGCGTGACCTCCTGATCTTGCGAACGGTCAGTTGGAGTAGCAATATTAAATGGTTTCAACCGACCCCAATGTTAGGACTGACCGCATTAGGTGCGATCGGATTGGGGGTTGAACTTGCTCAGCAGGATTTTGTGGGAGTTGCAGCGGCAAGTGGATTAAGCGCGATCGCACTCTTTCAAATTTGGCGGAATAACCGCAGCTCGCGGATGGAACTCGAAGCGGATGAACAAGCGCTGAAAATTGCTCAACGACGAGGCTATACAGAAACTGAAGCGGCACGGGCTTTGTTGAGTGCGATCGAAGCTGTCGCCCAAAATGAAGGGCGCATGTTGAGTTTTGTGGAATTACTGCGATGTCAAGGTTTGAGAGCCATTGGGGGACTTTCTCCCGTTGGCATTCCTGACGAGTTGAGAAGCGAATGATCTACCCAATGACTGGGAGAGTTAAATTGCGGTGAACTCCGGGAAATCACTTAGGAATTTGAGATCGGGGCAGGGAACTTTAGCAATACGACCCCACTGGAAATAAAGACTTCATGATTGAAGGCATGAATTCACGGACTGCTCCGAATTCAAAGTTTCTGGATACTATGGGTTTGTTGCGGAAATGACGGACAATCGCGCCGTCAGTGACCCACGATCGCAGGGCAGCATATTTTATGTCTCACATGGCAACCCAAACTCCACCCTCTCGCAGCATTGATGTCAGCTTAGATGTCGAGTTGCGAAACGTCACCAAAGTTTATCACGGTGAATCTGCGGTTCGCAGTATTGATTTGGGCATTCGGCGCGGCGAGTTTTTTAGTATCTTAGGGCCGTCTGGTTGTGGTAAAACGACGACGCTGCGGATGATTGCGGGATTTGAGCATCCGACCTCGGGCGAGATTTTGATCCGCGATCGCTCGATGTCGAATGTCCCACCGTACAAACGTCCTGCCAATACAGTCTTTCAGAGCTACGCCCTGTTCGGTCATATGACCGTCGCAGAAAATATTGCATTTGGGCTGAAAATTCAGAAATGTTCGCGATCAGAAGTTCAAGATCGAGTTCGAGATGCGTTGAAATTAGTCAAGCTCGAAGCGCTTGCCAATCGATTTCCAGCGCAGCTCTCCGGTGGACAACAACAACGAGTCGCCGTTGCCCGTGCTTTAGTCAATCGCCCCGCCGTTCTGCTGCTCGATGAACCGCTAGGCGCATTAGATTTGAAGTTACGCAAAGAGATGCAGGTTGAACTCGCAACGTTACATCGAGAATTAGGCATGACCTTTGTGATGGTGACGCATGATCAGGAAGAAGCGTTGTCATTATCCGATCGCATTGCCGTGATGAACTTGGGGAAAGTTGAGCAAGTGGGAACGCCTGAGCAAATTTACGATCGTCCACGCACTTCATTTGTTGCAGATTTCATTGGGGATACGAATCTATTTCGCGGCAAGATTGAAGGCGCACATCCTGAGACGCTTTGGATTAGAACCGAGACGGGTATCAAAATGACCGTCCAGCAGGATACTGCCTCGAAATCCCTGACTTCTGGCTGGGTCACGGTGAGCGTACGTCCTGAGAAAATCCAGATTAGTCTAGCTCCTCAAGCAGCAGCAAACTGCTTTGAAGGCAGATTGCAAGATGTGATGTATCTGGGAACTCATGTCTATTGCGTGATAGCCCTGAACTCTGGCGATCGTGTGATTGTGCGTCAGCCAAAATCACCTAAACTTCCAAACGCAGACGCTCCACTCTATGTGTCTTGGGATGCAGCCGACAGTTTAGCGTTATCTGAGTTGTAAGGAGGCAGTTATGTCCTATTGTGCCTCTCGTCGCCGATTCATCAAAACTGCAGCCGCAGGAGTTTCAGGGTTTGCGCTGTCAAGTTGTGGTTGGACATTAGCAAAAGTTCAGACTGATCAGGCGATCGTGCAGTCTTCCGATGAACTCAATATCTACACTTGGTCGAATTACATTGATCAAGAACTCGTCGATGCATTTCAAGCCAAGACAGGGATCAAAGTTAAGTTTGATGTGTTTGATTCTAACGAGACGATGTTGGCAGCTTTCCAAGCCGGAAAAGCAAAAATCTATAGCGTCATTTATCCATCGGACTATAAAGTGACTCAGATGAGTAAGCTCGGCTATTTGAGCCAGCTTGATCACTTACGGTTAGAAAGCCTCCGTCATCTGATTCCGCGTTTTCAAACCTCACTGCATGACCCCGGCAATCGTTACAGTGTGCCGATGAGTTGGGGAACGACCGGATTGATCTATAACAGTGAAAAAATCAAGGATGCACCCAAAGATTGGAACTATCTGTGGGAGAACAAAGAGAAGTTGATGCGACGCATGACCTTGATGAATGATGTGCGGGAAGTGTTAGGAGCAACGTTACGATCGCTTGGATTCTCCTACAATTCCACCAACCCAGCCGAATTGAAAAAAGCATACGATCGGCTACAAGAATTGAAACCTGCGATCGCGACTTTCACAACCGATGCCTGGCGGGATCAATTAATTGCTGGAGATTTGTCGATCGCGATGGCTTACTCCTCAGATGCGGCACTGGCAATGAAAGACAATCCAAAGTTGAAATATGTCATCCCGAGCAGTGGCACTTCTCTCTGGACAGATACGATGGTGATTCCCAAAACGGCTCCCAACCCTGATGGAGCTTACGCTTGGTTGGAGTTTATGCTTCAGCCTGAAGTCGCCGCCAAAATGACAGAACGGTTATCCTTTGCAACGACCAATCAAGCTGGCATTGCTCAACTCCCTGAAGCGATTCGGTCAAATTCTAGCTTGTTCCCCGCGATGGAGTTGTTGAATAGATCCGAATCGATCGCACCCGTAGAGCGGGAAACGCTAGAAGCCTACGAACGATATTGGACGAAACTCACGAGTAGCTGAGGATATTAAACTATGAAAGCGCCCTCGATTTCTGAATCCTCTACCTCTAGCTCTCCTCGCTGGTTGCAGCCAGTCTTGATGCTCTCGCCTGCGGGACTTTGGCTATTGTTGCTGTTGATTGTTCCGACCCTGATTATTTTCCAATTGAGCCTTGTTCCCAACATCAAACCGGGCGATGTCGTGAATCCATCAGGATTGGAGAATTACTTGCGAATTTTTCAGCCTGAGAGTTTCCCTGCTCTTTGGCGATCGTTCCTCTTCGCATCGGGAACGACGATCGCTTGTCTTGTCCTCGGCTTTCCCGTCGCGTATTGGATTGCTCTCACTTCTCCCAAACGCTGGCAAAATCTCATCTTAATGGGCTTTACATTGCCTCTTTGGACATCTTCGCTGTTGCGATCGTATGCCTGGATTAGCATTCTGCGTCGAACTGGCGTACTCAACAGCTTTCTGATGAGTCTCGGTTTACCGACCTTAGATTTATTAAATCAACCGATCGCAGTCCTGATCGGCATGACCTATGGTTTATTGCCTTACATGGTTCTGATTCTCTATGCCTCGTTAGAAAAGCTCGATCGACGATTGTTAGAAGCCGCCGCAGACTTAGGCGCAACCCCTCAACAAGCGTTCTGGAAAGTGACTGTCCCCCAATGCTTTCCGGGCATTATTGCTGGAGGTTTGCTGGTATTCATCACGGCGCTAGGAGACTTTATCAATCCAGAGCTATTAGGCGGAACATCGAGCCGAACTGCGGCGCGTGTCGTTTATGACCAATTCCTAGGTGCAACGCAGAATTGGGGATATGGCTCAGCTTTGAGCATGATGCTGATTTTAATCGTCAGTATTGCGATCGCACTGCTCATTAAATACGGAGATCAGAATGCAAAGTCAATTTAGAAATCGCATCTCAGCAGGGTTTACCTTGCTGATGTTTGGCTTTATGTATTTACCGCTATCAGTGCTCGCGTTCTACAGCTTTAATCAAGCTCCAAACAGTGCTCAGTGGACTGGATTTACATTATCTTGGTACATCAAATTTTTCCAAGATAGTCGAATTCTTTCAGCGCTTCGAGATAGTTTGTTAGTTGCAAGTTTGGCAACTGCGATCGCAGCTGTCATTGGAACCTTACTGGCGATCGGGCTTGCAAAATATCAGTTCTTTGGCAAAAAGTTATTTCAAGGTGCAGCTTATTTGCCGTTGATTATTCCTGATATCGCGATCGCAGTTGCAACCCTTGTATTTTTAGCAGTCATTGCAGTACCCCTGAGCCTTTGGACAATCGTGGCTGCCCATGTCGTTTTCTGCCTGGCTTACATCGCGTTAGTCGTTTCAACACGACTCGTCAATCTTGACCCGCATCTGGAGGAAGCAGCGTTAGATTTGGGTGCAACTCCGATGCAGTCATTGGTGATGGTATTGCTGCCGCAGTTAATGCCCGCGATCGTCTCGGGCTGTCTCCTGGCTTTCGTGTTGAGCATGGATGATTTTCTCATCGCAAGCTTTACCGCAGGTGGAGGGATTACAACTTTGCCGATGGAGATCTTCAGCCGAATCCGAACCAGTGTAAGACCGGATATGAATGCATTGAGCGTCGTTTTGCTGGTGATTTCAGGTGGACTCGCTCTACTGGCTGAAGGGATTCGCTACCAGGGTGAGAAGAAGCGATTCACTTAGGTCGGTTCTAGTACAGTCCGCCGAAGCTGCATTCGGAATGAAGGGTCGAGATATTTTTCTTGTTGCGATCGCCATTGCTGCCAAGCGTTGATGATTTTCTCTTGCAGGCGATCGGCAAAAATCGGACAAGTTTTCTCGATCGCTTGCTTCAAGCTGCTCTCTAAGAACTCCTGCATCACAACGCTATCTTGAATCTCTCCCAAACTCTCTTGAATCGCTTTGAAATCCTCGACTTGAGCCTTGTAAGCCTCTCCATAGAACTCGGTGAATAGCTCAGTTTGATAGCGCACCCGTTTCATTTGCTTCCGTAAATCGTGGAGCGATGCGTTCTGCCGCAATTGTTCTCGAATCGATTCGGCTGTAATCGGGGCAAATCTGCCAGATTCTTCTCGTCCAATCAGCCAAGCGGGATGCAGCAGAACGCCATGAATCAGAGGCATCAAGACATCGGGTAAGACGGATTGAATTGGGAGTTGCCCAATCACCCGATAATGTGGCAACGCTAACCAATTCTCCATTTCTTTCCGAAATGCCTTGTATTCGTGCGATTTCAACGCCTTTTGCAGTTTTTTGAAATCTCGCGATCGCTGTTTCTGGAGTTTCTTCAACGCCCGTTTTAATTCTTTCTGCTCTGATTCTGGCAAAGTGGGCGACTTCAATTCAAGCTGCAACACATCTGCATCTCGCACTGCACCTAAAATTTGAGCAAACTTACGGATTTTTGCTTCACTCGCGGCTTTTGGCAGATCTGCTACAAATCCAAAAACCTGAATTGCGGTTCTCAGTCGCCGCAGTCCGACTCGCATTTGATGCAGTGCCTCTGGATCTTGATCCGCTAAAACTTCTTCTTCGTGCTTCATCGCTTTACGGAAATGTTTCTCGATCGCACGATAAGCAAAGTGACTCAGCGTTTCTGATTGCAGTGGGATATGGAGATTCATGGCGAGTTTTTATCAAGGGAATACACCTCTATTCTGAGTCTCTGTCACTCCCAGAATAGAAACATCTCACTTAAGTTAATGATTGCGGTTCTGACGCATTCAGTGGTGTTTTAGAGATATTTCGGAATCCTTAATTTCAGCTTCTTTCATAAAGGAATCTCTTGGATCTCTGCCAAGTTTAAGAACACTTCCGCATTGACTGCTTCTGTCGATCGCTGACATCGCACCGCAAAACTACATCCGCTACATTCTTCGGTTTGTGGAATTTGCGGGAAAGGCTGATTTTTGGTCTCATAGCGATCGAGCCATTCATCCAACTGGGCTAACAATTGCTGCAAGCTTTGCCGCGTTTCCTTATGCTGTTGCGTACTGTAAGCGAATCTCAAGCTCTGAGGAGATTCAGCGGCTCCCTGCGCTTGGAAAAACCAATACGTCATCGAAATCTGCTCTGGTGCATATTCACTCGTCTCCGCCAAAACAAATGGATAGAGGCGAGACTGCCAGTTTTGCGATAAGTCCTTTCGCGCTGGTTTTGGATAAGTCTTCCAATCTAAAATTTGCGCTGCTGAATCTGTTAAAAGTAGCAAATCATAGACCACAGTCAATAAATGCCCATTGAATTCGAGCGTCCGAAGATGCTCACTCTCCCGAAAGCTAGGACGCTCAATCTGAAGAATTGTCGGAGCAGCACCCGTAAAAGCGTGAAACCATTGGCGAAGTTGCGGATCTTCTTGCAGGAAAGGCTCGATCGGTAAATCCATTTCCCACTGTTGCATCAGCGCATGAAATCGACTTCCTGCCGCAAGTCGCTCTCGCTGCTCGGGTGAATTCGCTGATCCCAACTGCTCTATATAAGTGTGCTGAAATTTGCGCGGACACAATTCAAGTAAATTCAAATGTCCTTGAGAGATTCGCATTAGTTCTTCGTTAAAACAAACACACTGCCTTCATTGCCGCGCCCAATCCGCAAATCCTCATCAAGATAAGTCACATCCAGCCATCCTTGTTGATCCCGGTCTTTGATCTGAAAATCGATCGCGGCAAACTTCTTCTCGGATTCTAGCTGTTGAATAAAGTAACTGGGAGATTGGTAATCGATTAAGCGTTGCAGACCAATGAACGATCGCTCAAATTTCACATCGACTCGGCGATCCGTCATCCGACGAAAGCGAGCAACCACTGCCACAATTCCTTCTAAAAACGGCACACCCGAAACTTCCGCAATATTATAGAGTTTCGCTTCGGGAGCGTGAATACACTGATAAACCTGCCCCAATTTGAGCAACGGAAATTGATCAATCCCCAAAATGCCGCGACTGGTCGTGTAAATTAACCGCCAATCACCATCAAGTAAGTGAATTGCTTCAAGTGGGCGAGGGGTAGGATTGCGATCTTCGAGTTGAGCGATCGCCGCTAAAATTGCCTGTTTTTCGGACTCTGAGGCGAGAATGCCGCGATTCGTTCCCGCGATCGCTTCGAGTAAAGCAGCTTTCCCGATCATGATGCGCTCCTAGCGTAAACAGAATTAATCGTAATCGCTCTCCACGGCTCTGCTTCAGATTCAAAAAGTTTCTTAAATTCAGTCTTGATCCAAAAAATCCGAAATTCCGAAATTATTTACTTGACAATTTCAGAAAAACGTAGAAAATGCATTGAATCTAAACCGTATATTGCTAATTTGCGAAAGCAAAAGCAAATTCAATGTGCCAGCTATACCCGTAAGTGTTACACTCTGGGTGTTTCGGTCGATCTAAGATAAAGTAGAAGCTCTCTACTGTTGGAGTTACAACCGCTCAATGATTTACAACCCCTCTCTACGTCAAGAACCTCGAACCCAACGTGCCGCTGTGATCCCGATGCAGCAGGAATCATCGATCCTCGACTGGTTAGAAAGCACAGGGCGACTTCTGGCACGCGACAATGCAGATTTCGACTATCTAGACGATGAAGAAGAGATCAATGAACTGATGGATGGCGAAGGCAGCAGTGCCTTTGACACAGACGATGACGATGATGATTTAGATTTAGAAGATTAGACGATGAGGCGCGAGATTCTTCTGAATCTTGTGCCTGATTTGATAATTAAGTGGTGAAATGTGCGGAGTGAATTGAGAAACCTGTGGACGCAAAACTTTTTACAGGAAGAGCCTTAAATTTTTCGGGTACGAAGCTATTTCTTCTACTCACGATTGGCATGACGATCGCAGCAATCTCGCTGGATCATTTTAGTGGACGAGTTTGGAGCCAGAATACATCACTGACGTTCCCCATGTGGATGAGTGGACTGGCAACGGCAGGGATCGGCTTTTGGGCTGTGCCTTTCCTCAAGGCACTGAAAGCTGGACAGATTATTCGCGAAGATGGCCCACAATCGCATTTGAAGAAGGCAGGAACCCCGACGATGGGAGGAGCCTTCTTTGTTCCCATCGCGGTTGCACTGGGTTTAATTTTGTCTAATTTTTCGGGCAATGTAATTGCCGTTTCAGCATTGACCATGGCGTACGCTGCGATCGGCTTTCTCGACGATTGGCAAATCATTCGCCGCAAGTCCAACAAAGGCATTTCTCCGCGGATGAAAATGGGACTGCAAATCTTCTTTGCAGTTGCGTTTTGTCTCTGGTTAGCCCTGACAAATCCGAGCGTCACTTCGATCGCATTGCCGTTGGGTCTAGTGCTGCCGTTGGGATCGCTCTTTTGGGCGTTGGCTTGTTTCGTTTTAGTTGCAGAAAGCAATGCGACGAATCTGACTGATGGAATGGATGGATTGGCAGGTGGAACAGTCGCGATCGCGCTGTTGGGATTGGGTGCTTTGATCGCACCTGAGCATGCTGATTTAGGTATCTTCTGTGCGTCCCTAAGTGGAGGTTGCCTCGGCTTCCTGGTTCACAATCGCAATCCGGCAAAAGTCTTCATGGGAGACACTGGATCGCTGGCGTTAGGTGGCGCATTAGCGGCAGTTGGATTACTAACGAATTCCCTGTTCGCGTTGTTGATTCTGAGCGGCTTGTTCTTCTTAGAAACTCTCTCTGTCATTGCTCAAGTGACGTATTACAAAGCCACAAAAGATGCAAATGGCATCGGCAAGCGTTTGTTCAGGATGTCTCCATTCCATAACCATTTGGAATTGACGGGCTGGACAGAAACACAGGTTGTCGGTTGGTTTTATACGATCGCGGCTGTCCTGGCTGGATTCAGTCTTGCAATTCACTAATTTCTCAAATCCGCACAAAAAACTGTGATCGAGTCACAAAAAGCTGTTATGATGTGACTCGACAACTCTGGAGAGATGGCTGAGTGGTCGAAAGCGGCAGATTGCTAATCTGTTGTACGGTCTTGAACCGTACCGAGGGTTCGAATCCCTCTCTCTCCGTTCTAAAATCCCGTAATCAACCGATTTAAACTTGTATCTACTGCAAGTTACGAACGCGGCTGAAATTTTTAGCAGCTATCATTAAATTCACCTTTGATCGGAACCTGTCGAAATGATTGTCTGTCCCAATTGCAATCATGCTAATCCTGACGGTGCAGTGCAATGTGAAGCGTGTTACACGCCTTTGCCCGTCTCGATCGCCTGTCCAAGCTGTGGCACGACCGTGCAAGCGGATGCCAGTTTCTGTGGACAGTGCGGCTATCACCTGAAATCTGTGAGCGCTCCTATGTTATCGACTCCTGAATCTTCGCTGCCTGATCCCTTAGAATCGCCTGAACCGATCGTGCCTGAACCTTTGGTTCAGCCCGATCCGATTCTTCTACCGACCCAAGCTGAAAGAATCCCTGAAGCTGCCGCCATTCAGCCTCCAGTCTTGGCAACTCAGCTTCAGCAATCCTTCGCCCGTTTGTTAAATCTACAAACCAGCACGGTAGTAGAAATCCCGCCAGGTCTAACTGTGGTGCATATCGGAAAACCCAACGATCAAATTCCACCCGACATTGATGTTTCGGGGTTTCCAAACTCGGAGATCGTTTCGCGGATTCATGCCGACATTCGCGTCGAAGGTGAAACCTACTACATTGAAGATGTCGGCAGTTCTAACGGAACTTATATTAATAATTCGCCCCTGCCGATGGGCAATCGGCATCGATTAAGACCGGGCGATCGCATTTCACTCGGCAAAGGCGATAAGATTTCGTTTCTCTTTCAAACCTAATCCATCCTCACCGTTTGCCAGTCACGATATAAGCCACCCGTTTGCCAATATTTGCAGCGTGATCTGCCATTCGTTCTAGATGGCGGATCACCAGGATTTGCAGCACAATTGGCTCGATAATGCCTTTTACGTCTTGCTGACGCGCCAGTAGGTTGTAAAGCGTTTCATAGTCAGAATCGACCGCATCATCTCGCTGGCGCACATCCATTCCGGATTCTGCATTCAGATCAGACAACGATTCTAGACTCAACGCCAACATTGCACGACAGCGATCGAACATTTGCAAAATCTGACCCATGTAAGGTGATTCTGCATAGGGAAATAGTTGCACTGCGACATCCCCTAAGTTTTTGGCATAATCTCCAATTCGTTCTAGATCTCGGACTAACTGCATCAGAGCACTTAACAGCCGCAAATCCTGCGCGACCGGAGACTGGAGCGCAATTAAATTCACACAATCGAGTTCGATTTGTTTATAGAGACGATCGATTTTTTTATCTTGTTTATTAATTTGCTCAGCCGCTTCAAGATTGCGATCGAACAAAGCTTCTCTTGCTAGACAACAGGAGCGTTCAACTAACGCGCCCATTCTCAAAACATCACGCTGAATGCGTTTAATCTGACGCTCGAAGTGAACACGGATCGGTTCCTGACCTTCTGGCACATTTCTATACAGCATCAATTAGAGGGATAAATTTTGGACACACAACCGAGTATCGAATGAACATCAGGAACAGCGGTTAATTTCAGCCGCCTCAATATAACAAGAGAAATTTATCTTGACAGGTATTACACAAAACGTTTTGACTCTTTTTCTATTGTAGAGTGATCGATCTGGAGAGAGATCCTGTAACCTATAAACTTTCATGGTCGCGGCAGTTTGCCCTTCTTCCTACAATAGATATGATTGCGAACCTCACTCCTGTTATGTTCTCTTCCTCTGAAGATTCTCTCAATTTGGCATCTCACTCCCAAGGACATAGTTTATTTGCTCAGTTGCGGAGCCGATTTCCGCAAGGAGCGCTGATTTCAGAACTGGTGCAGGTGCAGGATGGGCAATTTGTCGTTCGCGCGATCGTGCAAGTCGGAACGGCGATCATGGCAACCGGAATGGCTGCCGCCGAGAAGATTGAAGTCGCAGAAGATCGAGCCAGAGTCAGAGCGATGGAAGTTTTGGGAATTTCACCGACGGGGGGTGCCGCGACATTTGATGTGCCATCTAGACCAATGGTGGAAGCGCCAAAAGAAGTGGAACCCAGCTTAGACCCCATTGCTGAAATTCCGTTACCCCCTGTTGAAGAATTGGTTCCTGAAGGGATTGCACCGAAAAAGCCTGCGCGCAAAAAGAAAGAAGATCCGATCGCCCCTGCGCTTGAATTTTCCGTGCCAGACTTCGATCTTCCCGAGATCAAATCTGAACCTCTTGAATTTACTCGCGAACCTGTGCCGCCTGTAGCAGATTTTGCACCCGATTTTGAGGAAGATGATTTTCCAGCACCCGAACCCATCGACTTATCCGATGCGATCGCTCAGATTGGAACTGAGATTGAGCGCATCGGCTGGACGAAAAAACAGGGCAGCACTTACTTGCAAGATACATACGGCAAGAAAACCCGTGCGGAGCTTGATGAGGATGAACTGATCGAGTTTCTGCATTACTTGAAAGCCCTTCCCAGTAAAAATAGCCAAATTCCCTTCTAAACCTTATGCCTTCGATCGCCGCACAGCCTTACGAATACGAACTTCCGAGTGATTCCCAAGTCGCGTTAATCGTGATCGATATGCAGCGCGATTTCCTGGAGTTAGGCGGATTTGGTGAAGCCCTTGGCAATGATGTGAAACTCGCTCAAGCGATCGTGCCCACCGTGAAGCAACTGCTCGAAGGATGTCGATCGCTGCACCTGCCGATCTTTCATACTCAAGAAGGACATCTGCCGGATCTCTCTGACTGTCCGCAATCGAAGCTCAAGCGGGGAAAAGGAAACCTGACCATTGGCGATCAGGGCAAGTTGGGGCGGATTCTGATTCTGGGTGAACCTGGAAACGCAATCATTCCTGAACTTGCTCCCTTACCGGGGGAAGTTTTGATTCCCAAGCCCGGAAAAGGAGCGTTTTACAACACTGATCTGGAGATGCAGTTGATCAATCGCAATGTTACCCATCTTTTGATTGCAGGCGTAACAACCGAAGTTTGTGTGCAGACCACGATGCGAGAGGCAAACGATCGAGGATATGAGTGCTTACTCGTCGAAGATGCCACTGAGAGTTACTTTCCACAATTTAAACAAGCGACGTTAGAGATGGTGCGGGCACAAGGGGGCATTGTGGGATGGACGGCAAACACAGAGGCGGTGTTACAGGGTTTACGATCGTGGAAAGCCGGAGAATGATAAGTTAAGTCCAGTGCATCTCGATCAATACTTTCATCATTATTCCTTGCGTTTCGGGTGGCGGTTTGTCACCCTTTTTGTTGCCCTCTTTGAATCGGGAACTTGAGGCGCTACAATGTGACGGTTGAATTCGGCACCCCTACCTTGATTGAGCGTTACACCCTGCCTGAGATGGGCGATTTGTGGACAGATCACTACAAATTTAAAACCTGGCTCCAAGTTGAAATAGCAGTGTGTGAGGCGCAAGCCGAGCTAGGTTATATTCCGGCTGAAGCGGTTGAAGAGATTAAAGCGAAAGCGAAATTTGATGTGGCGCGGATTTTAGAAATCGAAGCGCAGGTTCGTCATGATGTGATCGCGTTTTTGACGAATGTGAATGAATATGTAGGCGATGCGGGTCGCTATATTCATTTAGGCATGACCAGTTCGGATGTGCTGGATACCGCTTTAGCCTTGCAAATGGTCGCCAGTTTAGATGTGATCATGACGCATGTAGAAGCGTTGATTCAAGCCATCCGATATCAGGCCCAACAGCATCGCAATACGGTGATGATTGGTCGATCGCATGGAATTCACGCCGAGCCGATCACATTTGGATTCAAACTGGCAGGCTGGCTCGCTGAAATGTTGCGTCATCGCGATCGCTTATGTCAACTCAGAAAATCGATCGCAGTCGGTCAAATCTCTGGCGCAGTGGGAACTTACGCCAATATTGATCCGCGCATTGAGGCTCTAACTTGTCAGAATTTAGGACTTGAACCGGATGCCGCTTCAACCCAGGTAATTTCTCGCGATCGCCATGCCGATTATATGAATTGCCTCGCTTTGTTAGGAGCTTCGATCGAGCGGTTTGCGGTTGAGATTCGCAATTTGCAGAAAACGGATGTTTTGGAAGTTGAGGAATTTTTCTCAAAGGGTCAGAAAGGATCGTCTGCCATGCCCCACAAACGCAATCCGATTCGATCGGAGCGTTTGACCGGAATGGCAAGATTACTCCGAGGCTATGCAACCGCTGCATTAGAGAATGTTGCGTTATGGCATGAACGCGATATTTCTCACAGCTCCGTTGAGCGAGTTGCATTACCCGATGCATGCATTTTGACGCATTTTATGTTGGTTGAAACGACGGACTTGATTAAACATCTGCTGGTTTATCCAGAGAATATGGCTCGCAACATGAACGTGTATGGCGGGGTAGTGTTTAGTCAGCGGGTGATGCTGGCATTGGTGCAGAAGGGATTGAGCCGAGAGGATGCTTATGCGATCGTGCAATCTTGCGCCCACCAAGCCTGGAATCGGGAAGATGGGAATTTCCGTCAATTGCTGAGTGAAGACGATCGCGTGACCAAAACGCTATCGACTACCGAATTGGATGAGTGTTTTGATCCACAGGTGCATCTGAAAAATCTCGACCAGGTTTATCAACGGTTAGGGATTTAATCGGGGAATGGGGGAATGGGGAAAGTAGCAATGGTTATGCTGATTTCCCATTCCCCTAACGTGCCTCGACAGACACTCCGTATTCATATCCTTTGAAGTTCGATTCAAAAATAACTGCATAATCTCCGGTCGCAGCAACCTCACCCGTCCAAGATTTTCGGTCTTCTCTGTACTCAACCAAATCTTTCCCATCCGGCGCAACAATTCTGGGAAAAACCTGGCGATCGCGCGTCACCGTCAATGTCTGACCTTTGCTCAAATTGAAGGAATAGGTGTGACTGCCAGTTCCAATGAAGCGATCTCTAATTTCAATGTTGTCTTGTCCTCCAGCAAATTCGATCCGCTCAACTTTTTCACCACAGTTATTTTCTGTTCTAGATTTCGCAATCCAACCTGGCTTCTCACCCGTGATTTTGAACCAGCCGTCTTGTTCATTCTCAACATCGACAAACGTTCCATTTGGCAACTGTCCCAAAATCTGTGAGGAAGCATTGGGACTCGATCGCACATTCAGAGGTGACTCTGGATCGTTGACTTTCGCCATACGAATCACACATTTTTCGACGGTTCGAGCCGCTTTTGATCCAGAGGGCTTAGCGTCAGAAGCAGCATCCGATTTTGGGGATTCGGGCGACAGTTGAGGAATCGATTGAGGTGCAGCCGTGGGAGATTCAGTCGGTTTTGCAGGAGATTGAGGCGCTGCAGTCGGAGAGCTTGCACTTGGGGCAGAAGATTGAGGCGCAGAAGAACAAGCCGCCATCATCGCTAACAAGGTTGCACAAGTGCTTGAGCGGAACCAAATCAATGCTGAGGATCTAAAAGGCATATGTCGTAGAGAAGCTTGGGATCAAGAAATTACTTCAATACTTGCAAATTCAATCACGGAATGGTTCAGTGAATTACAAAAAACCTCCAGACTTGAAAAAGCCTAGAGGTTTCAATTCAATTTTCGCGTCGGGTTGAGTTTCGGCTATGGTGAACCCGCACTGACCTTGACTGTGCAAAGACCTACTGAAAGTCTTGAGCATTGTACAAAGCTCAATGTGACACCTTACTGAACATCTCTATCTGAACCGGAAAAATCGTGTTGCATCTGGATCGCCCGTTTTACAATCGGCGTGAGTTTCTCTCTCCAGTAGCGAATATCGGGATAATTCGTCGCGATCTTGAGAATATCGCTCCAACGGTTCTGTTCTTCTGCTGCTAGCGCCGTTGAATATTGAGTCACAGCTTTATCCCAGGATTTGGGCATCGTCTTGAGAGCCGATTGAGCTTGGGGATAGGCGGCGCTGTTGGCTGGCACCGCTTTTGCAAGTGCGATCGCGCCATCTAAATTTCCAGCTTGGAAATGCGAAAGTGATTCACGGTAGAGGCGGCTGCCTGGATCATTCGGCAAACTCGCTAAAGCTGGATCATTCGCTCGTTTCCGATTGAGCGTTGCAACAGGACCATCACTTTCACAGGTTTTCCGAGTTAAATTCTCATAAATCCAGCCCACAACAGGTTGGCTAATTTGTAACCAGCCATCTCTGCGCCCAATCACGGTAACAACAATACCATTCTGTAGCGACCCCACAATATTTCCGACCTTCTCGATTGGAGCCGATCTCACATTCAATGGCGGCTTATCGTCAAAGACGATCGTTTGACAATCCTGCGCGACCGTTTGAATGACATTCGCCGATTCTGTACTGTTAATCGTCGCCTTGGGTTTCGCTACCGCATACAGAGTTCCAGACACGGTCATGACTGCGGTAATACAAGCTCCAACTGCCAAAGGAGATTTCAGAATCGTCTTCACGTTAACCGACATGGTGATGCCTCATGCTGATCCAAAATTGAGAATTCAAACTTTACAAGCGCTTGTTCAGTTCCGCGACTCGTCTTCACTCTTGTAGATTGCCCTAAAATTCATGCAAATGCGTTCAGGAGTCCCAACAATCCTAGAAAATTAACTCTTCTCAATTCATCGTGTTCTCCCACTTGACAAAATAATCTGGGTCAGACCCATGAGGGGTAATACCCCTCGACATTTGATTCTGTCTTGTCAGCAGCTTAATAAGACGCAACATCCTGGTAAACTTTTGGATGGTCAAGTATCAGAAGTGGCAATGGAAATTGGTCAAAAAGTGCGCGTTCGGCGACTGCGCGATCGTGTCCCCCAAGATGTGGTTAAAAAGCTCGGAGCAACTGGCGTTATCAGCCAATACAAAGTGGTTGATGGCAAAGGCATTGGTTTACTCGTCCAGTTTGAGGATAAATACTCAACCTGGTTTTTTGAGGATGAGTTGGAAACGATCGGCTAATCGAGCTAAGAATTCGACCAGTCGATACCATAGGGGTTAGGGAATCAAGCAGTTTGCCTTTTTCCCTGACCCCTCTTCTCATGAATCGCCCCTTTTTGCGGATTTGGATATGGCTTTTATATTGACGTTTTTAGGTAAAGGCGGAACCGGACGGACAACTTGCGCGATCGCGGCTGCCAAAAAGTTTGCCGCTCAAGGAAAGCGCGTTTTACTGGTCGGACAAGATCCGACTCCGGCTTTTGGTTTAGCACTCGGAACAACGGTTGGCGTTGATCCACAAGAAATTTCTGCCAACTTCAGCGCCGTTCAACTTCAGACAACAACGCTGCTCGAACGCAGTTGGGAAGAAGTGAAAAAGTTGGAGGCGCAATATCTCCAGTCGCCGATTCTGAAAAATGTGTTTGGTCAGGAATTAACGATTTTTCCAGGCTTGGATCAGCTGCTCGCTTTGAATGCCCTGCGAGAGTTTGATAGCCGCTATGACGTAATTATCTACGATGGTGCAGGCAATCAAGATACGCTGCGATTGTTAGGAACGCCTGAGACACTGAGTTGGTATATTCGTCGATTCCGTCAGGTCTTTATCGATTCAGATTTAGGGAAAACGGTTTCGATGTTGATTCAACCGATCGCTGCTGCAATTTTCACGAACAACAATTTCGTCGGGGATAACTTTGCCCAGCCGACTCGTCAAGCCAATGATCTGTTAGATCAAGGGAAGCAAGCGGTGAATGATCCGAAACGCATGGCGGCTTTCTTAGTGACGACTGAAGATGAAGCTGCGATCGCGAGTGCAAAATATCTCTGGGGCAGCGCGCAACAAATTGGCTTAACCGTTGCAGGCGTTTTGTGTAATCGTTCCAGCGATGCTTCTGCGGTCAGCGAAGCATTTCAGCCTTTGCCAATTTCAGCGATTCCGGTTCAGCCCGTGAATGACTGGCAGTCCCTGATCGATGCATTGCCAGAACTCGATCACACTTCTGAAGCCCCGAGACCGATCGCGGTGAATGTCGCCGAAAGAAAAGTAAGCTTATTCTTGCCGGGATTTGATAAAAAGCAAGTCAAACTGACCCAGTATGGGACAGAAATCACGATCGAAGCGGGCGATCAGCGGCGCAATATCGACCTGCCTGCGCCATTACGCGGGCAACCTGTGACAGGCGCAAAATTCCAAGACGGCTATTTAATCATCTCGTTTTAGCGTGTCTTAGTCGTCCGCGATTATTCAATTCACGACCCTAACCTTATGACTGAATCTTCTGAACTTCAAACCGAGCGCTCTGCCAAAACTCGCCAGATTCTGGGGATGAAAGGCGCAGACGTGAAAGAATCTTCGATCTGGAAGATTCGGCTGCAATTGATGAAGCCGATTACCTGGATTCCGCTGATGTGGGGAATTCTCTGCGGTGCGGCTTCGTCTGGAAACTATCATTGGGCACTCGAAGATGTGCTGAAATCTGCGGCTTGTATGCTGCTGGCAGGACCACTGCTCACAGGCTACACGCAGATTATGAACGACTACTACGATCGCGAGATCGACGCCATCAACGAACCGTATCGTCCGATTCCATCGGGTGCGATCCCTCTGAACCAAGTTGTGATCCAAATTTGGTTCTTGCTCCTCAGCGGTGTGGGACTTGCCTATGTTTTGGATCGTTGGGCAGGGCATGAATTTCCAACGATTACGGTACTGGCGATCGCCGGATCATTCTTGTCTTATATCTACTCAGCACCCCCTCTCAAACTCAAACAAAATGGCTGGCTAGGCTGTTATGCGCTCGGTGCAAGCTATATTGCGATTCCCTGGTGGACAGGACATGCTTTATTTGGCGATCTGAATCCGACCATTATTATCTTGACCTTGTTCTACAGTTTTTCGGGCTTGGGAATTGCGATCGTCAACGATTTCAAGAGCGTCGAAGGCGATAAAGCGCTAGGACTCAAATCACTTCCGGTCATGTTTGGAGTAACAACAGCGGCTTGGATTTGTGTAGCAATGATTGATGTTTTTCAAGCAGGAGTTGCAGGTTATCTGATGACCATTCATCAAAATCTGATGGCGACGCTGCTGATCTTGTTAATCATTCCGCAGATCACCTTTCAAGATATGTACTTCCTGCGAGACCCGATCAAGAACGATGTTAAATATCAAGCCAGCGCCCAACCCTTTCTTGTGTTTGGCATGTTGGTGACGGCGTTAGCATTAGGACATGCAAATATTTAGCCTTGATTTGCGATCGCTAACCCCGGAATCAAAGGGATTGCGATCGCAAAATCCTGAAAGTCTTGTAGACTAAACGTCAGTAATTCTTCAAATTCGGTCATGATTCTGACCCCGCAGCAGAGATCATCCGTTTGAAGAACACGGTTGACGTAAGAATCGCTTTCCGTCAATCTAACAGAGATGAATTCCCTGGTTTCTGCGGATCTTTTCTTCTGCTTTGTGATAAGAGGCACAATCGTGGCACAGCATCGCTCAAAACGTAGAGAAAAACCGACTCGGATGGATCAATCTTCAACAGGGCTGGACTCTATGACAGACGGAACAGGAAAGAAGCGCCAAGTGAAGCCAAAATCTAGACGAGAACGCGCCCGCAACCCTTTATCCGCAGGAGTAACGAAGCTCATGGAGCATCCTCGGATGGCAGGGGTGCGAAGGTTTTTAGATGTTACCACTCGTCGCCTTGAAGCACTAGACCATAAGATACCTGCACCGATCAAAAATCCGGTGGTACAAAAGCGAGTCGCGATCGGGATTGTCATTTTGGGCGGAGCTGGACTATTCCGATATGCTGCGATTCAAGTCGATCAAAGCTTACCTGACCCGGCTGAATTAAAGACATTTGCTCGTCCCGGAACACTGACCATCCGAGCTTCCGACGGATCAGTTTTACATCAATTGGGTCCCGCAACGCGCGATCAAGTGGCGGTTGATCGGATTCCGAAGCGATTGATCGATGCATTTGTTGCTTCGGAAGACCGTAGATTTTACGACCATAACGGGCTTGATCTTCAGGGAATTGGGCGGGCAGTCTTTCGCAACCTGACTTCGAGAGATGTAGTTGAGGGAGGAAGTACGCTCACTCAGCAACTTTCACGAGTGGTCTTTCTCGATCAAGACGATCGCTCTCTCGGTCGCAAGGTTCGCGAAGCCCTGATTGCTCAGAAACTTGAGCGCACGATCGATAAAAAGCAGATTCTCGAAAAATATCTGAACTTTGTTTATCTTGGCTCTAATGCTTACGGTGTAGCAGATGCAGCGTGGATCTATTTTAGTAAGCGCCTCGATCAGCTAACGCTAGGCGAGATGGCAATGATCGCGGGATTGCCTCCTGCGCCCAGTTTATATTCCCCATTAGTGAGCTTAGAAAAAGCTCAAGAGCGGCGAAATACAGTGCTCGACAAAATGGTGGTGGCTGGTTACATCAGCGAAGCAGAATCTCAGGCAGCCCAGGCTGAGAAATTGGTTGTGAAGCCCAGTATGCCGAAAAATCTTCAAAGTACGTCGCCATACTTCACATATTACGTTCAGCAGCAGCTTGAGAAACTTGTACCGAAAGACGTACTTGCAGCAGGTGGCGTGACCGTTGAGACGACTCTGAATGCGAAGTGGCAAAAAGTTGCAGAGCGATCGATTCGAGAGGCGATCGGCGTAGACGGAAATGCTGAAGGCTTCAAGCAAGCCGCACTCGTTGCTATCGATCCGCGCAATGGTGAAATTCGATCGATGGTCGGTGGATATGACTTCTACAAAGATAGTCAATTCAACCGAGTGACCCAAGCTCAACGGCAACCTGGATCGACATTTAAGCCCTTTGTCTATGCCACTGCCATTGCAACCGGCAAGTCGCCTTATCAATCCTATTTGGATGAGCGTTTTAGCGTCGATGGCTATCAGCCGAAGAACTACAGCAATAAGTATTCTGGCTGGTTGAACATGAAAACGGCACTGACCAATTCAGTGAATGTGATTGCCGTTAAAGTGCTGATCGATGTCGGATTTGAGCCTGTGATCAAACTAGCGCAGGGCATGGGAATTCGATCGAAGATGGAACCCACTTATTCATTAGCGCTAGGCGCATATGAAGTGAATCCATTAGAACTGACCAGTGCGTATGGCGTGTTTGCTGCTCAGGGAAATTATGTTGAACCTCATGCAATTCGCAAAGTGATCGATCGTAAAGGCAAGGTTCTCTATGATGCAAACTACAAACCAAAACGAGTTTTAGATGCAGAAACGGCGGCAATTACGACTTGGATGATGCGTGGAGTCGTTTCAGATGGAACAGCACGGGCAGCCCGACTCGATCGACCCGTGGCAGGAAAAACTGGAACTTCAGAAAACGCGCGTGACCTTTGGTTTATTGGCTATGTCCCACAACTGGTTACAGGTGTATGGCTCGGCAACGACGATAATTCCCCCACTTGGGGAAGCAGTGGAACGGCTGCTTTTACCTGGCATGAATTCATGAAAGAAGCTGTGGCAGGAATGCCGACGCAAAAATTTGCTGAGATTCCAGAGAATTTGGACGATCGCAAAGGCACGATCAAGGCTCAGCCTGTAAAACCGAATCGGCTCCGAGCACTGGGCACAGCTCCAGATTCCCCTGAAGAACAACCTCGTCGTCGATATGAGGAAGCTCCACCCGAACCAACTTACTCAGAACCACGCTATTCTGAGCCAGAGCCTCCTAGATCTGCTCCACCTGAACCTGAAGCTGCTCCACCTGAACCTGAAGCTGCTCCACCTGAACCTGAGGCTGCTCCAGTTGCGCCACCTCCTGCTGATCCTGCTCCCGCCGCTGCTGATCCTCTACCTCCTCCAGGGAATTAGCAGAAAGTACCTAATTCTGTAACAACGGATCGAACTGGCGAAAGATGCCCTGCTATGATGACTTTGTTAGTCTGGATTCCACAGTAGAAAATTTACAGGAGCAGTTTAGATGAATCTTCTATTAGAAGTGGCAACCGAAGTAGCAACAAAGCCTGGAATGCAGTTTCCGACCTCGTTCACGTTAGTTTATGGGGTTGGGTTTGTGGCAGCCGTGACGATTGGGTCAATCGCTTGGTACAACTCGAAACGCCCGGTCGGTTGGGAAGATAAAGAGCGTCCTAATATCGTGCCAGAAGTTGAAAAAGAAGAAACGCCTGGTATTTAGGCTTAAACCAAGCTCTGGATTACGATTCAGAGCTTTTCAATTTTTTGGAGTCCATGCTGATAGAGCTTACGCAGCGCTGAGACAACCTTGGTTTGCAGGGTTGGGACAGGTTCAGATTCGAGAATTTGCAGGCGAGTGAGAAGCTTGGCTTCCTCGCTGTCGATCATGCCATCGGTATAGATAATTTCACTAATGGCTTCGATGAGATGATGGCATTCTTCAGAGGTAGGATGCTCGCCCAGATAGTCTTGTATCCATTGGTAGCATTCCTCTGATCGAACCGCTCGAAGTTCGTGCAGGATAGGTTGAATTTCTGGATCTTTTGCCACTCCTTTTTCGATCGCAATTCGCTGTAAGTACGTTCTTTCTTCCGGCTGAATTTTCCCATCTAACCAAGCGACACCGATCAGAATTTTTACTAAATCTTTGACATCGTTTTTCATATTTGTTTGAGTCGAACCATAAAGAATCCGTCCATATTGTGGCAGTGCGGGAGGACTTTGATCCACCCTTGTTGGGAAGTGAGTGTGATCAAAGCTGGATGCGTAGGGTGTTCGATCGCCCAATTTGGATGCTGATGGAGGAATTTCTCAATCACGGATTCGTTTTCGAGCGGATTCAAGGTGCAAGTTGAGTACACAAGCACGCCTTGAGGTTTTAGCCAACTTGCAGCTTCGGTGAGAATTTCTTGTTGCAGTTGAGCAAGTGCTGTTGCGCTTTCAGGGGTTTGTCGCCAGCGTGCATCGGCATGACGATTCAGCGTTCCTAAGCCTGAACAAGGTGCATCGACTAAAACCCGATCGCATTTCCCTTTCAAACTGGGAACGTCTCGGCTATCACTTGTCAAAATCTGAATCGAAGTGACCCCTAAGCGATCGATGTTTTGCTGAAGCTTTTTCAATCGAGAGGCGGTTTTGTCGATCGCCCACACGGTTCCTTGATCTTGCATCAATTCTGCCAGGTGCAGAGTTTTGCCACCGGGAGCCGCACAAGCGTCTGCAACAATCTCTCCAGGTTGCGGATCGACTAAGTAACTGACGAGCTGAGCACTACTATCTTGAACAATCCACCAGCCTTCTGCATAGCCTGGTAAGTTCTGAATGGCTCCAGCGTTGCTAGGTAATCTCAGTGCATTTGGCACGTTGGGAATGCACTGCGAGTCTGGAATTGCAGATTCAACTTGCTCGATGTTGGTCTTTAAAGTATTCACCCGCAGATCAATCCGAGGGGGTTGATTCATCCATTCACAGAGTTTAGCTGTATCGTCGATTCCAAATTGCTCTAACCAAACTTGAATGATCCAATCGGGATAGCTATGTAGCGTTCCAAGTTGTTCGACTGGATCATCGCAAAGTTTTAATGGGTCAGCGTGAAGAATCAGTTGCGATCGCAGATACTGCCGCAAAATCCCATTGACGACTCCTGTGAGTCCACTCAGCTTATTTTTCTTCGCAAGTTCAACACTCGTATCGACTGCGGCGGATTCAGGAATTTGATTGAGATAGCGTAGTTGATACAGTCCCAATTGCAGAATCAATCTGAGATCAGGGGGTTGATCTTTCTTTTTCGCAAACTGATCAATCAGCGCGTTTAAGGTTCTCTGACGACGAACGGTTCCGTAAACGAGTTCGGTAAACAATCGTCGATCGAGGAGATTCAGATCAGATTGATGCAGCACTTGATCAACTGCAACATCAGCGAAGGCTCCTTTCTGAATCGATCGGAGTGTCGTAAAAGCAAGCTGGCGAGAGGACTGATTCAAAGATCGAGGAAATGCGAGAGTGGCTTATCTAGGATAACAATCGGTTGATCGATTTCAGTTGAAAGTGACATTGCTCAATGTCTCGATCGCTGCAAGAAGCATATAGAGATTCAATCATCGTGAAGCGTTCCGCAGTACGATTAAGAATGCAAAAAGACTTGTTGTGTTTGTGACTATGCCGAAAGCTTACGTAATTGGTTTGGGAAGATCTGGCAATGCTGCCGCCCGACTTCTGAAACGTCAAGGATGGCAAGTCATCATCAGCGATCGTGGGTCTTCCGAATCTCTCCACTCTCAACAGCAAGCCCTGATCGCAGAAGGCATTGAAGTACGGTTAGGGGATAACTTTGACCCTGAATCAGCCCGCCCAGATTTAATCGTAGTCAGTCCCGGTGTGCCCTGGGATATTCCCAGTTTAGTCAAAGCGCGATCGCTCAACATCGAAACTATTGGCGAAATGGAACTCGCTTGGCGATCGCTCAATTCTTCTCCTTGGGTCGCTATCACCGGAACCAATGGCAAAACGACAACTACGGCATTGACTGCAGCAATTTTCCAGAAAGCCGGACTTTATGCTCCTGCTTTTGGCAACATTGGCTATGCCGCCTGCGAAGTTGCATTACTCGACCAAAAACCCGATTGGGCGATCGCGGAAATTAGCAGTTATCAGATCGAATCGGCTCCTTCACTTGCACCTGAAATCGGCATCTGGACAACCTTCACGCCCGATCACCTCGCCCGCCACAAAACCTTAGAAAACTATTACAACATCAAAGCGAGTTTACTCAATCAAACTAAGCAGCAGATCTTTAACGGCGATGACCCCTATCTTCGGAAGATTGGAACAGCCCATGGTTATCCAGTTCAAGAGACTGCCTGTTGGACAAGTGTCAAAGGACGGTCTGAGTTGATTGGAAATCCCGCATTCGGAGCGTATATCGAGAACAATTGGGTCTTTGTCCGAGATGAAAAAATCGTCCAAGCAGATGCGCTAAAAATGCCCGGAGCGCACAATCTACAGAATTTACTAGCTGCTGTTGCAGCCGCACATTTTGCAGGCATTGAGAAGAGTGCGATCGCCGAAGCCGTTGCAGAATTTCCTGGAGTAGAACACCGTTTAGAATTCATCTGCACTTATCAAGGGGTCGATTACATCAACGACAGCAAAGCAACGAACTACGATGCTGCCGAAGTTGGACTCTCTGCCGTCAAAGCTCCAGCAATTCTGATTGCAGGTGGAGAACCGAAAATTGGCGAAGATCAAGCTTGGCTGAATGTCATTCAATCCAATGCTGCCGCAGTGCTATTAATTGGAGAAGCAGCCCCGACCTTTGCGAAGCGCTTAGATGAGATTCGCTACTCGAATTACGAGATTGTCGAAACCATGGATCGCGCGATCTCACGATCACCCCAACTCGCAAAACAACATTCCGCTAAAGTCGTGCTTCTCTCTCCCGCTTGTGCGAGTTTTGACCAGTATCAGAGCTTTGAGCATCGCGGCGATCACTTCCGTCAACTCTGTCTAGAATCCTTCCAATGAAGCCACCTGAAGAATGCCAGAACATGACTGAGATTCGATCTGAGATTGATGCTCTCGATCGACAAGTCATCCAACTTCTTGGTCAACGTTTCGCTTATGTGAAAGCTGCGGCTAAGTTCAAAACCGATGCAACCAGCGTCAAAGCACCAGAACGATTTCAATCGATGCTGCAACAGCGGAGAATTTGGGCAGAAGTAGAAGGATTAAACCCTGATGCGATCGAAAAGCTATACCGAGATCTCGTCAATCACTTCATTCAGGAAGAACTCCAGCAATGGAAAACCCAACACCCAGATTAGTTAATCTCAACCAAAGAAACTTCAGGAATTTCTAAAAGCTTTGGTTCATCCGATTTTGCTATTTCCGAGTTCACATCTTTCTCTAGCTTTGCTCCGATTTCTAAAGGAGCTTCCTGTGGAGCAGGCAACCCATCTAGCGGAGTTGGAGTTGGGACAGGCGCAGAAGCAGAAAGCGGCGTTTTCACCAAACGATCAACTGCCTGTTTGACAAACATCTGCATAAACGGCAATCGTCGATTCTGCTCAAAGACTTTCTCCATAATCTGTTGCAGAATGTCAGGCTTAATCTCTTCTGATGATTCCCCTTCAAAATATTCAATCAACGTTAATCCAGCTAATCTGGTCAAATACGCTGCACTCACGCCCTGAATCAATCCACCTGCGACAAAGGTGATCGCATTCGTTTTCATAATTGCCGCGATCGCTTGTGTAGAAACCTCCACTAGCCCCAATTTCACCATCACACCTGCCATCGTCGCAGCGACAGTCTTCGCTTGTTCTAACGTGAATTTGCGCTGATACAAATTACTCAGATCCATTACCATCTGACCGTTGATAGCAGCAGTTGCTAACAGATCCAATGCTGGAAATGGATTGGCAAATGCTGTACCTGCCACAATCCATTGCGCTTGATCAATTCGGGGCATTGCGCGATCGCGTCGAATTCGATTTAACGCTGATTTCGCTTCTGCCTGAACCGCAGTCACATTGCTAAGAGAACTAGACAAAACAAGTTGCTTCCCTTCCTGGATGAGAATTTGATTTAACCGCTCCAGTAAGGGCAGAATCTGCGGTTCGACTTTCTCCATCCATTCCTTGAATGTGCCGTCTGATCGATGTTGTCGGATTTTCAAAGATTTTGGATTGGTTGCAATTCCAATGACATCTTGTGGGCTGAGAATGCCATCAACTCGTTCACGCAATTGCTCTAAAACGATTTTTTGCTCCTCTGGTAAGTACTGATCCTGTTTGTTGAATACCAAAACTAGCCGTTTACCCACAGAAGTAATTTTTTGAATGGCTTGAAATTCCGTTGCTGTCAAATCACCCGTGGTCATAAATAAAATGACATCTGCCGATCGCGCTAATTTCCACGCATCCCGCTCTGCAATAATTCCGCCTTCCGTTGCCGCAAAGAGTTCAGGTGTATCCTGCAAAATTAGCTTTTGTGAAATGCCTCTTGCCCATTTGATCTCTAGCAAATTCATCAGCATGGTTTTGCCAACTGATTTACCGCCCATCACGGCAAATCGAATTTCATCACGCTTCAGGTCTGCTGTGATGTTTTGAATTTGCGATCGTAGATCAGACAATTGCTGAGCACTGCCATCAATCGATAAATCTTGCGACTCGATCGCGAGCTGATCTAATAATCCTTTCGCTTCAACTAATTCAGTCTGAACTTTATTGAGCGAAACTGGCTCGACTCGAATCTTAGGTGTATCGCTCTGTTGAAATTTTAGAACGACCCAAGCAATTCCACTCCCAATGACAATCGCGGGCAGCCAATCTCCCAAGGTATGCGTCAAATTTTCGAGGAACCAGAGTGAAAGCGTTGCGCCGACACCCCCTAAGATTAACGATCGCTGCCACGAACTAGTCATTCTTAACCCACTCTTGCAAATCTCTGACTCCCAGAATAGATCAAAGTTTCTGCTTTGACTTGTACTCAGAGTCATTTTGTTCAAACCCGTTCGTACTTATAAAATAATTCAGAACCAGATTTGAGAGTTCTAGCGTTGAGCCAAGATTCTACAGCACAAGACTATATTTATGACGTTTTCATTAGTTACCGTCGTAAAGGCCCTTCAGGAGATTGGGTTAGAAATCACTTCTTTCCTCTTCTGGAGGCTTGGTTACCAGAGTCTTTACCCTATGAGCCTAAGATTTTTATCGATAAAACGGAAATTGAAACCGGAACAGATTGGGAATTTGTTCTTGAGCAAGCGCTCAGAACTTCACGCTGTTTAATTCCGATTTGGTCGCCCAGTTATTTTCGATCGACATGGTGTCTTGCAGAATGGCAGAGTATGAGAGCTAGAGAGCAACAATGTGGTTTCAAAACAGCAACGAATCCAAATGGACTAATTTATCCAATCGTGTTTCACGACGGTGAGCATTTTCCGCCCGAAGCAAAAGCAACGCAACAGAAAGATCTCAAAAAATGGAATAGCTCATACCCTTCTTTTATTGAGACTAGAGGTATTGTTGAGTTAGAGCGAGAAGTTCAAGTCATTTGTGCAGAAATTGCGGTCATGTTGGAAACTGCTCCGCTTTGGCAGAATGACTTTCCAGTCGTCACTCCAAATGTCGATTCAACCATAAACGTTCAATTGCCGAGGTTGAAATGAATAAAGGCAATATTGTTACCTTCTACTCATACAAAGGAGGGGTAGGTCGGACTTTCGCCCTAGCTAGTATTGGAGTACTCTTGGCTCAATGGGGATTTAAAGTTCTCTGTATTGACTGGGATCTTGAAGCGCCAGGACTTCATTTATATTTTTCACCATGGATTAAAGACCCTAATCAATCTGGCTTAACAGAATTGATCCAAGCTCATGTAAATGAAGAAAATCCTAGATGGCAGGATTTTGTCACAACCGTTGATCTCCCTGATGCACAACATCCCTTATCGCTTGTCACAGCAGGACTTCAAAATGATTCTTATCTTCAACGGATGCAGCAATTAGATTGGGATGCTCTTTATCAAGCTGAAGATTTAGGAATTTTCTTGGAAGAATTACGTGAAGACTGGAAACAGCAATTTGATTTTGTGTTGATCGATAGCCGTACAGGAATAACGGATATTGGCGGAATTTGCACAATTCAAATGCCAGATTTTTTAGTCTTGTTGTTTACAGCAAATGTCCAAAGCCTTTATGGAGCGATCGACGTTGCCCAACGAGCGAAACGGTTAAGAGACCTTTTGCCTTTCGATCGCTCGAAACTCTTAGTTCTTCCAGTTGTTACTCGGTTTGAATCTAGAGTTGAGTACGAACTGGCACAAGAATGGCTAGAAATTTTCTCAACCCAATTAGCTCCACTATTTGAAGACTGGATTAGCCGAGAAGTTACCACATCTGAATTATTAAACTTTACAAAAATTCCATATGTTCCTTATTGGAGCTTTGGAGAGAAAATCCCAGTCATTGAAGAAGGGACAAAAGATCTAGAAAGTATTGGATTTACCCTTGAAACTCTAGCCGCTCTTTTAGGAGGCGAACTTGGTGAGACAGAACAACTCGTGAAGAATCGTAGTTCTTATATTAATCGCATTCAACAGGTTCAAAACACAGCAATCATCAGCAAGTCTCCACCAAAAAACGACCTCCGTCTCTTTTTTAGTTACTCTCATCGGGATGAAGAGTTAGCAAAAGAACTCATGGTACATCTTCAAGCTCTAAAACGGCGAGGCATTATTGATACATGGCATGATAGAGAAATTACTCCAGGTAGCACATGGCTGCGAGAGATTGACGAACAGATGAATGAAGCTGATCTTATTCTCTTATTGATTAGTCCTTCATTCCTAGCTTCTGACTATCCATATGAGAAAGAAATTGAGCAGGCAATAATGCGTCACCAAAGAGGAGAGGCTGTAGTGATACCTATCATTGTCCGTCCCGTCGATTGGCAAGCATCACCTTTTGCCAACCTACAAGCTTTACCTAGAAATGCTCAACCAATTACAACGTGGTCAGACCAAGATGAGGCGTTTTTAAATATAAGCATGGGTATACGAAAAGCAGCAGAACACTTAATAACAAGAAAGAGCAAAATCTAGATAAAAGCAGGAATTAAAAACTGAAAAAGCCCCCCAGAAATGGGGGGCTTCATTTTGCTCAAATCAGTTAAAGATTAACCGTTGATTGCAGGTGCGCTCATTGCAACAGGTGCAACTTCACCAGCAGCCAAGTCGAGCGGGAAGTTGTGAGCGTTACGCTCGTGCATTACTTCCATACCCAGGTTCGCACGGTTGATTACATCAGACCAGGTGCTCACCACACGACCTTGCGAGTCGATGATCGATTGGTTGAAGTTGAATCCGTTCAGGTTGAACGCCATCGTGGACACGCCCAATGCGGTGAACCAGATGCCGACGACCGGCCATGCACCCAAGAAGAAGTGCAGTGCGCGAGAGTTGTTGAACGATGCGTATTGGAAGATCAACCGTCCGAAGTAGCCGTGTGCTGCAACGATGTTGTAGGTCTCTTCTTCTTGTCCAAACTTGTAACCGTAGTTTTGGCTCTCAACTTCAGTGGTCTCACGTACCAACGAAGAAGTGACCAACGAACCGTGCATTGCCGAGAACAAGCTACCACCGAATACACCAGCTACGCCCAACATGTGGAACGGGTGCATCAAGATGTTGTGCTCTGCTTGGAAGACCAACATGAAGTTGAAGGTTCCAGAGATTCCGAGGGGCATACCGTCGGAGAACGATCCTTGCCCAATCGGGTAGATCAAGAAGACTGCGGTTGCTGCTGCAACAGGTGCAGAGTATGCAACACAGATCCAAGGACGCATGCCGAGACGGTAGGAAAGTTCCCACTCACGTCCCATGTAGCAGAAGACGCCGATCAAGAAGTGGAATACGACGAGTTGGTAAGGACCACCGTTGTACAACCACTCATCTAAGGATGCTGCTTCCCAAATTGGGTAGAAGTGCAAGCCAATTGCGTTCGAGGAAGGAACAACTGCACCAGAGATGATGTTGTTGCCGTAGAGCAAGGAACCTGCAACAGGTTCACGGATGCCGTCGATGTCCACAGGAGGAGCAGCGATGAAGGCAATGATGTAGCAGATGGTTGCAGCCAGCAAGGTGGGGATCATCAATACGCCGAACCAGCCTACATACAGGCGGTTTTCGGTGGAGGTGACCCAGTTGCAGAACTGCGCCCACAGGTTTGCGCTTTCGCGTCTCTGTAAGGTCGTTGTCATGATTCTGTATGAGTGCTTGATTTGTTTGCTCAAAGATTAGATTGAAATTTCAATCTATGAATCTAGATTAAGTGAATCGTTTCATTTTGTAAAGAGGTAAATTAAGTTTTTACTCAGGTTTTGTAACAGAAAGTTCACAAAATCGGCATTGAATCCCTGCAAAGCCTGACACAGAGCTTATTGCGAGGCGTCTCCGATTCTGAGATTTGAGAGTGCCCGCTGCATATCAGTTTCTAAGAAACGATCGATTGCGCCATGAATCCAAGCAAAGGAACGCTGACTGTCTTCACAAATTCGCTCAAATCCTAGAATTCGACGTAACTCTTCGTAAATTGGGTGAACGATTAATGTGTAAAGGTCACAGCTTTCCGGATAATCCTCACGCATCTTAATTAAGGTCTGCTGAGTATCTTCTAAGAGCTGGCAGAGCGATGTGATCGTTAGATACGGTTGATCAATCACCCAAGCCCGAATGTAAATCGAGACGCAGGTCTTATCGCCTGGCTGAGCCATGATGAATGGATCAACTGGATTGTCCGTTGTGAGATAAAAGCTTTTACTCGGTTGCTGAAAGAAGTACTGGTCGGATTCTGCGGCGACTGGATACAGAACACAAGCGGCCACTACATTATGATTATCTGACCGCCGAAGTACCCGCATTCCTTTGCCGTACTGTTGTGACCATAATCTGAGAACTTTAGCAAGCTTAGCCATCGCTGCACCATCTCGAATCATCGGTGCATAGTTTTTGGTGTATAGCGTTGAGATAGTAATTGCGTCAGTTCGAGGATTAAACATATCAGCAAAAAGCTCGACAGGCTCTTCGCTGGGAGGAAGTTCAATTTCAGGAAAGGTACGTATTTTGAGTGCGAGAGAATTCCCGTCATATTGTTTGTCGAGTAATCCTAACGCAGCAAGACGATCGATCATCATTCCCGCCGCACGATCGCTACCTTTTTCCTGATCTCGGTAAAACAGCTCAGCTGCTTCACGATGAGTACAGTTGACTAATCCTTCTGGAGCACGAAGTTCTTTTAAGCGAGTTGGAATACCGCCATGTAATTCTTCTTGCTGTTTCAGCAAGAGATACGCCCAGAGGCGGACAAAATATTCTGCCTTGCGCCGAGTGAGTCCGCCTCGGCGTTGAATCAGAGCGATGTAAGAACGTTGAACCTCGATTGGAAATAAGCGATCGACCAGATCTGGAAGCATGGCAAAGGTGGGGGCTAAAGAGAGTTGATAAAACAACCTGAATGGGTGAAGCGAGATAATGCTTGGATCAGCAATAGTTTAGAGTGCGAGACATTTGCACAAGTGAAATTGCTGGTGCATCGTTAGTCAATCCAAGCAGAGATAGCCCTGCATCAGTTCGGTCATGCAGCGCAAAACTCCTGTTGTTCTTACGATTATGACTAACTGTTTTTCCTCTGGGATGAAAAAGCCCTAAATCTTTAAATTATTTCAGCCTTGTTCACCTTTGTTCGGCATTCTTCGGGGAGCTTCTGTGCGCTCATTGTGACTTCGGACGTACGATGTTCACAATCATGAAATTGCTTGAGGATGTCACATTATGACTGCCCGCCTTTTTTCTGTTTCATCGGATTCTCAGTTTGTATTCACGCCTAATCTGCAAAAGAGATCGTCTCGGCGTTCTCAGAGAAAACAACTCAATACTAATAAGCAGCAGCGATTACGATCGGTTGAATCACCCGATTTCAGTCGTAATTTCATTAGCCAGGATGCACTATGGGCAGTTTTGTTAGATACGATGCCAGTGGGGATGATGGTGCTCACCGATGAATTACAAGTGTTTTACTGCAATGAGTCAGCAAAGCACTTATGTCATCGTTTAGAACCCAATAACTCTATACCAGCGTTAGTTCGTTCGCTCTGTGAACGATTGCTAGCAGAAGGATTTGTCATACCAGACCCCCTCATAATGGAGTATCAAGATGGAGCCAATAAACTCTTTCGATTACAGGTTCGCTGGCTAAATTTAGCTGAACGGACATTCTTTCTCGTTCATTTAGAAGACTGTTTTGCCTTGTTACAGGAAGAATTGACGATCGAACAAGTAAAATACGATTTCACCGAACGAGAAGCCGAAGTTTGGTGTTTGTTGCGGCAAAAGTATTCATATCAAGAGATTGCAGACTTTCTAAAAATCACATTGAATACGGTCAAGACCCACGTTAAGAATATTTATGCAAAACGCAAGAGCATAGGGAACCAACAGCAAATTTGGTATTCCAGATAGACAAATTGAGTCGAGCATCCCGTCAGGGTTGGGTTTCGACTATGCTCAACCCGGCGTATGATGGCTCTATTGCCTGATAGCAAGTCTTCTTGGATCAATGAAAGCGATTACCTATAGTTCGGCTTACACGATTGTTCCAACCTACGAATGTTTTAATCGCTGTACGTATTGCAATTTTCGTACTGATCCGGGTCAGGATGAATGGATGAGTTTGGCACAAGCCGAGCATATTTTGCAACGATTAGACCATGTTGTCGAACTACTAATCTTGAGCGGCGAAGTCCATCCAAACAGTGCAAGACGCGCTTCTTGGTTCGATCGCATTTTCGATCTTTGCAAATTAGCGCTATCGATGGGATTTCTCCCGCATACCAATGCGGGAATTCTCAGCTTTGATGAGATGGCAAAGCTAAAAACCGTCAATGTTTCAATGGGGCTAATGCTAGAACAAATGACCCCAACCTTACTCGAATCTGTCCATCGCCATGCACCGAGCAAATTACCTGAGGTGAGATTGCAGCAGTTAGCCTGGGCTGGTGAATTGCAGATTCCGTTCACAACTGGGTTATTACTCGGGATTGGGGAGAGTGAACGCGATCGCATTGAGACATTAGTCGCGATCGCGAACATTCACGAACAATACAAGCACATTCAAGAAGTCATTCTCCAGCCTTACAGTCCTGGACAAAAAGAGAGCCTTTCTCAAGCTGCTTTTCAGCCTAGGCAGCTCATTCAACTGATTAAAATTGCACGATCGATCTTGCCAGATACAATTTCAATTCAGATTCCACCGAACTTGGTCGCAGAGGATTTGATTGCCTGCTTAGACGCAGGTGCGCAGGATTTGGGTGGGATTAGCCCGCATGATGAAGTTAATCCCGATTATCCGCATCCTAAAGTTGAGGCGCTGAGACAACAGCTTGAGCCGCAGAGCTATCACTTAGTGCAGCGCCTGCCCATCTATCCGCAGTACGATCGCTGGTTAGCTGACGACCTCAGAGCCGCAGTTGAGCATCATAGAACGGCTGGACTTGAAACCTCTAAGAACTCAGTCACATACCGCAAATAAGTTGTTGGGTCTTCCAACATCGGGAAATGAGCCGTGTTCGGAATCACAACATGCTGAATGTGGTCGCTTAATGCTGCCGCCTGTCTGCCCATTTCAGCCGGAATAATTTTGTCGTATTCTCCTGAGATTAACAACGTTGGAACGGTAATTCGAGAGAACTCCCCTGGCATTGTCTCCGCTGCTTCTTGACTCACCGCAGAAAACATCGTTCCGAGTGCAGCAGGTTCGTCTGCCATTAAGAAATCGTCTAGAAATGCTCGGCTCATTTCCCTGGGCACAGACTGATGGAGAAAGCGCTGCATAAAGAGTCGATCAGTGAAAGGCAAACTATAGAGCCACGGATAGCGAAATTTCACAACGTAGCCGCCAAATTTATGAAATGCTTTGAACGCTTTTTCTTGGTATTCAAAAATGCCGCTACAGGTGAGAATTGCTCGATCGACGAATTCCGCATACCGATTCAGGAATAAAACGGCGATTGACGAGCCGGTCGAATGCGCATTCAGACTCACTTTCTGAAGCCGCAGTGCCACGAGTAATCCTGCTAAATCTCGAACATAGATATCTAGTTCATACGTTGATTCAGGCGCATCGTCCATTCTCGATCGCCCAAATCCGCGCATATCGTATAGCAAACAATCGAAATGCGGACAGAGCGATCGAGCCGTACTTTCCCAATAGCGCGCCGACCCTCCCCAACCATGCACAAAAACTAAAACAGGCTTACCGCTCGGCTGATTTCCCGATTCAGTAAGCCATTCGTAGTAGTGATTAAAACCGTTTACAGAGATGTAAGCCATGAGCGGATTGAAACATGTCCAGAACTTAGGGTAGCACTGGAATTTCAATCCGCTAAGAAGCTTTAGGCTGATTCCGGTTTTGGTAAAGAAGATGGGTGTAGCAGCAATTCAGCCGTCGATCGTTTCTCAACCATTTCGCGAGTAATCGTGCAGCGAGTCACATCTTTACGCGAAGGCAACTCGTACATAATGTCGAGCATCATTTCTTCGACAATGCTGCGAAGTGCCCGTGCTCCTGTCTTCCGGCGATATGCCTCTTGAGCGATCGCGGTCACCGCATCCGGCTTAAATTCAAGCTGCACATTGTCCATCTTCAGCAATTTCTGGAACTGCTTGACCAGCGCGTTCTTCGGCTCGGTGAGAATCTCAGACAGTGCTTTCTCATCGAGTGGATCAACGACTGCCATCACGGGAATACGACCGATGAATTCAGGAATCAACCCAAATTTCACCAAATCATCTGGCTCTAAATGCTGAAGCACATCAGCGGTTCGCTTCTCTTTCGATTGTTCGCCCGCTTGGACAAAGCCCATCGATCGCTTGCCTAAGCGTTGCTCAACCGCTTTATCCAATCCAACAAATGCACCACCGCAAATGAACAAGATATTGCTGGTGTCGATTTGAATGCAGTCTTGATACGGATGTTTGCGACCGCCTTGCGGAGGAACATTCGCGATCGTGCCTTCCAACATCTTCAGCAGAGCTTGCTGAACCCCTTCGCCTGAAACATCACGAGTAATCGAGGGATTTTCGCTCTTGCGGGCAATCTTATCAATTTCGTCAATGTAGATAATGCCGCGTTGCGCTTCTTCAACATCGAGATCCGCAACTTGTAGAAGACGCAGCAAAATGTTTTCAACATCTTCGCCGACATAACCTGCTTCGGTTAGGGTCGTCGCGTCAGCAACCGCAAACGGTACATCTAAAATCTCAGCCAAGGTCTGAGCCAAGAGCGTTTTACCGCACCCCGTCGGACCAATCAGCAAAATATTTGACTTCTGCAACTCAACCGAATCATCAGGCGATGACTTACCGCTATTTTTCGCTTGTAAAAAGCTCAAGCGTTTGTAATGGTTGTAGACCGCGACCGAGAGCACTTTTTTCGCCTCGTCTTGACCGATCACATGCTCATCCAGATATTTCTTGATCTCGCGGGGTTTCGGCAACTGATTGAGAGAGATATTGGCTGAGCGCGATCGACGTTTTTCAGGCGCTTGTTCTCGGCGCGGCACAGGTTGTGGAGCAGCGCTGGAGTCAAACAACTCCTCATCTAAAATCTCGTTACACAAATCCACGCATTCATCGCATATGTAAACCCCAGGTCCAGCGATTAGCTTGCGGACTTGCTCCTGAGACTTGCCACAAAAAGAACATTTCAGATGGGAGTCGTACTTTGACATAGCTGCCTCTTATCTTGCTGCGGCGACAGGTTCTCCAGCTTTGGGAAGGTTCTGCCGGGAAATCACTTGGTCAATTAAGCCATATTGCTTTGCTTCGTCAGCAGACATAAAGAAGTCGCGCTCCGTGTCTGCTTCAATGCGCTCAAGCGGCTGTCCGGTATGTTGAGCTAAAAGCTCATTGAGCTTGCGCTTATGATAAAGGATTTCTTTCGCCTGGATCTCGATATCCACTGCTTGCCCTTGAGCACCGCCGAGCGGCTGGTGAATCATGATGCGAGAACTGGGCAAAGACATCCGCTTACCGGGTGTTCCACCTGAGAGGAGAAACGCTCCCATACTAGCAGCAAGCCCAAAACAAATGGTCACAACATCACAGCTAACTTGCTGCATGGTGTCATAGATTGCCATTCCTGCCGTGACTGACCCGCCCGGAGAATTGATATAGATCTGAATGTCTTTTTCAGGATCTTCCGCTTCGAGAAACAGCAATTGCGCGACTAGAGAATCCGCAACGCTATCGTCGATCGCGCTTCCTAAAAAGATAATGCGCTCCCGCAACAGACGGGAGTAGATGTCGAAGGCACGCTCACCGCGCCCAGACTGCTCCACCACCATCGGAACGACGTTAGTTGGGGCAGCTTTAGAGACGACATCCAGCGTGCTGAGATTTTGAATTGCGTAGTCGAAAGACTGAGAGTTATACATGAGGCAGGCGGCTTACGTTCCACAAGTTCAATTCTAGCCAACAAACGCGAAGTTATCCGGCACACATCCGAATGCTTACAGATTTGTGGATGGACTTTAGATCTCGACAAAATTGAATTCCGGTTGTGGAGCAGGCATCTTGCCTGCAGTGGGGCAAAATATTCTGCCCCACAATTCATTCTGTCGCTAACCTATTCGACCACTTCAACTTCGACTGCTTCCGCTTCGGTTTCGTCGTCGTCAAAGCCGTCTTCATCGGGTTCGTCTTTTTTCAACGTGCCTTCTGGGACAAGCTCGATCGTTGAATTTGCAATCAGCCAATCCATGATCTTTTCTTTCAGCAGGTCTTCTTCAACCGCGCTTCTGAGCCGATCCATATCAATGTCGCGCCCCGCCAATTCTGTCAGAAGTTCCTGAATTTTGGTATTCAGTTCGTCTTCTTCGACTTTGAGCGATTCTTTTTTGGCAACTTCTCCCAAGGCAAGAGTGCGTTTGATTCGCTCGATCGCATCCGGTCTAGAGCGCTCTTTCAACATTGGGATGGTGTCTTTGTTGAGCAGGCGCTTGATGTCGATGCCTTGCTGCTGAAGCTGCATCGCGGTTTGAGTCACCATGTATTCGACTTCACGTTCGATCATGGTTTCAGGCAGATCAGCTTCAACTTGATTCAACAATTCGTTGAGCAGTGCTTCTTCTTTGTTGGTTTTGGTCTGCTGTTCCGCTTCGTCGTTGAAACGCTTTTCGAGGGCTTCACGCATTTCAGCGATCGTTTCATACTCATCGCCACTCGCTTCTTTGGCAAAATCGTCATCGACTTCAGGAAGTTCTTTTCCTTTCAGTTCTTTGAGGGTAATTTCAAATTTTGCGGGTCGTCCAGCCAGTTGTTCTTGAGGGTAATCTTCGGGGAAGGTGACGGAGATTTCCTTTGTTTCGCCAGGCTTCATACCGAAAATTCCGTCAATAAAGCCTTCGATAAAGCGACCATCTTCGAGTTCAAGTTGGAAATCTGATGCTTCGCCGCCCGGAACTTCGATTTCTTCTTCACCCTCTGCCGGAGTAAAGCGACCTTTAAAGTCGATCACGGAAACATCGCCTTTCTGAGCAGGACGATCTTCGATCGGGATCAAGGTTGCTAGCTGAGTGCGGTAATTTTCGATGACAGAATCCACTTTTTCTGGATCGGGTTTCACTTCTTCTGCTTGAACCGTGAAATCCTTATATTGCTTGAGGTTCACTTCCGGTGGGACATCAACAGAGGCGGAGAAGGTCAAGGCTTCGCCTGGTTTGTAGTTTCCAACCAGTTCATCAAACGACGACTTCAGTTGGAAGTTGCCCAATGCGTCGATTTTTTCTTGTTTGATGGCTTCTTTCAGTGCAGTATCAACCAATTCCTCCACAACTGATGCATTGATGCGCAACGAGCCGATCCGCTGAATCAGCACCTGTTTCGGCACTTTTCCTTTACGGAACCCAGGAATATTTAGCGATCTCGTGAAGTCTTGAAGGACTCGATCGTAAGTTTTCTGAGACAGTTCTGGCGTAACTTCAATTTCTAACCCGACCTGACTGGCGGGAAGCTTTTCCTGGGTAACTTTCATCGGCGTAAGTGACAAAAAATGCGAATTTCTACCAAGCAGTAAGCTATACTAACCGATTCTAGTCACGGTTGCGCGATTCGTTTCGGTGAATCTTTAGATTTTAGAGAGTCCAGATTGTTATAAAAGCCCGCCTGGAGAAGAATATGAGGCTGTATGCTTCGTTTCCATTTGCCCCACATTGCAGCGATCGGGCAAACAGTGCAGGTGATATCTATAAACATCGACGCTCTGCAATAATAATTTAAGAAATACCAAGGATCAAAACCTTGTCGGATCAGCTACTTGAATTCGGTTCAAAAGCACGCTAGTCTCTGAAAGAAATCAGAAGCAACCGAAAGTCTTTATATTTCAGATTATTCGTATTACCGATTCGTATTCAAACAAAATCTTATTGAAGCTTTTGAGACTTTAGTCATTCACTGTGGAGGAATTTATTTTGGGTCAATCCTATCGAGTAGCGATTTTAGGGGCGACAGGGGCGGTTGGAACTGAACTACTGGAACTGTTGGATCAGCGTAATTTTCCCGTGTCTGAGTTGAAGCTGTTAGCCTCTCCACGATCGGCAGGCTCAACCGTGATGTTTCAGGGCGAAAGTTTAACGATCGAAGCCGTCAACGAGTCGTCATTCAATAATGTCGATATTGTTCTCGCATCAGCAGGCGGATCAATTTCCAAGCAATGGGTGAAAGATATCGTTGCGGCTGGAGCCGTGATGATTGATAACTCTAGCGCGTTTCGGATGCAGCCAGATGTACCCTTGGTTGTGCCAGAGGTAAATCCAGAAGCGGCAGCAGCCCATCAAGGTGTGATTGCGAATCCAAACTGCACCACGATTTTGATGTCGGTTGCAGTTTATCCGTTACATCAAGTCTTGCCGATTCGGCGGATTGTCGCATCGACGTATCAATCCGCTAGTGGTGCAGGTGCGCGAGCAATGGAAGAAGTGAAAAAACAATCGATCGCGATTCTACAAGGGCAAGAACCAAAAGCCGAAATTTTGCCTTATCCATTAGCGTTTAATCTGTTTCCACACAATTCAAAACTCGAAGCTTCCGGGTATTGCGAAGAAGAGTTGAAAATGGTGAATGAGACGCGCAAGATTTTTGGGGCGCCGGATCTGCGGATCACCGCAACCTGTGTACGGGTTCCTGTCTTGCGGGCACACTCGGAAGCGATTAACCTAGAGTTTGATTCTCCTTTTGCAGTCGAGAAAGCGCGCGAACTCCTGATCCAAGCTCCTGGAGTCCAGCTAGTCGAAGACTGGGACGCAAACTATTTCCCGATGCCGATCGATGCTAGCGGCAAGGATGATGTTTTAGTGGGGCGGATTCGTCAAGATATTTCCAATCCCAATGGTTTAGAGCTTTGGCTGTGTGGCGACCAGATTCGCAAAGGCGCCGCACTCAACGCGATTCAAATCGCTGAACTCTTGATCGAGAAGAATCTCTTGAAACCAGCTTTAGTCGCCAACTCATAGGATTTATAGGGAGTTTAGATAGAGTGTGATAAATTTTGGAAATGTTCTGACCGCAATGATTACGCCCTTCACAGCAGATGGGGAAGTCAATTATGCTGTGACCGAAAAATTAGCGGTTCATTTAGCAGATCATGGTACAGATACGATCGTGGTCTGCGGCACAACCGGGGAATCCCCGACACTTTCTTGGGACGAAGAATTTGAATTATTCCGAGTCGTAAAAAGTGCTGTGGCAGGTAAGGCAAAAGTCATGGCAGGAACGGGATCAAACTCGACAGCAGAAGCGATCGAGGCAACTCAAAAAGCCGCTAAAATGGGGTTAGACGGTTCGTTACAAGTTGTGCCCTATTACAACAAGCCACCACAATCGGGATTGTATCAGCACTTTAAAGCGATCGCGGAATCTTCCGATCTGCCGCTGATGCTGTATAACGTACCAGGGCGCACCAGTCAGAATTTGCAAGCCGAGACAGTTGCTCGACTTGCGAAAATTCCAAATATTGTTGCAATTAAGGAAGCGAGTGGCAATCTAGATCAAGTAAGCCAAATTCGACGGATGACCCCGCCAGAGTTTGCAATCTATTCTGGAGACGATTCCTTGACACTGCCGATGTTAGCGATTGGAGCAAAAGGCGTTGTGAGCGTAGCGAGCCACTTAGTGGGAGATCGCTTACAGCAGATGATCCGAGCTTTCGAGAGCGGTCAAGTCCAGAAAGCAACCCAAATTCATTTAGAGTTGTTGTCCTTGTTTAAAGTTCTATTTGTCACAACAAATCCGATCCCAGTCAAAGCTGCTATGAGCCTGCAGGGCTGGCAAGTTGGGGATTTGCGCTTACCGCTCTGCGCACCTGACGACGCTGTGCGAGATCAAGTCATGCAAGTCATGAGTGAACTGAACTTGCTGAATGCTGCACATGTCTGACAAGTTTCTGCACAACTGAATAGCTCCATTTTTTAGTCAGCGACTTGAAAACTTGCTCTGCTGACTTTTCACTAAGTTTTTTTCGTAAACCTGAAGGATACTGATGACTCAAAATAACTCTTCAAACGCGCTCAAAATCATCCCGCTTGGCGGATTACATGAAATTGGTAAAAATACCTGCGTTTTTGAATACGGCGATGAGATTGTGCTTCTCGACGCTGGACTTGCTTTTCCGACCGATGGGATGCACGGTGTGAATATTGTGCTGCCGGACATGACCTATTTGCGGGAAAATCGCGAAAAGATCAAGGGTATGATTATTACCCACGGTCATGAAGATCATATCGGTGGCATTGCTTTCCACTTGAAGCAGCTAGATATTCCAGTGATGTATGGACCTCGTTTGGCTCTGGCATTGCTCGAAGGCAAACTCGAAGAAGCTGGCGTTGCCGACCGCACAGAACTCAGAACGGTTCGCCCACGCGACATTATCCGCATTGGTTCTCATTTCTTTGTCGAGTTCATTCGGAATACTCACTCGATCGCGGATAGTTTCACCGTTGCGATTCATACGCCTGTCGGGGTTGTGATTCACACAGGCGATTTCAAATTCGATCACACTCCAGTTGATGGCGAGAAGTTCGACATTCAGCGCTTAGCGGAGTACGGCGAAAAAGGTGTGCAATGTTTGATCAGCGATTCAACGAACTCTGAGATTCCAGGTTTTACTCCTTCGGAACGTGCTGTATTCCCGAATCTCGATCGAGTGTTTACACAAGCTCAAGGTCGCTTACTGATCACGACGTTTGCTTCTTCTGTGCACCGGATCAACATGATTTTGGAACTGGCAGAAAAGCATGGTCGTGTGGTTTCGGTCTTAGGTCGATCGATGCTGAATGTGATCGCTCACGCGCGAACTTTGGGATATATCAAATGCCGCGATGATATTCTTCAGCCGTTGCATGTGACACAAAAGATGCCCGATAAAGATGTCCTGATTTTGACGACTGGATCGCAAGGTGAACCGATGTCAGCGATGACTCGAATTGCCAATGGAGAACATCGCCAGGTCAAGATCCGGGAAGGTGATACCGTTGTTTTCTCAGCGAATCCGATTCCAGGAAATACGATCGCGGTTGTCAACACGATCGACAAGCTGATGATGAATGGCGCGAAGGTCGTTTATGGAAAAGACCAAGGCATTCACGTTTCAGGTCACGGTTGCCAAGAAGATCAGAAATTGATGCTGGCTCTGACTCGTCCGAAGTTCTTCTTACCCGTTCACGGTGAGCATCGGATGTTAATCAAACATTCTCAAACGGCTCAAAGCACGGGCATTCCGGCTGAGAATATGGTGATTATCGACAATGGTGATGTTGTTGAATTGACCAAAGATTCGATCCGCAAGGCTGGCAAAGTGAAAGCTGGAATTGAGTTAGTCGATACTTCGCGATCGGGCATGGTGGACGATCGCGTTCTGAAAGAGCGTCAGCAGTTAGCGGGTGATGGTGTTGTAACCGTTGCTGCGGCTGTGACGAATGAAGGGCGCTTGTTCAGTAAGCCCGATGTGCATTTGCGTGGGGTTGTAACTTCGGTGAATCCAGAGCAATTGAGAACGAGAATTCAAGACGCGATCGAGGCGGTGTTAAGCGATCGCTGGAAGGAGTTTTACAGCACGTTTGAGGGTCGCATTGAGATCGACTGGGCTGGTTTAGAAGTTCAGATCGAGCGTGAGATTCATCGCTTGCTGCGTCGTGAGTTGCAAAGCAATCCGTTGTTAGTGTTCTTGATGCAAACTCCGGATGCGCCTGTGGTGAAATCGACTCCAGGAAGAACGCGATCGACTGCAAGAGTCGCGTCTTAAGAGACTAGAATTCGGAATTAAGGAATCCTTAAGTTCTTTCGTTCCGAATTCTTGCTATACTCACAAGAGTATTGCGAGGGCATGTAGCTCAGGGGATAGAGCACCAGATTCCGGTTCTGGGTGTCGCAGGTTCGATTCCTGCCATGCTCGTTAAACTGATCTCCTGAAAGTTAATAACTTTCAGGAGATTTTGTTATTGAAATACCGACCCTTTTTGATAGATGGGTTCAATGCAAGTTTAAGACGAATGCTGAGTATCGCTTTATAGTTGACAGAGCAATGTTTTTACTGTCCTACTAGACCGTTTTCTCATGAAGCGACTTACCTCTTCAGTGCCCACTTTCGACACAATGCTTTTACCAACAATTCAAGCTCTACAGACCTTGGGTGGTTCTGGCACAACTGAAGAAATCTATGACAAAGTAGTGCAACTTCTCAATTTACCAGATACGGTGTTAGAGATTTTACATGGCACCACTTCACAAACTGAAGTTGAATACCGATTGGCTTGGAGTCGAACCTATCTCAAGAAGTATGGCTTACTGCAAAATTCAGCCCGTGGAGTTTGGTCTTTAGTTTCAACCTCTATTAATCTCGATGATCTTGATGCAAAAGAGATAGTCAAAGCGGTTCGAGATACTCACAAAAACAAAGCAACTCAATCAGAATCGACAGATGCAGATGTAACGGTTGAATCTGAAACATTAGAAGAACTGACTTGGCATCAACAACTTCATAAGTTGTTGCTTTCGCTTACTCCTGCTGCTTTTGAACGATTGGCACAACGTCTCTTACGTGAATCTGGTTTTATTCAAGTACAAGTTACAGGTAAGTCTGGAGATGGTGGTATTGATGGAGTAGGAATTGCTCGAATCAATGGTTTTTTAAGTTTTCACGTTTTGTTTCAGTGCAAGCGGTATCAAGGTTCTGTATCAGCAGGTCAAATCCGAGATTTTCGTGGAGCAATGCAGGGGCGTACAGATAAAGGATTATTCATCACAACCGGAACTTTTACGAGAGATGCAATCAAAGAAGCAACCCGAGATGGTGCACCTCCAATTGATTTAATCGATGGAGAACAGCTAGTCCAAAGATTGAAGGAGTTAGGGCTAGGAGTCAAAATTACAATGATTGAATCAGTGGAAGTTGATACAAACTGGTTCACAAAGATTTGATCTACTAATTTTTAAGACGGCAAATTTTTCATTCTTTTAGAATTGTATTGAGTGCTGTAGAGAAAAGATTGTGTCGATCGAGATTACTCTAAACCCAGAACTAGAAGAGCAGTTACGCAAAAAGGCAACACAGCGGGGGCAAGATATCAGCCTTGTTGCCACTAAGCTTTTGGCAAGTGTTCTGGAATGGGAAGCCCAGGATTCAGAAGAAGCAATTCAAGGTATTAAGCAGGGATTGAATGATTTTGAAGCAGGCAATTTTCGCGGTTTTGACGAATTCGCTGCCGAACAACGCCGTAAATACAATTTGCCCGCATGAGCTACCGGATTAAGATTTTGAGTGTTGCGGAAGCAGAGGCAGACAGCATCTACAGACGAATAATGAATAATAAGTGAGTTTAGTCCGCTACTAACTCGCTTGGTTCACCCGGATAAAAGCGATCGCTCAATATCTCTTCCAAGTTGTAAGGACAATCGATCGGAAAAGTAGAATTCGGTAAATCTGTCTCTCTCACCGCAAGTTCAACTCCTCTCAAATAGGCTTTACAAAGCGCTTCTTCGATGTAAGGCTTCAAGCTAGGATTCTCGTCAAGTAGATCATTAATATCTAAACGCTGAATTCGCAGCGTTGACAACCAGCTACGGCTACGATGTTGAGGCTGATACTGCCATTTCAGCAAATGCCCAATTAAAATACTGAGACGATTCCGAAGTTCTTGGCGCTGCTGCTTTCCCAAAGATTCGATTTCCTCAATGATATTTGGCAGATCAATCTGCTCCCACTGCTGACTGTGCAGAAGTCGTACTTGCTGTTGTGTCCAACCGTAGAAATCAGCTTCGTAGAGATCCAATCCAGAAACTGTATGCTTTGCTGTCTCGGAATCCGCTTCTGGCATGTTCATCAGCTTGCCCCGATTGTGATGTCTCATTATAAAAATAAAATACTTATTCCTGGCGCTAAGCGATTCAAAACTTGAATATTGAAAAAAAAGGAGCGATCGCTATTTCTGCGATCGCTCCTTTTTTTCATTAAGCCGAGACAGCTACCTTCTCAACATCTGGATTTGCTTCCGGCGTGTCCTTCTCAGACGGCGGAACCACCTGCCAGAACTTCGGCAAATACTCCGACCAGTTCGCCAAAACAGCCTTCGCTTTCGGGCTACCCGTATGCTCAACATGAGCCTCAAGCAGTTCTTTTAACTGTTGCTCACCCGCAGGTGCGACAACTCGCTGAACTTTGACAATCTCAGGATTGACTTTCTCTTGGAAGCTGCCATCTTCATCTAAGAAGTAAGCTAATCCTCCGGTCATCCCTGCGCCAACGTTCCGACCTGCTCGACCGAGAACAACGACCACACCGCCTGTCATATATTCACAGCAGTGGTCACCCACACCTTCAACCACAGCTTCAGCCAGAGAGTTACGAACTGCAAACCGTTCCCCAGCTTGACCATTCGCAAATAGTCTGCCGCCCGTCGCACCGTAAAGGCAAGTATTACCAATGATCACATTCTGAGATGGATCATACGTTGCTTCAGGAGAAGGTTTGATAGCAATCTCACCGCCATGCATTCCTTTACCGACGTAATCGTTTGCTTCTCCAACGAGATTCAACGTCATACAAGGTAAGTTAAACGCACCAAAGCTTTGACCCACCGCTCCGGTAAAGTTTAGAGTGACCTGACCGCTGAAGCCAGAGTTACCATATTGTTTCGCGATCGCTCCTGAAATCCGAGTCCCAACCGTTCGATCCGTGTTAACGACTTCAACGGATTTGGTCACATCGCCTTGATTTTGAATCGCAGCTTGAAGATCTGGATCACTGAGCAATTGATCATCCAGAACAGCACCATTGCTATGCACAGTTTCGTGATTCAGCCAAGTGCGATCGCTGCGAGTATCCGGCAACTGAGTCAAACAATCTAAGTTCAACAGTTGAGTCTTGGTCAGATTCACAGCTTCTCTGGGCTTGAGCAGATCAGCACGTCCAATAATTTCATCCAGAGATTTGTACCCTAAGCGAGCCAAGAGCGATCGTACTTCTTCTGCGATGAACAAGAAGAAATTCACAACATGCTCAGGTGTGCCAGGGAAGCGTTTGCGAAGTTCTTCCTTCTGACTCGCAACACCGACTGGACAACTATTGGTATGGCAAATCCGAGCCATGATGCAGCCTTCCGCGATCATTGCGATCGAGCCAAATCCATATTCTTCAGCACCCATCAACGCGCCCATGACAACATCCCATCCCGTCTTGATACCGCCATCAACACGCAGAATCACACGATCGCGCAATTGATTTTCCATCAAGACTCGATGCACTTCGGTTAAGCCCAATTCCCAAGGACTTCCAGCGTGTTTGATTGAGCTGAGAGGAGATGCACCTGTACCGCCATCATGTCCAGAAATTTGAATGATGTCAGCATTCGCTTTGGCAACCCCAGCGGCGATCGTACCGATTCCTACTTCTGCAACCAATTTCACGGACACTTGAGCCAGCGGATTGATTTGGTGCAAGTCGAAAATCAGTTGGGCAAGATCTTCGATCGAGTAAATGTCGTGATGCGGAGGTGGAGAAATCAGCGTTACTCCAGGCTTCGATCGACGCAGGAGAGCAATGTAAGGACTGACTTTTGGCCCAGGTAATTGTCCACCTTCACCCGGTTTTGCACCTTGAGCCATCTTGATTTCGATTTGCTTCGCGCTCATCAAATACTCAGGCGTAACTCCGAAACGTCCTGATGCGACTTGTTTAATCGCAGAGTTTGCAGTGTCGCCTGTTTGCAGTCCTTTGAGATGCGGCAAGAGCGGGGATGTCCCGTTCTCAACTTCATTCAGGATCTTGTATCGAACTGGATCTTCGCCACCTTCTCCAGAGTTAGACTTACCGCCGATTCGATTCATCGCGATCGCTAAGACTTCATGCGCTTCACGAGATAAAGCACCAAGAGACATTCCGCCTGTGCAGAAGCGTTTCACAATGTCGATCGCGGGTTCTACTTCGTCAATCGAGATAGCCGCGCGATCGCTCTTGAAATCGAGTAAATCTCTCAATGCCGTGAGCGGACGACCGGCTAAATGCTTCTGATAGAGATCGTAATGATCCGGATTCTTCGTTCTAACCGCCTGGTGCAAGTGCTTCGCCATCTCTGGACTGTTCATGTGATACTCGCCGCCTGGACGGTATTGCACAAAGCCAAAGTTTTCCAGCTTCTTGGTTGTCAGCTCAGGGAATGCCTTGCTATGGAAGGAGAGAATTTCTTGAGCCAGTTCCGCTAAGGTCAAACCACCCAAGCGTGAAGCTGTTCCGAAGAATCCAGTATTGAGTAAATCGCCCCCGATTCCGATCGCTTCAAAAATCTGTGCACCTTGATAGCTCGAGAGCAGTGAAATTCCCATTTTTGAGAGAATCTTCAGCAAACCATCTTCGATCGCTTTTCTAAAGTTCGCTTGAACGGCTGCAATGCTAGCAGATTTAATTTTTCCACGTTCCATCAGCGCTTGAGTCTTAGAATCCGACCACCACTGACGCACAGATTCCAATGCCAAGTAAGGACAAACCGCACTTGCACCATAGCCAATTAAGCAAGCGAAATGATGCGTACTCCAAGCCTGAGCCGTATCGACGACCAGAGAAGCTCTCATCCGTAAGCCTTTCTGAATCAAATGATGGTGAACAGCTCCCACTGCCAACATGGGCGGAATGTAGCTGTAGTCCGCATTCAGTTGAGTTGGATTGCCAGATTGATCTAAGCGATCGCTCAAGACCAAAATCTTGCTTCCGGATCGCACTGCTTCCGTCGCCTGCTCACATAAGCGAGCCACCGCAGCTTTCAAACCTTCTGGGCCTGCTGCGACTTCAAATAAAGTCGAAAGATTTGCAGTCGCCAAACCCGATTCACGAATCTGATCTAACTCAGGTTCAGTTAATACTGGAGAATCAAGTAAGAAGAGATTTGCGCCATCTGAATTAATTTTCAGCAGATTTCCGCGCTCACCTAGCTGCATCGTCAACGACATGACGAGTTTTTCGCGCAGTGGATCGATCGGCGGATTCGTCACCTGAGCAAAGCGCTGCTTGAAGTAGTCATACAACAAATGCGGACGCTCAGACAGCACAGCAAGAGGAATATCATCCCCCATACAGAAAGTTGGTTCTTTACCTTGAGCCGCCATGTCTTGGATGACCATTTCCAAATCTTCCAAGGTGTAGCCAAAGGCAGTTTGATGCGTCAGCAGCGATTTTGCATCCAATGCCGTTGATTCCAAGAAAGCATGAGATTTCAGAGTTTTACGATTTTGCTTCAACCACTCTCCATAGGGATGAGCGTTGGCAATGCGTTGCTTGATTTCCCAATTTTTCAGCACTTCACGAGATTGCAAATCGAATGCAATCATTTGCCCTGGACCAAGCCGCCCTTTCTCAATGATTTCGGATTCTGGCAGATCTACAACACCCGCTTCTGAACCGACTACAAAGTAGCCATCGCGCGTAATGCTGTAGCGCGCTGGACGCAAACCGTTCCGATCGAGAGTTGCTCCAACAATTTTTCCGTCACAAAATGCCAGCAGTGCAGGACCATCCCAAGCCTCTTGAACACCGCTGTTGTACTCGTAAAAATTGGTGATTTCAGGGTGATCTGCTAGTTCCGGCTGGTTCTTGTACGCTTCTGGAACCATCATCATTAGCGCTTCGACCGGGCTACGTCCAGATCGCACTAACAATTCCATCACGTTGTCCAAATTCGCGGAATCACTGTTGTTGGAATTCACAGTTGGTTTGAGCAGATCAATGCGATCGCCCCAAACCTCATGCGCTAAATCCGCTTCTCGCGCTCTCATCCAGTTGACATTGCCCAACTGGGTGTTAATTTCGCCGTTATGACCGAGCAATCGCATCGGCTGCGCGAGTTGCCACTTCGGCATTGTGTTGGTACTAAACCTGCGGTGATACAGCGCGAAGGTGGTTTTGTATTCTGGATTTTGCAAGTCAAGATAGAACTTGCCTAAAATCTCCGATCGCACCATGCCCTTGTACACGATCGTCCGCGTCGAGAAAGAGCAAACATAAAGCTCATCAAATCCGGCTTCAGGTCTTACTGCAAGTGTGCGATGAATGCGTTTGCGAGCAACATAAAGCTTGCGCTCTAATTCTTCATCGGCAACTTCAGACTGCACAATTAACTGTTCAATCAGCGGCTGATTGTCTCGAGCTTGAACGCCTAAAACTTCGGGTTGGACTGGAACGCTTCGCCAACCTAAAAGGGTCAGCCCTTCTTCAGCAATAATTTTCTCTGCGACCTGTTTTGTTTCAGCCGCGATCGCAGAGTCTTGTGGCAAGAAAACCATGCCAACTCCGGTATAACCGGGCTTGAGCGTCACACCGCGATCGCTTGCCCATTGATTCAGAATCTCCCAAGGAATTTCTGCCATCACACCCGCGCCGTCTCCGGAGTCTTGATCCGCGCTGCATCCGCCCCGATGCTCCATACAAGACAGGGCAATCAGCGCTTTGGACATCAGATCATGACTGGCTCGACCTTGCTGATCGACAATAAAACCAACTCCACAGGCATCGCGTTCCTCGACTAACCAGCGCTGCCCTGCATATCCATTCGAGATTGACTGAGATTCATTCGGAGACGGAACACTTGCTTGACTCATGGGTGGATTGATTCGATTCATTTCAATGAGAATTTGAGGGTTAGAACGGAGAGCGCTGGGACTTGAGAAACTTTTATGAAGAAAGGAGAAGAACGATCACATAAACTTAACAATCAAGGAAAAGATTCTGCTCGTCAAGCAGTTCTGTAGCCACGCTTACCTGTGACGAAGGCATCGTAAAAGATCTATCACAACAAAACAGCCAAATCTGTTGCCAAACCTCAAGTCTGAGAAACCATTCACTCGTTCATGGTGATGTCAGATTTATCAGAGCTGAACTAGCCAGCCTATACCCAATCGCCGAAGAGATCTTAGCTTGACTGAATTTTTATAAAGACCGGATTAAGAATATTATAGAAAATTTTGACTTCTGACAATCCCTGTAAAATTGCGGTTTCAACTGAAATAGACTGACGTTCTCAGCCCAATCGCTTTGCTGAGCCAGTAGATTCCCATAAAGTCCCCTGAGGAAAGTTATGGTTTGTTGATAGTTTCACCTTTGGACGATCGCAGTAAAATACCGCAGGTATTGCGGAATCTCTTTCACGAAATCTTGTCTAGATGACTTCTCCCAAATTTGGTTTCTACGTCCTAGCACTTCTCTCTTTTTCACTTCCTGCTCGGGCTGATGCCCCTGCAGCTCTTGATTTTAACGTGGCGCAACAATCCGTTCCCCAAAGAGTTCCTGCTTTGAATTTCAATGTTCCAACGGCTCAAGGTACTCAAATTAATTTGAATGGCGTAACCATCAGCGGAAATTGGATGCAATGGCAGGGAAATCGCGTCGGAATCAGTGATGCCATCATTCGTTCTCAATTCGGAGCGGAGCTTCTCAGTACAACCGATGCTACTCGCCAACCTGTGCAATGGTTCTCTGAAGCCGTTTTACCAACTCGACTCACACCACCCCTGCGATATTTGGATGTTACAGATCTCGCCCAAAAGTACGGGTGGCAACTGCAAATTAGCGGCAATATTCTCCAGATTTCGACTCCAAAAGCAAACCTGACAGCGATTCAGCAAGAGCAACTGGCTGGAAACGTCGATCGCATTACAATTTCGCTCGATCGCCCAATTACCTGGCAAGCTGATCCGCAGTCGAATGAACTTGTTTTAACATTCGATGCTCAGGCGGATCAGAACCGGATTCAAGCGTTTAAGCCGACGCCATCTTTTCGACTTCGTTCTCTCAAAGTCGAACCGACTCCAAACCGAACAACGGTTCGGCTCGGTATTCCCATTGGGTTCAGACCTCGAATTACCACGCTTTCCAATCCCGATCGTATCGTCATCGATATCGGTTCCAACTTTCTCAGTGACAGAGATATCCTCTGGACAAACGGCTTATTCTGGCGGCAAAGATCCTTAACTGTACGATCGAATCAATTCCCGATCGTTTGGTTTGAAGTGAATCCACGTCAACCGGGTCTCAGCATCCGCCCGATTTTGCCCAATACTACAACATTGACGGGAACCCTACCTTTATTCACCACGGCTCAACAGTCCCTCACTTCAGCAGCCATCAACGGTGGATATTTCAATCGCAATAATCAGCTTCCTCTAGGTGCAATTAAGGTAAATCAGCGATTTGCTTCTGGTCCAATTTTGAATCGGGGGGTTGTCGGCTGGGATGCAGCGGGAAATTGGAAGTTCGATCGCTTAAGACTTCAAGAAACTCTCATTCTCAGTTCGGGTCAACGCTTTCCTTTAACTGTTCTAAATTCTGCTTATGTTCAAGCTGGGATTGCCCGGTACACCGCTGATTGGGGCAGCACTTATACGACTTTAACCGACAATGAAATTCTGCTCACTGTCCAGAATAATCAAGCGGGAACTCAGCAAACCGCAGAAAAAGCGGGAACGGTCATTCCGTTGCCAACGACTGGATATCTGCTCGTTTTTCGATCGAATCGAACTGCTGCCGCATCTTTCCCACCCGCAACGCCAATTCAACTAGAAAGTATCTTTACTCCTTCTGACCTCGCTGCTTTTCCCAATCTGATTGGCGGTGGACCACTTCTCATCCGCGACGGTCAAATCGTTCTCGATGCTCGACTCGAGCAATTTAGTGATGCTTTCATTCGAGAAACGGCAGCTCGAAGCGCGATCGGACAAACTTCTGACGGCAGAATCCTCATTGTTACTGCTCAGAATAATGTTGCAGGTTTAGGTGCGACACTCAGTGACATGGCAGACATCATGCAGCAATTAGGTGCGGTCAATGCGTTAAATCTCGATGGAGGAAGTTCAACCACGCTTTATCTAGGAGGACAGTTGCTCGATCGACCTCCTCGTACTTCTGCCCGTGTTCATAATGGAATTGGCGTTTTTATCCAGCCCTAACGCCTCTTCGCCCTTCTTCACCGATTAAGCAATTTAAGTCAAGACTTCGTGAAATCTTCGCAAATCGTCCACTATAGACAAGCGAGTTCTAGATTGGTCTGTTAGGCTTCTTGGTTGGTAATCCAATCGGTGAAGTCAAGCAGTACGACTTCGTTCCTAAGTTTTAGAGGAGGAAAAACGGTGGCTCAGGCTCAAGAAAAGACCCCAACCCTTACTTTATCGCCAACTGCTTTAAAGTCGGTGGGTGCTTCCGAACTCCGTCCTTGGGGTTCGTTTACAGTTCTGGAAGAAGGTCGTGGCTACAAGATTAAGCGGATCGAAGTCAAACCTGGTCATCGTCTTAGCTTACAGATGCATCACCACCGCAGCGAACACTGGATTGTAGTCTCCGGGACAGCAAAGGTTGAGTGTGGCGGTGAAGAAATTACCCTCAGCAGTAATCAATCGACCTATGTGCCTCAATGCACGACCCACCGCTTAGAAAATCCTGGCGTCATTCCTCTAATTCTGATCGAAGTTCAAAACGGCGAATATCTTGGCGAAGACGACATCGTAAGATTCCAAGACGACTACTCCCGCGCTAACTAAATCTTATTTATTTTCTAGAGGGGCAATTCTACCGGGATTGCCCCTCTATGTTTTTGGAAATTCCAATCGCGGTACGATAGGAACACAAAATTTTGCATCCAATGTCGTGCCAGTTCTATAAAGTCCCAGTTCAAGGACAATCACCCTAGAAATGTAGTGAACTGGTGCGGGTTGTTAATTCTAGGAAATTCCATGATCAACTTAAGCCCTTCGGCGATCGCCGAAGTCCAACGCCTTCGCACCCGCCACTCTACTCCTGACGCTCTTTTCCGTCTCCAAGTCATTCCAGGCGGATGTGCCGGACTTGCTTATGAAACGAAATTCGATCTTGAAAGTAGATCCGACGATCGCATTTTCAATTGTCACGGCATCCAAGTCGCGATCGATCCACAAACCGCCACTTATTTAACTGAATTAACGATCGACTTTTCAGAAGACTTAATGGGCGGCAGTTTCCGCTTCCATAACCCCAATGCTAAAAAAAGTTGCGACTGTGGGGTCTCCTTCTCGGTAAACGAGAGCTAGAATAGATAGGCTTTACATTCCGAAAATGTCGATCGTTCTGGATTTCCCAAAAAAAGGGTTTGACAGGCGTATCGATCCATTGGTATGTTTAGTGATCGTTGAAAGTCGGAGCAGTCTCGAAACTGCATTCTCCAATACATTTTAGAAGATGCCCACCATCCAGCAACTCATCCGAGATGAGCGCAGTAAAGCTAAGAAGAAAACCAAATCCCCGGCTCTGAAGAGTTGCCCTCAGCGTCGTGGAGTTTGCACACGGGTTTATACCACTACGCCGAAGAAGCCGAACTCGGCTCTGCGTAAGGTGGCGCGGGTTCGTTTAACTTCAGGATTTGAAGTGACAGCGTACATTCCCGGTATCGGTCACAACTTACAAGAACACTCCGTTGTGATGATTCGGGGCGGACGGGTAAAAGACTTACCTGGTGTCCGTTACCACATCATTCGCGGAACTCTTGACACGGCTGGTGTAAAAGACCGCAAACAAGGTCGTTCTAAGTACGGCGCGAAACGTCCGAAACCAGCGGCTGCTAAATAAGCACGCTAAAATTATCTGCTTAATAAAGAACCTCGTCGCTCACATCTATGAGTCAATGAGGTTCGTTTGCTAGCGATCGAAGGTATTGATAGAAAACATCTCACGGCTTTCTGTTCTGCGATCGCGCTTTTGTCGGTCAACTATGCTGGTTGAACCTCAATCCATCGTTGTTTTTCTTGAAGGCTCATTATGTCTCGTCGCGTCGCAATCAAAAAGCGTCCCATTCCTGCGGACTCGGTACACAATTCCCGTCTCGTCACCATGATGGTGCGGCGGATTATGAAAAGTGGCAAGAAATCTCTCGCCACTCGCATTGTTTATGATGCGTTTGAAACGATCAAAGAGCGCACTGGCGCTGATCCGCTCGAAACCTTTGAACGGGCTGTAAAAAATGCAACGCCGCTCGTCGAAGTGAAAGCGCGTCGGGTTGGTGGTGCGACTTATCAAGTTCCGATGGAAGTGCGAACCGATCGAGGAATCGCGTTGGCCTTGAGATGGTTAATTCAATTCGCACGGGCGCGGGCAGGAAAGTCCATGTCAGCGAAACTGGCGAATGAATTGATGGATGCTGCAAATGAAACCGGAAGCGCAATTCGTAAACGCGAAGAAACGCACCGGATGGCAGAAGCAAATAAAGCATTCGCGCACTATCGCTATTAAAAAGTATAGAATCTTAACAGACGCACAGACGCAGTAGTGTGATTTAAACCCAAGACCCTTTTCACAGATGCTAAGGAGGTAGCTGTGGCTCGTACCGTCCCGCTCGAAAGAGTAAGAAACATCGGGATCGCCGCGCATATTGATGCGGGCAAAACAACAACAACAGAACGGATTTTATTTTACTCCGGCATCGTCCATAAAATTGGCGAAGTGCATGAGGGGACAGCCACAACGGACTGGATGGAGCAAGAGCGGGAGCGGGGAATCACAATTACCGCTGCTGCAATTAGTACTCAATGGACTCGTCGCGACGCAGACAAGCCGAACCAGCCCGGTGAAGGCGAACTCGAACACAAGATCAACATCATCGACACGCCTGGACACGTAGACTTCACGATTGAAGTTGAGCGTTCCATGCGAGTTCTAGATGGCGTAATTGCTGTGTTCTGTTCCGTGGGTGGCGTTCAGCCCCAGTCCGAAACTGTGTGGAAACAGGCGAATCGCTATAACGTTCCCCGCATGGTGTTCGTTAACAAGATGGACAGAACTGGCGCAGACTTCTTTAAGGTCTACGGTCAAATTCGCGATCGTTTAAACGTTAAATACGCTGTTCCAATTCAAATTCCGATCGGTGCTGAAGATCAATTCAAAGGCATCATCGATTTGGTTCGGATGAAAGCGTACATCCACAAAGACGATTTAGGTCGTGAAATTGAAGTCACCGATATTCCTGAAGATCTCAAAGAGAAAGCTGAAGAATTCCGCACGATTCTGATCGAATCCGTTGCAGAAACCGATGAAGCTCTACTTGAGAAGTACTTCGCTGGTGAAGAACTGACCGAAGAAGAAATTAAAGCTGCAATTCGCAAAGGCACGATCGAAGGAATCGACGGAGAATTTTTTGTTCCGCTGCTTTGTGGTTCTGCCTTTAAGAACAAAGGCGTTCAGCAGATGCTCGACGCAGTCTTGGATTACCTTCCTTCCCCGATCGATATTCCGCCGATCCAAGGAACGATGCCGGATGGAAGCCTTCAAGCTCGTCCGCCGAAAGACGATGCACCTTTGGCTGCACTCGCTTTCAAAGTCATGACCGACAAGTTCGTGGGTCGCTTAACCTTCGTTCGCGTATACTCTGGTGTGCTTGCGAAAGGAAGCTACATCTACAACTCGACCAAAGGTAAGAAAGAGCGCGTCTCTCGTTTGATCATCTTGAAAGCAGATGAGCGGATTGACGTAGACGAACTCAGGGCCGGTGATTTGGGAGCGATTCCTGGATTGTCCGACACGCTCACGGGTGACACTCTTTGTCCTGAAGGCGACAACATTGTGCTTGAGTCGCTGTTTATTCCTGAGCCTGTGATTTCGGTTGCAGTTGAACCGAAAACCAAAGGCGATATGGAAAAACTTTCCAAAGCGCTCAAGGCACTGTCTGAAGAAGACCCGACGTTCCGCGTCAGCATTGACCAAGAAACGAACCAAACTGTAATTGCCGGAATGGGCGAATTGCACTTGGAAATTCTCGTTGATCGTATGCTTCGCGAGTTCAAAGTTGAAGCAAACGTCGGTGCGCCTCAAGTTGCTTACCGTGAAACGATTCGCAAAGCTGTCAAAGCTGAAGGCAAATTTGTCCGTCAGAGTGGTGGTAAAGGTCAATATGGTCACGTTGTGATCCAGCTTGAACCCGGCGAAGTCGGAAGCGGATTCGAGTTTGTCTCGAAAATCGTAGGTGGTACAGTTCCGAAGGAATATGTCGGGCCTGCTGAGCAAGGGATGAAAGAAGCTTGCGAAAGTGGGATCGTTGCGGGCTATCCATTGATTGATGTGAAAGCAACACTCGTCGATGGTTCGTACCACGATGTAGACTCTTCTGAAATGGCGTTTAAGATTGCTGGATCGATGGCGATCAAGGATGGCGTTATGAAAGCCAGCCCGGTACTCTTAGAACCGATGATGAAGGTCGAAGTTGAAGTGCCAGAAGACTTTCTTGGCAGTGTAATGGGGAATCTGATCTCGAAGCGTGGGCAAATTGAAGCTCAAGGTGTCGAGCGCGGAATCGCCAAAGTCACCACCAAGGTTCCACTGGCAGAAATGTTTGGATATGCTACGGATATCCGATCGATGACTCAGGGACGCGGTACTTTTACAATGGAATTTAGCCATTACGAGGAAGTACCTAAGAACGTCGCTGAAACCATCATTGCGAAAAACAAAGGGAACGCTTAATCAGGAAAGAGGAATTGTAATTCATGGCACGCGCAAAGTTTGAACGGACTAAACCCCACGTTAACATCGGCACGATTGGTCACGTTGACCACGGTAAAACGACGCTGACGGCTGCAATCACGATGACCCTATCAGCTCTGGGTCAAGCAGCGGCTCGGAAGTATGAAGACATTGATGCAGCTCCGGAAGAAAAAGCACGGGGTATCACCATCAACACCGCTCACGTGGAGTATGAAACTGAATCCCGTCACTACGCTCACGTAGACTGTCCTGGACACGCTGACTATGTGAAGAACATGATCACGGGTGCGGCTCAGATGGACGGCGCGATCCTGGTGGTATCGGCGGCTGATGGTCCCATGCCCCAAACTCGCGAACACATCCTCTTGGCTCGTCAGGTTGGCGTTCCCCGTCTGGTTGTCTTCTTGAACAAGAAAGACATGGTGGATGACGAAGAACTGCTCGAACTCGTAGAACTTGAAGTTCGCGAACTTCTCAGCTCTTATGACTTCCCCGGTGACGAAATTCCTATCACCGCTGGTTCTGCTCTTCAAGCAGTTGAAGCGATGACTGCGAACCCCAAAACCAAGAAGGGTGAAAACGAGTGGGTTGACTGTATTTATGCGTTGATGGATTCCGTTGACGAATACATCCCAACTCCTGAGCGTGATGTTGACAAGCCTTTCTTGATGGCGGTTGAGGACGTATTCTCGATTACAGGTCGGGGTACGGTTGCAACGGGTCGGATTGAACGTGGAAAAGTCAAGGTTCAAGACGAAGTTGAACTCGTTGGTATTCGTGACACTCGCAAGAGTACTGTAACGGGTATCGAAATGTTCAAGAAATCCTTGGATGAAGGGGTTGCTGGTGATAACGCTGGTATTCTTCTCCGTGGTATTCAGAAGGCTGACATTGAGCGTGGGATGGTCTTGGCTAAGCCAGGTTCGATCAAGCCTCACACCAAGTTTGAGTCTGAAGTTTACATTCTGAAGAAGGAAGAAGGCGGTCGTCACACTCCGTTCTTCCCTGGCTATCGTCCTCAGTTCTACGTTCGTACAACCGACGTAACCGGAACGATCAGCGACTTCACGACTGACGAAGGTGGCGCAGCAGAAATGGTGATGCCTGGTGATCGCATCAAAATGACGGTTGAATTGATCAACCCGATCGCAATTGAAGAAGGAATGCGTTTCGCAATCCGTGAAGGCGGCCGTACTGTTGGTGCAGGTGTTGTTGCTAAGATCCTCAAGTAAATCTTAGTTGACTAACTTGAAGCCCCCAGTGGAGAGATCCACTGGGGGCTTTGTTATTTCCAAGTACAATTGAAAGTTTTTGAAATCTCGATCAAACTAACCCGATTCGAGTTTCCTCGATCAGTTCAAGCTAGATTGCAGTTTTTGCTCGATCAATTAAGATAAAAGTCACGAGCTATCTCAAGCTGAACGACAAGGAGAAGGCTTAGCAGAATTTTTGTCTTTGCTATGTTTATGCTCGAGACAATCAACAAAGTAAGCAAGAGCAATATCCGATTCAAGTTCTTATTCCATCCAAAACTTGAATCGGATATTTCTTGATTTGACTTTGCTTAAAAAGCTTGCAAACCGTTCAAGATCTTGAATGATAACTGCTACTGATTCATCGTTGTTGTGAGTCCATAAATGAGTAAATAGGTTGGTGTTGATTTGTAAAGATTCAACTAATTTCTGCATTGTCCTAATTGCAATATCAGCATCAGTAGAACTGAACCAGTCAGGTTGTCTTGAAAGTTGTTGCAAGCTCTCCTGAATCTTCTGCATAAGTTCATCACGTTCAGGATTGTCTAATTCTTCAGCAGCTTCCAGAGCTTCTTCATAATATTCAGGGTCGTCGATAAGGAAGTGGCTTAACTTTGTTAACCCATTCTCTTCAGCGATTTCCTCAAGTTTCTCCCAAACTCCTCTAATAGTTAGATTCTGACTGGGGAAATTTTCTGGGAGGGATTGCATCCACTTCTCACTCTCTAGAGCGATTCCAAACGCGATTGACACTACTTAGGCTCCACAACTTTCAATCTTATCTGTAGTTCAAAACACCTATACAAGCGACAGGCTTTCTCCGTTGATCCTGTATAGCTCTCTCAAAGCTGCCTCTAAACCTACAAAATCTCATTGATGAGCACTGCACTACCATGGCAAAAATCAATACCAATCTGTGCATCAGCTTGTTTTGCCATTTATGATCTTCAGCTTTTAGACAGTTATCAACTGCCGCACATCAATTTGAATGTTCGGAAAAGACAATGGGCTGATTACTCCAGAAGTGACACTAACTTCTGATTGGTACTCTCCATTCACTGGAGTGCGAAAAACAATCAATTTCTTGTCACGCAGATTAATCACCCAATACTCAGCAATGTTTACTTCTGCATAGATTTTGCGTTTAATCTCCAGATCTTTCGTCAAGCTTGACTGGGCATATTCAATGACCCAAAATACATTTTCTGGATAAGGATGATGCGCTAGATAAATTTGATCAAGGGGTTGAACGATCGCAATATCTGGTTCTGGCTCTGATGCATTCGGCAACGTGATCGGTTTTGCCTCTCTGACATAAGCGAGTTCAGGAAGTTCCAATAATCGTCTGAGGTAACGAGCGGCTCTATCACTGTAATAAGCATGAGGTGTCCCTTCAGGCGACATCAGAACCAATTCTCCTTTCAACAATTCGATCGCTTGATCCTCAAACACGCCAGCTTCTACCGCTTGATGGTAACGGTCGATCGTCCATTGGTAAGTTGCGATCGTCATCTGCCTCGCTCCACTTGAACCTGGTTCTATTTTACTGAGAATTCACTGACCGTATGTTGCTCACTGCTGATCAAGTCAGTCGATCAAGGTTTCTTGAGAAAAGAGCGAGTCTGAAGCGTTTTTAGCGCTACAATATTTTACTGGCGCGATCGCGCGTCCACATCTGAACCATTGACAACTTGGGAACTTAACTTCAAATGGCAACGATTCAACAGCAAAAAATTCGGATTCGTCTGAAAGCGTTCGATCGACGTTTACTCGATACATCTTGTGAAAAGATCGTCGATACCGCAAACCGCACGAATGCCACTGCAATTGGTCCTATTCCGCTCCCGACTCGCCGTAGAATCTATTGCGTTCTGCGTTCTCCCCACGTTGATAAAGACTCGCGTGAGCATTTTGAAACTCGCACTCACCATCGCTTGATCGATATCTATCAACCTTCTTCTAAGACCATTGATGCTTTGATGAAGCTTGACCTTCCGGCTGGTGTTGATATTGAAGTCAAACTCTAGAACTTTGAAAGGATGTGAGTGATCACATCCTTTATTTTTTTAAAGATGTTTACATTTCTCAATAACAGATCCGTTAGAGTAGAGTAAGCACCCTCAATCACAAGTTTGCAGAGCATGACATCATCGATCGCGGTTCGTGAACTCCCCCTGTTTCCTCTTCCCGACCTGGTACTTTTCCCAGGTCGCCCCCTTCCTCTTCACATCTTCGAGTTTCGCTACCGCATGATGATGAACACGATTCTGGAAAGCGATCGACGATTTGGAGTATTAATGTGGGATCCCGTTAAGGGACAGCCTGCTCCGGTGGGATGCTGTGCTGAGATTGTTCAGTTTCAGCGGTTGCAAGACGATCGCATGAAAATTCTCACACTTGGACAGCAGCGATTTAGAGTGTTGGAATATACTCGCGAAAAGCCATATCGAGTTGGTTTGGTGGAGTGGATTGAAGATCATCCTCCCGCGATCGATCTCAGACCTTTAGCAAAAGAAGTCAATCAACTTCTGCATGATGTGGTTAGGTTGACTGAGAAGCTTTCTGGACAAGAGATTGATCTGCCTGAAGATATTCCAGAGCTACCGACTGAGCTTTCCTACTGGATTGCTAGTAACTTGCACAATGTTCCAGACGAGCAGCAAGCATTGCTTGAGTTGCAAGATACGGAAGCTCGCCTAGAGCGAGAGTCTGAGATTTTAACTTCAACTCGGAACCATTTGGCAGCTAGAACGGTTTTAAAGGACACCTTAAAAGACGTTGCTGAATAGTTGAAGAATCAAGCGAATGAAGAAGCGATCGTTTGAATCTGCAAGCATTTAACCGATCGCGGGTAAAACGTCATAGCTTCCGAAGATTTTCAGAGTCTCGGTGCAATGCTCTAACTCAGCGAGTGCAGATTGAATCGCATCTTGTCGGGTATCGGCTTCTAAATCGACAAAGAACACGTAATCGCCGAGCGATCGCTTTGTTGGGCGCGATTCAATTCGGCTCAGGTTAATCCCTTTTTCTGCAAAAATCTGCAACGGTTTAACTAATACTCCAGGCTGGTTCGCACTGACACTAAACGCGATCGAAGTTCGACTTCCACCGGGTGAAGGATCGAGACTGACAACAATAAATCGCGTGCAGTTCTCTGGATGATCATTAATTGGAGACGCAAGAACGGGCAGGCTGTAGAGTTGTGCTGCTCTTTGTGAGGAAATCGCTGCGATCGTTTGATCTTCACCTAAATGCTGTAATGCCTCAGTTGTAGAATTTGCGGCAATGACTTGCGCCGAAGGTAAATTGCGATCGAGCCAATTTTGACATTGAGCCAGCGCTTGCGGATGAGAATAGACCGTTTGAATTTCGCTGAAATCAGATGCGATCGACAACAGTGCATGATGAATCGGTAATACGATCGCATGTTGAATTCGCAAGGTATCAAGCCGCCAGAGAGCATCTAAGGTCATCGTGACACTTCCTTCGATCGAATTCTCGATGGGAGCTACGGCAACCTGAACTTCTTCCTTTGCCACAGCTTCTAAAGATTGCGTAATACTGGGATAAGGACACAGCAACGCAGCTTGATCGTGGCTTTTCGTGAACCAGTTGAGATATTTCAGTGCAGCCGTTTCTGCATAAGTTCCATGCGGTCCTAAATGTGCGATCGAAATAGTCATCGCCTTTTTCCAAAAATGATTCAGTACTCTATATACTCTGCTGAGTTTTGTAAAACAATAATCTTTTGTATAAGTAATTATGTTTATATTTCAGTAAGATGACTTACGTGACTGAGAAGCCCTTAAAATTAGTTCATAATTAGATCAAACCTTCCCTAAATCTTTGCGAATGGATACTCGGTTTTCCGCCTCTCTGGGAGTTGAAATGGTTGTTCCAGAGCAGCCCATTCATATTACGAATTACTTGCGCCAGCCGCAACGGGTTGTCAATGCACTCGCCGCTTCTAGTCAGATTGAGCGGTTGGATTCAGACCTTTATCGGCTGAAAATGCGATCGCTTAATTTTATGACCCTGAGCATTCAACCGATTGTCGATATGCGCGTTTGGGCAAATGAGGAAGCAGCGATTAATATTCAATCGGCTGCCTGCGAATTGCGCGGAATTGAGTATGTTAATGACAAGTTTTTATTCGATTTGAAAGGACAATTATCACCGTGTCAGCAGCATGGTGAAACTTATTTGAAAGGCTTGGCGAATCTTGCGGTCGCAGTTGAACTTCCGCCACCTCTGACCTTTATGCCACGCCCCCTGATTGAGACGACTGGAAACGGTTTGCTGTTGAGTGTTTTAACCACGATTAAGCAAAGATTAATGCAGCAGTTATTGACTGATTATCGGAACTGGGTTGCAGTGCAAGTGGGAACTAATTCTGTGCAAGATTCGGTTGTGCTTAAGCCTCTAAATTAAGCTCGAATTGCTGAATGACTTTCTGTACCGGAGCATAAGTTTTGCGGTGATAAGGAGTAATTCCCAAGGATTGAATCGCGGCAAGATGCTGCTTTGTTCCGTATCCTGCGTTTTTCTCCCAGCCGTACCCTGGATATCGTTGTGCCAAACGGCGCATAAAGCGATCGCGTCTGACTTTAGCAATGATCGAGGCAGACGCGATCGCGTAGCAGGTCGCATCTCCGTCAATGATTGCAGTATGTGAGCCTAAAGCCGTTTGCCGAATTGGACGACCATCAATCAATGCGTGATCATAAGGTGCAACTCGGCTTAAAGCGCGTTGCATTGCGAGATAGGAAGCGCGGAGAACATTGATTTGCTCAATTTCTCGAACTGTGGCAATGCCAACTCCAATCGCGATCGCATTTGATTTAACTATGTCAAATAGTCGCTCTCTCTGAGATGCAGAAAGCAGCTTAGAATCTCTGACTCCGGCAATCATTTCGCAATGCACAGGTAAGAGAACCGTTGCAGCCACAATTGGGCCAGCAAGACATCCTAATCCGGCTTCATCTACACCCGCGATCCGAAGCAGTCCTTGCTTCCACAAAGACTGCTCGATTTCTAGGGTCGGATTCTGAGGCATCTTACTCGTTTGTCGAAGCAGACGATCGACGACGACGACGACGAACGGTCGTGTCTTCTTCGAGTTCCGCCGGAGCTTCCTCAACTGCGGGTGGCTCTGGTTCTGCAATTTCTGCAAATGTTGGAACTTCAAACGCAGGTTCTTCAAACGCAGGTTCTTCAAACTCTGGAGCTTCAAACACTGGTTCTTCAAACGCTTCGAGATCCTCTACTGGAGAAGAGTCTACGTCAACAGATGGTAGAGATTGAACTGCTTCAGGAGGTGGAACTTCACCGGGTAAAAGAATGGACACGATCGCATTTTTGGGATTCTTCACTTCTTGATTCGAGAGAATCAGCGGTGAAATTCCCATCCAGGCGTAAACATCCTGTTCATCGGGAGTCATTTCGACATAAACCGATTCGGGCGGTTCGGATGGCGTTTTATTAAAGCGATCGCGTCTTTGAGAACGTCCACCGCGACGTTCTTCGTATCGATTTTCGCGGGGGGCTTCTTCGGTTGGGGGTTCTGCAACGGGTTCTACGGGGAAATCGCTATTTGATCGCGACACCAAAGTGGGTGCAGAAACGGGGGGACGGCTGCTGCCGGATTCTTCCCAACGAGAAGGTCTGGGGGCAGATTCGCGCACAGGAGCTTCGGATCGACCCGATTCGCGTGGGGCATCTTGGCGACGATGACGTGTTCTTTTCGCGGATCGACCCCGTTCTTGATAACTCGGATGATGCAGAAGTTCGAGGTCAGAATCGCCCGAATCGCCTTCCAAATCGTCGCCTTCCCAGAATGACTCTGAAGCGGCTGGAGCTTCGCGACGTGATTCGATGCGACGAACTGAAGCATCTCGCTCAGTGTAACGAGCCGCCGGACGCTGCTCTAAAGTCTCAAACTCTTCAGCAGAATCGGTTTCACCCGGCAAGTGAACGACATGACCTAAACCGCCGCAGGTCGGGCAAGGACGACCAAAGAGTTCGTAAATGTTTTTCCCTTGACGTTTCCGGGTCAGTTCGACGAGTCCGAGTTCGGACAATTGAGAAATTTGCGGTTTTGCTTTGTCCGATCGCAAGGCTTTATTGAAATGCTCCAAGACCTGCAATTGGTCGCGGCGCGAGTCCATATCGATAAAGTCTACGATGATCACCCCGGCAATGTTGCGGAGCCGGAGTTGTCGAGCGATTTCGGTTGCCGCTTCGCAGTTTGTCCAGAGAACTGTTTCTCTTGCCGTTGCAGATCGCGTAAATGATCCAGAGTTAACATCAATGACCGTTAAAGCTTCGGTGCGTTCAATAATGATGTAACCGCCAGAAGGTAGGTCTACTCTCGGTTTGAGCGCTTCTCGAATCGCGGCATTGACCCGGAAATAATCGAGAATCGGAATGCGATCGCGGTGATGATCGATCAGAACTCCTTGCGGCGTTTTGCCACTGCCCCAGTTGAGCAGTTGTTGTTTGACGCGCTTCAGCCCGGTATGCGAATCGACCACAATCCGGTTCACGTCTGAACTGTAGACATCGCGCAGCACTTTTTGAATGAAGTCGTCATCTCGATTCAAGAGCGCCGGGGCACGGGTGGAGCTTGCTTCTTGCAGAATCGCTTCCCACTGCCGTTGCAGCGCTTCCAAGTCCTCGATGATTGCCTCTTCGGGCATTCCTTCGGCTTCGGTGCGGATGACAATGCCCATTCCAGCAGGCTTCACTAGAATTGCCAATGCCCGTAATCGGTTTCGTTCATTCTCGTTGCGAATCCGACGAGAGAGATTAACGCCGCGACCGTACGGCATCAAGACTAAATAGCGACCCGGCATAGAAATATTGCCCGTCAGGCGAGGCCCTTTATTTCCGGTCGGCTCCTTCATCACCTGAACTAAAACTTTCTGCTGCGGGGCAAGCAATTCGGTAATCGAACCTGCCGCACGCTTTAAACGTAAGGGGCCGAGATCCGAGACATGAATAAATCCGTTCCGTTCTGAATCACCGATGTTGACAAATGCGGCATCGATTCCGGGCAAGACGTTCTCAACAATTCCTAAATAAATGTCACTAACCTGATGACTTCCGGTTGCAACGATTAATTCTTGAATTTGATCTTCTGAAAATACAGCAGCGATTCTATGCTGCTCAGCAATCACAATTTGCTTAGGCATTCAATTTCCTCAAAACTGAGCGCGATCGAAGCTTTGAAGTTTGACTTCTTTCGCGTTAACAAACAAAAATACAGGCGCACAAAATCACACAAATCTGGGCGGTTTCTGGCTGAAGTGGTTTCTGAAAAACCGACAACCTCAAGCCACTTCTCGCCAAATGACGATAGGCATCCAACGAGTGAACTTCGATCAAGCTAGCAGCGGTGGTAAAGAGTTACGCATGCTGCATCCGGATGAAGAATAGCGAAAATCTGGCAGACAAGATGAGCAAAGACTCTAAGACTATCTCCCGACAGCATCTACGGGGATTCCTAGCTTGCTTCAGCTTGTGATGCAAAGCATTATAACGTGCGAATCTGCATCCGTACCATTTTTAACAATTGGATTCAAAAAGGGGGAGTAAAAGCGTGGCTTATGACCGTGTTCTTATTGCCTAACTCCCCCTTTTGGGGATGACAAATTACGCTAAAACTAGCTGAATTCGATGAATGGTTAACAAGTGGAGTTCTTGCTGGCTCACCTGTTCAAAGATTGAAACCAGTTGTTCAGGTTTCAACAATGTCCCGTCATTCTGACAGCTTCCGACATAACGAACGATCGCTCGATCTGAAGACGATTCGAGTAATTCCAATTCAAATAAGCGATCGCGCATGTTCAACGGATAGGTCTTACCCGATTTCGTCGTATGTTCTAGGAGAATCTCAGATTTCGCCAAAATTTGCTCGATCCAATCTTGCCAATTTCCCTGATCACCCGCAATTTCAAGCCGATATTCAGCTTTCTGTAGCAAAACTGCGGCGGCAGGTTGTTTCGGATCTACGTCTTGCACTTCATAGATGGGCATGTCAGCCGGAAGTTGAGCCGCGAGTTTAGTGCGGAATTCTTCGATCGACATTGGCTCAGTCAATTCAAAATCCACAATTTCACCAGAACTACTGACCCCAAGCGGCAACGCACTCGCGGGCACAATTCTAGGTTGAGGATGAAATCCGCCTGTAAAGGTAAGTGGAATCGAAGCGCGGCGAACGGCTCGATCGAATAATCGCATTAAATCCAAATGACTCAATAACGCCATTTCTCCTTCTTTGCCCATCCGTACCCGAATTCGTTGAGCGCGGGTTTGATTGGGAACAAAGTGCCCGGTGAACTCTGGAATTTCTGGTGGCGGAATCACAATATTGTGTCCAAAATCAACGCCACAAACGCCACAGTGAGAACAGCCTTCAAACGAGCAATCCGGCACGATCGCGGCTTCTAATGCCTTCTGCAAATCTTCTTGCAGCCATTTCTTATCGATTCCGGTATCCAAATGATCCCAGGGCAGAGGTGCATCGAGCGAAATGGATTCACTCGCCTCAAAAATATTCCACTCACCGCTATCGACTTGGCGATATTTCCACGTTAAGCCTGATTCTTCAATGGATTGTGTCCAAGCTCCAAATGCTTTTTCGACACTTTCCCACCAGGAATCCATCCCTGCACCGAGTTCCCAAGCCCGTTTCACAACTGGCGCTAATCGTCGATCGCCTCTGCCGACAAAATCTTCCATTGCCGAAATCCGCGTGTCGGTGAAATTGACCTTTGTGCCTCTAATCGCTCGAAACGCTTCTTTCAATAATTCTTGCTTGCGCTTGAATTCTGAGGTCGAAACAGAGTGCCATTGGAACGGCGTATGGGGTTTCGGTGTGAAATTAGAAATCGTAATGTTGAAATCCAACCGTCTGCGCCCCTGTTTACTGCACTCGCGGCGCAACCAGCGAATCGTATCTGCAATGCCCAAAACATCTTCGTCAGTCTCACCGGGAAGCCCAATCATGAAATAAAGCTTCACCTTGTCCCAACCTTGCTCAACGGCGGTCTTCACGCCTCTGAGCAGTTCTTCATTGGTCAAACCTTTGTTCACAATGTCGCGCATTCGCTGAGTTCCAGCTTCCGGCGCAAAGGTAATCCCGATTTGACGAGTTCCGCCAATGATATTGGCGATATTTTCATCGAAGCGATCGACTCTCTGACTCGGTAAAGACAACGAAATATTCTCACCGTGCAACCGATTCTTAATCTCAACCCCAACGGCTGGAAGGGCTAAATAATCCGAACAACTCAAGGAGAGCAGCGAGAATTCGTTATATCCGGTGGCTCTCATGCCGGATTCGATCGCTTCGACCACTTGTTCTGGTTCAACATCCCGTGCCGGACGCGTGAGCATACCCGGCTGGCAGAATCGACAGCCGCGAGTACAGCCGCGCCGGATTTCGATCGTTAAGCGATCGTGAACAGTTTGCACATAGGGCACTAAGCCAATCGAATACGCTGGAATCGGAGTTGCAACGCGTCTCAAAATTCGTTTGGGTACGTCTGGGCGATTCGGGTGCACCGAGCCATCTGCCGCCATGTCATAAAATCGCGGCACATAAACCCCTGGAATCTGTGCCAGATCGAATAAAAGGTCTTCGCGGCTCAGTCCTGCAAGCTTCCCTTCTTCAAGAACTAATCCAATCTCTGGGAGTAATTCTTCGCCATCGCCTAAAGCGACGAAATCAAAGAAATCCGCGTAAGGTTCGGGATTGGAAGTTGCAGTTTGTCCACCTGCAAAAATCAGGGGGTCAGATTCGGATCGTTCTCTCCAGGTCAAAGGAATGCCAGCGAGGTCGAGCATTTCGAGAATATTAGTTGCGCCCAATTCGTAGCTGAGGCTGAAACCAAGAATATCGAAATCGGTGAGAGGGCGACGCGATTCAACTGCAAAGAGTGGCGTTTGCGTTTCCCGAAGTTTTGTAGAGAGATCGGGAGCGGGGAGATAAGCGCGATCGCACAATTGACGCGGCTGGGTATTAAGAATGCTGTAAAGAATGATGTGACCGAGATTCGATGCCCCGACTTCATAAACTTCTGGGTAAGTCAGCACCCATCGAACGACCGTGGTTTCCCAATCTTTGTGAACTGCGCCCAATTCGTTCCCAAGATATCGAGCGGGGCGCAGAATATCGGTTGTTAAGAGGTTTTCTACTGCAATTGCCACGATTCCACCTTGCGTTCCTAAATCAGATGCGTTCGAGTCTTTTAGTATAGCGACGAACGCAAGGTGAATTCGGGAAATTAGGCTGCGGCAAGTTCAAATCCAGAAATGCTCTCGAAGATTTCAAATACGCGATCGAGTTGAGTCAGTTCAAATACGATCCGGACTGAGGAGGAAACAGAACACAGACTGAGACGCTTTTGATGCACTTTTGCTAAGTTCAAAGTGGAAACCAGTGCCATCAAGCCAGCGCTATCTAAGGCTTCAACCTGGCTCATATCAACCACAAGGGCGTTATTTTGCTCTGAGAGAACGGCTGCATTTAGTTGCTGTTGAAATTCTGCGGCATTCGCAGCATTGAGAGAACCGCAAGGACGGATGATGACAGCCTGTGGACGAACGAGCAAACTCTGCATAACTACTTACCCTTTAAGCTCTCAAACACAACTTTCATGTGAACGCTTTGACGATAACTGTCGGCATCCGCGAAAGCCTAGAGAGAACTACGAGTTTCGCAGAAACTTCACTTGATTACCTCAATTGTTTAAATTTTTCAGTAAGCTTGAAATCCAAAAATGTGTAAAATTACACATTTTGGCAGTAAAAGTATAAGCTAAATCGTTATATAACCAACTATTTTGGCTGAGATATTTACGTATTATTCACTACACCGTAGAGTTACTGAAATGCTTCAGGATGCGCTTGCCAAATCTCGTGGATGAATTGATGTAAATCTGAGGATTGAGGTTTAGAATCTTGCAGTTGATACAGTCGATCGAGTAAGGGCAATACCTCGGTATCTAATGCTTCATGAAAGAGACGAGCCGGACACATCAAATCGGAGCCATCTCGCAGATCTTGAATCATCCAGTACTGATAATCTGTCCACCTCTGTTCTGGATCGGTGACGAGTGCGATCGGGCGCACCCAGCAGAGCTGCCTTGACTCTACGAATTGCACCACTTCAGCATAGAGGCGTGAATGCTCGTGTTCGAGGAAAACAACTTGGGAGGCATGGAACTTGATCAGCGCGGTCATAGAAAACGGTTGAAGGTTGCTATTTCTAATTCTAGAGGTCTGAAAATTAGATCTGCTACTCTTGAGTCGCGTCTGGGAGCTTCAAGCTAGAATACGATCGCTAGATTAAATTTGTTTAAACCCGGATTGTTCAAATAATCCATCTGATTTCGCCAATTTTGGTCGAAGTCATTAAAATTAGGTGGGTGGATTTGCCCACAACATTGTAGTAAACCCCTAATTGCTTACCGAGAGGAAAGACTTGTGTCTGTTGAAACGATTGAACAGCGCTCAACAACCCGTAAACTTGCCCCTCGCTATCGTGTTTTGCTTCATAACGATGACTACAACACGATGGAATACGTGGTGCAAGCTCTGATGGAAACGGTGCCCAGTCTGACCCAGCCCCAAGCGGTCAATATCATGATGGAAACGCACAATAGTGGCGTTGGACTCGTGATCACCTGTGCTCAGGAACATGCGGAGTTTTATAGCGAAACGCTGAAAATGAAGGGCTTAGATAGTACGATCGAGCCTGACGAATAAACCTCAGAACTCGACTTGAAGCTTAATTTTGCCAACCTTGCTCACCGCCCAACTCCGATCCGGATTGGGCTATTTTTGCTGATGTTGTTGGCAATTTGGTTGCCTGTGAAGCTCCCAATCGAGTGGGTGATTTCTGTTCTTTATGGCGTAAATGATGCGGCTCGAAATCTTGCTTCGATCGTGACGCTGGTGATTTTGTATCTCGAATTCATTGTCTTAGTGAGAGTTTGGAGTCGAGCGGTTTACCACGAGAATCTCTTCAAAACATATGGACTCAGGCAGCCTCGTCAAACTATTCGCGATTTGCTGAAAGGACTCGCGATCGGGCTTGGCAGTTTGATGCTGATGTTTTTACTGCAAGGTCTGTTGGGCTTGGTGCAGTGGCAAACTCCACAAAGTTCGTTTCCCCGAATTCTGCTCGAAGGTTGGGTGATGGCGATCGCAGTTGGTTTTGCAGAGGAATTGCTGTTTCGCGGCTGGTTGTTGAATGAACTCGATCGGGATTATTCGCCTCGGATTTCCTTGTGGGTGAGTAGTTTAATTTTTGCAATCGTTCATGGCACTCGACCGCAGTTTTTTGCGCTGGTGCTGCTTGGAGTAGCTTTAGTTTGGGCGAAACGAGGAACAGAAGGGCGATTAGGTCGATCGATCGGACTTCATGCTGGATTGGTGTGGGGCTATTACTTAGTGAATGTCGGGCAATTGGTGAAGTATACGAATCACGCTCCGGAGTGGGTGACGGGAATGGATCGAAATCCGTTGGCAGGGCTGATTGGGATTTTGGCATTGAGCGCGATCGCGTTCAGTATCAAAAAAGCGAGTGTAAGAGCGTTAAGATAGATCACGCAAATCGCACATCGGGTTAAAAACGTGGTTGTTAAGCCAGAGTGGTTGAGAGTTAAGGCTCCGCAGTGGGAACGAGTCGGCAGCGTTAAAGAAATTTTGCGAGATCTCGAACTAAATACAGTCTGTGAAGAGGCATCTTGTCCCAACATTGGCGAATGTTTCAATGCAGGGACAGCGACGTTTTTGATTATGGGTCCAGCTTGTACGCGGGCTTGTCCGTATTGCGATATTGATTTTGAAAAGAAGCCGAAAGCGCTCGACCCGACAGAGCCAACTCGATTGGCAGAAGCCGTTCGGCGGATGAATCTGAACCACGTTGTCATTACTTCTGTGAATCGGGATGATTTGCCCGATGGAGGCGCATCGCAATTTGTTCGCTGCATTGAAGGAATTCGAGCCGTTTCACCGAAAACCACGATCGAACTGCTCATTCCTGATCTCTGTGGCAACTGGGACGCTCTGGCAACGATTCTCAGCGCATCTCCAGAGGTCTTAAACCACAATACTGAAACGATTCCTCGGCTTTATCGTCGGGTGCGTCCGCAAGGGGATTATGCGCGATCGCTAGAACTCCTGCAAAAAGTTCAAGAACTCAATCCCCACGTTTATACGAAATCGGGAATTATGGTTGGGCTTGGCGAAACCGATGAAGAAGTGCGCGAAACGATGCGAGATTTGAGAGCATCGAACTGCGATATTTTAACAATCGGGCAATATCTCCAACCGACTCAGAAGCATTTAGACGTAAAAGACTTCGTGACTCCAGAGCAATTCGATGCTTGGCGAGAATATGGCGAGTCGATTGGCTTCTTACAAGTTGTTTCGACTCCGTTGACTCGTAGCTCGTATCACGCAGAGCAAGTTCGTGCATTGATGGAACAATATCCGCGATGAAGATTGCTGTGATTGGAGCGGGGGCTTGGGGGTCAACGCTGGCAGGATTAGTCCGCGAGAATGGGCATGACGTGTCGATTTGGTCGCGTCGGAGTGAGCGATCGCTCAATGACACGATCGCGAATGCTGAACTGGTCATCTCTGCTGTGTCGATGAAAGGGGTGCGTTCTGTAATTGAACAGATCTCTACTCCGATTCCCGCAATTGTGACCGCTACAAAGGGGCTAGATTCACAATCAGGTAGCGATCAGGCTTTGCCATTGTTACCGTCCCAGGTTTGGCAATCTGCATTTGCAAAGAGCGCGATCGCAGTTTTATCAGGCCCAAATTTATCGAAAGAAATTCAGCAAGGTTTACCCGCTGCGAGTGTGGTTGCAAGCCAGGATCAAACGCTTGCAGATCAGGTGCAACGAGCATTTTCATCGAGTCGATTTCGGGTCTATACCAACTCTGATCCGTTAGGTGTTGAACTGGGTGGCACGTTGAAGAATGTGATTGCGATCGCAGTCGGTGCCTGTGATGGTCTGCAACTGGGCACAAATGCAAAATCAGCCTTGGTTACACGCGGATTGGCTGAAATGATTCGTTTGGGGACAACTTGGGGCGCGAAATCAGAAACGTTTTACGGATTGTCAGGATTAGGGGATTTGCTGGCGACTTGTAGCAGTGCGTTGAGCCGCAATTATCAAGTAGGGTTTGGGCTGGCTCAAGGGCGATCGCTTGATGAAATTCTCACAAATTTGGAAGGGACAGCCGAGGGAATTAATACCTCTCAGGTCTTAGTCAGATTGGCAACAGAGCAAGGAATTTCGATGCCGATTTCGACCCAAGTCGATCGTTTACTGCGAGGAGAAATTACGCCTCAACTGGCAGTGAATGAACTGATGCAGCGTGATAGTAAACCCGAGGGGTAAGAAAATTATTTAGGAACCTCGACCATCTGTGCGATCGGTGTTTGTAAGCGGGTGAAGTGCTTGGGATTAAGCGAGCGTTTGCTCTGAGTCAGCTTCCTCAAAACTTTGAGCGATCAGCGCATTGAAATCGATGTGATCAAGGGGGGCAGTATCAAAGACTAACATGCCTTCTTTCTCCCTAAGTCCTGTTTGAGAAGTTGAAGAAGATGGCTGAAGACGATTCGTTTCCTCAGTAGTGAGAGTCTGGATAATAAACTGCTCTGGAAAAATGCTCTGACTTTCAGCCATCTGTTCGATCGCGTGTAGAAGTTTTGGTGAGAGCTGCATCTAAACATCAGAGTCGAGGTACCCTCCTATTTTAGAAGAACTTTCCCGTTTCACCTACTGTCAAGATGTTTCAAAAATGTCCAATCAACACTTTTAGTCAGGGTGCAATAGGCTTTATGGGTAGACAAGGGCAGTACCGAAGAGATCAGAATTGCCCTGAGAATAGGCAAGGTCAGTGACGACTATGCAACGGGCGACAGCCAGATGACTTCTAACATATTGTCGCACTGACCTCGCTTCCTAGTCCTCAATGAACGAATCCTCAGGGACAGATTTTTATGTCTGCCATAATACTTTCGCCTGAAGACTGGGATTGAAACCAAGTTCATGATGACACATTCCTTCGGAGGTGGACTCAGATGACTGACATGCCTTATGTGGCTTTGATTGGTTTAGATTGGGCAGACCAAAAGCACGATGTGTGTTTGTATGATTGTGCGGCTCAAACTCAAGAACATTGCGTGATTGGCGCTCGACCAGAAGCGATTGAAGCCTGGGCAATGCAATTGCGGGTGCGCTATGGAGGACAACCGATTGCTGTTTGCCTGGAACAGAAACGAGGACCGTTGATCTATGCATTGTGTAAGTACGAGTTCCTTGTCCTCTATCCCGTCAATCCTCAAACCGTCTCTAAGTATCGTCAAGTCTTTACTCCGAGTCGTGCAAAGGATGATCCGACGGATGCAGCACTGCAGGTTGAACTTCTTCGGAAACACCGGGATAAACTGACGGTTTGGCAACCTGCCAGCCCAATGCTCAGAAAACTGCAAGCACTCGTCGAATGGCGACGCACGCTGATTGAAGATATTGGACGCACGACCAATCGTCTCGTCGATGTGCTCAAAGGATACTTTCCTCAAGCGATTGACTGTTTCGAGCATCGCGATACGATGGTGTTCTGTGACTTTCTCACACAATGGTCAACTTTGAGTGCGGTGCAGCAAGTCAGCGATGAACAGTTGCAGCAGTTTTTCTGTGAGCATCATTCTCGCTACAAAGACTGCAATGCTCGTCGAATTGAGTGTTTACGCAACGGTATTCCACTCACGCAAGATTCGGCGATCGTCGAATCGTCTCAACTCATGGTGCAAGCCTTGGTCAGCCAACTTCGTAGCTTGCTCACATCGGTGCGTCAGTTTGAAGCCCAAATAGATCGCGAATTCAATCAACTGCCTGATGCTGCGATCTTTGCGGCGCTCCCTCATGCTGGAACTAACCTCGCGCCACGATTGCTGCTGGCGTTTGGAGAAGATCGCACTCGTTATCAAACTGCCCAAGACTTGTTGCAGTATGCAGGCATTGCTCCGGTAACCGAACGCAGTGGGAAAAAGTGTTGGATACATTTGGGCGTTGGGGAGCACCGAGATTCTTACGCCAAACCTTTCATTGGAGTGGGCGAATGAATCGACGCAAAGCGTCCCTCTGGGCAAAGGCATTCTATCAAGCTCAGAAACAAGCTGGAAAGACGCATCAAGCTGCAATTCGAGCACTGGCGTTTAAGTGGATTCGGATTCTATTTCGTTGCTGGCAAGACCGAGTTCCGTATGATGAAGCCAAGTACCTCCTGGCATTGCACCAAAAAGGGTCACCCTTAGCACAGCAAATTCTTTCACAAGCATGAACGCGACATTTGTCATGGTGTGAATGTAGGAATGAAACTCAATGTAATTTAGATTTTCGATTCTAAACTTACCGAAGTTATCAGATTGAGAATCGATAGAATTGTGATGTCTAGAATGAATCTAACAATGATGGTAGAAGCACTTTTTCACATTCTTACTTGACTTAGAGAAGCTCAGGGAATATGTTATAAGCACTATACTAAACAGCCTTCAGAATTCTTAAAGTCAGATTATACAAACTGTCACAACCCTATCGTTCTCCCAATCATCTTTACTCAGCTCCAACACTAAATAATCGTCATCTATCTGCCCATCAAGTGTGCTAATCAATCGATAATGACCGATTTCCCTGCCGTTGGACGCTAAAAGTTTGAGGCGCGTATCAACATATATTAAGTCCCAGTCGGAACGTTGAAAGACAAGTGTGTGCGAGAAGAACTGCTTTTCTAAATCTTGGGGAATCCATCCATCTATTTCCCCACCATTGTTAGTGAACCAACAGTCACAACTTGCCATTGCTTGCTCGACTAGCTTATGGCGCAATGTCAGATCTAGTAGATATTCAACAACTTCCTTCTGAGTAATTGACAATCGCTATGGCTCCCATGCTTAACAAAGATTCAAATTAGATAACGGTTTCTTCAATAAGTACAGCTTAATAGCATCACAGATATGTTTTTAAACGCCCTCAATAATTAGGTCAAGCTATACGACGAACCAGACCACCTGCGGGCAGTGTCTAGTTCAGGGAGCCTTTGCTCAATGGGTCGACGGGATCGTATAGGGTCGCCGATCGTGCGGCTCGCGAGCACCTGCCCCGTACCGAGTCGCCCCGGTCGTGCCCTTTCAACCCGCCGTTGAGCTTCACGGCCGCGCCCCATTAAGCGGCCTGGTCGGGACAGTATCCTCGCAACAATTCAAGAGGGAGAAATTACGCCTCAATTGGCAGTCAATGAACTGATGCAGCGTAACAGCAAGCCGGAGCAGTAGATCGTAGGGGGCGGATGAACGATTCGCCCCCTACGATCGCGCTCAAGACTGCAAACATCGAATCGCTTCTAACAGGCCTCGTGCTTTGTTTAGAGTTTCCTGATATTCGCTTTCCGGGACAGAATCTGCGACGAGTCCGGCTCCAGCTTGCACACTCACGGTATGTTTGCCGTTGCCTTGCTCGCGAACAACCATTGTCCGAATCGCGATCGCGCTATTCAATTGCCCTTCAAAGTCATAGTAACCATACGCTCCAGAGTAAACTCCCCGCCGACAAGGTTCTAACTCATGAATAATTTCCATCGCTCGAATCTTCGGCGCACCGCTCACCGTTCCGGCAGGAAATCCAGCTTTGAGTAAATCCCAGGCGGATTTATCGGGTGAAAGCTGTCCAATCACATTACTGACAATGTGCATGACATGAGAGTAGCGCTCAATCACCATCAGTTCGTCAACTTTGACAGTGCCATTGATGCAAACCCGCCCTAAGTCATTGCGTCCTAAATCAACTAACATCACATGCTCAGCCACTTCTTTTGGATCAGCGAGTAAATCCTGTTCCAAGGCAACGTCTTCTGCATGAGTTTTGCCGCGTTTGCGAGTTCCTGCGATCGGGCGAACAGTAGCAATTCTGGGTTCAGTTGGATCGCTTGCTTGTTCTGCTTTCACTAGGACTTCTGGGCTGGAGCCAATGATCTGCCAATCGCCAAAGTTGAAATACGCCATGTAAGGCGAAGGATTAATCAATCTCAACGATCGATACAATGCAAACGGATCGCCTTCAAATTCTGAAGAAAGCCGTTGAGAAATCACAACCTGGAAGATGTCACCCGCTTTGATATAGTTTTTCGCGGTCTCTACGCTGGCACAGTACTGTTCTTTCGTCGTGTTACTCGTCCAATTCACCGAAGTATCATTCTTTGGTGTCCAAGACAGGAGGCGATCTTCCTCGGAAAAGGGAGCTTTGAGTTTATCGACGAGTTGAGAAACGCGATCACACGCTTGTTGATAAGCTGCCTTTAAATCTGTATTTGGATCACGCAAGTCGGCATAAGCGATCGCCCAAATTTTCCGCTTCACTTGATCAAAAATCAACACTTGATCGATCTGCATCCATAACCCATCGGGCAAATCGTCTTCTGTCGCCTGATAAATCGGGACACGTGGCTCAATCCAATTGATCAGTTCATATCCCCAGAACCCAAACAGTCCGCCGATTCCAGGCGGTAATTCTGGCACTTTTACCGGATGATAAGGCGCTAAACATTCAGACAATGTCGTAAATGGATCGCCCTCAAAAACTTGCTGAGTGCCATCTCGATGCGTTTGGGTTGTGCGATCGCCTTTCGCTTCTAAAATCCACAACGGATCGCATCCTAAAAAGCTATATCGCCCGATTGTTTCTCCGCCTTCCACCGATTCGAGCAAAAAGCTATAAGGCTGTCCGGCACAGACGCGATACCACGCGGAGACAGGTGTATCTAAATCTGCGACCCATTCTTGATAAACCGGGACAAAATTACCTTGTTTTGCAAGTTCGGCAAACTGAGAAAAATCAGGAGAAATCATAGAATCACGTTTGAGCTTGGCTTTAAAGAATACAAGCTTAATTAGCAGTTTGGTATGCCAGAAACAACAAGAGGAGCCAAACTTCAACCGAAACGGCTAAACTTTGGCTCCTAAAAGCACAACCAATAAAATTGAAATTAAGGATCGTAAGGGAGACGACCGCTAAACTTCAATTTTGCAGGTTCGGGGTTAGAACCGATGTTGCGCGGCACGCTATTCACGGCTACGCGACCTTCGTTCACCTTCTCAGGGAAAACACCATCTGCGGGATGCAAATACTGAATTTCGCCGTTGGGGAAGACACGGTAGATCTTGTAGTTGGTGATCTTAAACTTCGTGCGAAGTTGTCCACCGAGTGCAAGACAGTGTTCCTTGCGAGCTAAATACAGCAAGTTGTCACCTTGACGCATTTTGGCTGCACCACACATGGGCATTTCAAAGACTTGCTCTTTGGGGCTGCTCCATGTGATGGCATATTTCTCTTCTACTAAGGCTTTGGTAAGCAGTCCGCCTGTGCTGCCTCCGAACAAAGGTGCTTGTCCAGTAAGAGTTTCTGACATAGGTCTCGCTCTAAACGTTTTTGGCATCGTATCATCGGCTGTTTACAGGTTTAACGATTCCGTAACAGTTGTTAATAGGCGCTATTCCACGGTCTGTTCAGTCGGGTCGATTGATTAATTTTCTTAACAAAATAGGAAGTTTTTCTAGTGAATGGGCGTGTTGCTCAGCTTTAGATTCGGAGTTGGGTAAGCCGGAGAATAACCCGCCGATCAATCTCTCGATCGAGACGTTCTTTTCCGCTGTGCCGTTCTCTTTGTCTCGCCTGTAGCAACGATTGGAATCGTAAAGTGGAACTCACTGCCTAAATCTTTGCCGCTCGACTCTGCCCAAATCTTTCCGCCCCAATTCGTAATAATTTGGCGACAAATCGCAAGTCCAAGCCCTGTTCCGCCTGTCGTTCGACGGAGCGCGCCTTCCTCTTGGTAAAAGCGATCGAACACGGTTTCTAGGCGGTTTTCCTCGATTCCGCGTCCTGTATCGGAAATCATTACCTCCAGCATCGTGTCTCCGCTGCGCTGTGCTCGAATCGTCACTCTGCCAGTAGCGTCAGTGAATTTACAAGCATTATCCAGCAGTTTGGTTAAGACTTCGACGAGCCATTCGCCATCGACTTGTACCAGAGGCAATTCCGTTGAAAGCTGTGTGACAATTTGCGGCAAATTCGTAGTCATACGGCGAGTTTGCAGACTACTCAGCGCTAAATCGACGCATTCCCACAGAGGTAAGGGTTCAAATCGCCATTCGACTCGACCGCTTTCTAGGCGAGACAACGTGAGAAAATCCTGAATCAGCTTTCGCATCCGCTCTCCATCCACGAGAGCAGAATTCAGCATGACTTGCCGCAAGTCGGGGGACATGTCAGGTTCACTCGCTAGGCTTTCTAGACAGACTTGAATCGTTGAAAGTGGAGTCCGAAGCTCGTGTCCAGTAATCGCGATCAAATTGCTGCGCGTGCGATCGAGTGCCTCTAACTGCTGATTGAGATCTTCTAAATTCGCAAACGATTCGGCTTGAATCAGGGCAACCCCGATTTGAGTCGCGATCGCTTCTACCATTTCGACTTCATCGCGCTCTAAAACATGCGGTGTTGCACCCCAATAATGCAATTCCACCATGCCGAGCACTTGGTTTTGATGCAGAACCGGAACCATTAACCATGATCGAATATTCCAATCGAGCGTTAATGCCTGCAAGGTACGATCGCCATCCTTGATCATGGAGAATCGCGGATCGGTTTGCGTATCTTCAATAAAGACGGCTTCCTGGCGCTGAGCAACTTCTTCAAACAGAGGATTGCCTTGTAATGTCCAGACATGCCCTACTAAAGACGGCATGGATTCTGTGAGATATTCGTGACTTAAAGTGGCAGATAAATCAGTCGATTTGCACCGATAAATCAAACAGCGCTCTGCACCGAGAACTTTGCCGAGTTCTTCTGCCGCAACATTCAGAATTTCAGTTGGATTGAGCGATCGTCGAACTGCTGACGTGATCGAATTGACTAAGCGCTCTTTGCGTTCTTTTTCAGCGATCGAGCGATAGGCTTTCGCTAATTTGTACTGTCCTGCTTGTAAATAAGTCACTAAGCGATCGGCAAACGGAGCTGGATCGACTTGATTTAACTTAGAAACCATGCCTGTTGCCATCTGATCTAGCACAGGCGCAATCTTGGTTTGCAATTCAGGACGATATTGGAGAATGCGGTGCAGCAAAATCTCAGCGGCTTTGAGGACAATATCGCGATCGAATGTCCAAATGCCTTCAAATCGCCGCGATTGATCGACATGCAGCGGTGGAGCAGATTGATTCTCCGTCGTTAAATCCCGTTCTCGGCAAATCAAACACGATGCGTATTGTTCGCTCATGACGACTAAATGCCATTCTTGGCTGAGTCCATCCTCTGGCTCAAACGCGATCGTTTCATAATGCTCTGAGCGATTGGTGAAATCTGTCTCAGGAGCGGCAAGCACATAAACTTGATCCGTGCGGCTTGCAATTCTCAAATATCGATGCGCTTCTTGACGATAGAACCGTTCGCGCTGGAAACTCGCAATCACCAGTGGGCGATCGTGACCTGCTAAAACTTGGTCTTCCATGGCATGGGACAATGCCGTTAAGGAAGACTTGAAATAGATTTGAGGTCGCACCTGGGGAAGCGCATTCAGTAAGGCTTCCAGGACAGAATCAGTAAGAATCATCGATAATAATTAACCCGCCAACTGTGTAATTTTTTGTGCAATTTCCAGTTAGGTCGAGAAGCTGAGGTCGTTGAGGGTTCAGCCGACGACCCAGACCCATATAGGACTATATTCTCAGCCATTGTAAAGGTTGAGCGGGATCGATGACTGAATCATGTTTTGTTTCTTAACTCATGCTTGAATTAGTAAAACTACCGCATGGGATGCGATCGCTTGTTCGTTCCCGACTGCATCCATCTTTTCATTCGTGGTTGCTTTCACACCGACTTGATCAGGCGCGAGGTTTAAAGCATTGGCAAGACGCGATCGCATCGCTTCAATATGCGGCTTCAATTTCGGACGCTCTGCCACGATCACCGAATCAATGTTACTAATTTGCCAACCTTGATCTTGAATGAGTCGATGAACTTGTTCTAACAGCACAATGCTATCGGCTCCTGCCCATTTCGGATCAGTCGGCGGGAAATAATGACCAATATCTCCCAAGCTCAAAGCCCCTAGCATGGCATCCATAATGGCGTGAGTCAGCACATCTGCATCACTGTGACCGAGCAATCCGGTTTCATGTGCGATCTGGATGCCACCTAAGATTAAGTCTCGTCCGCTAACTAAGCGATGAATATCGTATCCGTTGCCAATGCGAAGCTTCATGAGAGTGTGAAATTAACGATCGATCACAATTTTTACAATATCGCAGTTTAGGCATTGGATTTGGGTTCCGATGATGCAGGTGCAAAAGTTACACCGTGCTGAACCTGAAAATCAAAACGCCCGAAGCATTGAGAATCTCAGGTGTTAGGCGACACACTCTGCTAATCGTCGATCGCTTCTCCCCCAACCACGACATCTCGAATTCTTAGACTCGGCCCGCCACATCCGACGGCTAATCCACTCTGTCCACCTTTGCCACAGCCTCCCGATTCATCCCAGAAGAAATCATCTCCGATCGCTTCAATGTCGGCTAGGGTCTTAAATGCATTACCTGAAAGCGTTACATCCCTTACGGGTTCAGCGACTTCCCCATTCCGAATCATCCAAGCTTCACCTGCGGTAAAGGTAAACATTTCGCCATTGGTCATGCCTCCGATCCAATTGCGGGCATAAACGCCTTCTTGAATATTCTGAAAGAGATCTTTGACGGGAGTCTTACCCCGCTCGATCCAGGTATTGGTCATTCTGACGATCGGGGGATAGTGATAGTTCAAGCAGCGTGCATTTCCTGTCGGCGCTTCTTCTAATTTTCCAGCGGTTTCCCTCGAATGCAGTCGTCCCACCAAAACGCCATCTTTGATCAGTTGCGTCGTAGTGGCTGGAACGCCTTCATCATCGTAGAAATAGCTGCCTCGATGTCCCTCGATCGCGGCTCCATCATAAATCTGCAATTCCGGCGATCCAAACCGTCGCCCTAGGCTCATCACTTCCAAAATGTCCGGATTCTCATATGCCATATCTGCTTCAGACAAATGCCCAAACGCCTCATGCACAAACAATCCAGACAGAATCGGATCAATGACAACGGTATACGCCCCACCTTTGACCGGGGGCAATGCGAGCGAGTTGACAGCGCGCTGCGCGGCTTCTTCAACTTGTCGATCGAGTCCCAGTAGATCCTCGTAAGCTTTCCGTGATCCAACCGTTTCGCGCCCTGTCTGCACAGTTTCGCCGTCACGGGCTGTCGCTGCAAATCGCATCTCCAGATCGACCCAAGACTGCTCGATCATGCTGCCGTCAGAAGTTGCCAAAATAATTTTCTGGGCGCTATCTCCATATCGCACCGAAATCGTCGCAATCCGAGGATCGACACTGCGAAGAATTTCTCCATAGTGCTGACAGAGCGATTTTTTCTGAGCAAGCGAAATTTGACGTGGATCGCTTCCTGTCAGGCGTAAAGCGCGATCGTCTTGAATCGGTGCAACAGGCGCCAAAATCGTTTCATCCATGCCGACTAATTTTGCGGCAGCGAGCGCATCTTCAACGCGCTCTTTCAAACTTGACAACTGATTAAAACTCGAAAACCCCCAACCGCCTTTATAGCAAGCGCGAACCTGTCCCCCGATTGAAATTCCTTCACTCAGCGTTTCGATCTTATGACCTCGCAATAAAATGTCGGTTCCTTCTGCCGCTTCGAGTCGAATTGCCAAATAATCGACCTGATGACGGTAGCGACTCATCAAATCAGAAATTAAGTTCTTAGCGTCAGATAATGCCGAATTCATAGGTGTTTTAGAAAATCACTAGATTAGTCGCAAATTCGATCGTCAAATTCCCCAAAATGATTCAGTCACTTCGTCGAGCGAGTTTCCCAACGAGAAAGCAGGTGACATAGCGGATTTAGGAGATGGCAGCCGCGAGTCATGAGGCTGCTAACCTATCAAATTCACTTCTTAATTGTGCGCCTAATCGCGCCACCCTGCAAAAAAGGAGCCACGGATTGTCGTCGGCTCCTTTTTTGTAGTATTCAATTTGTGAACGATTCAATCTTTCGAGTTGCGAAGGCGCATGAGACGGCGACGCATCTGAGGAGAAGCCGCCAGTTCAGAAATCTCCGTTGCCTTTACATCCACATCCAGAGGTTCTAAATATTCATCTGCTCCGCAGGAATAAGCATCTAAGAGAAACTCTAGAAGTTGCTCTGGGTTGCTCAAAGCGCCCTTCTCTTCAATCAGTCTAAACTTCAGTCGAACCTCACACTCGTAAACTCCAACCTCTGCTGGAGCTGTGACTTTACACTCTAAAGGATCGTAATTCATCTACGCAGGCAGTCCCAATGACGCGGTTAAGTTGGATAGGGTTTCAGAATTAGGCTGTTCGATTGGCAGATCGCCACGAAAAAGATGCAGATAAGTTGAGTGCTTCAAGAAATCACGCCGAAACAGCAATTAATCTAGAAGCAATCTGGTAGATGTTCCTTTAACTGCTTGAACTTAGCACTTTTAGGAAGTTAGTCAGATCAGCTATATCGCTGAATCAAATTCATCAATATCTCAGCTTCATTGAGAAGTGAACCTGATTTTCTCAGCCGTTCTCAAATCCTGCTTATGCTCAGTTATAGAGGAGTGATTTTGGAATTAGTACCGTAATAACACCAATCTTTCAGGCACTTTGAATTGGAGAGTCAGAAAGATTGAATGCAAAATTTTGATCGAGTCTGTCTTTGATTTTTTGATCTCAAATTTGTGTGATGCATTGATGAAGTTCTCCCTGATTCAGCAACCTGTAATTTCAATTTCTGAAGCTAGTAAATTCCCTTGTAGCCTGTATTACGATCCTTAAATCCTATACGTAAGGATTGCACAAATCTAAGCAATATCAGATTAGGTTGATTTCGATCTGATCTGAGTGGACTTCGCAAAACTAGAGCGAATCAGTTTTTAGAGAATGCGCCTTGAAACCCTCAATCTTGTTCTCTACGTATTTAACTAAATTTAATGTAATTAAAAATACATTGCCTGAAATTAAGCCTGGTTTTTTCTGAGTTGCCAAGTATCGATCGCACTTCAGTAGACGAGTTGTTTTAGACCATGAGTTTAAAGATTTTGTATAAGGCAAGATTCGGTTCTTAAATTCTGCTTTTTCGGTTCAGATCGCATTCTCCGAAATAGTATCTTTCTTGCTCAGATCCTTACATATTCAAGCATTCAAGCACATTGATTTTTGAACCAACGAAGGTTCAAAAACGATCATTCAGTACAACTACTGAAAACTCCGTATTCTCCACAGGCTAGGAGCGGAATATAGGCAGGGTAAAGTGAAAACAACTGCCTTGATTTGCGATCGAATCGACCCAAATCTGCCCGTAGTGCGCTCTGACAATCCTTTGGCATAAGGATAATCCAATGCCGTATCCGTCCTGAGCTTCATCGCGTTGCAGCCGATAATGATCCTCGAAGACGCGATCGCGATTTTCGGGTGGTACTCCAGGGCCTGTATCACAAATACTGACTTGCACTTTCTGAGCAGTGCGGTGCAAAATCGAAACCTGAATTTTGCCACCAGTCGGCGTGTACTTAATGGCGTTATCCAAAATATTGACTAACACCTGCCGAATTCGCTCTCCATCGGCATACACGATCGGCAGATCCGAAGGCATATCTGTTGCGATCTGCTGATTTTTAGACTGCATGCGATCGCCGAGTCCTGCTAAAACATCCTCACAAAGCGCTCTCAAATCAATTTTTTCAGGTTGAATATGCAACTCGGAACTTGTCCCTCTTGCCGCTTGCAGGATATCCGTGATCATGCGGTCGATCGTCCGGATTTGAGTGCGCCCATGCTTCAACAGGTTCGCAGTCATTTGCGGAGTGAGCCGAGAAGTTTGCCCGTCTGCTTGTTTGTACGCAATTTCTAAGGTTTCGATCGCAATTGAGGCGGCGGTCAACGGATTGCGCAAATCGTGCGCCAGCATGGAAATAATTTGATCCTTAAACTGAAGCTGCGCTTGGAGATTCTCGTTCTCGCGCTGCAACCGGAAAACTTCATCAGTAAGTTTAATTAATTCCGCAGAATAGCCGACAGAGGCAGAGGGTTCAGTAGAATCAGAAGGAAGAGTCTCTTCGATCGATTTTTGCCAGCGCGACCACCAATTTTTCAGCTGAACGATTAAATCACTTCCAGTTAAAGTCTGACGGGGTTCTGGATGAAGTTTGATTAGAGCAGGTGTAGCAATGAGGCGAAAATGTTCAGCGAGATAAGGCTGCTCACCGACATCGACAACTTCTAATTCAAATGGACATTCCGCGCTCCGGTCTTTGAGAAAACCGCGAATTTGTCTGATCTGTTCGCGGGACGCGGGTCGTTGATCGACGAACAGCAAAATTTGGAGTGTCACTTTGGGGTCAGTGGCTGGGTTAGAGTGTGCCTGCATCGTCATGAATGGGCTTCTCAGAACTGAAAGCGGGTCTGAAGACGAAGGTTAGAGTGCACGATCAAGGATATTAAATTAATCGAAACATCACGCAAAATGCGCGGAGCTTGCCCCCAATCCAATATCGATCGTACTCACTCTATATAGATAGATTACCGCATCACCTCCATTGTCGGGCGTTTCAGTTAGATTCTGCGTCAGTTCCCCTACAAACTGGTGATTCAATGTAAAGTAAAATTAATAAGCTGTCATAAACTTTCTAATAATTCTGGAAGCTCGTGCAAGAAGACTTTCGTTTAATCGTTGATCTCGTCTCAGTATTAGCGGCAGCAGCAGCGGGTGGATTATTCGCCGCACTATTGAAACAACCTGTGTTGCTGGGCTATTTGGCGGCAGGGGTGATTGTTGGTCCGACTGGCTTGGGGTTAATTAAAGAGATTATCCAGGTCGAAACGCTTGCCCAGTTTGGGGTGGCGTTTTTGCTATTTGCGCTAGGGGTCGAATTCTCATTTTCAGAACTGAAAAAAGTTAAAGTGATTAGTCTCGGGGGCGGGGGCTTGCAAATTGCGCTCACGATTCTAGTGACGACATTAGTTTCTTTGGCAATGGGATGGGTGACATCTCCCCCTCAAGGAGTCTTCCTGGGCGGGATTCTGTCGCTGTCTTCGACGGCGGTTGTACTTAAGTGTTTGATGGAGCGCAACGAGACCAGCACGCCTCATGGTCAAGTGATGCTCGGGATTCTGGTGGTTCAGGATTTAGCGTTGGGGTTGATGTTAGCGGTATTACCTGCGTTAGATCAGCCAGCGGAAGAAGTCGGTTTAGCGATCGGGTGGGCACTTCTCCAAACGGGTCTCTTTGCACTTGGAGCCGTTGCCGCTGGGATTTGGGTAATTCCACGACTTTTAAGATTACTGGCAAAAACTGAGAGCCGCGAATTATTTTTGCTGGGAGTGGTTGCGCTCTGTTTAGGTATTGCTTTATTAACTGAGCATTTGGGTCTGTCGATCGAAATGGGAGCCTTTGTTGCAGGCTTGATGATTTCAGATGCGGAATACGCAGATCAAACGCTGACTTATGTAGAACCCCTGCGCGATATTTTTGCGTCGTTGTTCTTTGCGTCGATCGGGATGTTGATTGATCCCGTCTTCCTCTGGAATAACTTGGAATTGATTCTCGGTTTAGTCACCCTTGTTTTCATTGGCAAATTCTTAATCGTTACGCCGCTGGTGCGAATTTTTCGATATCCCTTGAAAACCGCTTTGATTGCAGGGTTGGGACTGGCTCAAATTGGAGAGTTTTCATTTGTTTTGGCGAGTGAAGGACAGACATTAGGATTAGTTTCGCGTCGAGTTTACCTTCTCATTTTGGGAACGACGGCGGTGACTTTGGTTGTGACTCCATTTGTATTGAGACTCGTTCCAAAATTATTTGCTTGGGGCGAATCGATCCCCTGGTTGGCTAAATTCTTAGAACAATCTGATGAACCGTTAGCGATTTCTGAGGATCTGCCGATCAAAGATCATTTCATTGTTTGTGGATACGGTCGAATTGGACGAAATATTGTGCGATTGTTGCGCGATCGCAATCATCCGGTTCTGGTGATTGATCAATCCGAGTCTCAAATTCAAAAGGTTCGAGACGCTGGAATTCCCTATATTTACGGCAATGCTGCAAGTTCCTATGTTTTAGAAAAAGCAGGCGTTGCAGAGGCGAAAGGCATGGCGATCGCACTTCCTGATCCAATGAGTACAAGATTGTGCGTGAAGCGATCGCTGGAAATTTCCCCAGATTTAGATTTAGTGGTCAGAGCTAACAAAGACAAAGACATCGAATTGCTCTATCAGCTTGGAGCGCGCGAAGTCGTCCAGCCTGAATTTGAGACGAGTTTAGAGCTTTCGGCTCATTTGCTGGCGGGAATCGGCATCCCAAGTCCCGCAGTACAACGAGAAGTGCAGATGATTCGCAATTCTCATTATTTAGAGTTTCGCCCAGACCAAGCTTCTGAGGAAATCTCGCGAGACCTTAAAGCGGTCACAGGTGAAATGAATAGTCGTTGGTATGCGTTGCCAGAAGAGTCTCCATTACTAGGAATGTCGATCGAAGAAACAGATATTCGCCGTTTAACGGGTGTGTCTGTGATGGCGATTCGTCGTGCGGGCGGGTTGACGATCGATTATCCAGAGAGTTTGACGACATTGGAACAAGGCGATCGCTTATTGATCGTCGGTGAAACCGATGAAGTTGCTGCATTTGACCAACTGGCAAGAGGCGAAGCAGCAGTGCCTTCGACGAATTCTTCTTGCCAGTGGCTACAAGTGCCTTCAGAAAGCCCTTTGATCGGTAAAACGCTCTTAGAACTTGAACTTCAGCAGCGTTATAAAATCACAATTCAGACAATTCGACGCGATGGAAAATTGATTCGATTCCCCGAACCTGACGCAGAGATTCAGAATGGCGATCGCTTATTACTCTGCGGCGGATTCCATGCCCTGACTCAAGCTCAAGAAGCTCTCTCCCCAAAGACAGAAGTGCCTTTGATTACGACATCAATTGCTGAGGCAGAAAGCTAGGAAATATCTCTACAAAGTTAGAAAATTCGTTCCTGAATGTCTTTAAATCTTTCTCCAAATCGCGGAATTTCTCCACTGGGTAGCCTGGTATTCAAAAGTTCACACCTTCTCAAACGAGTATTTTTAACAATAGCCTCGCTCAAGTCTACGTCGATGAGAAGAGTTTGGTCAGCAGGAATTGGATATTCGGGTTCCCAAATGTGTTCCTCGAAGATAGTATTGGTCAGATCAGTATCTCTAAAGCTGGTCTGAATCAAAACGCTGCCTCTAAAAACAGAATTCTCCAAGCTAGCGCCACTAAAATTGCAGCTATCAAACCTGCCACCCTGAAAGTTAACGTTTTGAATCAGAGCATTTCTTAAATCGGCGTTGAAGAAAGAAGATTCATAAAGTTCAGCACCGCTCAAGTTAGCATTACTGAGGTTAGCGCCCGTAAAGGCAACTTCAACCAGGCAACTTTCTGTCAAGTTAGCATTACTGAGATTAGCTTCAGCAAATAAAACCTCCTGCATCTGCACTCCAGATAGATCAATCCCCATCAAATTCAATCTGGAGAAATCTAATCGTCCACCTCCGGAGTCATAAAGATCCAACAATTCCTCACGGGTCATTTGTGCAGCCTCTAACTATAGATCTGGTAAAGCCGGTATGGGAAAATTCGTAAACAGTCGCACGTCAAAGCCACTGGATGATAAAGAATTGACCAGTCGATTGTCTAGCGTCAGGAATGGCGCACTAACAAGGCGTGACAGCGCTACATAGGAACCGTCATAAGCGCTAATTCCATAATTCAAGCCAATTTCAACTGCTTCTTCCATCAAGTTTTGAGTTGAAGCCACCTGTAACCGCAACGCCTTTAAACTAGCGAGATCGGCTTTGACTTGAGTAGCGGTGTACAAATTTGCTCGAACATATTTCCAGAGAACATTCGCGCATTCAATGTAAAACAGATCAGAAATAAAAAACTCTGTCAACGGATTGCTCAGATGATCAAATAATTGATTGACTTTTGGAGTCAGTGGATCGGCAATAAACTGCTTGATACAAACATTCGTATCTATGACGCATCGTAGCGAAACCGTCATCTATTTCGATCCTCTTGAATCAAAACGGTGCTATCCGGCAGCCCAAAATCACTTGGATTGACTCTAGGGCGACTCCGAATTTCTTGCAGAATCTCTGACATTGATTTAGCGTAATGCGCCCGATCTTTCTCCGTTTCATTTGTCTGACATGCTTGCTCAAGTAAGTGAATTACAGCCTCATTGAGCGTGACATTATTCTCAGCAGCCAAATCCTGAATCTGGCTGTACAACTCATCGGGTAAGTTCTCGATTTGAAAAGTCGCCATTGCAGTGTCAGAGTAGCTTAGTGATTGAATTGTAGCTTTGCATCAGTAGTGATTGCAAAACAAAACCCGCCAGAAGCGGGTCAAAAAACAAAATTTGAAATCGTTTTTCTACATCTTTGGCTTCACAAAGACGATCGACTGTCGCCAGACGATCGTGGGCTGGTCGTAGTGATCCATGATGCAGATACAATGAGGGTCTTGCCAGCGAACCTTTCCCGTGAGTAAATCTCCGGTAGAAAGTTTCATCTCAACTTCTTTTTCTTCACGAATAATCGTCTGAATCTGACGAGTACTTGGCAATCCGGTATCTAGTTCAATACTCATTGGGGAAAAGTCCTCGATCGAAATCGTTCTAATTTACTAGAGTGCCTCAATTCACCACATCCTATACAGTCTTGCACTATGGCGATCGAATTTACAAAGTATCACGGGCTTGGAAACGACTTTATTTTGATTGACAATCGGGCTTCGACAGAACCAAAACTAACGCCGGATCAAGCGATCGCATGGTGCGATCGACATTTTGGCATCGGAGCAGATGGAGTCATTTTTGCACTTCCCGGTCAAGATGGCACAGACTATACGATGCGGATCTTCAACTCAGATGGCTCTGAGCCAGAGATGTGTGGCAATGGCATTCGCTGTATGGCAAGATTCCTCGCCGACTTAGAAACGGCTGAGACTGGAAAATTTCAAGAAAAATATCGCATTCAAACTTTGGCAGGTATAATAACGCCCAAGTTTGAATCCAATGGTCAAATTACCGTAGATATGGGTGAACCCCGTCTCTTGGCAAGTGAAATTCCAACCACCTTAACGGGTGAGAAGGTAATTGATCAGCCGTTGGAAGTCGCAGGAAAATCCTGGAATGTGACTTGTGTGAGTATGGGAAACCCACATTGCATCACATTCGTTGATGACGTTGCTGCGATCGAACTAGAGAAAATTGGCCCGCTGTTTGAACACCATCCAGTGTTTCCACAACGCACCAATACGGAGTTCATTGAAGTCGTCCGATCGGACTACCTAAAAATGCGAGTTTGGGAGAGAGGAGCCGGAATCACGCTGGCGTGTGGCACGGGGGCTTGTGCGTCCTTGGTCGCAGGTGTTCTCAATGAGAAATGTGATCGACGCGCAACGATTGAATTACCGGGTGGATGTCTCGACATTGAATGGGCAGCCGATGGTCGAATTTATATGACCGGAGATGCAGAAAAAGTGTTTTCAGGTAGTCGAAGTTAGAAAGACAGAGGATGGAGAGAAATGGAACCCGCTTTTGTTCCTGATCTCTCCATCTCCCTAATCGTTATCCCAACACTCCTGAGCCATCAAATCGCCAATTCGGTCACGCAGCAAGAAGTCGAACCGCTCTAACTCAGTTTCAAAACGTACCCATTCACGCGCCGGAATGTGCTTGCAAAGGGTGTAAATGGGCTGGTGGCGGCTCACAACACCTCGATCGATAAGTTGACGTACCTCGTCTTGAATCATGCAAAGCGAGTACTGTGCTGTCTGAAGCATGGGTCTACCTTCCTGAGAAATCTGGGATCGAAGATTGAAATCTATTTGGGGGACAAACCAAGTAGCAAAAGTTCGGAACATCAATCCTCAATACAATCAGCCATTACTCTCCTCAAAACGGCTGAAATCTGTAGTGAGATATACTGAATTCTCTCTATTTTCTAACTCATTTTGGGGTCAAAAGTTTACGAAGTGTCTCTAAAGTTATGAGATTCTGACATTGTTTAGCCATGTTACCCCTACAAAATTCAGCTCAAAGGCTGTGCTGAACGCGGGTCTGACGGATTGTGTTGCAGATAACTGTTTTTGGCTTAGATTCCCTTCATGGATTGAGACAATGCTTTACGTTTCGCAAGTCTAATTGCGAACTCGATCGCGGCTTTCATACTGGTGGCATCTGCAATGCCTTTGCCTGCGATGTCAAAGGCAGTCCCGTGATCCGGTGATGTCCGAATAAATGGCAGTCCGATCGAGGTGTTGACAGCACGATCAAATGCCATCAGTTTCACCGGGATCAACCCCTGGTCATGATAGAGCGCTAGATATCCATCGTGAGCGTTGACCTGTCCCAACCCAAACCAAGCCTGACCCGGTTTCACCCACATCGTATCTGGTGGCGATAACCCGTCGAGTTGCGCCTGTGGGAAGCGATCCCGCATCGCTTCAAGCCAATCGGATATCCAGTCGATTTCCTCGCGTCCTAGTTGCCCCTGCTCGCCGCTGTGGGGATTTAACCCGGCGATCGCAATTCGCGGCTGAGTGATCCCAAACGAATCTTGCAGCGATTCAATCAACAAGTCCAATTTGAGCGTTAAAACTTCTGGGGTTAATTTCTCCGGTACTTGGGATAAAGGAATGTGCGTGGTTGCCAACAGAGCGCGAAGTTCCCAGTCGGTATGTGGCGATCGCGCAACAAACATCATGCCGAATCGATTCACACCCGCTTTTTCTGCTAAAAGTTCTGTCTGTCCTGGATAAATGTGTCCTGCGGCTTTCCAGGCGGATTTTGCAATCGGAGCGGTCACGATCACATCAAACTCGCCGCTTAAAGTGCGGTCGATCGCCGTTTCCAAATATCGAAATCCGGCTTCACCACTGGCTGCATTTCCGGTTCCAAGTGTGATTGAACCGGGAGTTTCGATGTGAAGCAGGTTGAGATTCTCAGGATTCGCGGCGCTGTCTAAGCGATCGTACGTTTCGAGGAGAATATTGCGATTTCCAGCGATCGTAATTTCGGCTTGTTGTGAAATGGCTGGATCGGCTAAAGCTTTGAGGATGACCTCTGTACCGATTCCGGCAGGGTCGCCCATGGAAATAACTAAACGTGGCATTGGGTTCTAAGGCGTGACTGAACTGCTTTACAATACTTAGAGATGACCCACCTAATTGCTGTTTAAGAGGAGAATTCAAACAATGGCTGGCGAAATTTTTAACACTGCATTTTTAGCGTCCACCCTAATCTTAGTTGGGTTGTCGCTCGGTTTCTTACTCCTCAAACTCCAAGGTGGAGAAGAATAGAAATCAAACGCGAGAGTGGGGGAAATCCTTCACTCTTCTTCGTCTAAATGTTCAGCAACCTCGCGATAAAGATTGAGAACGTGATGATCTTTGAGCGAGTAAAAAACATTCCGCCCTTGTTTGCGATAGCCCACTAAGCGCATCGATCGCAGCGCTCGGAGTTGATGCGATACCGCCGATTCCGACATTTTGACGGCTGCTGCCAAATCACACACGCATAATTCCTGAACTGCCAGTGCCGAGAGAATTCTAAGGCGGTTTGCATCGCCTAGCAAACTGAAAAACTCCGCCATGCGCTGAGACTTCTCTACACTCAGTAAGTCCCGGTGGAGAAAGCGAATATTATTTAAATTCACAGGATGCTGAACCGCACATTGCTCAGTTTCAGCCGGATTAGGGTTTGCCATATTCAGTTACAAGGTTGAGCGATCGCTTTATTTAGCGTAGCGTACGGAGTCAGGTTACATCCCTTAATCCAGGTTACGATGAGGGATGTTCGACTGGGGATCTGGAATTCGTTCTTGCTTTGCGCGACTCAACGCCAAGATTTCTGATAGAATTTATCGAAAAGTTAACAATTTGTCACATAACTCCTCATGAGCGTATTGATAGTAGGTGCGACTGGCACTTTAGGAAGGCAGATCACTCGGCGCGCCCTAGATGAGGGATACAAAGTTCGCTGTTTGGTACGTAGCCCCCGCAAAGCTGCTTTTCTAAAAGAATGGGGAGCCGAACTCGTGACCGGAAATCTCTGTTATCCAGAGACGCTTCCGGCAGCGCTAGAGGGTGTGACAGCGATTATTGATGCTGCAACTGCACGAGCAACCGATTCGCTCAGTATCAAAGAAGTCGATTGGACAGGCAAGGTCAATCTGATTCAAGCCGCGAAGAAAGCGGGAATTGAGCGATATATCTTCTTTTCGATTCTGGATGCAGAGAAATTTCCCAAGGTTCCTCTGATGGAAATTAAGACTTGCCTTGAGAAATTCTTAGCAGAATCGGGATTAAGCTACACAATTCTTCGCCCTTGCGGATTCTTACAAGGCTTAATCGGACAATATGCCATCCCGATTTTAGAAGGGCAAAGCGTATGGGTGATGGGGAATACTGCCCCCACGGCTTATATGGACACGATCGATATTGCAAAATTCGCGGTTCAAGCCTTAAAAGTCCCAGAATCAATTGGCAAAACCCTTCCGGTTGTCGGTTCAAAAGCCTGGAGCGCGGACGAAATTATTAAAGTTTGTGAGCGGCTGTCCGGCAAACAGGCAAAAGTGACTAAAACGCCGATCGCAGTTGTGCGGATCTCGCGGCGGATTGCTCAATTCTTTCAGTGGACTTGGAATATTGCCGATCGCTTAGCGTTTACGGAAGTCGTGGCAACAGGCAGACCGTTAACGGCTTCAATGGATGAAACGTACGAAGTTTTGGGATTAGATCCTCAAGAAATGACGACGCTAGAATCCTATCTACAAGAGTATTTCAGCCGCATTTTGAAGAAGCTGAAGGAAGTCGAATACGCCCAAGAGCAAGCCAAGAAAAAGAAAGAGCGTACAAAAAAAGCGTATCCCCGCTTTTAGAATTAGAATTCATCACCATTTCACAGGGTTTTGCGCGTGCCGAAAGCTGGCATTATCTACAACGATGACAAGCCGATCGCTTGTCAAGTTGCGACCGATCTCGAAGCGAAGCTGACTTCGCTAGGCTGGGATGTGGCATTGGCAACGGGTGCAGGCGGAATCCTCGGATATGCTTCACCTGAAAGTCCAATTTGTCACACCCCGATCGATCGCTTGGTTCCGCCTGGGTTCGATTCTGAAATGAAATTCGCGATCGTCTTAGGTGGCGATGGCACAGTTTTGTCTGCATTTCGTCAGGTTGCACCCTGCAACATTCCACTGTTGGCGGTCAACACGGGGCACTTGGGATTTTTGACCGAGATTTTATTGAATCAATTGCCAGCCGCGCTCGACGCGCTGCTCTCTGAAGACTACGAAATCGAAGAGCGCACCATGCTGCATGTGCAAATCATTCGAGAGGAGGCCATGCTTTGGGAAGCCCTATGTCTGAATGAGATGGTGCTGCATCGTGAACCTTTGACCAGCATGTGCCATTTTGAGATCAGCGTCGGGCGACACAATCGCGTCGATATTGGTGCAGATGGAATTATTGTGTCCACGCCAACTGGCTCAACGGCGTATGCTTTATCGGCAGGTGGGCCTGTGATTGTTCCCGGTATTCCCGTGATGATTCTGGTTCCGATCTGCCCACATTCTTTAGCTTCGCGATCGCTCGTATTTCCCAATCGCGATCCGGTCACGATTTATCCTGCAATTCCGCATCGCCTCGTTCTGACCGCCGATGGCAACGCCGGATCATACGTGTTGCCAGACGATCATGTCTGTGTGAAAAAGGCCCCATATCCTGCAAGATTTGTCCGTTTACGTCCGCCTGAATTCTTCAGTGTCTTACGAGAAAAACTTGGCTGGGGCGTAGCGCATGTTGCCAAACCGACTTAGAGTCTGAGGACGTTATTTAATTATTTAATTGGGGCACTTTTCCCAAAATTGCCGTCTATGGTTAGAATAGGCTGAATTTCCATGCGAGGCTCTGCGGAATGAGTATTGCCGATGTGACTCCGTGCGTTTTGATTGTCGAAACTGATGCAGCACTAGCAAATCATGTGAGTTTGGATTTGCAAGAATCGGGCTATGAAACGATCGTGGCTCATGATGCGCATATGGGATTAAGACAAGCGATCGAGAAACATCCCGCGCTGATCGTTGTCGATCGTTTACTCGATGGCGATTCTGGACTCTCGTTTTGTCACAATCTCCGAACCAGTGGTACTCGAATCCCAGTCTTGCTCTTGATGGCACGCGATGCCGTTGAAGATCGCGTCGCGTGTATCGAAGCCGGAGCCGACGATTATTTTCTCAAGCCTTACCGGAGTGAGGAATTTCTCAAACTGGTGAAACTTTATCTCAAGCCTGATATTCCGAGTACTGAGCAACTGAAGTTTGGCGACTTGGTTCTAGATTTAGCGACTCGTCAGGCGTTGCGAAATGGTCGAGCGATCGACTTAACGATGAAAGAGTATGAATTGCTCAAATACTTGATGGAGCATCCGCGCGAAGTTCTGACCCGTGAGCAAATTTTAGAGAACGTTTGGGGCTATGACTTTGTTGGCGAATCCAATGTCATCGAAGTCTACATTCGGTATTTGCGGCTCAAGATTGAAGACGAGGGTGAAAAGCGCCTCATTCAAACCGTTCGTGGAGTCGGCTACGTTTTACGAGAGTCATGAAAAATCGATTTTTTGCCTGGTTAAGTTTGCTTGTGTTGCTGGCAAGCTGTTCCACCACAACACAAGCAAAACCCTCACCCACTGAATTGCCGCGCAGCAGTTCGCCCGCTGCGCCTCTGGGGCAAGTCTTGCCGCTCTCCGCATTTTTTCAAGTTGCAGATCAAACCATTCAACTCGAAGTTGCCCGAACCCCCGCAGAACAAGCGATGGGGTTGATGTATCGCACCAGTTTGGCAGACGATCGCGGCATGCTTTTTCCCTTCAAGCCAGCTCGCCCCGCCCAATTCTGGATGAAGAATACGCTCATTCCTTTAGATATGCTGTTCGTGCGAGATGGCACAATTCGATTTATCTCTGAAAATGTTCCGCCTTGTAAAGCTGATCCCTGTCCAACTTATGGATCACCGACAATCGATATTGATCAAGTGATCGAGCTACGAGCAGGACGAGCCGCTGAATTGGGGCTAAAAGTGGGCGATCGCATTTTTATTAAATCGCTTAAAAAATAGCAATGCTTGTCACAATCTCTTAAACTACTAAGGCTAATTCTTAACTCTTCTGGAAGAAACGAAAGGGTTCGAGGATGTGGTATTCACTCATCTCGTTAACATTTGTTGTAAACCTTGTTTATAAATGAATGAACATAACGATCTGTGTGACGGCAGGCAACCTAACTTCAGATAGAGACACTTTCCGCTATCTCGATTTACGCTAGAAGCCTGTTCTTGTGGCAGCTTGAGCTTGCGCTATTTAGCTTGAATCTGTGAAACTTTTACGCAGCTTCTATCTAATAACAGTAAGAAAACCTTAAGATCTGCTGATTCCAACTCAGAATTGCCTTGATACTCGGACTGACAAACTTAATGGAAACGATATGTTCAGTATTTCTCAACTGTACTGACCGCTTCGTACACTGGCTACTCTCATAGGTCAAGCTAGCTTGGCTTTTCCATAATTAGATTCACTTGACCCTGTGTAAAACCCGTCTACTCCAGAGGTATTTGTCTGATGTTGACTGCAACCCATTCCAAGTTCATCCGGTTTTTACAAGAAGAACTGTCGCTATCTACTTCTTCGATCGCGCTGGCATTGCGCTACCGTGAACAAAATCCAGGACCTCTGCCGATGATTCTCTGGCAGTATGGTCTCGTTACGATCGAACAGCTCGACCGAATCTACAACTGGCTAGACTCATCCGAAAGGTAGGTTTCTCAGGTTGTGGCGTGAAAAGACTCTTATTTTTAGACCAGACAGGTAAATCCGGAGGTGCAGAACTGTGCCTACTTGATATTGCAAGAGCGTATCGAGATTCTTGCTTGGTTGGGTTGTTTGAAGATGGTGACTTCCGAGAACGGCTTGAGCAAGAGCAGATTCCGGTTCAAGTTTTAGCGAAAAAGTCGATTGCTGTACGTAAATCAAGCGGCGCGATCGCAGGTTTCCTGGGTTTGGGACAATTAATTCCTTTAGCAATGCGTGTTGCTACCCTCGGTCGTAGCTATGATGCAATCTATGCGAATACGCAAAAAGCTTTAGTTGTTGGTGCGATCGCGAGTGCCTTGTCAAACCGACCTTTGGTGTATCACCTGCACGATATTCTTTCTCCTGAGCATTTCAGTAAAACGAATCGACGCTTGGCAATTCTGATGGCAAATCGCGCCAAGCTGGTGATTGCAAATTCTCAAGCGAGTAGAACTGCATTCATCGAAGCAGGTGGAAATCCCGATCTAGTTGAAGTTGTTTACAACGGATTCGCGCTGGAGCCTTATCAGACTGATGTGCGATCGCCAATTGGATTAGAAGAATTAGAAGGGCGCTTCGTCGTTGGGCACTTCAGCCGCTTATCACCCTGGAAAGGGCAACATGTATTACTCGAAGCGTTGCAGTACTGTGACGAAAGCGTGAGCGCAATTTTTGTCGGTGATGCATTGTTTGGCGAACAAGATTACGTTCAACAATTACAAAATCAGGTGCAGCAATTTCAACTGCACGATCGCGTCAAATTTCTCGGGTTTCGCAATGACGTGACGGCACTAATGAAATCTTGTGATGTGATCGCGCATACCTCGATCGCAGCAGAACCCTTTGGACGAGTGATTGTTGAAGCTATGCTTTGTGGCATACCGACGATCGCAGCTAAAGCAGGGGCAGCCACAGAACTGATTGATCCCGGAGCCACAGGATGGTTCACTTCTCCAGGCGATGCGAAAGAATTAGCACGTGTGATCGAGCACTGTCGCCAAAACTCGACTGAAGCCGCTCGAATCGCGGCAAAGGCTCAACATCAAGCCAGCCAGAAATTCCGCCTGACAGAAACGAACGCTCAAATTCAGCAGCATCTCCAAGCTCGGTTGTAGTTCGTTTTCCATCACTGTAATTTCAAACTATGGAGAGATGACCTTGCAGAAAACTTCCTTCATGCTATCAACCGCCGTTCTGTAAAACAGCATGTCTACTCCCAGACCTTTACTCAGCATATTTTTACCGGCTCTGGATGGGGGCGGAGCTGAGCGTGCCATGCTTTATCTCGCGATTGGTTTCGCTAAGCGAGGCTGGAAAGTTGATTTAGTTTTGGCAGAAGCTAGAGGAGCCTATCTCGATCTCGTTCCGCCCGAAGTTCGCATCGTTGATTTGAAGGCAAAATTTCCCGTTCTGATTACAAAAACCTTGGCACTGCGTCGATATCTGCAAATCGAACAACCTGCCGTTCTATTCTCTGCATTAGATATCTTAAGTTCAGCGTTATGTGCGCGCGGTAAGGCTCCGACTCGAATTGTGATGTGTGTCCAGACTTATTTATCTGAGCAGTTTAGAAATCATCAAGGTGCAACCTTTGGCAAAGTGCGATCGCGCATGGTGCGCTGGCTCTATCCCAAATCCGATGCGATCGTCGCTGCTTCTTTAGGAACTGCAAAGGATGTTGCTGAACTTACCCAAGTTCCAGTCGAACAAATTCAAGTCATCTACAATCCGGTGGTCACGCCCGATGTATTTCAGAAAAGCCAAGAACCGATCGATCACCCTTGGTTTCAGCCTGGAGAACCTCCTGTGATTTTGGGAGTCGGACGATTGGTCAGCCAAAAAGATTTTTTCACGTTAATCGAAGCTTTTGCTCAAGTTCGGGTGACTCGTCCCGCACGCTTGATGATTCTGGGTGAAGGCGAACAACGTGCTCTATTAGAGGAACGAATTCGGCAACTCGGACTCGAACAAGACGTCGCCTTGCCCGGATTTGTGGAAAATCCCTACGCCTACATGGCAGCATCAGCTGTATTTGTTTTGTCCTCGAAATTTGAAGGCTTTGGAAATGTTGTGGCAGAAGCCCTCGCTTGCGGTGTTCCGATCGTGGCAACAGACTGTCCCAGCGGACCTGCGGAAACTCTAGCAGCGGGAAAATACGGTAAGCTAGTAAAAATTGCTGATCCGGCAGAAATGGCAACCGCGATTCTGGACACGCTGGATAGGTCGATCGATTCGACGCTTCTCAAACAGCGCTCTCTAGACTTTGAGCGCGATCGCATCGTCGATCAATACCTCACATTTGTGGAAACCCTGTTGCAGACTAGCTTAGATGCGGATTCTTCACATCCTTAACCACGCTCAAAATATTGGAAACGGGATTGTCAATGCTGCAATCGACCTCGCCTGTGCTCAAGCTCAAGCAGGTTTTGAGGTCGCGATCGCTTCGGCGGGCGGTGAATATGAATGTTTGATGAAGCAATTTCAAATCCAGCATTTCCCGCTAAAAGTTTCTCGCTCTCCGATAGAAGTATTAAACGCTACCAAGAAATTTAGAAAAATTACGCAAGAATTTTCACCGAATATTGTCCACGCCCACATGATGACTGGCGTGATTTTAGGGAAAGCTTTGCGTGGAAATGCCGATTATGCTTTGGTTTCAACCGTCCACAATGAATGGCAATTTCATGCAGTTTTGATGGGAGTTGCCGATCGCGTCATTGCAGTCAGCCAAGCAGTTGCGCGCTCAATGCAACATCGGGGTATTCCAGTACGGAAACTCCATGTGGTGCCGAATGGAACGATTGGCAGTCTGAGACAGACCCCCCTGGATCGGGTCAAACCCTTATTGTTAGAGCGTCCTGCCATCACGACTATCGCCGGACTCTATCACCGCAAAGGAATTGAAGACTTACTTGAAGCCTTTGTGCAGATAGCTGACGAACATCCAACCGCCCACTTATATTTAGTAGGAAATGGTCCGCAACGGGCGGCGTTCGAGCGTCGAGCCAGGAAAAGTCCTCACCGGAAACGGATTCACTTTGAGGGTTTCCAAGCGGAACCGCAGCGATATCTGCTTGCAACGGATGTGTTTGTACTCGCCTCTCGCCGAGAACCTTTTGGGTTAGTGCTCTCTGAGGCACGGGAAGCTGGATGTGCGATCGTCGCCTCCAATGTCGATGGCATTCCAGAAGTCCTCGACGGTGGAAGCGCCGGAAAACTCATCCCACCCAAAGACATCACCGTTCTTTCTAAGACACTTTCCGGGCTGTTGACTCGGCGAGATGAATTAGAAGATTGGAAGCAGCGTGCCCAAACCAATTTAGATTGGTTACGGGTGGAACGTGTTCATCAGGAAACGCTTGGGGTGTATCAAAGTGCGATCGCAGAACTGACTCGGACTGTTTGTGCTTAGGAGATTTATCAGATCTATGGATTGGAAAAAGGCTCAGCCTAACCCGCTGATGATGGCAACACTACTCGGATTGACCGCGATCGCGACTCCTGCAATCGCCCAGACTGCGCCCACTCGCCCTGCCCCAGCGGCTGCGAGTCCGGCTCCGGTTCGAGTAGATGAAGGGTACTTACTTGGCTCCGGTGACAGAGTGAAGATCGATATCTTCGGTGTCCCAGAATATAGTGGCGAATATCAAGTCATGTCGGATGGCTCGATCAACTTGCCGCTAGCAGGTGGAGTCGTGGTGCAAGGATTAACGATGCGGCAGGCATCTGATACGCTGGCACGACGCTACAGCGAATATCTGACTCGTCCCGTGATTACCGTCAGCTTGTTGACTGCTCGTCCCATTCAGGTGGCAGTATCCGGCGAAGTGGCACGCCCAGGAACCTACACTACGACGCTGGGGGATGTTGGTATTCCCACCCTGAGCCGCATGGTGCAGATGGCAGGTGGAATCAAGCAGTCAGCAGATCTCAAGCAAGTCGAGATCGTCCGTCGTCGCCCCGGTGGTGGTGGAACACAGACATTCAAGGTTGATTTAGCCAAACTCTTGAGAGGTGGTGATTTAGGTCAAGACGTGCAGTTGCGCGACGGGGACAGTGTATATGTGCCTGCAGCGGCCGCGCTAAATTTTGATCAATCGAGTGAACTGGCAAACTCTAGTTTAGGCGCAAGCTTCGATCGACCAATCAGCATTATTGTTGCCGGGGAAGTGAATCGTCCTGGACCTCAAACCGTGCGCGGTGAAACAATCGCGGTCTCCGATACAGGTGCGACAACCCCTGCTCCTGGAGCCACCACAGCAGCACAGCGCCTGAGAGCACCCACTGTTACCCGAGCACTGCAACAAGCAGGCGGTATCACTCAGCGAGCCAACATTCGCGATATTGAAGTGCGGCGGACGGTTGCCAACGGAGCCGAACAAACCATCAAAGTGAATTTGATGAGCTTGTTGAGAGAGGGCGACGGCAAGCAGGACATCATCTTGCAAGAAGGCGATCGCGTCATTGTGCCTCTGGCAACGGCTTCGATTACTCCAGAAGATGCCGCGATTATGGGTCGTGGGGTCATCTCGCCTGAACTGATCACGGTCAATGTGGTCGGGCAAGTAGAAAAACCTGGTGCAGTTCAGGTTCCACCTTACACGACGATGAACCAAGCCCTTCTTGCGGCAGGTGGCTTTGCTCGGGGAGCGCGTAAGAGTTCGGTTGAATTTATTCGCCTTCAGCCGAATGGAGCAGTTGATCGTCGTCGGGTCGATATCGATTTCTCCCGCGGCATTGATCAAGCAAAGAATCCTCCTCTGCAAGCCGGAGATACGATCGTGGTCGGTAAGACTGGACTTCAAAGTGTCGCTGAAGGAATCGGCAGTTTCTTAGGGCCGGCACTTGGTATCTTTGGGATTTTCCGTTAGGTTTCGGTTCCATCTCAAGCTGGGGAAACAAGGCTCTGCATATAAGGTCTGAGCCTTGTTTCTCTTTTTCCCGGCTATTTATAAATTTAATCAATGGGTTAACGAGATTAAATCACTCTTTATTCCGAGACAGGCGACCGAAGAACCGTTTACACTGAATCAAAGCAAGCTTTCTACTTCATTCTTCATTGGAGAATGAGTGAGTGAGTAATCACAGTTGGCTATCGGTCGAAGCGGGATGGTGAAGTAGATGGGTGAGCTAGAACGCTGCTATCAACTATTAGGATTAGAGCCTGGGGCATCGATGGAAGAGGTGACCCAAGCTTATAAGGACTTAGTGTTTATTTGGCATCCTGACCGTATCCCCAAGGATAATCCCCGCTTAGTGCAAAAAGCCGAAGCGAAAATCAAGGAATTGAATCAGGCACGAGATACCTTGCGATCGCACCATAAAAACGGCGCAACTCCAAAACCTGCAGCGGCTCAACCTAAGCCTGCGCAGCAAACTTATTATCAGTCCTACTATTACCGTCCTCCGACCCAATCTTCGACGGGCTACCACAGTGGGCAGACCTCCAGTGGACGGCAAACCAATGGGCATTCGACCAATGGGCATTCGACTAGCGGGCACTCAAATAACGGGCACTCAAATAGCGGGCACTCAAATAACGGACATTCGGAAAAGCACACCGCGAATTCGCGCCCAAATTACCAAACCTATCAGCCTTATCCCCGTCCAAATTATCATCAGACTTCGGATGCCAATCGCTCTGAACAGGCAAAATCGGCTGATGCGAATCCGCATAAATCGACGAATGATCAAAACTATTATCGTCAATCCCACTATCGCGCTGAATATCACCAGCCTCCCAAAACGCCCGCACGTCCCCACATGACAGATATGACGGGGAAAGATTTGAGCGGACAGAACTTAAAAGAGAAAGATTTGTCTGGCTATAACTTGAGTCGTGCGAATTTAACGCGTGCCGATCTCAGTGATGCGTTTATGCACAAGGCAAACTTGGAAGGTGCGAAATTAGAGAAAGCGAATTTGTTCCGCGCGAATTTGCTGGAAGCAAATTTGTGTGGGGCAGATCTGCGGGAGGCGAATCTAATCGGCGCTGATTTAAGTGGGGCAGACCTGCGGGGCGCGAATTTAGAGGGTGCGAAAGTTGGCTTTGAAGATCGAGTCATGGTGAAACTCACGGGAGCAAATCTTCAGGGCGCAATTATGCCGAATGGAAAAGTCCACGGGGTTAAGACTTCTTGATGTGTCTTATCGCGCTTGCCAACGGAATTTACGCGATCGCAAAAACCCGAGTTGTTCTCTCAAAAAGGTCTGTTCCCGGGCTGCATTCAATCTCTGAGCCACCGAATAAGCTTGCTGATAATAGCCCTCAGCCGCAGTGAGTTTGCCCTGCTGCTGTTGATGCTGCGCCACCATTTTCAAAGAGTTCAGCATTTGCCAAGCGTCGTTACTCCGATTTGCCATTGCTAAACGCTGATTTAGCATCTCGGTGAAGCGATTCTCTTGACCCATGCCTCGATTTGCGAGCATCATGCCATCAAACGCTCGAAATTGAGCCGCTTGGTCGCTTCCTGTCTGTGCGAGCGTCATCGCGCGATCGTGGGCTGCATAAGCGAGCGCAAAAGATCCAACCGCCCGATAGGCATCGCCTAAGTTATTCAAAGTATTCGCTGCACCAATGGGATCTTTTGCCTGATCTCGGAACTTGCGGGCTTCTTCGAGAAATGCGATCGCGGCTTGATATCGCCCTTGGGCATAAGTTGCTAATCCCAAATTGCTCAGCGATAATCCCAGTCCTGCATCATGTTTCGCTTGGCGAGCGATTCTCACACCTTCTGCAAAAGAATTCGCGGCTTCAACGGTTTGCCCACGTTGCAGAATCACCTGTCCGACGTTGTTATAGCCGTAGATTTGCCGAATCGTATTGCCTTCATCGCGGGCTGCACCCAAACTGCGGCGGAAAGCATTCTCAGCATTGTTCAATTGATTGAGTTGGATATAGGTCATGCCGAGCAAATCATAGACCCGCCCCTGCGCTGGGATTTCGCCAATTTGTTGATAGAGGTCAAGAGCGCGATTCCAATCCGCGATCGCTTGATCGAGTAAACCGCTTCGTTGCGCTTGAATTCCAGATTCCACGATGCGGTCTGCGGTTTGTCGCGCACTGCCTTGCGTGCCGTTATTGTACTGAACACGAAGCTGGTGATTGAGTGAAGACGCGAAGCTAGGAGCAGCCAGAGCGCTACTGACCAACAGGCTGAGCGCGATCGAGGGGACGAGTTTCAACATTAGAAAAATTCAATTTCTTCTAGGCTTGGATCGAAATCAGCCTCCAATTCGGAAACCGATTCTTGATCTAAAGCATTCCCACCCAGATAGATCGTTCTAATGTCATCCGGCAAAAGTTTCTCTAAAGCTTTGTAGCCTGCCTGCAAATGTGCTTTGACTTGCTCCGCATCAATTTGTTCACCCTCTGCTTGCAAATACGCAGCAATTCGAGTTTCTCCCCAGTGAAAGGTTTGAGCCATGACGATCGTCAAACGTGTCAAAGGTGGCAACTGTTCTAAAGCACGATCGAGATAACACCAAAATGGCGGAGAAACCCGTCGAATGTCATAATGAATTTCCTCAACAGGCGGCAATTCTGCTTCGTTCATCCCCGATGCCGTCACAGCTAAAAGCCAAGTTTGAAAGGTTGAGCCACTTTGGCTAAACACTCGCAAATCAACGCCTGCCAATTCGTGAAAGACATGTCGCCAAATCAATGCCAAGAGATACTCAGCTTGCACAGGCGAGCGGGCGGAGCGCTGAATTAACGCATAAACCATGGGACTGTAGCGACAAAACAGCGCTGTAAAGAATTGCCCAGAGTCAGGATAGCGCTGAAACAAGGTCAGCAATTCCTGATCGCTGTGATGAAACAATGCTTTAACGATTGGATGATTTGCTTCTGGAAAAGTTGGAACCGCTACAGCTTTCATAAGAATGTCAAGGTCGGATTAATAACTATATACAGGCTGAATCGAAAATGGCACGTTTTTTTAGAGGTCGATCGCCCAAAAAAATTGTGATTTTCTAAAGCTTGCGGATGGTTTCAGAATCGTATTGATAGAATAAGTGGACTGATTCTGTAACTCAGCCCGTTGCGTTAGTCTTTTTAATCTATGGATAGTTTATTCTCAACTCAAGGCATCATGGTGATGTTGCTCGGCGCATACGCTGTAGCAATGTGGCTTTTCCTGACGAGCGCTCCCAAGGTTCATACTGTGATGGTTTCAGATATTGAGAGCGCCCGCGATTTTTACGAAGGGATGTTGAAGCTAGCAGTGGCTGAGATTCCCCTGCATTATTACTATAATTACGAACAGTCATTGGGAACGGCAGGCGTGAACCCAATGTATCTTACTGGTTCGATGGGAAGTACGACGGCGCGTGGTAACGGCAACGATGGACTGTGGTATCAGCTTAAGAAAAATACTCAACTGCATGTGATTTCTGGTGCAACCTTGGGCGAGAAAGACCGACAACGGCATGTTTGTTTCGATCGAGATTGTCTCGATCAGATCCTTCTCCGCATTCAAACTCGCGGCATCAAGCACAAAATCCGTCGTGAAAAGCCTTTGAACTTTTTAGCAAAAGACTTTACCGGGCAAGTTGTTGAGTTTGCAGAAGTTGTGAACTAGCAAAGTTCGATCTAATTTCTAGAGCGAGGAGTTAACCTAAGGCTTGCTCCTCGTTTTGCGATTGAAGGGAAATTTATGACACCTGCAATTCAGAGCCAAACGCTGACATTTGAAGATTTTTTGATTTGGGATGATGGCAGTGATCGTAATTTTGAACTAATTGATGGAATTCCTGTGCCACTTGTTGAACCGAATGCTGCTCATGAAGATGTTGCGGATGAATTGTGCGATCGCTTAAAGCAACATTGCCAAGAGCGAGATTTGCCCTATGTTCCAAAACGGTTGAAGCAGGTCAGGATGAACACTGAACCTGGAGAGAAAGAGAAAAGCCGTAAACCGGATATTGTGGTGTTCGATCGTGCAGAATGGCAGAGAATGCGTTCTCTCTCAAGTCCTGCTGCTGCCTACACTTGTCCGCCGCTTGTGATTGAAGTCGTGAGTACAAATTGGCAAGATGACTATCTGATCAAGCTGGCAGAGTATGAGAAATTAGGCATCCGAGAATATTGGATTGTAGATTATGCAGCGCTTGGGGGACGACTTTACATTGGTAATCCTAAGCAGCCAACGATTAGTATTTACACCCTAGTTGATGGGGAATATGAGGTTCAGAGATTTCGGGAGAGTGATCCTATCACCTCTTCCACCTTCAGAACGCTAGATCTGACAGCCAGCGAAGTTTTCCGAGCAGGATAAGCCGTTACTCTATCTCTCTCTACATTATCGATACGGGAATTATCGATGTTGGTCTATTCGGAACCAATCTATGGGTACTGATATCAATTTGTATGCAGAAATATACGTGCATGGAAAATGGGAGCCAATTCCTCAGCCTCAAGCAACATCATGGTCAAAAGGAAAGGTTGTGCCTGTAGAAGCTATTGAAATTGGACGACCGTTTAGGTTATTTGCGGCTCTGGCTGGTATCTGTCAAGATAATCTACGATCAACAATGTACGCTGTCATAGAGCCTATTTCAGAACCACGGGGTTTCCCGGAAGATATGAATGATCTTTACAAGAAGCATTTTGTGGAATCCGCCGTTGGTTGCTGTTTTGGACATTCCTGGCTATTGGCTCAAGAAGTTATAGACTACGACTGGGATGGTCAATATGTGAAGCAGTGGGCGTATGTGAAACACCAGTATGCTGATTTATTTGATGGGGACAGTGCGCTTCCGATCGCTTTTCCAGAGGGGGAAAGTCTGTATTTTGTTCTTCCCAATTGGAAACAAGAACCTGGCACTACTGAAGTATCGTGGGTAACGAGTTATCGAGACTACATAGGCTGTTCTGAAGAGTTTATTGAGGCATTGCTTAAGTTAGGCGATCCAAATGAGATTAGGATAGTTTTCTGGTTTGATGGATAAGTTCACCCAAGATAGAGCAACGATTCGGAATCGAGGTCAATCAACTTTAGAAAAGAAAACTTTCATATGTCATTACCTGAGCTAATGTCACAAATCCAAGAACTGCCAAAACTTGACAAGCTGAAACTGATGCAATTTTTGGCAACAGAACTCGTCAAAGAAGAAGATGCAAACTTCTTTGTTGCAGGTCAAGAATATCCTGTTTGGTCGCCGTATAACTGCTCTGAGGCTGCGAATGTTTTGATGGATCTCCTGGCAACGAAACAGCAGGAACAGAATGGTTGACGCTCAGAAGTTCCCCTACAAAATTATTGATACCCGTCTTGGCATGGTCGATCGAATGGCATATTTGCCATTGATACTCAGTCTGAATAATCAAGCTCTAAACGTCGAAGGCTGATTAGATACAGGGGCAAGCGTCAATGTTTTGCCTTATGAGTTGGGGCAACAGTTAGGCTTAATTTGGGAGAATGAGACGCTTTCGGTTGTCTTAGCAGGGAACTTGGCTCGATTTGAAGCTCGCGCAGTCGTGGTGAATGCTCAAATTAGTTCGTTCCCAAGAGTTAATCTAGCGTTTGCTTGGACACAAGCAAATAATGTGCCCTTGATTTTGGGACAAGCCAATTTCTTCTTTGAGTTTGAAGTTTGTTTCTTCCGTGCGCGTTCTGAATTTGAGGTTCGCCCGAAACAGGTTTAATAGGAATGCCATTTAAAAAAGAATAGCTCCCGCAAGGGAGCCGAAGTTATGGTGATTTGACTCTAGGACACAATCGTAATTTTGACGGGATCTAGGCGAGAAATCTGTATCGAAGATTGCTCAAATCCCATTCATGCCTATGGCAAACTTTCAGGAGGACTGACTGAATTTTTCAAGACAGGTAGATTGTCACCCGGAACCTGACGAATGCGATTCAATTGACCCAAAGCCCATTTTGCTGTTTCTTGCACATCTTTGTCTGAATCCTCAGTGGCTTTGTGCAAGAGATTGCTGATTTGCGAAACCATGTCATAGACGCGCGTCAAATCTCGAATGGCATTTTTTCGCACTTCTGCATTTTCATCTTGCAATGACACTGCTAAAGCGCGGGTCATTGGTTTGAGGGTGCGAGTCCCAATCTCTGACAGAGTTGAGAGAATTAAACTTCGCTGTTTAGAATCGGAATCAATCAGCAAATCGACGAGCGGCTGAACGGCACGAGTGTCGCCTCTTTGTCCCAACTCCCAAATCACTTTGCGGCGCTTAACTGGATCAGGCGATCGCAGATCTTGAATCAGTTCATCGACGATATTGACTTTCGCAAGTCGCGTCGTTTCCTCAAGCTTGGGCTGAGATTCTAGCTCCGTAGGCTTTGGAGAATCGACAACCTGAGTTAGCGGCTCAGCAATCTCAGATTGGAGAGTTGTCTGCGATCGACCATTGCCATTTTGAGAGGTTGGGCGAGAGTTTGCTAGCTCTGACTTGAGAGTTGAACCGTTCAACGTTGGAACACTCAATGGCAAGGATGGGGAGGCTGGTAAGGATGGGGGGGCAGGGTTTAAATCAGGCGTAATCGGCTCTAGGATGTCAGGCGTTGTTTGTCCCATACGCTTTAAGGCGATAACAACTGCAACTCCCACGATCGCGACTGCTCCAGCGCCTCCTAGCACAATTGGAGAAGCCCAAAGCGGTGGGTTTGCTGGCTGACCTGTTTTTGCCAAAACGGGTGAGGCTAAATTTTGAGCTTGACTTGCCTCGACCGAACGCGCCGACACACTGAGACAAGCTGCACAAGTGACAATCAGGAGACTGGGGCGTGGGATCATAAACAAATCCAAAACTGCAAATCGCCATTCGACTCCTAGAATGCCCGAATCGATTTAGCGATCGAGGTTAGAGTCCGAGATGGTTGTAATTTCACTGAGATTCGAGTCGGCTTGCGGTAGCATTTGCCTATTCTCGGCTATGTTACCCTGAACTTCTTCGATCGACTCAGAAATTGATCCACTCAAGACATCGCGTTGATTGATTAAGTAAATACTGATAAGGGTTAGAGCAACGCCAATCCACTGAATCGGACTGAGGACTTCAGCTAAGAAAAGGTTGCCAAACAGCAAAGCGAATACGGGTGTCAAAAATGTCAGAGAGCTTAAACTAGTCAAGCTCCCACTCGCAGCAAAATAGAAAAATAAACCGTACGCAATTGCACTGCCAAAAATTGTGGAATAAGACAACGACACCCAATTGGCTGCACTTAAATTCGTCCACTGATCAGTTTCTAACTGGCTCGACAATCCAAACAGGGGCAATCCGCCTAAAATCATGTGCCAGCCTGTGGCTGAAATCGGATCTGCATATTGGCAAACATAGCGAGAAAGAATCGTTCCAACTGCCATTGATAGAGCAGCAAGTAACATAAGCCATTGCCCGTTATCGAATAAGCCAGCGAGCAAGTCAGCAAATGAGCCGATATCGACAAAAGCTTCTCCTAAACGTGATCCTGCTGAAAGAATGAATTCTTCAGGCAAGCCGAGCAGACTGATGCCGCAAACGCCTATTGCTAAGCCCAGCCAGCCCCACACTCCAATCTTTTCCCCAAAGAGCCATAACGCCATCAGCGCGACCGCTAAAGGCTGAGAATCAATCATCACTGATCCCAGTCCTGCCCCAGTTCTCACCAATCCTTGCGCCAAAAAACCCTGAAACAGTGCGCCATCGACTAGGGCGAAGAAACTAATCCAAAGCCATGCTGCCCACCCTTGTGGTTGCGATCGCTTCATCCAAATTGCTGCCAATAAAACCAGAATTCCCGCAGGGAGTAAACGCACCCCTGCCATAAAAAAAGGCGTGGTATTGGGAATGACTCCTTTCATCGCGACCATTGCAGTTCCCCATAGGAAAAAAGGTGCGATGAGCAGGAAAGGCGATCGAGATTTGAGTGACATGGGCAATTAGGAATGAGGCTACTCTAATCTTAGTAAATTATGTAGATTCGTTAAGTATTCTTTATAGCGATGGCGATCGGATTCGTTAGAATCAAACATACTTGTGATGGTTGAAATTTATGGTTCGGTTCTTTAGAAAACGTGGGTCACGAAAACAGATTGCTCGAATTGAGGTGAAAGGCGCGATCGCAGGTGCAACTCGAAAAAGAGTGCTTGAAAATCTCAAAGTGATTGAGGAAAGAGAATTTCCAGCTCTATTGCTGAGAATTGATAGCCCGGGCGGAACCGTAGGCGATTCTCAGGAAATTTACGAAGCGCTGAAACGATTGCGCGAAAAGGTAAAGATCGTTGCGAGCTACGGCAATATTTCGGCTTCAGGTGGCGTTTACATTGGCATGGGCGCACAGCACATTATGTCGAATCCTGGAACGATTACAGGTAGTATTGGCGTGATTCTGCGTGGGAATAATATTGAGCGTCTGCTCGAAAAAGTTGGCGTTTCCTTCAAAGTGATCAAATCAGGTCCGTACAAAGATATTTTGTCGTTCGATCGAGAACTGACTGAGCCTGAGCAAAAAATCCTACAAGAACTGATTGATATTAGCTATTCTCAATTCGTTCAGACCGTTGCAGAGTCACGAAACCTCCCAGAGGAGACGGTCAGAACGTTTGCAGATGGGCGGATTTTTACCGGACAGCAGGCACTCGCTTTAGGAGTTGTCGATCGCTTGGGAACTGAAGAAGATGCCCGTCGTTGGGCTTGTGAATTGGTTGGGCTTGATCCTGAGAAAACCAAGACATTTAACTTTGAAGAGAAGAAGTCGGTTGTGAGTCGATTCACGTCGAACGATCGCTTAGACGGACTAATTGGAGCCTTGCCGCCGTTGGTTGTCGGAATGGATTGGTTGGAATTTGAACTTGAGACTTGTGGGTTGCCTCTGTGGTTATACCGCCCTTAAGCGTAAAGAATGAAGCAATGATCCGGATTCAATCTATATCCCTTCGTTGATAAGCTAGTGGATTGAGACGAGCAAGATATGGAGGATACCCACGTGCATTGGCGAGTACGAGCAATTCGGGGAGCGACCACCGCTTCAGAAAATACGATCGAGGCAATTCGGGAAGCGGTGACGGAGTTATTAGACGAGTTGGAGGCTTACAACACGTTAGACCCTGATGAGATCGTCAGTGCTACGTTTACGGTGACGAAAGATCTTGATGCGATTTTTCCGGCTGCGATCGCTAGAGAACGCGCGCATTGGGCAAATGTGCCGCTAATCGACGTGCAGCAAATGTATGTGAAGGGGAGTTTAGAGCGGTGTATCCGGTTTTTGATTCATTTCAATACGCCTGATCCGAATGTGAAAATTCACCACCCTTATCTGAGACAAGCAAAAAATCTTCGTCCAGATTGGACGATCGCTCAAATTGCTGGAACGCAAAGTTAGATTGCAAAAAAAACTGGGCATCTCTGGTAGAGATGCCCAACAGACTAGCTTTCAAGGTTGACCAGAATTTAAAAGAAAGATAACGATACGATTACATCAGACCCAGGAAGCGCAATACGCCGCTACCTGTTAAATATTCAGTGATCAAAGCAGCCACAAAGCCGATCATTGCTAATCGACCATTCCATAGTTCAGCTTGCGGAGTGAAGCCAAATTTCCAAGCGTTACGATCCTCTACAGCAGGTGCTGTAATCTTTTGTGTGTCTTGCATGGTAAGTACTCTGAACGCATTAGCTGTAAATATATTAACTAATATTACAAAAAGTGTCAAAGTATTACGAATATGGTTAAGTGCGATACATAAAAGTTGCCTTAGAGAAATTTACAGGCGTAGAGACTTTAGAATTGCTAAAACAAGGATTGCTAGAACAGCGCAGATTCTCTTTTCCATACGGGAGAGAATGCAGCCTGAGGAGAAAGACTCGTAAATCAGTAAATCGCAACTTTCCGCAGGTCGGATAATACCCGGCTTCTGGATCTAGCGATATGATTAAAGACATTGATATTTGTAAAGAAACGTCAATGATTGTTTCTGACTCTGGTTTATCCAAACTCAAGGCATCCGTGACCGAGAAACTCTTCTTTGGGCATGAGCCATCTGCTGAGTTAATCGCGATTCTGCTGGTCTATTTTGTCCAAGGGATTCTCGGATTAGCTCGATTGGCTGTGAGTTTCTTTCTCAAAGACGAGCTACATCTCAATCCGGCTGAAGTCTCAGCACTGCTGGGTATTGTAGCGCTGCCCTGGATGATTAAACCTCTATTTGGGTTTATCTCGGATGGCTTACCGATCTTTGGATATCGTCGTCGTCCTTATCTGATTCTGTCTGGACTCATTGGAACCACAGCTTGGATTCTCCTGGCAACGGTTGTACATTCCGCTTGGGCGGCAACGTTGGCAATTTCATTAGGGTCTTTGTCTACCGCGATCGCAGATGTCATTGTCGATTCCCTGGTTGTCGAACGAGCCAGAGGCGAATCTGTAAGTGGCGCGGGTTCGTTGCAATCCCTAAGCTGGGGAGCTTCTGCATTGGGTGGTTTGATGACTGCCTACTTCAGTGGGGCATTGCTTCAGCAGTTTGATACTCGAACGATTTTCTTAATCACCGCCACATTTCCGCTGATTGCTTCATCTGTGGCTTGGTTGATTGCAGAATCTCCAGTTACCTCGAAGCCTGATTGGTCAGTTGTGGGCGATCAATTGAAGCAATTGAAGCAGGCGATTACGCAGAAATCGATTTGGCTGCCAACTGCGTTTTTATTCTTGTGGCAAGCGACTCCAACGGCTGAATCTTCGTTCTTTTACTTCTCAACGAATGAATTGGGATTTGAGCCGGAGTTTTTAGGGCGAGTTCGACTTGTCACGAGTATTGCCTCGATCGTTGGAATTTGGGTGTTTCAACGATTTCTCAAAGGGGTGCCATTTCGAGTTATTTTTGGCTGGTCTACCGTCATTTCAGCCGTTTTAGGATTGTCGATGATCCTGCTCGTGACGCATACCAATCGAGCATTGGGAATTGACGATCGCTGGTTTAGCTTGGGCGATAGTTTGATTCTGACGGTGATGGGACAGATTGCTTTCATGCCTGTGCTCGTGCTTGCAGCAAGACTCTGCCCGCCGGGAGTGGAAGCGACCTTATTCGCGTTGCTAATGTCGGTTGTTAACTTGTCTGGATTAGTCTCATACGAGTTTGGAGCGTTACTGACTCACTGGTTTGGTGTGACCGAGACAAACTTCGATAATCTATGGATTTTGGTCTTGATTACGAATTTGAGCACGTTGTTACCCTTACCTTTACTCGGTTGGCTGCCTGGGGCAGATGCGACGACTTCTGAGCCGATCAAACTTGCTGAGCCAGTTGGACAAGCTTTGGTTTCGGTCGGTAGCAGTGAAGTCGTTGAAGTCCAGAAAGATAGTGTTTAGGAATTGATTGGATAATGCAAGGATTTCAGCTTTTTGAACATGCAGCGACGGTTCCGACCCGTTCTTACAACACAGAAGAATGGCAACGCGGATATCGATCGCTGAAAGAAGAACATAGTTATTGGATTGAAGAGATTGAAGGCGAAATCCCGACTGAGCTAAACGGAACCTTGTTTAGAAATGGGCCTGGATTGCTTGATATCAATGGAGAACGGATTCAACATCCGTTTGATGGCGATGGCATGATTAGCGCGATCGCATTTCACAACGGTCGTGCTCATTACCGCAATCGATTTGTTAAAACTGAAGGCTACTTAGCAGAACAAAAAACTGGAAAAATTCTCTATCGAGGCGTATTCGGCACTCAAAAAGCGGGTGGCTGGCTTGCGAATGCTTTTGATACTCGTATTAAGAATATTGCCAACACACAAGTGCTTTACTGGGGCGGTAAATTACTTGCCCTTTGGGAAGCCGCAGAGCCGCATCGGCTTGATCCGAAAACATTAGAGACGATCGGGTTAGAGTATTTCGATGGCGAACTCTCGAAAGGCGCACCGTTTGCAGCACATCCTTGGATTGATCCATCGAGTCAATTTGATCAGGGCAACCCTTGCTTAGTCAACTTCTCGATCAAGGCTGGATTATCCTTCACCATTAGCATTTACGAATTGGATCTTGATGGCAAAATTGTTCGGCATCATGAGCATCCAGTTCCGGGATTTGCGTTTATTCATGATTTTGCTATCACGCCGAACTATTGCATCTTCTTCCAAAATCCAGTTGCGTTTAATCCTTTGCCGTTTTTAGCAGGACTGCGATCGGCAGGTGAATGTATCAAATTCCGCCCGGATCAACCCACAAAAGTTCTGATTATTCCCCGCGATCCAGCCCTCAAAGCGAAACCGAAAATTCTTGAAACGCCTTCTGGTTTTGTGTTCCATCATGCGAATGCTTTCGAGCAAGATGGCGAAATTGTGCTTGATTCGATTTGCTATGAGAGCTTGCCTTCTGTTGAACCGGGTTCAGACTATCGCGAAACTGATTTCGATGCGCTTGCACCGGGTCAGTTGTGGCGATTCCGCATGAATTTGGAATCGGGTACGGTCGATCGACAACTGCTCGAACCTCGCTGCTGTGAATTTCCTTTTATTCACCCTGCGCTCGCTGGACGACAGCATCGCTATGTTTATCTCGCTGCGGCTCATGCTGAAAGCGGGAATGCTCCCCATCAAGCGATTCTCAAAGTTGATGTTGAAACTGGAGAACGTCAGACTTGTAGTTTCGCACCCGATGGCTACGTTAGCGAACCTGTCTTTGTGCCGCGTGGAAAAGCTTCAGAATCTGGACTTTACACCGAAGTGCAAGGTGCAGAAGATGATGGATGGCTTATTGCAGTGGTCTTTGATGTGAAACGAGATCGCTCAGATGTGGTGATTGTTGATGCAAAGGATTTGAGTGTTGTTGCAAAGCTCCATTTGAAGCATCATATTCCTTACGGGCTGCACGGCTCGTTTACGCCGCATTACTTTGAATAGATTGCAACGCAAAAGAGCGATCGAATAATTTCGATCGCTCTTTTGCATCAGCGTCGTGAAAGTTCTCTTGCTGCGTAAATCCCGCCCAAGAAACCGAAAAGGTGTCCTTCCCAGGAGATACCGAAGCGACCCGGCAGCACTCCCCAAATCAAACCGCCATAGAGCAAGCCGACAGCGAGAGATAGCGCGATCGATAAACTACTCCGTTCAAAATAAGCTCGTGAGAGTAGAAAGCCGAAATAGCCAAAGACGACACCACTCGCCCCAATATGTAATCCTGCTGAACCAAATAACCAAGTTCCGATTCCGCTTGCTAAAGCGACGATCACACTGACTTTGAAAAATTCAGGAATGCCGCGCAGCATCACAAACCAGCCCATGACAACGAAGGGAATGGTGTTACTAATGAGATGCTGAAAGTTCAGGTGTAGAAATGGGGCTAATAAAATACCTCGCAGCCCAATCGTGCTACGAGGATAGATGCCCAGGTAATTTAATCGACCGCCTAAAGCAATATCGACAAATTCCAGCAGCCACATCGCGGCAACGATCGTGCCAAGGATTGCAATATGAGCTTTGATTTCATCACCGATTCCGTTGGGATCGTTATAGTCGCGTCGCGTCATAGCGGTTTTTTGTGTTGAGATATTTCTGTTCTAGCACAGAGTTCTCAACGAAATTAAGCCGCGATCGCCGATGAGCGTTGAGCCGCGAGTTCCATTAAGCGACGAATTCGTTCTTCGGTTGCAGGGTGAGTGCGGAAGAGAGACTGTAACCCTTGGGTTGATAGCGGATTCACAATTAAGAGCGGTGACATTGCCGGATTTCCATTCATGGGGATTTGATGCCCAACGGTCTCCAATTTCTCTAGCGCACTTGCAAGAGCTAACGGGTTGGCAGTGAGTTCAGCAGAACCTTGATCTGCTGCAAACTCACGAGTTCGAGAAATTGCGAGTTGAATCAATGAAGCGGAAAGGGGGGCAAGAACAATCAGAAATAAGATGCCTAAAGGATTGTTGCCCCGGCGATTATTTCCGTAAACTGGCCCATATAGAGCGCCGAAGGTCAAGATGCGACCGAGAAAAGTGATGGCACCTGCGATCGTACCTGCAACCGCTTGCGTCAGCGTATCGCGATTCTTCACGTGAGTTAATTCGTGAGCGAGAACGGTTTCTAATTCTTCTGGAGACAGCAGATCAACAATTCCTTCTGTCACTGCTACAGAAGCATGTTCTGGATCGCGTCCGGTTGCGAAGGCATTGGGGGATTTAGTGGGAACGAAAAAGATTTTGGGCATGGGAATTTCCGCTCGATCGCTGAGTCGTTTCACCATGTCAAAGAGTTCGGGGGATTGTTCACGTTCGAGTGGCTGAGCAGCATAGGATGCAAGCGCAACTCGATCGGAGTAATACCATGACCCAAAGCTCGTGAAAGCTGCAAAGATTAGTCCTAAAATAAGACCTTGCTCATTTCCGACAAGATAGTAACCTGCTAAAACTAGGATTCCGCTTAAAAGTCCTAATAGTCCTGCTGTTTTAACTTGATTGATACCTAGCATGTTGATCAAATTTTGAAGGGGCAGTCTGATTGTCTAAATTTACGTTGTGATTTGACTCTATCTGATGATTGAATCCTCTTTCTCCGACAGAACGAAATTTCGGATGGGTTGTGCAATATGGGCATATAAGCAATGGGTAGGCGATCTGTTTCCCCCGAAAAGCAAAGCCTCTGATTTTCTGAATCTCTATAGTCGTCGTTTTGCTTGTGTCGAGGGCAATACGACGTTTTATTCCATTCCCGATCGCGCTACAGTCGGTCGCTGGAAATCCGAAACGCCTCTTGGCTTTAAGTTCTGCCCAAAGTTGCCGAAAACATTGACTCATTCTGGAAAACTTGCCTCGTCGATATCAGGAGCCTTGAAGTTTTTGGAACTCATGCAGGGACTCGACGATCGCTTAGGGGTCTTGTTTGCTCAATTACCTCCAAGCTATAGCCCTGCGAATTTTGCAGATTTAGAAACGTTTCTTCGCGGCTGGAAGGGTGCAGATTTGGCGTTAGAAGTTCGACATGCCCGATGGTTTCAAGAACCGCATCGCAGCCGCTTGAACGAGCTATTGCAAGAGTTAAAGATTGGGCGAGTGTTGCTAGATACACGTCCAATCTATGAATGCGAAGATGATCCGCAGTTGGAGAGCGAACGCAAAAAGCCGAAAGTTCCATTGCAGCCGGATGTGACTGCACCGTTTACTTTGATTCGATATATCAGCCATCCAACTTTGAATCAGCAGTATTTGGAAGAATGGGTAAAAATTGTCGATCGCTGGCTACAACAAGGCACAGAAATTTACTTTTTTGTTCATTGCCCTGTTGAAGAACATTCACCCCAAAACGCCCGCCAATTCCAAAGATTACTAGAGCAGCAAGACGTGAATGTTCCGCCTCTTCCCTGGGATTTGATAGAACAACCGCCCTCACAGATGTCCTTGTTTTAATTTATTTCGTAGCTGTCGAGGAGCATTATTCGTCTCGTCCTGGGATGGAGCAGTCTTCACGAATTTCATGCTGCCATGCGATAGGATCAATCCCTGAAAAAGCGCGATTTGCTGATAATCTCTCCAACACTTCAGCCATTTTTTGACCACGAGTAGCAGCATCTAAGCCTGTAGTTTCTTCTAAGACAGTAATATGCACTGGAATCGATTGCTCTCCCAATTCAGGAGCTTCATCAAGCCACTCGATCGAATTGCCCTTTAAAACAGCCTTAAATGTTTGAAGCATGAGGACACTTGTGATCTACATTTCTGTATTATCTCGCTTTTAAGTTTGGCTCAATTCGTTTGGTCAAATTAGTACCAATTTTGAAGAACTCGCTTAAGAATATCACCAACGGAAGCGCCTACAAAAATGGCAAGAATTGAACTGGTGAAAGCAATCACCAAAATATCAATAAATGGATTTAATGTTGGGAACTGCGATTTGTAGCCGATTACCGTAGCAAACCAAATCGAGGCAGCAATCCAAATTCTCAGTTGTTTCCGAACTGAACCAGTTGACAGCGTTGGAGCTTGTTCAGATTCTATTTCAATGCCTGATTCGATTTCAGAGGGGTCTGTCATATTTCTCCTAGTTCTAACGATCCCACTAGACTGAAATTCTCAACAAGAATCCTCCGTTCGTCGTGACAATCAAATCCTTCTCAAACACTACGATGCCCGACGGAATTTGATATTTTGCTGTTTTCACATCCGCGATCGTCGAAACTTTTCCCGCTTGATCGACTGCGACGACTAACCCTGCATTCGTCGTCGCCACAATTTGATCGCGCCAAATCGCCACATTAAAGGGCAATCCAAACCCTGCCTCTTGCAAATTGACGATCGCTTTCACGTCTCCTTTCTCGCTCACCCGCACCAAATGCCCACTCGACTGCGCCACAACCACAGAATCGCCTTGCACGACTAGCCCAAACGGATTCTTAAACTCAGTCAAATTCGCGATCGCTTTCACTTCCCCTTTTTGGCTCACTCGAACCAACTCACTTGTCGATTCGATCACATCCGTCGAGACTGTGACCCAATACTCATCTCGAAACACCGTCACCCCAAACGGCGCACCATAAGCCCCACTCTGACGAGATAAATCCGCGATCGTCTCTACTTTGCCATCGGGTTTCACCCGCATTAAATAATGCTGAGGCAGAAAACCTGATACCGTCGCAATCACATCATTGCCTTGAGCGGTCATCCCAAACGGGACACCTAACTCATCCTTCATAAAATTCGCGATCGCCGAACTTTCTCCCTGGGGTGTCACTCTCAATAGTTGCCCATCTAACAACGGCACAATCAGATCCCCTTGCCTCACCGTAATATTCTGAGGGGTATAGATATTTAGCTTTTGAGAAATCACGGAGAGAGTTGCCATCATCTCAGAAAGTTTAGAAAAGTTGATAAGAATTCAAGCAGAAGGAACTCCGCTAGTATTCTGGGGTCAAAAAAGCTTGTGATTTCTAAGCGTAGCAATGTTACCCTCTACATGCGGTGCAAACCTCAACTTCTATTTAGAATTTGATTCATTGACCTGACGTAGACATCCTCGGTATTCCTGCGCTTGAATCGCCATATAACTCATGTAAAATAACCAAGTTTCCAAAGTCACTTTACATTGAAGAAAGAAATCGCGCAGATCTAACCCGATGAGGTTTGAGTAATTTGCAATCCGTAGACAACCGTTAAATTTCTAGAAAGCCCGATGAAAGCAACGAATTCACTTCCCACCGCCCCCTTCGTCCTCCGACTCGTCGGCATCATTATGATTGTGTCGTCGATGGTGGACTATATTTCGGTTCTAATTCCGCCGAATTTCTCTGATAAAGCCTGGTTCGCGAACGTTGTCACACAAATCGTCGATCGTGGAATCATCCCACTCGTCGGTTTTGCCTTCCTCTTCGCCGGTGCATTCCTAGAAAGCGGTTCTTTCAATCTCGGAGAGCGCGTTAAACCTGTGATGTCGTTCCGGTTCTGGGCGATGCTGCTGTCTTTGCTCCTCGGGTTGGTGTTCCTCATTGCTTTCCCGCTGCACTTAAACAATACCCGTCAGGTTTCGGATCAGGCGCTAGAGCGCATCGATCGAGAAGCAAAAGACGCAGAAAATCAACTCAATACCCAAGTTCAACAGCGTCAAGATCAGATCACTGCTGCGCTGCGTGACCCGAATCAGAGCAAACAATTGGATGATCAACTCAAACAAATTGATGCAGCGATCGCCAGTGGTCAATTAAAAGGAGATCAACTCACTCAAGCCCAACGAGCGCAGAAAGAACTGCAAGCGCTAAAAGCGAATCCCAATTCGGTTGCCGATCGTGCAAAAGAATTCCGCAACACACAATTGACTTCAATTCGCGAACGGCGCACTCAAGCCGAGAATCAAGCGAGAAACGAATTCTGGAAAACTGGAATTCGAGTCGGGATTAGCAGCTTACTGCTTTCGCTGGCGTACTTCGTGATCGGGTGGTCAGGATTACGCGAGTTGGGTGTAATTGGTGGGAAGCGCAAGCCTGTAATGCGATAAAAATCTGAGACTGCTTGCAAGATTAAAAAGGCAAATGGGGAGAACTAGAAGGTGATCCCCTTTGCCTTTTTTTACGGTTATGTTTTCTATTTTCATCCTGACGCACAACGAAGAAGTCGAAATCGCTGCATGTATCGAATCAGCGTTGTTGTCAGATGATGTAATCGTTGTCGATTCTTGTAGCGATGATCAAACGATCGCGATCGCAAATTCTTATCCCGTTCGCGTGATTCAACATCCGTTTGAAAGTCACGGCAAACAGCGCACCTGGATGCTGCAATCTGTCCCTGTGAAACACGAATGGGTATACATCCTCGAAGCCGATGAGCGGATGACGCCGGAACTGTTTCAAGAATGCCTCGACACAATTCAAACAGCCGAGCATATCGGCTATTACGTGGCAGAGCGCGTGATGTTTATGGGCAAATGGATTCGCCGCAGCACGCAATATCCGAGATATCAGTTGAGACTCTTTCAGAAAGAAAAAGTTTGGTTTACCGATTACGGACATACTGAACGCGAAGTCGTAGACGGAACCACTGGATTTCTCAAAGAAACTTATCCGCATTACACCTCTGGTAAAGGCTTCAGCCGCTGGATTGATAAACATAATCGCTATTCGACAAATGAAGCGATCGAAACGATCCATCAACTTGAAACCGGAGGCTTAAATTGGAGCGCGCTATTTTTTGGCAAATCTGAAGTCGAACGGCGACGGGCATTAAAGGATCTGTCGCTGCGACTGCCTTTTCGACCGTTGATTCGATTTTTCTATATGTATCTGCTCTTAGGTGGGATGTTTGACGGCTATCCAGGATTTACCTGGTGTATGCTGCAAGCGTTTTACGAATATTTAATTACGCTGAAGGTTTGGGAACTCCAGCATCAGCCTGTAGACTCTCCCAAACTCGTCACACCGATCCTAGAAAATGTTAAATAATATACAGATCGTGTTCGGATATGTCGAGCGGGGATCAATGATTAAATAAGAAAGCTTAGAAATTCCTCAAATTCTCAACCTTTCTTTACAATATTAATAAACAGAGTAGATGCTGATTGCAAGATTTTTTGAGGAGCGTTCCTAATTGCGATTCAAGAATCGAAATCTACTTTTAAGGTAACGTCTACACTGAATGGCATAGCTGCCGTTAGATGAAGGAGATATCTGTGATCCATCGTCTTAAGCAAGATCTAAAAAACGACCTGATCGCCGGATTACTGGTTGTAATTCCGTTGGCAACGACGATTTGGCTGACGTATACGATCGCGAATTGGGTGATCAATTTCCTGACGCGCGTTCCGAAACAATTGAATCCTTTTGACGGCTTACATCCGCTCTTAGTGAATCTGCTCAATTTTATCGTAGGGCTAGCGGTTCCTCTGTTCAGTATTCTGTTTATCGGTTTGATGGCACGGAATATCGCGGGGCGTTGGCTCTTGGATGTCGGTGAGCAAGTTTTGCAGGCAATTCCGCTAGCGGGTGCGATTTATAAAACGCTGAAACAATTGCTCGAAACGGTATTACGCGATTCGAGTGGAAAGTTTCGCCGCGTCGTTTTGGTGGAATATCCGCGTGAGGGAGTTTGGTCACTAGGATTTGTCACGGGTGCGATCGGAGCCGAGGTGCAATCGCATTTCAAAACGGATATGCTGAGCGTCTTTATTCCCACGACTCCCAATCCGACCACGGGCTGGTATGCCGTTGTGCCTGAGAATTCGGTGATTAATTTGTCGCTGCCGATCGAAGATGCGTTCAAGGTAATTATCTCAGGTGGGATTGTCAGCCCAGACTCAATGAATGTGATTACGACTTCGACAACTACGAAACCTCCTTTAGTTGAAGCAACGGCGGACGAGTAGTACGCTTGAGGGGAATTTGAGGAGGTTGTATGCCGGGTTCCCCTAGTGTGTTGGCGTTAGATTTTGATGGTGTAATTTGTGATGGTCTGAAAGAATATTTCCAGACCTCTTGGCAGGCTTACGCGCAAATTTGGCAGACGGATACGACGCCGAATGAGCAGATCGCACCTGCTTTTTATCGATTGCGTCCGGTGATTGAGACGGGCTGGGAAATGCCTATTTTGATCCGATCGCTGGTAGTCGGTGTGCAAGAAGAAGAGATTTTGCAGAATTGGCTGACGATCGCGACTCAAACGATTGAGAAAGAGCAATTAAAACCGTTAGAGATCAGTGCAGCGGTCGATGGAATTCGCGATCGCAAAATTGCAACCGATTTAGACAACTGGCTGGCAGAGCATGAATTTTATCCGGGCGTGATCGATCGACTGAATACAATTTTGAATAGCTCAACTGATTTTTTCATCATCAGTACAAAAGAAGGACGATTTATCAAGCAGCTTCTGAAACAGGAAGGGATTGAGTTAGCAGATTCGCAAGTGTACGGCAAAGAATCGAAGCGACCGAAACCACAGGTTTTGAAAGAACTCCAACAGGTTTATCAGGGTGCGATCTGGTTTGTTGAGGATCGATTGAAAACCTTACAGGCAGTTGAGCAGCAGGAATCGTTGCAAGAGGTCGAATTATTTCTAGCAGATTGGGGATATAACACGCGATCGGAGCGAGAAGAGGCGCAGAATAGCGATCGAGTTCATCTAATTTCTTTGCAACAATTTGGACAAGACTTTCCGAATTGGCTGTGATGCTTATTCAGTTTGAAGCTGTTGTACCTCAGTTTCAGTTAGCCCTGTGATCTGACTGACTTGCTCGATCGACATTCCTGTTTGCAGGAGATTTCGAGCAACTTGCAGTAGTTGAGATTCTGCTTGATTGGCGCGTTGCCGTTCTTGCTCTGCATCAGTCAGTATCCAATTGCCTTGATCGTCGTACCACCGTAACCAAGACCGACAAATTCCCTCAAATTCGCCTTGCCACAAGCCCAGTCCGATTTCCAGTTCTGGAATCCAAATCCGAGAATTTTCAGGATCAAGGGGTTGTGCTTGATATTTTCCACCCACCAGTTTGAAGAAATGCACCTGATCGTCATAGCGACTAAACACAATGTAGTAAGGAACGCGCAAAATCTGCTCGTAAACCTTCCATTTTGAAGGAGGTTTCTCTGACTTTTGACCTTTCGCTGTCGGCGTTTCAGATGCTTCTCTCACAGGTTGAAGGGGTTCCAACTCGATCTCTGGAGTATCAGCATAGGAACCCAAATCTTCTTTTTCTGTCCCAGGTGACAACAGTTCAACGACCACAAAGGGCGCACGTCGTTCTTGCCAGATCACATAGCTATTGCGGAGATCTCGCCCTTGATACAGACGCGGAACTCCGATCGACAAAAACCAATCTGGGCGCTTGTACCATTGCGGATGTGCGCTGTCGTAATACAGGTTTAACTCTGCTCCCGTAAAAAATTGATCAGTTACGGATTGGCTTAGTCGCAAGGTGCGGCTGAGAAGTTGAGGTTGAAGATCGTGAAATTCGTCGGGCAAACCAGGCTCCTCTGGATTCTCGCTGGGCAAATCATACATCGTTGGGAGCGTTTGCCAGGGAGGAAGTGGTGGATCGGGCTGGGGAAATGGTGAAGTCATAATAGATCAGCGATCGATGAGACTCTACTCTCATATTGTGCCGGATTATTGGGGAAGGCACGAACGCGATCGCTCTCGAAAGATAAGTTGTTTTATCAACCTAATTACGAGATGGAATTACGTAAATTACGAATTTGTGTCATATAAAACAGGAATAACCGCTTCTACTCAGTAATATCCCTGATATTTTTTCATCACAATGATACTGTGTGCAATAGTCGATCGATTTCATTGCAAACGTTGCTTGATGTATAAGAGGGGCAAAAATGAGGAACATGGGTTCAGTCTTTTTAGCACTTGCCATAGGGACGACATTGACAGTTTCTGAGGGGGCTTCTGCACAATCTACACCACCAGCAGGGCAGCAAATTCAGTACACTGGTTCTTTTACAAATGCAACTCATAATCTGAGCGGTGAAGTCCTCATTAATCTGAGCTTTGGCTCCGATGATCAGGTCTCCGGCTATATCAACTTTACAAATTATCCTAACGCTCGTGCGCTATGCGGAGCAGGTAAGCTTACTGGGCGCAGACAAGGTAAAACATTGCAGTTTAGATTTGTCTCTGATGATCCAGATCCAGGTTGTGGTTTCGATCGAGGTTGGATATTTACAGGTAGCGCTACGCTTTCAAGCGATCGCAGTGCGATCGAAAATGGAACTTACCAGGTTATCCTTAGAGGGCGACGTGTTGAGAGTACTGGCATCTTTAGAGCCACTGCTCAGAATGTTGATCCGGTTGCGACTCGGATGCGGCAACTATCTTTACGGGAACAAGTTGGCTATCTGACCCAACTTATCAAAACTGGTAGTGAATAAGACCAGGCTAAAGCAAGAGAGATTTTGAAAACAGCACCCCCCGATGCAATTCCCTACTTAATTCCCTATCTGAAAGAGTCATCACCAGAAGTTCGCAAGGTTGTTGTTCTCTCCTTTGTTGGGATGAAAAGGTCAGCAGAACCAGCAATTCCCCACATCATTCCGCTACTAGAGGACTCAGATGAATGGGTGCGGGCTTACTCCGTCATGGTTTTATTGAATATGGGAGAATCATCCAGTCCCTTCATTCCGCAACTGACGCGATCGCTGAAAGATCCATTTGTGACAGTTCGTTATTTATCGGCGCAGGTATTAGGAGAGATAGGAGTCGCCGCTAAGTCTGCAATTCCTCATCTCATTCCGCTGTTGAAAGAGTCCAATGTCTTTCCTCGTTCTGCGGCAGTAAATGCTTTAGGAAAGATGGGAGAGTCTGCACGAGTTGCGATTCCCCAAATCATTCCGTTGTTGAAAGACAAAATGATTCGGGAGGATGCTGCTCTTGCTCTAGGAAAGATAGGAGAGCTTGCACGAGTTGCGATTCCCCAAATCATTCCGTTATTGAAAGATCCAGACCCAAAAGTTGTGGATGCAGCGAGAGCTGCGCTAAGAAACTTGGGGTATCAGGAATAGTCTGAACGAATCGCATGCTGCAACAAGTAGGCAAATAAAACAAGAAGTCCAGCTTTTCAAATCGGCTGGACTTCTGAAAAATTGGGTCGATCGCGCTAAATTTTCGCGCCGCAATTTGGACAGAACTTATTCGTCGGAAGATTTTCAGTGCCACAACTTGCACATTGAACGGTTTCCGCCGCCCGTTCTAGCAATTTCCGCTCAGGGAGTCCGATCATTTGAGCATTGCTCTTACCGGATGGAACCATCGGATAACAGTTCTCATTCTTCTTGACGCGGACATCCATCAGAACGGGGCCTGGATGAGCGATCATTTCAGCGATCGCACTCTTCAACTCTTCGCGCGTTTCGACAATCATGCCTTTAATGCCAAACGCCTCTGCCAATTTGACAAAATCCGGCGTTCCCACTTGCATGTTGGAATTCGAGTAGCGCTCATCATAGAAGGCTTCTTGCCACTGCCGCACCATCCCTTGCCAACCGTTGTTGACAATCACGGTCTTCACATTGATGCCGTACTGTGCCAGAGTTCCTAATTCTTGAATGTTCATCTGAATACTGGCATCGCCACTGATACAGATCACTTCTTCATCGGGAACTGCCACTTTCGCACCCATTGCCGCAGGCATACCAAAGCCCATCGTGCCAAGCCCCGCACTGGAAATCCAACGACGTGGTCCATTTTTCAAGAACTGTGCTGCCCACATCTGGTGCTGTCCGACATCTGTCGTGTAGAAAGCATGAGGTGCTTGTCGTCCGACTTCTGCAATGACTTCTTGGGGAGAGAGAACACCTGGATATTCGGGAACCACGAGCGGATAATCTTCACGCCAACGATCGATTCGTGCAAGCCATGCCTCTGTCTGATTTGGATTCGCCGGATCATTCTCGTCTGCACTGCGCTCTAACAAGTCGGTTAAAACTTGTTTCACATCGCCCACGATTGGCACATCGGGCAAGCGAACTTTACCGACCTCTGCCGGATCGATATCAATGTGAATGACTTTTGCACGAGACGCAAATTCGTCGAGTTTTCCGGTCACACGATCGTCAAATCTCGCCCCAACTGCAATCAGCAAATCGCATTCCGTGACCGCAAAGTTTGCATAAGCTGTGCCATGCATCCCCAACATGCCGACCGAAAGCGGATGATGCTCATCAAATGCGCCAATGCCCATCAAAGTTGTCGTCACGGGCAGTTTGAAGCGTTCAGCCAGTTCTTTTACTTCTGCATGTGCGCCTGCTGCGATCGCGCCACCACCCACATAAAGCAGAGGTTTCTGAGCCTGACGAATCAATTTCAAAGCTTGTCCAATTTGGCGCGGATTGCCCTTCGTCGTCGGGCGATATCCCGTCAAGCGAACTGATCCGGGATCGATTGGCTCATACTCAAATTGCTCAACGCCGACATCTTTGGGCACGTCGATCAACACAGGACCAGGTCTGCCCGTGCTAGCGATAAAGAAGGCTTCTGCCACAATGCGCGCCATGTCGCGAGGGTCACGCACCACATAGGAATGCTTGACGATCGGTAAAGTAATGCCGTAGATATCTGTTTCCTGGAAAGCATCACTGCCGATCGCAGGTCGAGGCACCTGACCGGTAACGATAACCATCGGAATCGAATCCATGTGAGCCGTAGCGATTCCGGTGACGAGGTTCGTCGCTCCGGGACCTGAGGTTGCGAAACACACACCGACTTGACCCGTGGCACGGGCATAGCCATCTGCGGCATGTGCTGCACCTTGTTCGTGGCGCACAAGAATATGCTGTAGAATTCCGGCTTTTTCGGCACGGTAAAGCTCATCGTAGATCGGGAGAATTGCTCCGCCTGGGTAGCCAAAAATATGTTTAACACCGTGGCGACTGAGACTATCGATTAAAGCAAAAGCACCCGTCACCCGTTGGACTGCCGATCGTTGCTGCAATTGCACTGGGGGAACCTCGTCAAGTATTACGCGATTTGGATAAATTGGAAGAAATTTGTATCGTAGGATGCAAGCAATAAGAATATAGTGTAAAACTGATCCCTATTTGTGTCGAGAGAATTGACTCAAGATATTTTCAAAATGCCCGATGACTGGGGAGTTTGAGCAATCTGAGTGTGAAAAAGCGGTCAGAAAAGCCTGACAATACCGAATTTTTGGGTTGAATCTATTGTCGATCGCGGGCCAATCGGATTCGGCATCGAAATAGACAAAACTTCTAAAACCAACCTTAAGACTGAAACTGAGTGATACCTGCTTTCTCAAGGATAAAGGTTGCAGCCGTCGTGACACGATTTGGGGTTCGATTTGAAAAGTCAACGTAGCCACGAACCAGATGTGGAGAGTGCCACATGGTCAGATGGTCAACGGCTGGATCAGCATAAAAGCTTTCTCCGCCTCCAAGCAGCTTTGAACTCCAATGTGTGAATTGATCGTGGCTCACCCGGTAGATTGGAAAATCTCCAAATAATGGAACTCCCCAGCCATCGATCGCGATCAAGGCAGAAATTGGAATATTGCGATCATACCAAGTTCGAGTGGCAGCGATCGCGCCTACAACTCCTGCACTAAAAGCAATCATCACAACGGGGGCTTGCGGTTCAAAGAAGTCAAGTACATGCTGCGGAGAGTAAACGGGCTGATCTGCTGGAAAGATTAAAACTTCCTGTTGCGACAGTCCTAACGCTGTAACAAATTGCGTCGTTAATGTTGGCGAATGTATGCCCGGACAAATAAAAATCTGCATTGCTGAAGTTTCATCACAATCTACCGAGGGATAGCACCATCCCCCAGTAGGGGATGTTAGCCTAATGCCTAAACCTACTCGATACATTCTTTAGGCAAGGAGCTTTAATAGTGGTTGCAACTCCAGACAAGCTCGAACATTCTCATCATCTCGCATCTTCAGGCTCAGAACGAGTTGCGGTTTTATTGATGGGATATGGCGAAGTCGAAAGTTACGAAGATTTTGCAAATTATAATGAACAAGCCTTGAATCTGCTGACTGCTAAATTTGCACCCGTTCCAACTTGGGTCTATCCCCCTTTGGCAAAACTTTTAGCGGTGTTTGATCTGCATGAGTGGGGTCATCAGCATGGCAACTTTATTTCTCCACACAATGCGATTTTTGAGCGGCAACGCGCCGGGGTAGAAGAAATTCTGCAAGAGAAATGGGGCGATCGCATTCAAGTCTTTAAAGCGTTCAACTTCTGTAAGCCTTTTCTTCCAGAGCAAGTGCTTGCCGAAATCAAAGCGCAGGGGTTTTCAAAGATCTTGATTTATCCTTTGCTCGTTGTGGATTCGATTTTCACGAGTGGAATTGCAGTGGAGCAAGTCAATAAGGCTTTGGCGAATTCGGCAGACGAGGGAGAACATTGGCTGAAGGGAACGCGGTATATTCCTTCTTTCTTCGATCGTCCGGAATATCTCAATCTGATGGCGCGGATGGTTGAGAAGCAGATTCAATCAGATTTAGCGGAGCGCTATCTCCCGTCTCAAATTGGGATTGTGCTGATGAATCATGGCTGTCCTCATAAAGCGAAAGGCTTTACCTCTGGGATTACCGAGAGTCAGGCGCTTTATGATAAGGTTCGCGATCGCTTAATTGACAAGTATCCTTTGATCTCGGTCGGTTGGCTCAATCATCAAACTCCGTTGATTGAGTGGACGCAACCGAATGCGGATTTGGCCGCAAAGAATTTGATCGAATTGGGTGCGAAAGCGATCGTGTTTATGCCGATCGGATTTGCGACTGAAAATCATGAAACGCTGTTAGATGTTGAACACATCATTGAGAAGTTGCATCGCAAATATTCTGATGTGAAATACGTGCGGATGCCTTGTGTGAATGACGACGCAGACTTCTTGAAGATGGTGGCAGATTGGGCGAATCCACAGATTGATTCGCTGTTGACGGAAGAGGCGTTAGCGGTGACTCCAGTCCACGGTGAGGTACATCATCATCACCATCATGGGCACGATCATGACCATGATCACGCGCACGATCACGAGCATGCTCATCACCATTAATCACGGGTTCGCATTGTTTTGATAGATGAAATCCCGCTCAATCTCCCCAAATTTGGAGGATTGAGCGGGATTTCTGAATTAGAACCAGAGCGATTTATTGATCCTTGCGTTTCCAACCGGGTTTAACGACTTGGCGGGCACGCGCGATCGCTAAACAATCATTCGGCAAATCTTCGGTGATCGTCGAACCTGCTGCGGTTGTGACATCTTCCCCGATCGTAATTGGCGCGACCAAACAATTATTTGAGCCGATTTTGGTACGATCGCCGATTGTAGTTGGATATTTCTTCACGCCGTCATAATTGACGGTAATCGTTCCGGCTCCAATATTGACGCGATTACCGATCGTGGCATTGCCCAAATACGACAAGTGCGCCGCATTCGTTTTCTCACCTAGTTTCGTATTTTTCAATTCCACAAAATTTCCGACTCGGCAACCCTGTCCGATCTCAACTGGCGCTCTCAAATGCGAATAAGGTCCAATCTGGGCATTGTCATGAATCACACTGCCCGCTACGACTGAAAACAGAACCGTTACGTTCTCTCCAATTTGGCTGTCTTCAATTAAGCTCCCAGGTCCGATGCGGCTTCCAGTCTTGATCGTTGTCTTGCCACGTAAATGGGTTTGTGGCTCGATCGTCACATTGGCTTCGAGTTCGACCGTATCGTCGATCGTGACGCTATTGGGGTCAATGATGGTCACGCCTTCTCGCATCCAGCGATCGCGAATTCGTTTCTGCAAAATCGCATAAGCATCAGCCAGTTGAGCGCGATCGTTAATCCCCAAAACCTCTTGATAATCCGGGACATCAACCACAGTCACTGCATCAAAGAAGTTAATCGCATCTGTGATGTAATACTCTTTCTGCTCATTATTAGAGTTCAGCTTGGGCAAAACCTGAACCAGATCTTTCCAGCGAAAACAATATGCGCCTGCATTCATGCGATCGTTTAATCGCTGCTCAGGGGTACAGTCTCGATCCTCGACAATTTCGGTCAAAATCTGATTCTCGTCACAGAAGACTCGTCCATATCCAGTCGGATCAGGAACATGGGCTGCAAGTAAGGTTGCTGGATTACCTTTTGCGCGATGGGTTTCAAGAAGCAGAGAAAGCGTTTCGGGGCGTAAAAGTGGGAGATCGCCATTTAAAACGATGAGATCATCGTCAAAGTTTTCTAGAGATGGAATCAATTGTTGAATTGCGTGACCTGTTCCTAACTGTTCGGTTTGGTCAACAAACTCGATCTCGTCTGGATAATCTGCTAATGCTTCTCGAACTGAATCTGCCTGATAGCCAACAATCACTAATCGACGAGAAGGCGCGATCGCAGTTGTGCTGCCCAAAACTCGTTCAACGAGCGATCGACTTCCCAACTGATGCAACACCTTGGGTAAATCCGATTTCATCCGTGTTCCGCGACCTGCTGCCAGAATTGCCACCGCTACCATACGTTTTCTACTTGCTCAATACGAGAGGGAGTATACCGTGAGTCGGTTATTCCTTCATCTTCTAATGAATCTTCACCGGGAAGTTTTAATTTTTAATCGGACATAATAGTACAATTGCTTTGATTTTCCCTCGTTTTCTATGCGTCGCGATTCGATCTTTTATGCGCTGTTTCGGCAATCTCCCTCGCTTCTGTTTGAGCTTCTAGACTCCCCACCCCTGAATGCAGAAGCTTATCGATTCGACTCGGTTGCAGTCAAAGAGCCAAAATTTGAGATCGATGGCGTATTTCTGCCGCCTGATTCTGAGGCTGCTGGAATTGTCTATTTCTGCGAAGTGCAATTTCAAAAAGATGAACTGCTGTATGAAAGGTTATTTAGTGAGTCGTCTTTTTACTTCTACCGAAATCGGACGAAGTTCTCAGATTGGCGAGGAGTCGTAATTTATCCTTCACGCAGCACTGAGCAATCAGATACTCTTCCGTTTGAGGATCTATTAGGAGGGCATCGGATTTGTCGAATTTACTTGAGTGAATTAGGCGAGATAGAACAGTTGCCGTTGGGAATTGCACTGATGGTGCTCACGACGATCGCTGAAAATCGCTCCTTTGAATCTGCTCGTGGCTTGCTCGATCGAGTGCAGCAGTCCGAATTTTCAACACAAAAAAGACGTGACATCATAGAGATGGTCACTACAATTCTCGTTTACAAATTCACAGACCTAGGTCGGCAGGAGATTGAACAGATGCTAGGAACTTCACTTCAACAGACACGGGTTTATCAAGAGGCAAAAGAAGAAGGTAGAGAAGAAGGCAGAGAAGAAGGTAGAGAGTATGAGTGTCGATCGCTTGTCTTACTTCAACTGAATCAGAAACTTGGGTCGCTTTCAGAAGAAACGATCGCTCAAATTTCCACCTTGACTCTTGACCAATTGGAATCCTTAGCGATCGCTCTACTCAACTTCACAACAATGCGCGACTTGACAGCCTGGTTAGAACAAATTTGTTAGTTTCTCAAAGTTCATACAAAAATTTAGGGATTGCACGAAAGTCTCGATCGAAGAGCGTTATGATCGGAAATCTTGGAAGCGCCCGATTCGTGATTGAGCCGTCTCAGATTGTTTTACCCCTTGATTCGCGTCTCGTTTCACTGCTCAATCGCGCGACTCGAAGGACGACTTCCGAATCGACGAATTAAAGGAATTAGCACTGTGACTCAATCAGACTTTCTCGCTAAGAGTGACCCCGCACTCGCCGAAATGCTTCAACAAGAACTCCAACGCCAACGCGATCACCTCGAACTGATCGCCAGCGAAAACTTCACATCGCCAGCGGTGATGGAAGCGCAAGGTTCAGTTTTGACCAATAAATATGCAGAAGGCTTGCCCAATAAGCGGTACTACGGTGGCTGCGAATTTGTCGATCGCGTCGAACAACTCGCGATTGATCGGGCAAAAGAACTCTTCGGAGCAGCTCACGCCAACGTTCAACCTCACTCTGGGGCACAGGCAAACTTCGCTGTTTTCCTCACGCTGCTCAAACCGGGTGACACGATCATGGGCATGGACTTGTCCCACGGCGGACACTTGACCCACGGATCGCCCGTCAACGTCTCAGGGAAATGGTTCAACGTTCAGCACTATGGCGTGAGTCAAGCGACCGAGCAATTGGATTATGACCAAATTCGGGATTTAGCCCTTCAGCATCGTCCGAAATTGCTGATTTGCGGCTATTCGGCTTATCCACGTGTGATTGACTTTGAAAAATTTAGAGCGATCGCAGATGAAATCGGCGCATACTTACTCGCTGACATTGCTCACATTGCTGGATTAGTCGCCACTGGACATCATCCAAACCCGATTCCGTTCTGTGACGTTGTAACGACAACAACTCACAAAACGCTACGTGGGCCGAGAGGCGGTCTGATCATGACTCGCGATGCTGAATTGGGTAAACAACTCGATAAAGCTGTCTTCCCTGGAACTCAAGGCGGACCTTTGGAGCATGTGATCGCTGGAAAAGCTGCAGCGTTTGGGGAAGCATTGAAGCCCGAATTCAAAACCTATTCGGGTCAGGTGATTGAGAATGCCGCAGCAATGGCATCTCAGTTGCAAAATCGCGGCTTCAAGATCGTTTCAGACGGAACTGACAATCATCTAATGTTGGTAGACTTACGATCGATCAAAATGACCGGAAAGATTGCCGATCAACTCGTCAGCGGTGTCAACATCACGGCAAACAAAAATACGGTTCCGTTTGACCCGGAATCGCCGTTTGTCACCAGTGGTCTAAGACTGGGATCGCCTGCCATGACGACCCGCGGTATGGGAACAGCAGAATTCACCGAGATCGCAAATATTATTGCCGATCGCTTACTCAGCCCAGAAGACGACACCGTCGCTCAAGATTGCCGTCGTCGAGTGGCTGCATTATGCGAACGCTTCCCGCTTTATCCGCATCTTGCGGCTCAAGTTCCAGCGCTGGTCTAGGGAAATGATAGGGAGTCGTAGTTCACTACCATCAATTGGATAGCGGGATAGGGAGTAATCTGTATCTGAGTTCTCCCTATCTCCCTACCTCCTCACAGGATTGCTTCCAATCCTTCCTGATTCGAGTCGAGTGCGCCGAATAATCGTGACAAAGGCATCCTGAAGGGGATGCCTTTCGTTGTGTTTGAGTGAACAAATCTTGCGATAGATGATAAATATCAAAATAAATTTATGAATTAAATAGTCAACCGTGGTTCATAATTCTTTGCGAAGGATTCGCGAATCCGTAGTACACTCTCCCTGAAGCTTCTGTTCTTCCTACCTACGATTTCTAATGCCGTCGTTTTTTGCCGCATTCCTGATTTCTTTCCTCGTTGTTATCGTGACAACCCCCATCATCAACCGCTATGGCAGGCGAATTGGCTTGGTCGATCAGCCCAACCATCGCAAAGTTCATCAACGTCCCATGGTGCGACTGGGTGGCGTTGCCATGTTTATTGGGGTCGTGATGGCGATGTTGGTCGCTTGGGGAATGGGAGGATTTGATTTCCTCAGACCTGGAAAAGAGTCAGAGGTCTTAGGAGTCGCGATCGGTGGAATCGCCTTCTTTTTGATCGGGCTGGCTGATGACTTGTTTAACCTCTCACCGAAAACCCGATTAATCCTGCAAGTGGTCGTGTCCGGGCTGGTTTGGCAATCCGGTGTTCAGATTGATTTCTTGACGAACCCGCTTGCCGGATTAGGATTGTCGGCATTGCCAGAATGGGCAAGTCTTGCCATTACCGTGGTCTGGTTGGTGGGAATGGCAAATGCAATTAACTGGATTGATGGGTTAGATGGCTTAGCAGCCGGAGTGTCAGGCATCGCAGCTTTTGTGATGTTTTGGACTTGTCTGTTTATGGGACAGCCTCATGCCGCATTATTTGCAGCGGCTTTGGCAGGAGCAGCGTTTGGATTTTTACGCTACAACTTCAACCCAGCTCAGATTTTTATGGGTGACGGTGGGGCGTATTTTATCGGGTTTACTCTCGCTGCTGTGAGTGTGATTGGTCTTGTGAAAAGTGTCACGACTGTCGCAGTCTTGTTGCCTTACGTAATTTTGGCGGTTCCGATTTTGGATATGTCTGCTGTGATTCTCGATCGCTTACGGCGCGGAAAATCTCCGTTTGTGGCGGATAAGCGACATTTACATCACCGCCTTCTTAAAGCAGGACTCTCGCAACGGTTGGCGGTTTTGTTTATCTACTCGCTGACGCTTTGGGCAGGGAGTTTGGCGATGGCAGTATCAGGAATGCCAAGCGGAGTGGGATATGCGATCGCGGCGACAGTGATCTTAAGCGTAACGAGTTGGCAAGTTTGGCGCACCGCACGATGAACGCAGAAATTATTAGCGTCGGCACAGAGATCTTGCTCGGCGATATTCTGAACTCGAATGCTCAGTTTTTAGCGCAGCAGTTTGCGGAATTGGGCATTCCCCATTACTTTCAAACTGTGGTGGGAGATAATCCTGAGCGGTTGAAACGGGCGATCGCGATTGCCAGCGATCGCGCAAATTTGATCGTTTTCACAGGCGGATTAGGACCGACTCCAGACGACTTGACGACCGAAACGATCGCCGATTTTTTCCAAACGCCTCTGGTTGAAAAGCCAGAAATCATCGAAGACATTCAGCAGAAATTTGCTCAACGCGGTCGGATGATGACCGATAACAACCGCAAGCAAGCCTTGATTCCGGAAGGTGCAAACATCTTGTGCAATGCGATCGGCAGTGCGCCCGGTATGATTTGGCAGCCGCGCGCTAATCTGACCATTCTGACGTTTCCAGGGGTTCCGACTGAGATGAAGTATATGTGGCGTGAAGTCGCTGTACCTTATCTCAAATCGCAAGGCTGGGGAAAAGACATCATCGTGAGTCGAACGCTGAGATTTTGGGGCATTTCAGAATCCGCACTGGCTGAAAAAGTTGCACCATTTTTTGATTTGCAAAATCCCACTGTTGCGCCGTATGCCAACTATGGAGAAGTAAAATTAAGAATTTCAGCGAAGGCTGCTTCTGCTGAAGCTGCCCAAGCGTTAATTACGCCGATCGAACAGCAATTGAGCGAGATTGCAGGCATTGATCAATATGGCGCGGATCAAGATACGTTAGCTTCTGTAGTCGGTGACTTGCTGAAATCGCGTCATGAAACCCTGAGCGTTGCTGAATCTTGTACAGGTGGCGGGTTAGGACAAATGCTGACTCGTGTTTCAGGAAGCTCAGCCTACTTTTGGGGCGGAATTATCTCTTATGACAATTCAGTTAAAGAAAAAATGTTAGGCGTTGATCCAAGTGCGATCGCCGAGCAAGGAGCCGTGAGCGCAATTGTTGCCGAACAGATGGCGATGGGAGTGCGTACTCAACTGAATACAACTTGGGGCGTGAGTATCACAGGTGTCGCAGGACCAGAGGGGGGTACGGACGCGAAGCCCGTGGGACTGGTTTATATTGGCTTAGCAAATGCTGAAGGCGCGACAAGCCAACCGTATCGATTTGGCGATCGCGGTCGAGAATGGGTTCGTCAAGTCAGTGCTTGCAGCGCCTTGGATCAACTCCGGCGGCGGTTGTTAAACAAGTCTTAAGTTTTATAACTTGCGTTTAATCTATCTTTCGGTATGATGTTTAAATAGCCGATCTTCCTACTCCGGGATCATTGGTTTTCCAAAATCCGCCTGATAAAATTAGGTTACGCTTCAATCGCTGATTGAGCAAAATTTAGACCCTATCAAAGGAGCCGTCTGACTGATGGATTACGTTGAAAAGGTATTAGAAAAGCTTAAAGAATGGGCACGTCGCTTGATCGAAACCCTCTTAGGTCCTGAAGAAGAACCTGAAGCAGAGTTGATCCCAATCCCCGTTCACGACCGCCCTCGTCATCGCTAGTTTGACGCTACTTACGAGGCAAGTGAGTTGGACAGCATTTTGGTTCTCCACGGACCAAACCTGAACCTCCTGGGTAAAAGAGAACCTGGAGTTTACGGGGTTGCTACGCTGGACGAAATTAATCAGGCTTTAGAAAAGGAAGCTCAGTCGCTCGGGTTTGAAATTGCCACAGCGCAATCGAATCACGAAGGCGCGCTTGTTGATCTTATCCACGATGCGATGGGTCGTCACGCTGGGATTTTAATTAATCCAGGTGCATATACGCATACGAGTGTTGCCATCCGAGATGCGATCGCGGGTGTGAATCTGCCAGCGGTTGAAGTGCATCTCAGCAATATTCATAAGCGCGAAGAATTTAGACATCATTCTTATATTGCTCCAGTCGCGATCGGACAAATTTGTGGATTTGGAGCCGAGAGCTACCGTTTAGGATTGCAAGCACTTGTACACTACTTAAGACAGAATATGTAGTCTCTATCAGTTTCAATGAATAGTGCGGTGCGCTTAGCGGTCAATGGTACATTGATGCGCGGGCTTGAACTCAATCAAAACTTATTAGCGATCGAGGCGAAATTTCTGCGAGAGACGCAGACTGAGCCAGCCTATCGAATTTGGTCAATTGGCGATCGTCATCCGGCAATGTTGAAAGTCAAAGAAAAGGGCGTTGCAGTGGCGGTCGAAGTGTGGGAAGTTCCCGCCAGTGGATTAGGAACGCTATTGATGCAGGAACCGCCTGGATTGTCGATCGGGAAAGTTCGGCTGATTGATGGCGAAGAAGTATTAGGCGTATTGGGCGAGCCTTTTCTGTGTGAAGGGCAGGTCGAGATTACTGAATACGGCGGGTGGCGAGCTTATACCGAGGCAAAAAAATGACGAATGACCCAGAGAAATTTGTCGAGGTGATGTCTGAAGTGGTTGCGATGCCGATTCCGGACGAGTATCGAGAGAGTGTCGTTGCCAACTTTCAGCGAATTCAGACTGTTGCGCAATTGGTGTTAGAGTTTCCGCTTCCCGAAGAGATTGAAATTGCCCCGGTGTTTGAACCATGACGATTCCTGATGCGACCCAAATTGCGACTGCCGTTGCAAACCGCGAAGTTACCGCAAAGTCTGTGACAGCAGCGGCGCTGGCTCGAATTGCCGAGGATAATCAAACTTATAACTGCTTTACAACGGTTTTGGCAGAGTCAGCGATCGCAGATGCCGATCGTATCGATCAAAAAATTGCGGCAGGAGAAGAAGTTGGAGCCTTAGCGGGGGTTCCTTTTGCCGTGAAAGACCTCTTCGATGTTGCAGGAATTCCAACGTTAGCAGGTTCTAAAATCAATGCTGACAATCCACCCGCGACAGAAGATGCAACGCTAGTGGCTCGATTGAAGCAGGCGGGTGCAATTTTAGTCGGCGCGCTCACAATGGATGAGTTTGCTTACGGGTTCACGACTGAGAATGCACACTATGGAGCAACCCGGAATCCGCATGATTTAGAGCGAGTTGCAGGAGGGTCATCCGGCGGCTCAGCGGCAGCCGTAGCAGCAGGGCTTGTCCCGTTTAGCTTAGGGTCTGATACGAATGGCTCGATTCGCGTTCCTTCCTCGTTCTGCGGGATTTTTGGACTCAAGCCAACTTATGGAAGGTTACCGCGATCGCGTACCTATCCGTTTGTGGGCAGTTTGGATCATCTCGGTCCGTTTGCGCGATCGACTCGTGACATTGCACTCCTGTTTGACCTGATGCAGGGGTACGATCCGAGCGATCCAGTGTGTACCCAAAGACCGCCCGAACTTTGTTTACCCGAACTGGCAAAAGGCAGTGAAGGATTGAGAATTGCGATCGCGGATGGTTACTTTGCCAAAGGTGCTGAGCCAGAAGTCTTTGAAGCTGTTCAGAAAGTGGCAGAAGCGTTGGGGGTGACTGAGCGCGTGATCTTGCCAGAGGCGCATCGGGCAAGGGCAGCCGCATTTGTGATGACGGGGGTAGAGGGAGCGAATTTGCATTTTGAGCATCTATGCACTCGTCCCCAGGATTTTGATCCGGCTGTGCGCGATCGCTTGTTGGCGGGAGCATTGATGCCAGCGCAATGGTACTTGCAAGCGCAGCGATTTCGGCAGTGGTTTCGCGATCAAGTCCGCGAAGTTTTTCAGTCAGTCGATATTATTTTGGCTCCAGCGACTCCTTGTGTCGCGCCTCGGATTGGACAGCAAACGATGGTTTTAGATGGGCAAGAGATGCTCGTGCGCCCGAATATTGGCATTTTTACACAACCGCTTTCATTCATTGGATTACCAATTATTTCGGTTCCAGTGAAACGAGAAGGATTGCCGTTAGGAGTGCAAATTATCGCTGCTCCTTATCAGGAAGCCTTAGTGTTGCGGGTTGCAGCAGAATTGGAAGCGAAGGGTGTTGTCTCACTGAGTTAACTTTTTCATGTGTTAACTCTTTCAACAAAAGCGACCAGAGAAATCCACAACCGGGTATCTATGATCTTGGTGAATGTGTCAATTTAGCAAGACATAGGAGAAAAACTTTGCTTTACTCATTACTTCTTACGGCTGCACCTCGGACGATCGAATGGTCACCGGGTGTCGGAATTACCATGACGCTGTGCTGTTTGTTTTCAGTTGCGATCGGACGTTTTGCGATCAAAAATCGCGGAGTTGGCGCGAAACTTCCCGTTAGCACTCCTGCATTGTTTGAAGGATTCGGAGTTCCTGAACTTTTAGGAACGATGAGCTTTGGACATGTTCTAGGTGCTGGTGTAATTCTCGGACTGAGCAACGCAGGCGTGCTGTAAGCGAGAAGATGACAAGCTTCCTCACCGATCGTTTTGACTCAAAAAGAGTTGACTCAAAGCGATGGGTGAGGAAGTTATTTTTAGGTTGAGATGCAGAGACAGAAGAACTACTTGTCAACACTCCCTACTCCCCACTCCCCACTCCAGTTTCAATACTTCACCGCCATAGACACATGCGAGAATACCTGCCATCCGCTAAGATTGCTGCATCCGTTCCCTTACCTTGACGTTTATCATGGCTCATCGTGCGCTACTTCTGGTTAATCGCAATGCTCGCAAAGGTCAGCAACAACTCGAAGCAGCGATCGCTCAACTGCAATCGGTTGGCTTTGAACTGATCGAAGCGCCGATTGATCGTCCTAGCTTACTGCCACAAGTGATTCGAGACCATCGCGATCAGGTTGATTTAGTGATTGTGGGTGGAGGAGACGGAACGTTGAATGCAGCCGTACCGGGTATTGTGGAAACGCAACTCCCACTGGGAATTTTGCCGCTTGGAACTGCAAATGATTTGGCTCGAACTTTGGGCATTCCGTCCACTTTAGCGGAAGCGTGTCAGGTCGTTGCAGGTCGGAAAGTGGAGCATATTGATCTAGGTTGGGTAAATGGTCACTATTTTTTCAATGTGGCAAGTTTGGGATTGAGTGTGCAGATTACGCGCGGTTTGACGAAATCAGTCAAACGGCGCTGGGGTGTGCTGGCTTATGCAGCGACCGCGTTGAAAGTGCTTTGGAAATCGCGGAGATTTAAAGCGGAAATTGTCATCAATGGTCAGTCTCAGAAAGTGAAAACCATTCAAATTGCCGTGGGGAATGGGCGTTACTATGGCGGGGGAATGACTGTCGCAGAAGATGCTGCCATCACTGATGGTCGTCTAGATCTGTATAGTCTTGAGATTGATCATTGGTGGCAAATGCTGGCTGTCTTGCCTGCATTGAGACGAGGAACACAAACCCGATCGCCTTGGGTGCAGACTTGGGCGGGAGAAGAGTTTTTTGTGTACTGTCCTACCCCAAAATCGATCAATACGGATGGGGAAATTACAACTTCAACGCCTGCTCACTTCAAGGTGATTCCAAAGGCACTGCCTGTTTTGGTTCCGTAAGGCTTCTGAGGTAGAGGGTTCCAACTGTTGCTAAGAAGGTGAAGTATGCGATCGCTTCTGCCCAGTAAAAGCGATCGACATAACCAAACAAGGTATGCAAAATCACGCCCGGAAATTGTTTTTGAGGTAGGACTTGCGAAGTATCCCAAATCAAGCCGCCTAAAATGCAAGAATCTTGATTACAGGGGAAGTTTGGATTGAGCACTAAACTTTTATTCAGATGTGCGAGTACTCCAATCACTAAGCCCGAAACAATCAAGAGTAAAAAGATTCCCATGACTTGGAAGAACTGCTTGAGATTGATTTTAATGCCGAGTTTGAACAATAAAATCCCGATGATCGTCGCCCCACAGAGTCCACCAATTGCACCAATCACAGGTGAGCCACCTTGCTGAAATTGGGCAGCGATAAACACAACAGTTTCAAAGCCTTCTCGCAGAACTGCAAAAAAGATAATGCCAAAAATGCCCCAAGCGGCATTGGTTTGAATGGCGCGATCGAGTTCGTGTTCGACTTCACCTTTTAAGGATTTTGCTTGTCGGGTCATCCAGATCAGCATCCAACTTAAAAGCGCGATCGCGATCAGTCCAAATATCGCTTCGAGCAATGGTTTTAAATACAGTTGATTAGTCGTGTCTAAACTCGATAACGTTCCAATAAATATGGTTCCAATTGCAACGCTTGCGAGAATTCCTGCTGCAATGCCAGCGTAAACCCAAGGATTCAGATACGAGCGATTCGCTTTGTTCAGATACGCCAACACAATTCCGACAACGAGAGCAGCTTCTACACCTTCTCGCAGGGTAATCACAAACGTCGAAAGCATACATTCAAACCTGAAGAACTATGACTTATTTTAGAAGCTCGATCGAAGCTATCATCGATTTAGGAGGAAAAAGCGATGACTCAAGCCAAGCCGAGATTTAGAACGATCGAGGAATATCTTGACTATGACGACGGGACAGACACCCGTTACGAGTTAGTGAATGGAGAATTAGTCGAGATGCCGCCGGAAATGCCGATTAACAATTTGATTGTTAGTTTTCTGTTTGCGACATTTTTACGGATCGGAATTCCTCATTATCGATTGGTGATTGGTCATCAGGTTGTAACAAGTTCAACTAAGGTCACAGCACGACAGCCCGATCTAGTTGTGCATACAGAAGAATCTGTCTCTGCGATTTTGAGCGGAAGTCGAGTGTTGCAAGCTGAGATGCCACCGCCCTTGCTAGTGGTTGAAGTTGTCTCTAACAGCGAAGGAGACAAACGATCGCGCGATCGCGATTACGTTGAGAAACGCAAAGAGTATGCGCTGCGGGGAATTGCTGAATATTGGATCATCGATCCGAATCGTAGTGCTGTGACCGTACTCGCGCTGAATGGGGATGAATATCAAGAAATGGGCTGTTTTCAAGATAATCATTGCATCGTTTCTCCGGTATTTCCAGCACTAGAAATCACTGCAAAACAAATCTTACAGGCTGGAATGTGAGATTCAGTCGAATCCTAACCTGCTGCTATTCTAGACACCAAACTTCACGGAAGTTGTGAGGCAATGCCTTTAAGTTATCATCGGCTTAGAAGGAGAGAAGCCATGACCCAAGCCAGGCCGAGGTTTAGAACGATCAAGGAATATCTTGACTATGACGACGGGACGGACACCCGTTACGAGTTAGTGAATGGAGAATTAGTCGAGATGCCGCCGGAGATGCCCATTAACAACACGATCGCAGTATTCCTGATTGTGACGTTTGTAAGATTGGGTATTCCTCATTATCGTTTGGCGACTGGGCATCAAATTGTTGTTAGTTCGTCGAGAGTAACAGCACGACAGCCCGATCTAGTTGTGCATACAGAAGAATCTGTCTCTGCAATTTTGAGCGGAAGTCGAGTGTTGCAAGCTGAGATGCCACCGCCCTTGCTAGTGGTTGAAGTTGTCTCCAACAGCGAAGAAGATCAACGATCGCGCGATCGCGATTACGTTGAGAAACGCAAAGAGTATGCGCTACGGGGAATTGCTGAATATTGGATCGTCGATCCGAATCGCAATACTGCAACTGTCCTGGCTCTGAATGGAAATGAATATCAAGAAATTGGCTGTTTTCAAGAAGCCGATCGCGTCGTTTCTCCTACCTTCTCAGAGCTAGATCTCACTGCAAAACAGGTTCTCAATGCAGGAATGTAAATTAGCAAACTATCCACTGCCAAATCGATACCCTTTGCCATATACGGTTGTAATTAACGATGTTTCTCCTTTGGCTTCGATCTTTCTGCGGAGCAAACGAATTTGGGCAACTAAAGCGTTGCTGGTTGGTTTCTCGCTGTCACTCCAGAGATGCTGGGAAATCTGTTCGTGGGTGAGAAGTTGATTCGGCTGTCGCATTAAATATGCCAACAGTTGGCTCTCTTTTTCAGAAAGCTCGATCGCTCTGCCATTGCGATAAGCGACTTGATTCTGAGTGTCTAATTCTAAATCGTCTACTTTCAATCGAGGCGTAGCAGTTGGCTCAATATTTGTCGGTCGGCGGAGCAGTGCTCGCACTCGTGCCAGTAATTCTCGCAGTTCAAACGGTTTGACAATGTAATCGTCGGCTCCTGCATCTAATCCTTGAACTCGATCGTCGATCGTATCTTTTGCCGTGAGAAACAAAACCGGAGTCATATCACCTTGCGATCGCAGATTTTGGCAAATCTCCAGTCCAGAATATCCAGGCAACATCCAATCGAGAATCAGCAAATCGTAAACTCCCTGACCCGCCAGTTGCCGACCGTGATCGCCATCATACGCGACATCCACTTCGTAGCCTTCGCGCAGCAGGGAACGGCTTAAGGGGTTTGCCATTTCGATTTCATCATCGACTAACAGAATTTTCATGCAGCTCCCCACTCCCTACTCCCCACCTCAGATGCCCCAACTCAAAACAGATTGCTCTAATATAAGATTCTGACATTCTTGCGGGTTGATTTCATGCTTACCGTCGCGTTGCCGAAAGGCGCACTCCTCAAAGACAGCATTCGATTGTTCAAAGCGATCGGGCTAGATTTTAGCGCATTCCTCGAATCCGGCAATCGACAACTTCAAATTACTGACCCCACAGGCACAGCTAAAGCGCTTTTGGTCAGAAATGGAGATGTGCCTGTTTATGTCGAATACGGGCAGGCGCAACTCGGAATTGTTGGCTATGACGTGCTGAAGGAAAAAGCGCCCAATGTTGCGCATCTGATTGATTTGGGATTTGGCGGCTGCCGAATGTCGGTGGCGGTGAAAGCGGAAAGTCCTTATCGATCGTCGTTAGAATTGCCCCTGCATGGTCGAGTCGCTTCTAAATTTGTCCATTGTGCGCGGGAATATTTTGAGAATTTAGATTTACCTGTTGAAATTGTGCCACTGTACGGATCTGTGGAATTAGGTCCAATTACAGGCATGTCAGAAGCGATCATAGATTTAGTCGCAACCGGAAATACGCTGCGTGAGAATGGCTTAATTGAAATCGATGTCTTATTTCATAGCACGGCTCGTCTGATCGCTCATCCACTCAGCTATCGCCTGGATAGCGATAACATCAGTCAGCATATCCAGAATATTCGTCACCAAATTGCATCTCCTGTATGAATTCTTCTCGCTCTAAAGAGACTGATTGGCGCTTATTTCTGCGTCTCGCTCCGTATGCTCGTCGAAATCTGAAATTATTGCTGTTGTCGATGGTATTTCTTGTGCCATCTGCGATCGCAAGTACTGTGCAGCCGATTCTAATCGGGAAAGCTGTTTCTCTGCTCAAACGAGAACCTTCTGCATTTGATATGCCCTTTGGCTTTTTGCGCGATCTCTCGCTGAGCCAAGGGCTGAATGCACTGGCATTGTTGTTACTGACGACGATCGTATTTCGATTGATTTTCGATGCGTCTCAAGGCTTTCTTGTGCAGAATGTGGGTCAGCGAATTACCGCCAACATTCGCAATGATTTGTTTGATCATGTGACCTCTTTAGCGGTGCGATTTTTCGATCGCACTCCTGTGGGCAAGTTGATCACCCGCTTAACCAGCGATGTCGAAGCGTTGGGCGAAGTATTTTCGACTGGAGCGATCGGGGTTGTCGGTGACTTGTTCACGATGCTGACGATCACGGTGACGATGTTTCTGATTCAGTGGCAGCTTGCGTTACTGCTCATTTTCATGCTGATTCCGGTCACAGGATTGATCGTTTACTTTCAGCAGCAGTATCGCAAATCGAACTATCGCGCCCGCGAGGAACTCTCTGATCTCAACTCGATGCTCCAAGAGAACATTACGGGGATTGGAGTCGTTCAGTTGTTCAGACGAGAGCAGTTTAATAGCCAACTGTTCCGGGAAGTCAATCAGCGCTACATCAAAGAAGTCGATCGCACTATCTTTTTCGATTCTGCGGTATCGGCGACTTTGGAATGGATTTCACTTGTGGCGATCGCAGGTGTGCTCGGTGTTGGGGGATGGCTGGTCACAGGCGGGAATTTGAACTTTGGCGTGTTGTCTACGTTCATCTTGTTTGCTCAACGCTTGTTTGACCCGTTGCGGCAGTTTGCGGAGAAATTTACCGCGATTCAGGCTGGCTTTACCGCAGTCGAGCGAGTCAGCGAAATTCTCAATGAGCCGATCGAGATTCGTGATCCAGCAAATGGTCAGATTCCTCCTTCCTCGCAAGCTGGCGAGATTCGCTTCGAGAATGTCTCGTTTGCTTACAAAGCAGATGAATTCGTTTTACACAATCTCGACTTTACAATTCGTCCGGGTGAACAAGTTGCTTTAGTCGGTCCAACTGGAGCCGGAAAGAGTTCGATCATTCGGTTACTCAGTCGTCTATACGAACCGACGAGCGGCAGAATTCTACTCGATGGGGTGGATATTCGAGACTTGCCTCAAGCCGAACTGCGTCGTCGTATGGCGATTATTTTGCAAGATGGTTTCATCTTTGCTGGCGATGTCAAAAGCAACATTACTTTGGGTGAGTCGTATAGCTTTGAGCAAATTCGCTCTGCTGCTGAACGAACAAATGTCGATCGCTTAATTGAGCAATTGCCGCAAGGCTACAATACTGCGCTGCGAGAACGCGGCACAAACCTTTCTGGTGGACAGAAACAACTGCTAGCTTTTGCGCGCGCAGCGATTCGCGATCCGAAAATTCTGGTTTTAGACGAAGCTACCGCCAGCTTAGATGTGGGCACAGAAGCTTTGATTCAAGAGGCATTAGAACATCTGCTCGAAAATCGGACTGCGATTATTATTGCCCACAGGCTCTCAACGATTCGCAATGTCGATCGTATTCTCGTGCTCAAGCGAGGACAGTTGATCGAATCTGGAACCCACGAGGAACTGCTGAATCTCGGCGGACTCTACGCCAGTCTCTATCATTTGCAAATGCTTGAGAGTTAGTATTCCTCTTTTTTAGAACAGCAACAGTTTTAGCGGAGAACATGGTTAGCTCTGCTAGAACTGCTGCACGATCGCTTTTTTCCAAAAAGGGTTTACAAACCGAAATTTATGGGGCAGAATTTATAACAAGCGTTCGATATAAATCCATGACTCAGTTTCCATCAAGGTTCCTCTTACGGTTAGACGATAGAATATATCGATCATTCGATATCCCAATTCGCCTGTATGCCGAAAATTGTTGACCACGATCGCTATCGCAAGGAACTGATTTTTAAATCGTTTGATCTGTTTGCTGAGAAAGGATACGCCGCGATTACGATGCGGCAGATTGCCCAAGGCTTAGGAGTTTCGACTGGAACGCTGTATCACTACTTTCCGAGTAAGGAGGCATTGTTTGAGCAATTAATCCAAGAACTGACTGAGGTGGATATTCTCAATTTTTCGACTCGATTAAAAGGCAAAAACCTAGTCGAACAGACTCAAGCAGGTTTTGCACTGTTTGAGGAGCATCGAGACTACTTTCTGAAACAGACATTGCTGATGACAGATTTTTACCAACATCAGAAACGAGAGGGAAAAGAAGTCAGTGAAGTCTTCAGAAGAATCTGTGATCAAGCTGAAAAAACGATGTCTGCAATGCTTGGAATTGATGATCCACAGATTCTGATTTTTATGATGAGCTTAGTCGATGGATTATTGCTCCAAGACCTTTACGGGCATCGCAAGATTGATTACCAAGCTCAAGCAAAATTACTTGCTGAAATGCTAACGCTGTACTTAGAGAAACACAAACCGAAAACATCATGAGTCTGGATCTCTTTCTGAAACCGAAAAATCGTCTCTGGAGCGGCATTGCGATCGCAACCTTGATCACAGGTGGAACATCGTTTTATGTCGTCTCTCAATTCAGTCCTAAGCCTGCGATACAATCTGCTGAAACTGCTCCGACTGTGACCCGAATTGCTGCGTTGGGACGACTAGAACCTGGCTCTGAAGTGATTCGATTGTCGGCTCCGATCTCGTTAGATGGCGATCGCATCTCGGAGCTACTCGTGAAGCAAGGCGACCGTGTTCAGAAAGGTCAAGTAATCGCTGTTTTAGACTCGCGGGATCGATTGCAGGATGCACTCTTACAAGCTCGCGAACAAGTTCAAGTCGCACAGGCGAAACTTGCTCAAGTTCGAGCAGGCGCAAAGACTGGAGAGATTGAAGCGCAGCAAGCAACGATTGAACGACTCCAAGCCGATCGACAAGGTGAAATCGCAGCTCAGACCGCAGAAATTAATCGCTGGCAATCTGAGGTGAGGACAGCTCAAGCAGAATTCGATCGCTTTAATTCACTCTACAAGCAAGGTGCGATCGCAGCTTCTAACTTAGATAGTAAACGCCTTGCACTCGATACTGCTCAATCGCAACTCAGACAAGCTCAAGTCAAACAGAATCAAACTGCGAATTCGCTCGAAGCACAGTTAAGTGAAGCAAGAGCAACGTTGAATCGGATTGCAGAAGTTCGTCCGGTCGATGTTCAGACAGTTGCAACTGAAGTGAATAGCGCGATCGCTGCTGTCAAACGGGCTGAAACTGAACTCGAACAAGCTTACATTCGCGCACCGATGGCAGGACAGATTCTCAAAATTCATACTCGTGCAGGTGAAAAAATTAGCGAATCTGGGATTGCAGATTTAGCTCAGAATGATCAAATGGTGGCTGTAGCTGAAGTGTATCAAAGTGACATTGCCAATGTGAAAGTTGGACAGACTGCGATGATTACTGGACAAGCGTTTGAAGGAGAGCTACAGGGAACAGTTTCAGAGATTGGATTGCAGGTGAATCAGCAGCAAGTCTTTAGTAACCAGCCAGGAGAAAACCTCGATCGCCGAGTGATTGATGTGAAAATTCGCCTAAATCCAGTAGCAAGCCGAAAAGTTTCCAGCCTGACGAATTTACAAGTTCAGACTTCGATTCTGCTGAACTAATGGATAACGAACGTTCGATTTAAGGAGTGAGAGATGGACATTGTTAAACTAAAGCCTTCAGATTTTGCGATCGCATCGGATCAGCTTTCAGCAGCATTTAATCAAGATCCGCTCATCGGTTACTTCTTACCCGAAGAAGCATCTGCTAGGTTAAATGCCCTCAAGCACATGGCTCGCGCTTTGTTGAACTATGGTCAGCCTTACAATCAAATTTATACAACTGCTGAAACGCCAAAAGGGGCTGCAGTTTGGCTGCCCCCAGAAGCTTCTCAGTTTACTTTGTCGAAGGGGTGGCAGGCAGTGGTATCAGGATTGATCACTGTTCCGTTCTATATCCGTTGGGATCGAATTGGGGATTTACTTTCTTTTGTGGGAACAGAGATCCAATTACAGACCAAGAATGCTTCAGAGCCACACTGGCACTTAACTCTGCTCGGAGTATCGCCAGCATATCAGGGGCAAGGAATTGGTGGAAAGCTACTCCAACCCGTACTTCAAGAAGCCGATCGTACAAAATTGCCTTGCTATTTGGAAACTTCGACAACAGGCGCAGTGCGATTCTATCAGCGGCATGGATTTGAGATTGTTCATCAGGGAACCTTTGCGGGTCGTGAATACTGGGCAATGAAACGTAGCCCACAAGGAGGCTAGAGCGATGGACATGATCAAACTTTACTTCGAGGAGATTGGGCGAATTCCGCGTCTGACTCCAGCACAAGAAATCGAACTCGGTCGGCAGGTTCAACGCCTACAAAAGCTCTATGAGATTCGACAGCCGACGCTTGAACAATGGCAACAAGCAGCAAACCTATCCTCTGAGGAGTTACAACGTGAGATTGCGCTTGGAGAACGAGCAAAGCGCAAAATGATCGAAGCGAATCTACGCTTAGTGGTTTCAATTGCGCAGCAATATCAGAACCGGAATCTAGAGCTTTCAGATTTGATCCAGGAGGGAAATCTCGGCTTACAGCGCAGTGTCGAGAAGTTTGATCCCGCGAAAGGCTATCGATTTTCGACCTATGCGTATTGGTGGATTCGCCAAGCGATGAGTCGAGCGATCGCACTCAAAAGCCGTTCAATTCGGATTCCAACTCACCTAAGCGAGAAGCTGAATCTGATTCGTAAAACTCAAAGATCGCTTTCACAGACTCTAGGTAGAACTGCAACCATTCCAGAAATTGCTCAGGCGCTTTCTTTTACTCCAACAGAGATTCGAGATGCGTTGCTTGCCGTGCGAAGATCGATGTCTTTGGATGTGCCAATCGGACAGGATCAGGAGACAAAGCTAGGTGAGCTATTGCCCGATGCAGGAGAAATGCCAGAGGAGAGCGTAACGAGATCGTTGCTTCGAGAAGATTTGCTCAATTTAATCGGGTTGCTACCGTCTAATCAGCGTCAGGTACTGACCTTGAGATTTGGATTAGAAGATGGGGAAGCTCTGAGTTTATCTCAAGCGAGCCGGAAGATGAATTGTAGTCGAGAAACGGTTCGCTTGTTAGAGAAAGCAGCAATGAAGACTTTGCAGCAGTATAAGGTGCGATTGCAGGAATATGTTGCGGTCTAAAAGTTCAACGTGAATTCAAATCTGGAGTATTTCTGATGCAATTTCTAGGGATTGGAGTTTTCATCTGGTTGACTGCCACGATCGCGTTTCGTCTAATCGGTCAATTTCTACTCGATCCGACGAATCTTGTACTCTCGATCGGTTTATTTCTCGCTACCAGTCTAGTAATGCTGATTGTTGTTACTAGCGTTTATCTCTGGCAGCAAGTCAAATCCATTGATCGACCGAAAACTGCATTGCTGATTGCTCTACCGGGAATGCTACTAGATGTTGGAAGTATTTTATGGTTTCCAACGGTCTTCCCAAACATTGATCCAAATGCAAACATTCTATTTGCAGGACTGATGCTATGGGGATATACATCCATTCTAGTTACTGGTTTTTTACCTGAGCAATGAACAGCAAATTTCTTTTAGTCTGGGGACGTTTTTTGCGCTTGAAGCTTTCGCCGTGGTTGACTTTGATGCGATCGAGTTACCGAGCAATTCGAGGCTGCCCCCGAGGACAATCCCGCTGGATGATGGCGATCGCAAAACTCAATCTACTCCCTATCTATGATTTGCTGGACGATTTGATTCGTTATCCACCGTACTAAGGAAGCTTGATATGGCTCGTAAAACACCGCTGGCATGGTTCCAGTTGATGAAAGAGAAAGCCCGCTTAGTCGTCGCGATCGCGGGAATCGGGTTTGCTGACATGCTGATGTTTATGCAACTCGGCTTTCAAGATTCGCTCTACGATAGCGCTACTGTGCCGCATCGCATGTTGCAAGCAGATTTGGTGATCATTGATCCAAGATTCAAGAGCTTAGCAGCATTTACACCTTTTTCTCGCGAACGCCTTTATCAGACGAAAAGTAGCGATCGCGTTCAATCAGTGAGTTCTATCCGAATTGCGATGGGACAGTGGAAAAATCCTGAAACTCGCTTAACTCGAAGCATTCTCATTTGGGGAATTGAACCGGATGCGCCGAGTTTTAAGCTCTCCGGATTGCAAGAGAATTTAGAACCGCTGAAGTTACTCAACAATGTGGTCTTTGATCGAGTGGGTCGTCCTGAATTTGGCGCGATCGCAGATACGTTTCAAAAACAAGGTAGTGTCTCAACGGAATTGAATCAACAATTGATCAATGTCAGTGGACTGGTCACGATGGGCGCATCTTTTACTGCTGATGGCAATGTGTTCATGAGCGATTCAACTTTCTTGAGACTGTACCGCGATCGCCAAGCAAGCGACATCGACATTGGGCTGATTCAACTCAAACCGAACTCAGATGTCAAAGCCGTTCAAGCTCAACTCAGTGCAAGTCTGCCAGATGTAAAAGTTCTCACGCCTGAAGAGTTTGCAGGCATTGAACGCAATTACTGGGAAAGCCAAGGAACAATTGGCTTTATTTTTGGAATTGGTGTGATTGTTGGATTCATTGTTGGCACTGTGATTGTTTATCAGATTCTCTACACAGATGTTGCAAATCACCTGCCTGAGTATGCCACGTTAAAAGCAATGGGATATAGCGATCGCTTTCTTCTGAATATTCTGCTGCAAGAAGCTCTAATTTTAGCAGTTCTTGGCTTTATTCCAGGCTTTGCGGTTGCAGTTGGACTTTATCAAATTACTTATGCTGCAACGTTGTTACCGATCGCAATGACAGCAAATCGAGCCATTACGGTCTTTGTTCTAACTGTTGTGATGTGCTCGATTTCGGGCGCGATCGCCATGCGAAAACTTCAAGCTGCTGATCCTGCGGATATTTTCTAATGATGCAACCTATTATTTCTGTTCAAAATCTCAACCATTACTTTGGTCAAGGTCAATTGAGAAAACAAGTCTTATTCGATGTCAGTCTGAATATTCATGCAGGCGAGATCGTGATTATGACGGGACCTTCTGGCTCTGGGAAAACAACGCTACTAACGCTCTTAGGTGGATTGCGATCGGCTCAGGAAGGAAGCTTAACGATTCTGGATCAAGAAATTCGAGGCGCGACCAAGCAACACCTGACCCAACTTCGTAAAAATATCGGCTATATCTTCCAGGCACACAATTTAATGACATTCTTAACCGCAAAGCAGAATGTCAGAATGTCGCTGGAACTGCACGCTCGCTATCTCAATCAAGATCTAGATGCAATGGCAGTGTCAATGCTCGAAGCTGTTGGACTTGGGCATCGAGCAGATTACTATCCAGATGGACTCTCTGGAGGTCAGAAACAGCGAGTTGCGATCGCGCGAGCTTTAATTAGTCACCCTAAAATTGTTCTCGCAGACGAACCGACTGCTGCACTCGATAAACAATCGGGTCGAGATGTCGTTGAACTCATGCAGAAGCTCGCAAAAGAGCAGCATTGCACGATTTTATTAGTAACCCATGACAATCGGATTTTAGATATCGCGGATCGCATTGTTTATATGGAAGACGGGCGATTGGTCAGTGATGGAAAAAGTGCGATCGCTGCCGTAAAGTAACGTCAAGTGCGATCGCACCCCAACGGATCAAGTATCTTATGACTTTGGTGGTCCGGCGGTCACAATGATCAATTGCTCTGGTCGAATCAGTTCTTGAGCAGCCTGATTGACCTGAGCTTGCGTCACCGATTCGATTTGATTCGGAAATTGACGCAACTCAGCCGGGTTTAAGCCATAAGTCTCATTCATCAAAATTTCACTGGCAAGCTGATCCGGATTCGCTAAATCAACCGGATAGCTACTGGTGATCGATCGCTGAGCAGTCAATACCTCAACTGTACTGACTCCCTTTTCTCGAACTTGCTCTAAGAGCTTCACCGTACTTGCGATCGCTTTATCTGCATCTTCTGGAGCAGTCTGCATCGAAATCACAAATGGACCCGGACGATTTCCAGCTTGGAAGTAACTGTAAATTCCATAAGTTAATCCTTGTCGATCGCGCACCTCAGCCCCTAAACGGCTCGATAGCGTATCGCCTCCTAGTACCTGATTCACAATCGAGGCATTGTAGAATCGTGCATCTCGTCGATCGATTCCGGCTGATCCAATCAGCGTGACAGATTGTGTCTTACCCGGAATCGGCGCATAACGGCGCACGACAGAGCTAGGAGTAGGCAAGGGTGGATAGGTCAAAGCTGGTGCGGCTCCAGAAGCTTTCCATCCGCCCAGTTCTTTCTCAACTAGGGTTTTCACATCCGCGAGATCGAAGTCACCCACTAAAGACAGAATCATTCGATCGGGTCGATAGTGTGTTTGGTAGAAGTTCAAGACATCTTGGCGCTGAATTGCTTTTAGACTCGTTTCGGTTGGGAAACTGTGGAACGGATGATTTTCGGGATAGACTGTCTGCTGAAAGACGCGACGAGCTAGAACTGCTGGATTGTCCAGTTGCACTTTGAGCGCCGAGAGCGCGCGATTTCGAGCCAGTTCAAGTTCTCGATCGGGAAATGTTGCATTTTGGGCAACGTCTGCCAACGTTTGAACTAAAACCGGGAGATGTTCGCTGAGTGCGCTTGCGTTGACTAACACACTCTCACGATTGGTTTCAATTCCAAGCTCAATGCCTCGATCTTCTAGCGTTTTCGCTAACGTTAGCGCATCTTTGGTCTGGGTTCCATTCGTTAAGTTATCAGCAGTCAGCTTAGCGATTCCCGCTTTTGCACTTGAGTCAAATTCGGAACCTGCTTGCATAGAAGCAGCGAGCGAAACGGTTGGAGTACTGCTATCTCGCATCAAGAGCACGCGCAATCCATTCGGCAAGACATAGCGTTCTGGTAGCGCTTGCGTGGTGCGATCACTCTTTTGCACGGCAGGCAAATACTTGGCAACTTGAGCCGGATCAACAGGCGCACCTAGGTTAAATTTCTCAGTCGTCTGACCTGAATTCACTGCATTTCCTGCTTTTGCATCAATCGTTGTCGGTTGGAAAAAGCCAATCGTCGATTTTTCAGGGGCGAAATATGTTTTAGCAACACGTTGCAGATCAGCTGCAGATACACGATCGACGGCGGCTAAAAAGCGATCGGTATATTTGTAATCGCCTGTCGTCGTCTGATCATCCCCAAGCTGAAAGGCTTGGCGAGTAATATCGCGATTTTTGAGCAGAATTGAAGACTTTAACTGCGTCTTAGCGCGGGTCAGTTCTTCTTGGGTGACTCCTTGCGATCGCACATTAGATAGTACTTTCTCGATCGCGGCGCTGATTTTATTCAAATCTTGATCCGGCGCAGCAGTTGCAGAAAGGTCGTACCATCCCCCCGAAATCATATTCGCTGGATAACCGCTAAACCCGCTGACCAAGCCCGTTTCAACCAATGCCTGATACAGTCGAGAACTCCGACCCTGAGTCAAGACTAAATCCAACACATGCAATGCAGGTACATCGGGATGGGTTGCTTTGGGTAAAGGATAGACTGAGTTCAACAAGGGCGCGCTACCCGGTTCGCGAAGCACAATCGGTTGGGCTGGTTTTACAGGTTTTGCAACAGGCTGAACAGGTTGCTGAACAGGTTGCTTTTCTTTTTTCGGAACTTTGCCAAAGGAGTCTTTGACCGCTTGCAAAGTCGGCTCTGTTTTGAAGTCCCCGACAATGATTACAGTTGCATTCTCAGGGCTGTAGTAATTGCTGTAGTAGCTACGAACTTGTTCGATGCTAAACTTTTCGACATCTGCTTTTGTACCACCCACAGGTAGTCCATAAGGAGAATTTGGGAAAGCAGCCCGCATCACCGCTCGACTTAATCGATAGTTCGGGCTATTCTCGTTACCTTGCAATTCTGAAATGACCACTCGCTTTTCACTGGTCAGCGAATCTGCGGTGATCAAAGCATTCTGCATCCGGTCAGCTTCGAGCACTAGCAGCGATCGCAATTTGTCCCGCTCAACGGTTCCGAAATATGCAGTCTGATCGTAGCTCGTAAACGCATTCGATTGACTGCCCAAGGCATTGAACAGGCGACCGAATTGAATTGGTCGCTCGCTCGTTCCTTTAAACATCAAATGTTCTAATTGATGTGCAATCCCATTTACACCTGTTGCTTCATCTCGTGAGCCAATGCGATACCAAACTTGCACGGTTACCACTGGAGCCGTCGGAACTTCTTTCATCAACACGGTCAAGCCATTGTCGAGGACTGTCTTACGAACTTCATCGGTCGTCGTCATGGCAACGATCGCAGGAGAACTCGCCCACGCCTCTAATTTGCCAAAGTAGACTGAATTAGAAAGCAGAACGATGCCGAGGCAAAGTGTAAACAGCCCACTAAAAAGGCGATGATGTCGAAAGAATTTCAGAAAAGACATAAGTTAATGAGTAAAGCGCCGACAGAAAAAATTCGGCTTGTGAAATTTAGACCTGATCTGACCAGGTAAGTTCCACTTACTTTAGCGTGTCTTTATTTAGATCGACTGATGCAATTTGTGAATGGCGATCGTGTTCTGGCTTACATTTGGGAGATACATAGTTTAGGGTAGGATGAAATGATGTCTACCAAACTTATTTCTGGAGTGTCGCATGTCTATGACTTGACGGCTCCGACTTCCCATCCCGAAACGCTAGTTTTTATTCACGGCTGGATGCTCAGCCGAAATTATTGGCAACCCTTGATTGATCAACTGTCAGTCGATTATCAATGTCTGTCTTATGATTTGCGGGGTTTCGGTGAGTCTCAGCCTGGTCGAGATCGCGTCATCTTGCCAGAGGCTCAATCGTCTGGAAACCTGGCTGTTGCAGTACAGGCGAGGGTGACCCAATACAGCCTCTTATCGTATGCCAGAGATCTGGGCATGTTGCTCAGAGAGCTGCAGATTTCCAAGGCATGGTTGATCGGGCATTCGTTAGGAGGATGTGTGGCACTGTGGGCAGCGGATCAAATGCCGGAACAGGTTCAAGGCGTGATTTGCTTGAATTCAGGGGGCGGAATTTATTTGAAAGAAGCCTTTGAGCGGTTTCGATCCGCCGGGCAGCAAATGGTCAAATTTCGTCCAAAATGGTTGCCACAGTTACCGGGATTAGATTTAGTATTCACGCGCGCAAATGTGGTGCAGGCGATTGATCGATCGTGGGGTCGCCAGCGGTTGATTGATTTTGTCAAGGCTGATCCAGACGCTGCTGTTGGCACGTTGCTCGATTCGACGACAGAAGCCGAGGTGCATCGATTGCCGCAAGTTGTAGCACGCTTATCACAGCCTGTCTATTTTGTGGCAGGGACGAAGGATACGGTGATGGAGCCGAAATATGTTCGTCATCTTGCTAGTTTTCATCCGCGATTTGGCAGCGATGCGGACAATGTGCTAGAGATTGCCGATTGTGGACATTTATCGATGTTGGAAAAAACGGATGTTGTCGAGGCTCATATTCGTCGTATTTTGCGATCGTAAGTTCAACCAAGCAGAAATAGTTCTCAACTGTCTGCTCAAGGCTCAGATTCTCGCAAGCTAGGCGAAATGGGCAACGTTTATTCTTTGATCAAAGTGATAGTAGCTGCGATTCTTGTGATATATTGCTCCGCGGTGGGAGTGATTTTGTTACGAAGAATTTAAGTAAAAGCTACGTGAGCAAGATGCAAAGATCCGAAGAAAAAGCCCTGACTCGAATTCAAAAAGTAATCAAAAACACTGCTTTAGCTGTCAGTATTAGTCTGGGAGTCTGGAGCCAGTCTGAAGTTGCCACTGCCCAAACTTCGTTGTCCGATGCGCCATTAAATTTTGCGGTGCGATCAACTTCTAGATTCTGCCGAAGCAATTTAGAATCTGCGATCGACGCTATTGTGAAAAATCCAAGATTTCGCAATGCTCGCTGGGGCATTCTGATTAAGCCGATCGAAACGCCTGCAATTCTCTACCAGTACAATCCGAATAGTTCACTTATTCCTGCCTCGAATGTCAAATTGCTGACGACCGCTGCCGCGCTGAAAATTGCTAGCACCAACAATCCTCAAACGATACCGTCTTTTAGTAACTGGGTGACTGAGGTCAATCGCTATAGCGATAACAATCGAGCAGATGCGCTGCGCCGTCGTATTGGAGGACAAGCTGCCATCAGAAATGCATTAGAACTGCTAGGAGTGAATGCCCAGAGCTATGCGCAAGTTGATGGTTCGGGACTCTCTCGCAATAATCGGGCAACGCCATCTGCTCTTGTTGCCCTCTTGGAAGGGATGTTTACGAATGATTCAAGTGGACTATTTTATCGATCTTTAGCCGTTGCCGGAGTGAATGGAACACTCCAAAATCGCTTTCGCAATACTCCTGTTCAAGGTCAATTTCATGGCAAGACTGGAACCTTGCGGGGAGTCAGGGCATTGTCTGGATATTTAGACAACCCGAACTATGGCACGATCGCGCTGAGTATTGTGGTCAATCAACCTGGGCAGTCAGGACAAGTCCTCGTCCAAGCAATCGACCAAATCGTGCTGAAAACGGCTCAAGTCGATCGCTGTGATTAGCCTGCGAATTCCGTGCTGAGGTGTATTGTGTGAGATCCTATTGATCAGGTGCTCGCACAAACTTCTCTTAAACTATGCCGCATACGATCGCTAAAATCTTGAAATTCTCCTTGATTGTTCTCCTCATTGCTGGAATGATTTGGGGAATCAATCAAATTGGTGTCGATCAACTCCGAACAGAAGTTCAACGCTTTGGCGTATGGAGTCCGATTGTTTTACTCGGACTGCGATTTGTCAGTATCGTGATTCCGATTCTTCCAGGGACGTTGTATGCGCTGCTCGCTGGCGGTCTGTTTGGATTTGGAGTGGGGTTAGCGACGATCTTTGTCGCCGATCTCCTTGCTTGTGTAATGAATTTTTACCTAGCACGTCGCTATGGTCGATCTCTTGTCCAAAAGCTGGTGGGCGCAAAATTTATGGAGCGCGTCGATCGGTTTAGCCAAAAGCATCTAGAGAAGAATTTCTTCTTAGCCACGGGCTTTATGATGGGCGGTGGTTTTGATTTTGTCGCGTATGGGATTGGCTTAACTCAGATGCGATGGAAAAAATTCCTAGCATCTTTGGGGCTGAGCTTGATTGTTGCCAAGCCTCCAACAGTTGCTTTGGGTGCAGGATTATTTGATGGCGGTCAAGCAGTAATCGGCATCGCAGTTATCAGTTGCTTTGCACTCGCGGTCGTCACTGCACTTTTGAATCGGCAAGCAGACAGTTCATCGGCAGAATAAAGACGTTGAATGATGAACATGGTGAAAAATCGAATATCTCAATCTTTGACGAATCAACAAGTTGAAGCACTACTATCAGACTCTAACTATAACCAGAATGTGGAACTCAGTGAGCGTTATGGTGGCGAAGTTTATCAATTGCAAGATAAACGAATTTTAGCAATTACAAATGGAGTATGCCGTAGTCGAATCTACCCTTCAATTGACATTTTTACTACTTCTCTAATCGATTTAGAAAGTGAGTGGCAAGGTGATGAAAAAAAGCCAGCCTTTCTGCCCCTTAAGAAGGCTCGTAAACTTCTAGAACGCAACTCAGGATGGAGCCAGAATCAAGATTTAGAAGAGCAGGCTAGAATAAAATTCTCTGAAATTTATGAACATGATGATGGGCAAATTCTTACATTTCCTAGTGCACAAATTCTTAAGCAACCGTTCTCCAAACTGAAGGGAGCACTGCTGTATTCCTCTTTAGAATGCTACCAAGCACAGTACGAATTCCGGTCTAAACATATGCTTGCAGGTCTACTGCCACAGCAAAACAAATTCATTGAAGCTATTCCTAAACTTTGTACTAAACTCGGCACTCAGCTAGCAATTCCAGAGCAATATCTCGATAAGAGCGAAGCAAGTCTTAAGCACGTTGAATGGGCAATCAAACGGCATGGTAAGCGGAATTGCTTAAACTCTGAAGTTTTTCCATCTCTTCTTGCGTACATTGGAGAAGTTATCTGTCATGAAACCCATATAAGTTGGAAAATGAACCTACGAGAGGGGGAAATCTGGGAACCCTGGCTAGTTGCTTCTGATGGTTGTAAGTATGAGTTTTTTGTGGATTTGTACAAACAATTAGACAGTGAAGCTCTGCAAATCCGCACAACTGTAGAATGTCTTATTGATGCAATTAGAAGCAATAGTCGTTTTGACAACTTAGACTACCCATCTGATGATTACCAATTTCTTGATGGTGATGACGATGATTTAGGCATTGGTCTAGATTAACGATAAGAAAAGAACTCCAGGCTTGATTAAAACTTGGAGTTCTGTAGCTGCTCGAAACTTTAAAGATTCAGGTCAGGAGAATAGGGTGAAGATCTGAAATGATAGTTGCTACTCCCCACTCCCCACCCCGCAACATGAATGCGATCGACGATTACTCATCCGACTCAAAATGCGAGTCCAAGAAATTCAACGCATGATTCCGCAGTTCATAGTAAGCAGGAGAATTGCGAATCTTCGCTCGATCGCGGGGATGCTCAAACGGGACTTCTAGAATCTCTCCGATCGTAGCTTCAGGCCCATTCGTCATCAGCACAATGCGATCGCTCATATAAATCGCCTCATCGACATCATGCGTAATCATCATCACGGCTTGCCGATGCTGCTCCCAAATTTCTAGTACCTGTCGCTGTAATTTACTCTTGGTCAACGCATCCAAGGCTCCAAACGGCTCATCCATCAGCAGCATTTTTGGGCGGATTGCTAATGCTCTCGCAATTCCAACTCGCTGCTTCATGCCGCCTGAAATCTCATCCGGATACTTATCAGCCGCAGCATTGAGATTCACCATGGCAATGTGTTCATTGACAACCTGTTTTTTCTCAGCCGCAGACAAGCCTCTCGACACTTCATCGACAGCTAAGCGAATGTTCTGGCGCACCGTGAGCCAAGGCAGCAATGAATAGTTCTGAAACACCATCATTCTTTCTGCTCCGGGTTTGCGAATTTCTCGCCCTTCGAGTAAAACGGAACCTGAAGTCGATCGCTCTAGTCCCGCCACAATTTTTAGCAACGTAGACTTCCCACAGCCCGAATGCCCAATAATCGAGATATATTCGCGCTCCCCGATCGTTAAATTGACATCTTTGAGAATCACAGTTTCGCGATCGCCGTTTTTATACGATTTAGAAAGCTGCTGAATTTCAAGAAATGCTGGTGCATATGACATCCCAAACTCAGGCTTTGGCGCATTGAGCATGTTGAATTTTGTCATGAAGAACTCCTTCTAAAATACTCGTTAACTACGAAAAATAAACCTAGGAAAAATAGACTTTTGTAGCTTGACTCGCCCGAATCTCGAAACTGTTGAGATACCCGACTGGATCGCTTGGGTCAAACGCTTTCTTGTCGATAAATGCTGCTGATGGCTCAACTTTGTAATCCTCAGTTGGACAAGCAATTCCCAACTCTGCTGCGACTTCGCGATAAATATCGGTGCGCCAAGATTTTGCTGCAATTTGATCCGCATCTTTCGGAATTTCTTTGATTTGTCCCCATCTCGCTGCTTGGGTCATCAGCCATAAACTGCGCGATTGCCACATAAATGTAGAATGCTCATCTTTGACGTGAGGCACATCTTTCGGCATGTCGAAGAACATGGTTGTCGAATCTGATTTCACGGTTCGATTTTTGCCATCAAATCCGCCGTAGTTGTAGTCTCCGACGATCGCTGGTCGAGTAAATTTCACATTTGCTCCGGTATACGATCGCGCTGAAATAATCTGAGCGACTTCTTCTCGATTTTGATCACAGTAGCGACAGGCTTCGATCATCGCTTTGAGTAATGCCCGATAAGTTTTGGGATTCTCATCAATAAAAGATTGCATGACCGCAAGTAAGCGATCGGGATGTCCATTCCAAATCTCTCGTCCTTGAGCAAAAGTAAACCCGATGCCTTCATTCCCTGAAATTGCCCGTGTATTCCAGGGTTCAGCGACCATGTAACCTTGCATTGCGCCAATCCGCACATTCGTCACCATCTGGGGCGGGGGCACAATAATCACTCGAAACTCTTTGAGTGGATTGACTCCTGCTGCTGCAGCAACGTAGCGCACAAAGTACTCGTAGATTGAAGAACTGAGGACGACTGCCCAGACTCGTTGCTCTGAAGGTAAGTTATCAAAGTACTGTCGAAAGTCTTGCCCAAATGTGTCTAAGTTGCCGTTGTATGCTGACCAAGGACGCAATCCTGACTCCCACATTGCGCGATTCATCGTCATCGCATTTCCGTGATGATGAATGGTCATGCCAGCACACATCGGAGCATGGCGCGCGCCTTCTGCTCCAACTCGCGCATTTGTAACTGCTCCGGCAACGACGGGAGCCGCATCTAAGCGACCGAAGATTAAGCCATCTCGTGAGGTCGCCCAACTGGCTTCACGGCTCAATTGTACATTCAAGCCATATTTGCGAAAAAAACCTTTTTCCCAAGCGATCGCAAATGGTGCACAGTCATTGACTGGAACATAGCCGAGCGTCAAATTCGGTTTTTCTAACTCGCTCGATTGAATCACAGGAGTAACTGACATTGCAGCCTCAGAGAGTCCTTGGGGTGCACGACTGGCATTGATCGCACATGAAGGCAGTGAAGCTGCCACAGTCGAGGTTCCCGCGCCGATTAAAAATGCTCGTCTTGTCCAATTTCTCATGCTCTACTCTCTGCATTCGGAGGATGTTCAGTTGAATGTCGGGTTCGGTTTAATGGTGCTACAGTAACTTCGGCTTTAGCGTCTAAAGCTCCTAGAATCAGGGACTTTAAGTTTTGAAACCTCTAAATTTTCAAGATCTGCTAAGCCTACAAATTGCTATCAATCGTTCCTGATAGCACGCAATTCTCTAGAGAGTTTCTCGAAGCTAAACCGATCGCCGACGATGTGTTACTAGAGCTTCAAGCTGGGCTAATCCAAAATCTAATAGCAATCCTGTTAAGCCAATGACAAACACGGCTAAAAACACAGAGCTAAGATTCAATCGACTCCATTCATCCCACACAAAGAATCCGATTCCCACTCCGCCAGTTAGCATTTCGACTGCCACAATCACCAGCCAAGCAATTCCCAGGCTAATTCTCAAACCTGTAAAAATGTACGGCAAGCTAGCAGGGAGCACAATCTTCAGAATCCGCCGCCACTGCGGCATTTCTAACACTCGCGACACATCAATATAATCTTTTGGGACACTCGATACGCCCAACGCAGTGTTGATAATCGTTGCCCAAAGTGAAGTAATGAAGATCACGAAAATTGCTGAAGGATCAGCCAGATTGAAAATAGAAAGCGCGATCGGTAACCAAGCCAGCGGTGAAACAGGCTTAAAAATCTGAATGACTGGATTAAGCGCCATCATTGCTTTTTCAGACATGCCAATCAAAAAGCCGACTGGAATCGCAACCAATGCCCCCAAGGTAAATCCAATCAATACTCGTCGCAAACTCGCAAGTAAGAGCCATCCTAATCCCAAGTCTCCGGGACCTCGACGATAAAACGGATGCAGAATGTAATCCAAATTCGCAACCAATGCTTCAGGAGGCGTTGGAATCAATTCAGGTTTGGCAAGTGCGATCGCCCACCACAGCACAATCACACCTAGAAAACCTAGGAACGGTAAAAAGACACGATCGCGACTAATAACTGGACGAACCCGCCGCCCCATCGCTTGAGAAACAACAGCAAACATTGCTGCCAAATTGATTTGCAGGATCATAAGTTTAGATTCTCCAGAGCCAAACTCTCGAATGCTGACGAAGTTAGCTGACGGGCGAGGGCTGCGAGATGCCCCCCATTGGGTTACTTAGAAATAACTAAGCTCACAACAGTAAGCCCCGAATAAACTGGTTCCTCCGCTTCAGAGATTACTCTCTGAATTAAGCTGACCGACTCGAATAGGAGATACTTTACCATCGAAGTATCAAAATGAACAATCTTTCTTTAGAAGTATTTCATGATCCTCTCACAACAGAATGCATAAAAATTCTCAATCGATTGGATAGTTTATCGATCGAACACTGTGCCCCTCTCCGATCTCTAGAACTAAATCTGCCTGCTTTAGTAGGGGCGGAATGAATAATTCAGGGTGTAAGGCTTGCCAAAAGTACTCGACAAATTCATCGATTTCAGCATCACTCATTCCAGCTTTACCTTGAGCAATCATTTTATGCTCAGCTTCTTTCCGCCATTGTTTGCTCAGTTGATACTCTGGAACATAGAGAATCACGAAGCGATCGAGTAATTCCCACAACGGTACATAGCTCTGTAATTGCTGATTCATGGCTTGTGCGAATTGCTGATCTGCAACGATCTCGAACTCAGAAACAATCGGGCGTACGCCCACAAACCATCCCTCAAAGAGAATAATATCTGCCTGTGTAATGAGTTCTGGCTCACTGCGATCGCCTTCGCCTCCATGAGCCGATTTATCAAATCTGGGCAGTGAGATCGGAAACTCTCCCCGCTGAAACTGCTGTAAAACCTCAATGCCTAATTGCACATCATGCGTTCCAGGTGGTCCTCGACGAATCATTCGCGGATCACGAGTTCGCAACCGAACTCGATCGACATACGGCGAATACAAATCATCAAGTGACCAACTCACAGTCGAGTAGCCGAGCTTGTTGAGAAGCAGCGCAAGGACTTTAGTTAAGGTGGTTTTTCCAGTGCCTTGCCCACCTAGAAAAGCCTGAATGAGAACACGAGATTGAGCGTTGCGCCAATGTGCAATCTGAAAGGCTAAAGGTACCCAGATCTTCTTAATGGTGTCAGGGTCGGGCACAATTTCGAGTTCGTTGCAGAGTTCTACGATCGCAGCTTCGTGGATTTTAAGAAACTCGGATCGATTCCTTTCAGACTCATAATCAATATCCATAGAATCAAGTCTTTATCCGTCGCAATTCTATTATTGAATCAAAAAAACCGGGAGAATCTATCCCCCGGTCTATAACCCCTGAAATCAAACCCTAGCTCGTGCAGCGATTATTTAGCAGCAGCTTTTTGTACTTCGCTCTTTCTCGCCTTGAACTGAGTTGCCAGATTTTCTAGTTCAGAACTGCTGAAGTTATCGCGCAATGCTGCAAAGAACGTGCTTTCTTCTTGACGAACGTGATCCATGATCTCATCCATCAACTTGTTCAATGCAGACATGAACTGATCCGACATCATGTCCATTTTTTCCATCGCTTCAAGTGCGGGGAACCAGGAATTTTGCTCATCGTAAAGTTCTTGCAAGTCGCTTTCAGCATACTTACCTCGAACTGCGGGATAAGCAATTTCGTTTTCAGCGATCGCATGAGCGCGTAAGTCACTCGCCAACTGAGTGAAGAACTCTTTGCGCTTCATTTGATCTTGCGTTCCTTTGATTTCAGCAAACAGAACATTCACTTTTTGGTGATCCATCCGAATCACATCTTGAATGTTCATATCAGACTTGCCACTCGCTTGCGTGACAACACTACCTGCTACACCAGACAGTGCCGCAACCGCATCTTGAACCCGGCTCCACAGTCCTTGGTCTGCATCCATTCCGGTCAATTCGCGCACGCCCAACGTTTCGAGAACGCCTTTGAGTTGCTCTTGGTGAGCACGGTTTTCAAAGTTGACAGTATTTAGTGGAGTAATCGCCGCTTCGATATCTGCACCCACGCGCTGAGCAGCTTTGTGAATCGTGATTCCGGTCATCACTTGCTGATGCTTCATCAATTCATGTTGAAACACCTTTTCATACATGGTCAATTCGGAACCAGACATCATCTGATCCATCTTGCTGACGAATTCGCTAATCGTCTGCTTCGGTTCAGATGGCACACCATATTGAACAATCACAGTGTCCAAGATTCCCAGATTCTTCTGGTCATCTTTCAGCATCTCTTGAAAGCGCTTGGCAATCTCAGAATCTGTCGTTGCTGAAATAAATTTCTGTTCATTAGAGATGATTAATTCTTGAACAGCTTTCATATCCGCAAGCTTCATCGCGATCGCTTTGCGTTTCGTGTCGTCTACTGTTGTAACCATAATGAGTGTTCTCCAAATTTGCTCTTATTGAGATTTCGGTATTCGTTCCAGCTTTGAGCTTCGCACAGGCATCTAGAAACAACATCATTCCCGTGGTTGACTAAAATGTTGGGTAAATCACCTTCGGGATCAGACTCTAGATACACGTAGAATCTAAAATTTCGTCTTTAGATAGTTGCCTTTTGCTCAGTTGTGCTAGACGCTTTTGAATAAGAATAAAAAATGGGATGCTTAGGCGAATCGTGCCGCTAGGACTGTTCGCACATCACGTGAGAGAAATGCTAGGAGCAAGTATCGATGTCTACTTATGATGTGGTCATAATTGGTGCAGGTCACAATGGATTAGTCTGTGCTGCCTACCTACTCAAAGCTGGGTACAAAGTGCTTTTGCTAGAAAAGCGATCGGTTCCAGGTGGAGCCGCGACAACCGAAGAACTTCTACCCGAAGAAGCACCTGGATTTCGCTTTAATCGATGTGCGATCGATCATGAATTTATCCATCTTGGTCCAGTGGTCGAAGAACTGGAGCTAGAAAAATACGGGTTGAAGTATCTTTACTGTGATCCGGTTGTCTTCTGTCCGCACCCGGATGGCACTTACTTTCTGGCGCATCAATCTGTTGAAAAAACTTGTGCTGGCATTGCTCAATATAGTGAGCGAGATGCGAGAAAGTATGCAGAGTTTGTGGATCTGTGGCAGCGCACGATCAACGCCATGATTCCCATGTTTAATGCTCCTCCTAAGTCAATTATTGATATTGCTGGAAACTATGATCTTAAGAAGATCAAAGATTTCCTCTCGGTGGTTGGTTCGACGAACAAAGCGCTCGATTTTGTGCGAACCATGCTTTCGAGTGCTGAAGATATTTTGCATGAGTACTTCGACACGGAAACCGTCAAAGCCCCTCTAGCTCGATTAGCAGCAGAAATGAGTGTGCCACCTTCTCAGAAGAATTTAGCGATCGGGGCAATGATGATGGCAATGCGGCATCATCCAGGGATGGCACGCCCGCAAGGTGGAACAGGTGCGCTGACTGCCGCCTTAGTAAAATTAGTACAAGCTTTGGGAGGAGAAATTCTTACGGATCAATCCGTGAAGCAAATTCTGATTGATGACGGAAAAGCAGTGGGTGTCAGAGTTGCAACAGGTCAAGAATATCGTGCGACTCGTGGCGTAGTTTCTAACATTGATGCGAGACGAGTATTTTTGCAGCTTGTTGATCCAAGCGATGTGGATTCAGCCGATGAGCATTTGCGAGAAAGGCTCGATCGTAGAATCGTGAACAATAATGAAACGATTCTAAAAATCGATCTGGCAATGTCTGAGCCCTTAAAATTTATTCATCACGATCACAAAGATGAGTATCTCATTGGTTCAGTGCTGATTGCGGATTCGGTTAAGCATGTAGAAATTGCTCATCACGATTCTTCGATCGGCAAAATTCCCGATGCTGATCCCTCGATGTACATTGTTCAACCGACGATGCTCGATCCGACGATGGCTCCTGAAGGTGGTCATACGGTGTGGATTGAATTCTTCGCGCCTTATTACGTTGAGAATGCTGAAGGAACAGGCTTGAATGGCACAGGCTGGACAGATGAATTGAAAAATAAAGTTGCCGATCGTGTCGTCGATAAGCTGGCTGACTATGCGCCTAATGTGAAAACAGCTACGATCGCACGTGCGGTTGAAAGTCCTGCCGAATTAGGGGAACGGCTTGGCTCGTACAAAGGTAATTACTATCACATTGATATGACCTTAGAGCAGATGGTGTTTTTCCGACCTTTGCCAGAGATTGCGAATTATAAAACCCCGATCGAGAATCTTTATCTCACAGGAGCAGGAACGCATCCGGGTGGGTCAATTTCGGGAATGCCGGGGCGGAATTGTGCGCGAGTGTTTCTCCATGCTCAGCAACCGTTTTTGCAGACGTTTCGGGATGCAGGCAGTTCGATCAAGTCTGTGTTTGATGGGTTGTTTCAGAAATAATCGCGATCGATGGTTTGATCATCATGGTTTTGACCATCGTGTGGTTGATTTGACAAAACAATCATCGTGCTGGTTACTGACAAATCAATTGAGCTTTGCTGCGTTGCTATCTCGCCCCGGATTAAAATCGCGGGGCTAACCGTGCGAACTCCCTGAAGGGACTGTTGGGGTTGAGTGGTGGGTTAGGAGATGGAGGGATTGGGTCATTCTAGGCAGGATGTTTTGTCAGATCGCGCTCATGTCACTTTGGAAGCTTTACTATCACTTCGTTTGGGCAACCCATCAGCGGCTTCCTCTGATCAAATCGAGCAGGGAAGCACCGCTCTATCAATTCATCCAGCACAAAACGAATGACTTGGGTGGCTATCTCCGCGCAATTGGTGGGATAGATGACCATGTTCATCTGATCGTCTCGATTCCACCCAGTCTTGCACTTGCTCAGTACGTTCATTTGGTTAAAGGCAGCAGTAGTCGCTATATGAATCGTTACTATGCTGACCCTGATGCGTTGTTCAAGTGGCAACAGGAATACAGTGTTTTCTCCATCAGCGAGAAAAATCTAACAATCGCCCTTCACTACGTCAATCACCAAAAACGCCATCATGCAAAGTCCAAACTTCTCCTCCACCTAGAACCCGACGCGCTCTTCAGTCGCCTTATTCCACCCTAGTCCCTTCAGGGAGTTCGCACGGTTAGCACCGGGTTTTTAATCCGGTGCGGGACTCAATTACAACTTCGGAACTCTTGTATGCCAATCCGTCGCCTGCTCATAAGCATACGCAACTTGGAAAACCTGATCCTCTCTCAACACATTGCCAACAATCTGAAGTCCGATCGGTAAACCTTGCGAATCAAATCCACAAGGCACACTCATTCCCGGCAATCCTGCCAAGTTCACTGGAATCGTCATCAAGTCAATCAGATACATACTCAATGGATCTTGCGACTTATCGCCGAGCTTAAATGCAGTCGTCGGAGCCGTCGGTGAAACTAAAACATCCACTTCCTCAAACGCTTTTTCAAAATCTTGTTTGATTAGCGTTCTCACCTTCTGAGCTTTCAAATAATACGCATCGTAATATCCAGCCGAGAGTGCATACGTCCCAATCATGATCCGGCGCTTCACCTCTGCACCAAATCCTTGCGATCGCGTTTTCGTATACATCTCCATCAAATTCTCAGCATCCTCAATCCGCGCCCCATATTTCACGCCGTCATATCGCGCCAAGTTCGCCGAAGCCTCAGACGGAGCAATAATGTAATACGCTGCAATTCCATAACGGAATCGAGGACAAGAAATCTCTTTAACTTCAGCACCTAAAGCTTTGAGTTGATCGATCGCAGCATTCACCGATTTCTCAACTTCGGGATCAAGCCCTTCGCCAAACGTTTCTTTAATGACTCCAACTTTTTTCCCTTTCAAATCAGTCGTTAAAAACTGCGTGTAATCAGGAACGTCTACTTTCAAACTCGTGGAATCTTTCGGATCGTATCCCGCGATCGCATTAAGCAAAATCGCCGCATCTTCCACCGATCGCGCAAACGGTCCAATCTGATCCAACGACGACGCAAATGCCACTAATCCATACCGTGAAACCAATCCATAAGTCGGCTTCATCCCCACAATTCCACAGAATGAAGCAGGCTGCCGAATCGATCCCCCGGTGTCTGATCCCAACGAAATCGGACATTCTCCGCCTGCAACCGCTGCTGCTGAACCACCCGATGATCCGCCCGGAACTCTTGAAATATCCCAGGGATTTGCTGTCTTGGCATAAGCTGAAGTCTCGGTCGATCCGCCCATTGCGAACTCGTCGAGATTCGTCTTGCCGACCATCACCGCGCCCGCATCGATCAATTTCTGCGTCACCGTCGATTCATAAGGCGGCACAAAATTCTGCAAAATCTTAGACGCGCAAGTGGTTGGAACCCCTTGTGTACAGAGATTATCCTTAATCGCGATCGGGATTCCTGCCAGCAGTCCGATTTCTTCTCCGGCGGCAATCTTTGCATCGATTTGCTTCGCCTGTTCTAATGCGCGATCGTTCGTGACCTGCAAAAAACTATGCAACTTCGGCTCCAATGCTTGAATCCGATCCAGCGACTCCTGCACAATCTCAACGCAAGACCGCTCTTTGCTAATCAGTTGCTGATGCAACTCACGAATCGATGCCATACGAACCTTCCTCAATAGACGTGCGCACTCAAAAATCTGCACAAGTTTACAGTATAGGGGAAGCCAGAGATCGAGCGTTAGAAAAAAAGACGTTATCCCACTAGCAAATTCTGGGAATTTTGAGAGCAAAGCAGAAACTTTAAACTTCTATGACTGTGTTGCGAATTCTATTCGCGCTTGGCTCAGTCAGTGGCTGGAATAATTTCTGCGTCAGTTCTAGGGGGCTAGGTTAAATTGTTTACATCAATTTCCTACGCGCTTTATGATTTCAAATTCCTGAAATTCGCGATATTTCTCAGTTTTTCGTCCAAGTTTTCTGTGGCGTGCATGTGATTACTCTAACTTTATTACACCCAGTTCAGCTAACGCCCGTTCAACACTGGACTTTTGAGGACTCCCCAGTGGTAAAAGTCGGTCGATCGACTGACAATCACGTTGTGCTGTATAGCGCAGTTGTGTCTCGTTACCACGTCGAACTTCGGCAAGTCAACTTAGCCTGGGAGTTGGTCAGTCTCGGTGCGAATGGGACTTATTTTGAAGGCAAACGAGTCTTACAATTGCCTGTGCGAGATGGCATGATTTTCCGACTCGCGCGATCGGGTCCGAATCTTCAAGTTCATTTTGGGCGACCTGAAACCCTGACCGTGAAGCGTTCTGTTGAGCCTGCGAAAATTCCCGTTGCGGCTCTCAATATACCGTTTACAAGTACCGAGGATGAGGATAGAACTCAACCTCTGCTCAATACTCAAACGATCGCGGTTTCAGATTCTAAGACAACGATGGATACAGATGTATCTTTCGGGCATCCCAGTGCGGAGTGGATTCGCAAGCAAGATGAAACGAGAATCGGCAAATATCAAGAGATTCAACTGCTCAGCCAAGGCAAAGTAGGGATGACCTATCTGGGAGAGCGAGACGGCGAATTGCTGCTGCTCAAAACGCTCAATCCTGATTGGATCAATCATCCCCAAGCGCTTGCCTTGTTTGAACGTCAGTCTAAGATGCTCAAGCAACTGAATCATCCTGGTCTTCCACGCTGGCGGGATTTTTTTCGGATTGACGGACAACCTTTTCTTGTGACAGAGCGGATTTCTGGGCAGACGCTCTGTCACTACATTGGCGATCGCGGCAAAGTCGAACTCAAGCAAGCGATCGCGTGGATGGTAGAAGTCTGCGAAATCTTGGAATATCTCCATGACCAATCTCCTCCTGTGTTGCACCAAGATCTTCGTCCTCATAATTTGATTTACCGTGCTCACGCTACGTCTTCCTATCAGCTTGCGTTGGTCGATTTTGGCAGTGTCCGGGGATTGGGTATGGATGAGACTTCTGCCGCTTATCTTGCCCCAGAGCAAAAAAATGGACAGGCAACATACCTTTCTGATCTCTATGCGCTCGGCACAACGTTAGCCTTTCTGATTTCAGGGCAACATCCGCATCTGTTTTACCGACAATGGCGGCAGGAATATCGCTTCAGTCCCGATTTGATTCCGGGATTACTACCGCAATTGATCGAAGTTTTATATCAATTAACCGAACCGAACCCGGCAGATCGCTACCAGTCTGCGCGTGAAGTTCTAACGGCATTGCGATCGCTGATTTAAGCCAAAATCTGAGCAACGTATGCGATGATGAAATCCGTTTGTTTCATCCTGGCTCATGAAGATTGCAACTTGGAATGTCAACTCGATTCGGACTCGTCTGACGCATGTCACAGACTGGCTGACGGCGAATCCAATCGAGCTATTGTGCGTACAAGAAACAAAAGTGGTCGATGAGTTATTCCCACATGAAGCGATTCAATCGATCGGCTATCATGCGGCGGCATTTGGACAAAAGAGCTATAACGGCGTTGCTTTGATTAGTCGATCGCCTTTAGAACACGTCGATCGCGGATTTGGAGCGATTCTGCCTGCGGAGCTTGTGGGCGATCTCGATGATCAAAAACGAGTCATTAGTACAGTCATTGATGGTGTTCGAGTGGTGAATCTCTATGTTCCCAATGGCTCGGCTGTGGATAGTGAAAAGTATATCTACAAGTTGCGCTGGCTGAAGGTTCTGCGAGAATATTTAGCAGTTTTGCTAGAACAATCGCCTTCTTTACTTGTCTGTGGAGATTTCAATGTTGCGTTAGAAGATATTGATATTCACAATCCCAAAGGTCGCGAAAAGCAGGTGATGGCAACCGATGTGGAGCGAGAGGCATTACGGCAGGTCTTGGAATTGGGCTTATCTGATGCGTTTCGGAAGTTCACAACCGAAAGCGGACATTTTAGCTGGTGGGATTATCGATCGGCTGGGTTCCGTCGGAATGCAGGTTGGAGAATTGATCATCATTACCTGACGCCAGATTTGTACGATCGAGCAATTTCCTGTGTCATCGATCGCGCTCCTCGTGAACTTGAACAACCCAGCGATCATACTCCCGTTGTCGTAGAATTCTGATCTCCTCCAAAGGCTTAGAACCTAAAGAACAACCGTGTGTTCTTGCAATTTAGCCCAATTCTTAGCTTCTGCGATAGTAAAAAAGTACTTGAAACAGCAATGCTGCTACGATCGGAACCACGATCGGAATGAGCACTACAAATCCCCAGCGATCGAACTGGAGTGGTTGATCTTTCGGTTTCAGGAGATATACACCTGCTGCAATCCCAGCGATCGTGCAGAGGATACCGAACCCTAGAAAAATAACAAATCCTGACTCTGGAATTCCCATACTGTTGATCACGCACTGCGATACTTGATCTTAGATGAATTGACGCAGTGTGCTGCTCTAGCCCGTGATAGGTCTTTAGGAGATTTATCTAAACGACACTTTTGAAATCAATTGGGATCACAGGATTTGAACCTGCGGTATCCTGCCCCCAAAGCAGATGTACTATTTCTCCAAAAATGGCGTTAGACTAGGCATATCAAGGAATTCAAGCGCTTTATGTAGCGTCGATAAACGTCCTACAATGTCCTGAATCATCCTTGATTAGCCGTGATTTTGGGGAAGATTTGGGGAAGATGGGGAATTTGTTGCAACAGTTGAATGATCGTCTGAAAGCCGCTTGTATTCCGGTTCGTGTCCGATCTAAGGGGAACGCTCTTTATCTTCGTGGGACATTCCCCACGAAACCAGGGGACGGCATTGGACGGAAACGATACGATATCCCCCTCAAAATTCCTGCTTCCAAGGATGGATTTAAACGAGCAGAGCGAGAAGCGCACAAGCTGGCTCAATCCCTCGCTGATGGATCGTTCGACTGGGCAACCTATCTAGCTCCGGGACATGATCCGGAGTCAAAGACGATCGCGCAGTGGACGGAAGAATTCAAAGCTGAATATTTCAGAACGCACCGCATTCAAGAGAAAACTTGGGATAACACTTGGGTTTCAACTTTGCGGAAACTGCCGCAGGACGAACCATTGAAGGATTCAGATTTACTCGCGATCGTGCTTTCCACCGAACCAAATACCCGAAATAGAGAGCTAACCTGCCAGCGATTGCAAAAGCTCGGGGATTTTGCAGGTTTGAAGATCGACCTATCCGTATACGCAGGTGATTATGCTCCGAAACCGCGTGAAATCCCAGATGATGCAACGATTGTGGAATGGCGCGATCGTATTCCTGCCCCTAAATGGCAGTGGGCGTATGGGGTGATGGCTGCATTTGGCATCCGTCCACATGAAGTCTACGCCTGCCAAATGGTTGATCCTTTAACGTTGCGAGTGCATGACAGCACAAAAACCGGGAGCCGCCTTGCAAGAGCGATTCACCCGGAATGGTCTGAACAATGGAATTTAATCGAGATGAACCCGCCGCAGACTACCAGGAAGGACAATCGTGAGCGAGGGCAACTGGTAAGCCGACAATTCGGAATCCAGCGATATAACCTACCCTTTGTGCCCTACGATCTGCGTCATGCCTATGCTGTCAGGGCTTCAGTGGTCAAAGGTTTACCCATCTCGACGGCAGCCGCATTGATGGGACACTCCCCAGATGTGCATTTGAGAACCTACCACCGATGGCTGAGCGATGCAGAGAATGAGCGAGTTTATCGATCGCTCATTCTTGGAGAGGGTTAAACCGCTCGAATCTGCCGAAACCGCCGCTCTAACGCCTTTCTACAGCTTGGAACGTGATAGAGCCATCTTGGAGTTTCCCCCTTGCTGGTGTTCTGAATTTCGCCTTTAGATTCGCTGAATGCACCATCTAACCGCAAATTTTGAAGCTGTTTCGGCGATGTGATGCCGTGAGATTTGAGCGCGATCGCAGCATTTTTCGCATTCATCCAGCCATCAGCGATCGCGGGATGTCCTTCGAGTTGCGCTCTCAACGCTCGAACCTCAGCCATAAGTTTCTGTTGGTCGAGGTACATTTGGGCAAGTAGCTTCTCAGAATCGGGTGTCATAGCTGCGATTCGCCTTGTAATTTACAAAATTGGTCAATGATTTCTCTGCCAGTTCTGAGGTTTTCTCGGTATTCAATTCGGAATTTCCAGTCATGCTGCCTCCGGTTTTTGAACCTCTAAGGCTGCTCGAATATCCTGCGACAATCGCCGCCGAATCTGATTCCCATAATCAATCGGCAAACTATCCAAAAAAGAGATCGCTGAATCAATTTCACCAGCCGCCACCAAAACCTCGATCGACTTCACAACGACTTCCAAATCGTCGAACTCTTCACAGTTCTGTGGCAGTGGCTCGTCAAGTTCCTTGCAACGCTGGATAAATCGACGCTGCAACGCCTCAATAATCAAATTTCTATCCGCGTCTTCTCGATCGACGATCGCATACTGGCGAGTCCGTTCCTTGCGTCTGCCTTTCTGTGAAACCTCTTCAGTTGCAAATCCGATATGGCGGAGCAGTGTGTTGACGATCGCTGCTGGCTTGCGTTTTGGGTGAATACTTAGCCGATTGTAGGTCGAGATAGTTTCACGTCGTTTCTTGGCAAGCTCGTCCCCTTCTGCGTTGAAATAATCCCAAATTGCTTTTGCTTCTGGCGTATTGTCGTCCCACTCTGCGATCGTGCCATCGATAAACGGGTTCAACAGTGACTCTAAGTTATTAAGCGTTTTCGACTGAGCATATCTATGCCTAATTCGGTGAATCGGCACAAACAGCTTGTTTTTCACAGCATTGGTGTATTTGCCATGCAACTCCCAACGGTCAAGAGTCTTGGCGATTTCAGGATGCTGCATTAGCCAATAGCGCTCGGCTCCACGGGAAAAGTTTCCGCGATCGCTAATAAAAGCCTTCAAAACAAACTCAACATCGTCTAACTTGTCTTCAAGTCCCGGCAGCGAATCCTTCCGGATACGCTTTTTTGCTGCTAGGCGTTGCTCAGGAGTTGAATTGTACGCTCTCAGCACTTCTCTAGCTTCGGAGACAGACAGATTCTCGTTATCACGATCGTTTGCTTCTCGTTCGGCTTGTTTGCGCTCAAGCCGCTGCTTTGCGTCCTCGAACAACAACGCCATCTGTTGATTCTCACTGCGATCAATTTGTCCGCCAAACTCAACCTGATAGCCTGCGTTTGCCCAATGCTGAATCAACTCATCCCGCATATTTTGCTTGGCGTAAGATTCACGCGCTTTCATGCGGCAGAAGTGCTTCAGCCAGAAGCCGTAAGGCGTTGTGATTTCTGAAGCTTGACATTCAATCTCAGATAACCCCTCAGCAAATTTATCCCCTCCCACTTCACCTTCAGATTTAGTAATTCGATCGGCTGCATATTGAGCAAACTGTGTGAATTTGGTAGTTCTAGCGGTATTTTTCAACAGCGATCGTTTAATCAGATCTGGGTGGGCGGAGCGGTAGAGCGGCTCAACGTTGGTTGATCGCTCATTCACCGCAAACACTCGCTCTACGTCAGTTCTCAATCGCTCAGGCATCTGTTTCGCCACACGAGGCTCAAGGTGCGTGAGTGTGCCTAAAACTAAATCAAAGTGGTTGTTGGTGTCCGTGTGGCTGAATCCGCTTTTTACTGTTGGCGAAACGCCCATAAGTCGAGGCTGTACACGCTCAGTAAATCTGTTCGGATTTTTGAGAACTTCTTTCACCCAAGCTTCATGAGAGTTTTCGGAGTCAATGATGGCGATCGCTTTACCTGCAATCTTTTCTGTATCGAGATAATTCGATTGATCGACTAGAACTAAGTCGAATTTTTCACTCAGAATCAGCGCAACTTGACGCAAGTGGTTTTGATTATCACTTGGATAAAAGACGTTGCCACCATCCTCGATCTCTTCGAGAAGCTGATGGAGGATTTGCTTCTTCCCAGGCTTGATCGTGATCGTGCGCTTTTTATGTTTTTTCGTTGCTTTGACGTATGAGACAAGCGGAAAATCTAGATCCTTGAAAATATCTAAGAGCAGATTTGTCAGCCCATCTTCGAGGCACACGATCCAGCCGTCGTGCTGTTTTACCCAAGCCACCAACCGCATAAACAGCGAAACGTGATAGGCATGGCGGTCGCCATAGGTTGAACCTTCGAGCAAGTCACAAACAACCTGCTCCGCCTCATCAATCATAATCAGAGGTCGTCCTTCTACCTCTCGTAACTCCAGGTTTGAGAGGATTGCTCCAGCAGATTGAAAACACGCTGTAATTTGCAAAAACTCATTGTTCAGAATCGCGCCTGATTTATGGTGCGGCAGTCCTACCTCGTAACCAGCCTGCAAGCCAGTATTATTTGTAGGTGCGAATAAAACGGCATCAGCTTTAGTGTTTTGAGAGCGATGCTGCTTTACTATTTCGCTCCCCGCCACTGAAGTTTTCCGAAGGCCCATCGTTCCGTCGATCAAAACTAATCCACCCTCTTGTGGAAGGGTTACTGCACCCGACGGAATTACGCCTTCGATTTCAAGTGTTGGCGTACTATCTAAACGTGACAAGTATTCGTAGTTCTGGACTACCTCAGTACTAAATCGTGCTTTGTTTGTGGCTCTACGATCGTGCTGCCACTCCTTTTCTTGCGCCTGCTCAATGCGATCACGCTCTGCATCCTGAGCCATCCGCTCTGCCCGTCCGATCGGATCTGGGTCAAACGGCTGAGATGGTTTGCGATCGACTTGTGGGAATTTAAATCCGTGCTGTTGTGCGATATGGAACAACGTTCCGGCAGTAATTTGATTTGCTCTGCCAAAGCTTCGAGCAAACGATCTCACTTTATAAGCAACGTCCCATTTTCCAGGGATTGAAGGCGAGTAACGCTCGATCAGTCGCTCCGCTTCAATCTCACCAACGCCGTCAATCACAGCAGGAATGATTTTTTGCCAATCGCCGTAGTTGCCAGAACCAGGTTGGCGAGGCGGAATACAAGCTAAAGCCTGCTCTATAAGTGCTGGCAGATCTTGAGAATTTGACGAGAATCCAAAATCCTCTTTCAATCTCTCGATCTTTGCTTGTTCCCGCTCTCGAATCTGCTCCTCAATGCGATCGCAGTATGCAAACAGATAATTCTCGAGCCATTGTGGCGCGTCTGCAATTTCACAATCTTGAAAGCTGCGAACCCATTTATATTCGCCTGTTTGCGGATGGCACGAAGGTGGAATAACTGATTGACAGCGATCGTATCTGAGATCTAGCTGCTCGTCTCCCAACCTTTCAACGCCAGCCGCCTCGTAAATTGCAAGGTGAGTGAACGAAATATCCTTCAAACGGCTTTGAAGTTGATCGCTAATTCGATAAATTAACCCCTTGCGTCCGGGTTTCCCGGAAGTCCACTCTACGGTTTTTGGATTGTCGCCTTGCGACAGGTTTTCAAGGATCGCGATCGCATTAAACCCGTCAACATCAACGCCGATATATTCGTTACCGAAGCGGATGCCGTAGCCGTCTGGGTGAGCCGTCCAATACTTCTGTTTTTTCTCGCTAAATTGTCGATCGCCGTTCCGAATCAGTCTGATTAATTCTTGACGTTCGATCGGCTCTTCTGACTGCCAGCCCTTACGATACGGTCTTTTCTCCCGCACCGGGGTTAGAGAGATCGTTTCGGGAACGGCGCGCAGTCCTTCAATTAGTCGATCTTTTAGCGACAACGTTGCAACAGATCCGCCGATCGCTTCTTCTTGGAATCTTAAGAAGTTCATACCGCACCTCCTTCGAGGTTGCGATCGCTTGTAGCGGAGGCTAAAATTGGATTGACGGAAAAAAGATTTTCAGGCATACTAATCGTGGTTCTATTTGGGGACACTCTCTAGCTCTATCCGGGAAGATCAGGCTAGGGTTTGACAATAAGAAATTCAGATCCCTTCGAGGCTTAAGCCGCTTCGGAGGGATTTTTGATAAGCGCTGGATCTCTACTGCTGAGATATCCAGCCTGCATAAGCAAATCTCGAATTACTGCCGATCTCTTTCTGCGTGGAACTGCCGATCGAAACTCAACTAGATCTTCCTTTGGAAGACGGACAGTGATCATTGGATTTTTTTGAAACGGTTTCGCCATTAGTAAAAAGCCCGAACACTAAATCTAGAATTGATGCAATCTACTTTAATCACTTAATTAGTAGCTGTCTAGGGCAAAATTTGCCGAAATGGGACAATAAAGCGATCGCTACATATAGCGTTTTTGTTGAAAATCCGCTCCAACAGCATTATTGATATGAGTGATCACGCTATAAATCACTTTCGTATGTCCCTATACGCCCCCAAGCGTTCCCATTATGATTTTGCTTATGATTTTGCTAAATCTTATAAAATCTTGACATTAGAGCGATCGTCTTTTGGTGCAAGAGCGCGATCGCTCAGTCAATCTTTTCTCTGAATTGTTGCTCGATCGCTGTGACTTCTGCTTCAGTCAAGTTAAATTCTGCGATCGCTGCCTCTCGTTGCGCTTTAGCCAGCTTTAGCAACCATATGGCTTCAGACTCATTGCGTGGTTTGAAAACACTATCGGGATACGGGTATTCGTAACCGAGCGATCGCAACCGCGCCTCAATATCTGCAAGTTCTAGATCTGGTAAGGATTCCCAGTCAATTTGCTGAGGAACGAAATCCGTTTCAAACGGGCAGATGAAGAATTTCATAGCGATCAATCCTCGCTGTCGGTTGGTTTCTGAGGATTCGGGGCAGAGGAATCAGAAGTGTTTTCTTGTGTTATCCGGCGATCGCATCGTTGTGAGTCCTGATCCTGTTTCGATAACTCTTCGTGTATAGCAACGAGTTCCATAATGATGGCTGAGGATTCGGGGGAAAGTTTTGTGATCTTCATAGGTTTTCCTCGCTTGTCTCGGCTGAGGAGGCGCGATCGCTTTCGAGTTGCGCTTCGGTTTCAGATTCAGTACGGATCTGAAAGTTTGATTGTTCGGATTGAGATTTTAGACGGTCGCGTTTCAAGGATTGATACTTTTTGACAGCATCTAAGAGTGCTTTTTTCTGTTTTTCTGAAAAAACGATCATTCTTCTACTCCAGCCTTTCTTCCAGGCTCTTAAAGTCATCAATATTCTTCGCTATGCTCACCGATCGCACCTCTTAACTGGCTACTTCGGATTCGAGATTCTTCGGCTCTTTGGGCATTTATTTGCCCTCGTCATCGCTTGAAGTTGCGCGATCGTCTTTCTCTATGAGTCCTGCCCAAATTTGTCGAACACGGGCATTAATTTCGTTGAATGGGATCTGAACCCCTTCGCTATTCAATTGCTCGATCGCTTCGTAAAACAGGATTAATTGCTCAACCTGTGCGCCTTCATTTCGCCCATTGCGCTCTGCGATTTGCTGCAACATTTCGCGCAAATCAGTATCAAGCTTGTAATTCACCCTATCTACAGGTCGCGATCGCTTCGGTCTGCCCACAATTCCAACTGTCATTTGTACATCTCCTATTCAACTGTAAAAGTATTACTTCTGCTCACTATACCTGAATTGACTGTTTATCGTCTGTACAAAAAACATCAGTTAAAATTTATTCTCTCCTCTAAGTGATTATCTATTCTCATGTTTTTCATCTGTACAAAAAGCAGATGATTGAATTATATTAGTTTTGTCGGAGCGAGAGACAACGCTTCAGACGAAGGTGAAAGCCCTTCCCGGTAGGTTCGCTCAGAGTGATGCCCTACGTAGAAGAAAGACTTTATATCGTCCGGGGCACGGTAAAGGACGTTAAAGCGGAGTGAGAGCCGTCATCGAACACAACCGCAAGCGGGACTAAACCCGCTCATTAATGCAGCCGATCGTTACCGAGTTGGAGCGATACGTCAGTCCCAAGCCTGGATAAATGCAGAGGGGTGAGTAAAACGATCGAAGGTAATGACGATGGAATTTCATAGCAATATTTCTACTTTTTCAAACACAGACGGAAAATCTTTGCAGTTCGATGCGCGATTAATTGACATCGCGATCGCTGCAAGTAAAGACTGTCGGTTCGACAGTGTTGAGTTCAGTTCAGTTATGCAGGACGCATCTGGATGGATTCCTGAGATTTATTTGAATCTTGGGAAATTAAGCGATCCGCTTCGCAAGCTCATGATTGTTCTTCAGATTCGGGACGATATCCCGCAAGTTTCTACCTACCATCTCGATAACGCTTACGAAAACTTCGTCCCCTTCGAGAGCTTAGATCAGTGCGTGAAACTCGCTCGCGCTACCTTTCAGCAAAGCTGAGTAAGTTTCTAAAGCAGGATTGCACCCGCCATCGAACACAACCACAAGATTTCAGCGATCGCGCTTCTCCGATACAGAAGCCGATCCGGTGAAATCTTCACCGCTCACTTCACTACGAGGATTCAATAATGCTCACTTTATTGATTGCTGCATCGATCGGTGCTTATGCCTCACAGCGCGTTTCTCTTGTTCGCGATGGCGAAATTGCTTCGATGTCGCTCGACTATCAGCGAGTTTGGAATGACGCGATCGCATTCTTTGCGGCGATCGGCTTCATCTGCCCATCCGCAGATGAAGCCGATCGCAATGCTCGGAGTTACTTCGATGGGGCGATCGTGCCTTGGTTGAACAGCTTCGGGATTTCGGTAAGTTTGCCGACTCTGCAACTTCCAGCAATGCCAACTGCTCAGATTGACGCTTAATTTCCAATCAAAAAGCCGTCCCCAGACTCGCAATCGTCGGACGGCTAAACCCAAATCACCTAGGTTTCAGTCAATGTTAAACCCTTCTGAACAAATCGAACAGTATTTCGGACTTGATCGCTCTCCTTGGAAATTGCTCAATCTGCAAAGTCGATTGAAGAAAGCCAAATCGCCAGAAGCAAGAGCAGCAATCAATCAAGAGATTGAGAACACAGTGCGATCGTTAGCTCTGCTTTACTCCAATCTGCATCAAGAAGGCTATCAATCCGGACTTGAATTTGGCAAGCAGAACGCGCAGTTTTATGCGGATGCAGAGCAGTATCAGCAACGCGCACCACATCTAAAAATCGAAGTTCGTAGACACGATCGTACTCCGGTAATGGTCGTAAACGGTAGAACAATCGATTAGGTTCAGTCCCCCCGGATACTCAGAGCTTCATTCAATCAAAGGACAAAACTATGAATTCAATTCCAAAAGTTCAATTCAGCGAAATTCCCGATGGAATCGATCCAGAACTCTACAAAGAGGTTGCGATCGCAGCTTTCCAAGGCTTGCTATCAAATTCGGGTCTTATTCAATCAATGCAGGCGGAAGATTTTCATGCGATCGCAAAGTATCAAGATTTCGACCCCTGGCAAAACAGGATTGCTTATCTCGCTCTCGAATGCACCGATTCTTACTTGCGCAGGTTAGTCAAATGTTGAGCGATCGCAGCGTGAAATAACCTCCGTTGGTTCTAGTAACCACTCATAACCAATTCAGGCAGCTAGAACCAACTCAAACCAATTACAACCACTAACAAAGGACAAAAACAGGTAACTATGAATATTGTTCGGCAGCTAGAGCCAATCACAACCAATCACAACCAATTTCAACCACTGGGTTTAGACATTGGCAACGGGGCAACAAAGTTTGTGATCGATGCCCGTGAAATCCTTATCCCGTCTTATGTTCATGCCATTCATGACATCGGTTCGACTGATCCAGAGTTGGGATTGGTTGAATATCTCGGAGGTGATCGAACAGACTTAATCGGCTCCAAATGGTTTGCTGGAAAATCAGCCGCTCAAGTTGCACCTTTAACTTTTCAGCGAGTCGTTGATGATGCAAAAGGCAAGATTAAATTTGCACTTCAACTGCTAACAGGCGCGATCGAAACAATGCCTCATCAGTTGCGATGGAAGTTTGCGATCGTGCTTTCGTCCCAAGATTCACAAACGTTCGGGGATGAATTAGCCGATTCGGTGCAAGGTGTTCACAGCATCCGATTTCGAGGCTCTGACGTAACGCAGATTGAAATCGATGTGCTGTCAGTTGTTGAAGAAGGCATTGGAGCGATCGCCGTCGCCAGTGCTGACATTGATATCAAAGGAACAGTCATCGTGAACGACTTGGGGAACGGAACACTAATTGCGTCTGTGTTTCAGGGTGGAAAGCTCATCGATCGTAAAGTGATTCTGCGAGGCGTGGAACCGTTGATCGATGACATTGCCAACCACAAGGAAACCCGCAAAAAACTATCGACTCCAGCCAGAAAGGACTTGATTCGAGCAGGAATTGAGAACAAAACCTTCGACTATGGCAACGTCGCTGTGACTGGGTTCAACTTTGAGCAAATCTATCTTGCAGAACTTAAAGAGTGGATTGTTTCGGGCTTAGCTCAATTGCTCAAAGCGACCTCGGAATGGAGCGCTAACGCAGACGCTTCGATCGCCATTGGCGGCGGCGCACAACTGCCAAAAATCACGCCGTTGCTAGTTGCTAAGGGAATCACACCGATCGCTGATTCTCATTGGAGCAATGCGCGGGGATTGTTCAAATTGGCTCAACTGAAGTTGCAGAAAGGAGGCAAATAGAGCATGAGAGCAACGATCAAGGCTTATCAGCGTGATTATGTTCGTCAGATTGGTTCATTGATGGGGACAGACGATCCGACTGAGATTATTTCTCGGATCATTTCCGATCATCAAATGCGGTTGCTAGGTGTCTCTGTCCCAGAAATTCAGAATGATGCTGTGATGTCTCAGGGTAATAGTTCAGAAGTGGATGAGAGCCTGTTAGGACTACTTGGTTAATGAGCTTTGCTCAGACTGAATTTTCAAACTTGGAGAATCACCCATGTCAGACACGTTTGAGCAAATCAAAGCTTTCTATCGATCGCACTGGGAACAGCTTTCTATCTTCGATTTAAGTATGCTGGCTTCTCATTGTGCGATGAGCATTCCGACCGGGAACGCGATCGAGCTTTCCCACTTTGACGGATTTATGCGCCGTAAAAAGTCGATTACGCCCTGTGATCGCACCGATGCAATTGAGGTTTTGAAGCTTGTCACTGATTTCTTAGCTGAGCGTCTGAAGTCAATGCCACAAGCAGAGATTGAAGAACTCGATCGAGTGCAGAGGGTATTGTTGCAAGCTTCCGAACTTCCAAAACGACTCGATAACCGAGATTTATGAAAGTCGGTAATTTCGTTTATTGGCGCAAATGTCCAGGGCATTTATCACAATTTGCGAGAAACCAAGTCATTGAAGTTCAAGGCGATCGCGCTCGACTGAGATTCTTTGCAACTTGGTGCAACATTGCAGATTTGCAAATCGTTGAGCCGACTGAAGATGAGCAGAAATTCTGCAAGCTCTACCACATGTCGATCACGAACGATTGGGACGATTACGACGATTGGTAATCAGCACATCAAAAACCGATCGCTCCTACTTTGGACGGCGAAGCGATCGGCTTATCCATCCAAACTACTGAATTCAGAGGATTTTTCATTATGGATCGAGTCGGGATTTTCGCGGGAATTGCTGCACTTTGTCTCGGAGCAGGAATCACGATTTCACTAATTGGACAGCCTCAACAACATCAAGTACCGAGAGATCGACCAGCAATCACAGATTTCAACCAATATCGATAGGAGGAATCGCCATGAGACAAGACGATATTCAAGAATGGCTCGGTGAGAACTGGCTAGGGATTGCGATCGGCGGCATTTCCACGATCGTTCTAGCAACTCAAATCCCTTCAATTCAGGACACGATTCAGCGCAATCAATCCGTTGCACAAGCCAACAAAGCGAGACTTGAAGAGAATCAGAAGCTGGAAGCTCAAAAGCTGACATTACAAGCGTCTGAAGACATCGCGAACGAGCGCTATGACAAGGGATGCGAGGTAATCGTAACCCTGCAAAATCAGAGGATTGCAACCACGATCCAGGAAGGACAGCCGATCGTATCGGGAGCCTACTCGCATCTCTATCAAAACTCGAATCGTCCCCTGAATCCGCTTCACTTCGTCGGTCGAGATGTCACCGTTTGCGACTTGTACGGAACAACAGCAGTCATGCAGCTAGACCCTAGTAAAAAGTATGCCGTAGCAGGCGCGATCGCTGTGACCCGAGATCGCACCCGAATGAACAAAGCTCAACAACGGATGAAAGGGTTAGAGCGTCCCAACTTCAAAACGAGCAATAAGTAGCAGAAAAGCAGGGGTTAAGCCCTGCTTTCCATCGGTGCATTTGCTTCTCAAGTCAAATTACAACCATCGACCATCATGACACAGACGAATCCTAAGCCTGATTGGAAAACTCGCATGAAAGACGGAATCGCAGACAATGACAATCCTTGGCTGATGTTAGTAGCGATCGTCATTTTTGCAATTCTCATTGCTCTGGCGTTGAAATTGATTCAGGTGAATCTTGCACCTTACATCAAGGTGATGGGAATGCCTGACTTCAAACCGTCCAACATTCCGATCGTCGGTTGGGGATACGATGTCCTGACCCTGCTTTATGTGGCAACCGGAGCCGTAATTTTATGGTTTCTCATCAACCTTGCTCAAGTCGTTTGGATTCTGATCGCCCTGGATCGACGAGCGCATCGAACCGCAGTCAGAGAAAGTAAAAAAGAAGCTGCACTACAAGGAAACCAGTACGAATCAGATGGACAAGTCCGCAAACTCAAGAAACGAGCAACACGGGTTCCATTCTTTTTTATTGCCGCTAGTGGCTGGATTGCTCTTGTCGCGTTCGTTGCAGAGTTTCTGATCAATCTCAAAGCTTATCCACCGATCAGAAGTTGGAATGCGTTTATCGCTGGATTGACGATCGGGGATCTCAGCCCAATCGATATGAATCAAGTCATGCAAATCCTGTGGGGATGTTTCAGTACTGAGCTTGTCATCATTGCGCTGATTGTCGTGGGGCAATGGATTTGGAGCCACAAGAACGCTGACTAATCAAGTTTGTGATGGCATCGATTCAAGATGCCTCTGCATTTGCTTCTCAATCCAATTGCAACACGGAGGGATAATCATGTTTCTGTTCAATGATCCGGCAGAAGTCACCGATATTGAGCTAGTTCACGATCGCGCATTGCCCACTGAAACGAGTGTAGGGATTCCCTTGGCGACAACTGTCATTCTCGGAGTCGGGGGATTTGTTCTGACGGCTAATCCCGTTGTCGGGGGTGCATTAGCAGCGTTTCCTGCTTATGCCATGTTCAAAAAATTTAAGAAAAACTGGAAGGATAACGCCTTCGAGCGTCGGAATCCTGGATATGTCGCCCATCTCATCAAAACCGATGCAGACATGATCATCTGGATTGAGCATCACGGAGTGGATGAAGTGCGATCGCAATTATTGACGGCGCTGAAACATCGGCAGAAGTTAACAAGCTGTGCGAAAAGGACGCTCCATGCACTTTGTCCTGAATCCGAATTGCCACCGAAACGAGTTGAACAATTCCTATCGGCTCAACCTGCCCTACCTGCAACTGAAGGCGTTCGGATTACGACTCAGCTTGGTGAACCCAGTGCGATTAATGTTCCTGCTCAGTCGGTTCAAGAAGGCGTTCCGATCCCAAAGTCTATCTGTGACCATTACCTATCTGATTTGCGATCGACCTTCCTGTGTGCGCCACCGCGCACAGGTAAAGGGATTCTCGCGGCTCAATTGATGCAAGGCTTCAAAGAACGGTTTCCGAAAGGGTGCTTGCTCACCTGCACGATTAAGCAATTCGCGGGTGAGAACTGGTACTGGAGCTACTCAGACGCTCATCTGAATCCAGAGACTAAAACGCCGGATCAACAACTTGCAGCCGCACGGGACATCTTCAACCTGATCAACTTCTGGGAGGCGAGACAATCGAGTGCTGATCAGCCCTGCCTACTGGTGATTGATGAGATTCGCGACACGCTGAATCTCATCGGATCAATCCCGATGAATGCGGTTAGCTCTGATTATGCCGAGTCGAAGAAAACATTCGGGGAATGGATGCTAGGGGCTGCAATCAGTTCTGCAACGCTCAACCAATGTCACCACCGATTCATGCTGATCATTTCCCCAGTCGTTAGTCTTGCTGGACTCGGAGGCATCAAGGGAGTGAGTAAAGACGCACTCGGCTCATTTGTCGGAATCACGCTTGCAGCACCCAAAGCAATGCAATTTGCAACGGGGGATAATGGCACATTCAGCGCACCCAGAATCGACCCAAATGATCCAAGATTCCTGAATTGTCATGCACTGGCGTATTGCAAAAATGACAAGCAATGGTATCCGATCGAGTCGATTCCTAAAGCTGCATTAGACAAGTTAGCAAACTCGAATCCAACTCTAAAAAAGTGGAATTCCGTTAACCTCAATCCGCGCGTTCACCTCGAAAAAAGTTGGACAGTTGAGAGTGACTTTAAGCATGAAGTCATTGCAGTCGTAGAAGATAGCGACGCTGGTAATGGAGAGCTTGAAATCAGAACGGAAATCAAGCGCTTTTTATTGGCAAATGGCGAAGGCTCTAAACCTCGTGACCTTTCTAATAAAGCGCGATCGCCCGTCCGTAAAATGCCTGTTGAAGAAATCAAGCTTTATCTCGATGTGATGACACTGGAAGATGAAATCTACGAGGTTGATGGAACGTTTTTCGCTAACAGTAATTAGCCTCTGTAGCAGCCTGTAGCATGTAGCGAAAATATTCGTGTAGCAGAGCGTAGCAACGACGCTACAGATGCTACAGCCCCTTGCTACAGTGCTACAGCTTGCTACATGCTACAGTGCTACACCCCAAAATGCTACAACGCTACACTCTACAAATGCGCAATCAAACTATCAGCAAATACTCAACTATGCACCACAATTTCAAACAGAAGCTAGCCGCTAAAGGCTGGCAATTTCTACGCAACGGCAAAGGCTCACATCAACTCTGGCAGCATCCAGAGCGCGGTGTTATTTCGATATCGGTTCGAGCAGGAAGAATGCAGATCGCGCGATCCGTTGAACGCAAATTATTTGGACTCTGAAAATGAAACTCTCTGAACTTTTGAATCAATTACTCGATCGAGGCTTCAATCCTGAAATTCTCAGCAGTGGAGAGATACTTTGCCGCATTAATCTGGATTATGCAAGTTTCGGCTTTACCCTCATTCTCGGTGAATTTATTCGCTGCATTGCTTGGAGTACTTACGCTGGACAGAGTTACTTCGATCGCATCTTTCCCGATTTGGAGCAAGCGATTTTTGCGGCACAAATGACGGCAGTTTTTGACGATGCCAGACTGACTGAAGCGATCGCGCATATCGGAGGAAAATTGTGATGCAAGTGGCAGCTTATTTTGTTTCAGAGAACGATCTCTTTTGCCAAATTGGGGTTGAGTTCAGCGCACGATCTCGATCTGGCAATTCGCACAATTTCTTCTGGGTTCCACCATACAAAGAAAACCCAGAATGCTTATTCAAGTGGGTTCCAATGTACGGGCGATTGATCCGAACTGGCGTATGGAAAGAGTTGTCGATCGAATCTGCTCTGCCATCCAAAAGGCGAATCCAGGTTAAAGAGTTTTGGCAAGCTCAAGAAGATGTCGGACTATGGATCGCTCACTCAAAACAGTTGACTAATTTGAACGTCAATCTTAGAACATCTGCATAAATCAATCCCGGAGATCGCATTCCAACGATCGCCGGGATTTTCGTTTGTCAATGAGCGCGTTAACCCAAGATTTGATCTAAGAGGATGTCTGAGAAGACAATGAAATAGGAAAGATCTCAAAACGATAGGCTGTCAATTAGAACAAAACACGACAGCATTCTGAGATTTTTTCTATGTCGCGAACATTCGATTGATGCTACGTTGTTTGGATTAATAGTCTTTTCAGACATCCTCTAAAATAATCAGCCAGATCGCTGGAAAGAGCGATCTGGCTTTGTTGTTCACGGATAATCATTTAGAGAGCCATCAGTTTGGATAGCTTATCCAGGCCCCAAACTCTAAATAAATTGGGCAATGAAATCGACTACGATCTTTGTCGCAGAATCGCAGAGGACAACATTAGATCCAATGACAACCAACTCATACTGAGCCGGAATATTGAGGTATGTGTTAACTGTTTTAGGCAAAATCACTTTTTTAGCAATGCCAGGGGGCAAGCCTTTCCCACGAGCTAACCGCTTTTGAATTCCACGGGGCAGGGAAGAAATTTGGCTAGCGACCAAATTACGAGTGCTGACATTCAGAACATCATTGCGGATCACTCGGCCGCTGAGCAGCGCTGTTAACTGGGTTCGTTGTTCGGAAGAAAAAGAAAGTGTAGTGGTTTGGGTAGAAGACGTAGTGGGGTGCACTAGGATTGATTGTTCACCTTTTTTGCCCTTGCTAGGTTTTGCCTCAGCAGCAGGAATGCACAAGCTGCTCAAAATGGCGGCTCCTAATAATACCGCTGTAAATTGTTTCCAAGTTGCCATAATTCTTTTTCTCAGCAATAAGGTGAATAATTTCAGGCGTGTTTGACTTGTTTAGAAACACCCTAAGAATTAACTACGCTCAAAGACACCATGTAGTTGGTATAGTTCCCTCTTTTTTAGTGATAATTACTGCTCAAAATTGTGATCTAAATCAACGACTTTATCCACATCTAATGTACGGCTTTGGCTCAGAATCAGAAGCCAAATTGAAGGGTATTGCAGCAGCTTTTCTGCTCCTCAGACATCCTCTAAGGGAAATGGATAATCTCGTCCCATCGTTCTCTGTGTGCTGTTTCTGAAAAATTCGGCTTCTGCCCACGCCATTAGGAAAATAGCTGGTCCATCTTTTTTGTGAAGAACGCAGGGCAATCGATCGAGCTTAATGCCCAAACTAAGACTAGGCTTCTGTTTCAATTCATATTGTTTTTCGTTGATCGATTGACTAAGCGTTTCAAATTCAGTCATCAGTTTGAACAATTTCCGGCTGTTTTCGTTGATGCGATCGCCCAGTTCTCGCAACCGATGCACATCTTCACCCAAATCAATTTCGACCTGCTTCAACCGTTCTTGCTCTCGGAGTGTGGCGAGTTGTGATTCGATGCGCCGTTTTTGGGTTTCACCCTCAGCAATGCGCGATCGTATTTCTTGCTCACTGGACTGATCGGCGGCGAGTTCGGCGATCGTTGCCTGCAATTCTTTCTCAAGTTCAGCAATTTTCATTTTGAAGTCATTTCAAAAACATGTGTTCTATTCTGAACCAATTTAAGAGAAGGCGATCGCTGTCCTGTTCTCAGTATTAATGCCTGATCAATCCTGTGTACTAAAGCATAAGTACGTAGGGTAAAGGATTTACAATCAAATTAAATATTTTCAGTAAAGATACGCAAAACCTTAGTGATAAGAGATGAGAGACACGAATTGACGAACAGCCCTCAAAGCCCCTGAGTCTTGCTATGAGTCGTTTCAGTAATAATGGTAAAAATTATCTCTATTACGGAGATAATCTTGATAATTTGCGACGTTTCGTTCCCGATGAATCAGTAGATTTGTGTTACATCGATCCGCCGTTCAACTCCAAGCGGAATTACAACCAAATTTATAACCGTATTGGAAAAGAAGACATTGCCCAAGCTCAAGCATTCATTGATACTTGGATGTGGGACGACCTAGCAAGAAAGGGCTTCTCTGACATTGTTCAAAACTCGAATGGGTTATTCACAAACCAAGCAACTAATTTGATCATTGGGCTAGAAAAAGTGTTAGGGCAGGACAGTTTGTTAGCCTATTTGGTAAGCATGACACTCCGAGTTGCTGAAATTCATCGTGTTCTGAAGCCTACTGGAAACTTCTATTTCCATTGCGATCCAACCTCTAGCCATTACTTGAAGCTGATTTTGGATTCGATCTTTTGCTCCCAAAGTGGCGACTTTAAGAACGAGATTATCTGGAACTATTCGGGTTGGAATAGTAAATTAAAAGATTCGTTTAGCAAGCGTCATGACGTAATTTTCTTTTACTCTAAAGGTAAAACGCAGACTTTTAATTCCTACTCATTACCTTACGAATCAAAAGAGCAATACGTTAGTCGAAGAAAGCAAAAAATTTTCAGAGATGAAACCGGAAGAGAATATGTGCTTTCTGATCGTGGGGGCGGTCAACGAATCAAGCGTTATCTGGATGAAGCGATGGCTTATGGTCAGCCAATCGATGATGTTTGGAAAATTGATAAGCTCAATAATTCATCAAAAGAAAGACTCGGCTATCCAACCCAGAAGCCGGAAGCCTTGTTAGAACGCATTATCAAAGCCAGCACCAACGAAGGGGATATCGTTTTGGACGCATATTGCGGATGCGGAACAAGCGTTGCAGTTGCCCAAAAACTGAATCGTCGCTGGATTGGTATTGATATCACCTATCAAGCAATTAGTGTCATCCTGAAACGTCTCGAAGACACGCACGGTAGCCAAGTTTTAGACGATGTGATTCTAGATGGCATCCCGCGAGACATCAATTCAGCCGAGGCACTAGCAAATCGAAAAGACGATCGCACCCGCAAAGAATTCGAGAAATGGGCAGTTCTTACCTATTCCAAGAACCGCGCCGCAATCAACCAGAAGAAGGGAGCCGATCAAGGTGTGGATGGTCGCGCATTCTTTCCAATCACCGATAAAGAGTTCGGCAGCATTATTTTCCAGGTCAAATCAGGCAAAGTTGATGCGCGAGATATTCGCGACTTGGTAGGCACAATGAGCCGTGAGAAGGCAGATTTGGGCGTTTTCATCACGCTCAAATCACCCACGCAACCGATGATCAAGGAGGCGAAATCTGCCGGACTCTACCATTACCAATTCTTCGATCGCGATATTCCGAAAATTCAAATTGTCACTGTCGAAGAGATCATTAATGGGGACGCTAAATTTAATGTCCCGCTCGTTGCAGGCGTGCTGAAATCTGCGCCGCGTAGCAATGATGACGGTGGGGAACAGTTAGAACTCGTTGCAGGGTAGTGAGTTCTAACTGCTAACAAGGCAAGGGAAAGAAGTTGATCGATCTGGGAATCCCCAGATCGGCATTTCTAGATTATGGTTCTTGGTTTGACGCGGTTCGCATGGCAACCAACTTCATCAACTCATTGAAGTAGTCGTTATTGGCAGTTGATTCAAACCGTTGGCGGTTCAGAATAAAGAGCGGAGCAGGACGAAGATCAATGCGATCTAGAACTTTGATCGAGTCCAGTAATCTGATAAAACGCAAGACGGTATTGGGTGAGGTAGCAGCCTTCTCTGCAATATCTGAAGTCGTAAACCACTGACTATTCTGAATCGCTACAAATACGCGACAATGTGCTTCACTCGGGTGTTTGAAAGACTTCATAATACCCCCTTAACTTGCTGCCAAACGCTCAGAGCGCCCTCGCACCATCCTTCCAAATAGGCTGGAAGATCAGGATTTTCAAGGTACTGAACCCGACGAGAGTTCAACCACTCTCGAAGATCTTCAGTTAAGCCGTCAGATTCCAGCTGCCTAAATTCGTCATAGGACAGTTCAGCTGCGTCTTCCTGACCATCCACAACGCCATCTTGCTTCCAACTGCCCTCAGATTCCTGCTTTTCAATGCGTAAACGCTCTACCAACTTATCCATGATTGGTGCTTCCTTTAATTTAATTTCTTCAATCGTTACTGCCGTTTCGATCGCTTGCTGGCAAACTTGCGAGACGTTGATGTTGGACTTGACTGCCTGGAGTCGCTGGTACAGACGATCTGAGACAGTGATCGTAAGCCTTTCGCTCATTACAATACTTACCTCACTCAACTAATATGTATTCATCATATCAGTAAATATATATTCTGTGTGTACTTATTTTATTTTTTGAGATCGCGGCTTCTTTACCCTCCATTTCTCAAATCACAAAATGAGCTAATAACGATCTTCCTTCTTGCAGACCGGGATCGCTCTGATTCGTCAAAACTCTAACCCATGTGAATCTTTTGCTTTTTTTAATCTGTTTCATCAGTACTTCATCAATATTCCTGAGTAGCTTAAGATTTACATAAACTACGTATCTATACTGAATGCGGTAATTATTATTTTCAGCAAGTTCCTTTTTACAAATCATGCTGAAATCATTTATCTTCGGAAGTTCGATCGCTGCTCTATCAACTCTTTTTCTTCCTGCGATCGCTACTGATTGGCGGACAACGGGTGTATCGACTCGAACAAGAGAAACTGTTGCGATCGATATGGATTCAATAGATCGATCCAACGGTAAATATGATGTGCGGTTTCGATATTTGATTGGCAAAGATTTGGTACAAGCATCGGTGAATTGCGATTCTTCCCTAGTGACTCCGGATCAAGGGAAGCCATTCGTTCCAGACATGACAGGGGCAACGCGAGAAATGATTAAGCTAGCTTGTGGGGAACGTCGTGAGCTAGTGAACCGATATCAAGGCTACGGACAAACTGGCTATCAGTCTGTACCCACAGATCCCGGCTTTAGTTTTCGAGGTTTCTGGGTATCAAGTGAAGCGATCGACAGTACGAATGAGCTTCTTAGTACTTTTCGTAACCCTCTTGCTTACAGGTTTAAGTCGTCCCAAATTGCGGATGCCGTCGCTATGTACTGCCAAGCCCGCGATCGTGGATTGAGCGATCGAGAAATCGTAAACATATCAACAATGTCAGTCATAGAAATGACCGATGCAGATGACGACATTAAAGGTAGACTGCTCCAATATTGGGTTGCAACTCGAACAATTGCTAAGCGTCATGTCTGTCCACAATTTAGCAATTAGCTGGAATTGAATTCTGCAAGCGTCCTCGCTTAAACGAAAAGATATCGAAAAAATGAGACACGAAAAGCGATCGCCCGCTGAATAAATTTAGTCCAAAGCAGCCCATTGCTTCAGTCTTATCTCAGTCTCAATCCGAAAGCCCTTTCTAATCGGCAGTTTCAAAGCGTAGATTTTTCGGGAATTCTGCTCAGTAAGCAGAAGTTCAAAGCGCATGAATCGGTGAAACTATTGCCGGATAAAGATTTGGCTGATTTTGCGTTGATTTCACGGGCGATCGCTTAGTCCAGTGAATGAGACGGGTGAGACTACGAAAGGTTCAGTCACGATCGCCCTCCGATTTGGTGTCTAAATCATCGTTGCGGATCTCAGGTTGTGATTCCTGCTCCTGTTTCAGTTGTTCTTCGTGTATAGTAACCAGCTTCCTAAGTATCCTCGAAGTCTCAGGGGAAAGTTTGAACTTTTTGCCGTCCGCGTTAGGCACGTCTTCAGCCACGATCGTCCCTCCGTTGTGAGTGGTAACTAACGATAAAGCTTGCGGGTAACGCTTTTCAACACAATGTTAAAGAGTCGAAGTCCAATCAACAGGAAAACGCTTTGATTCTATGGGAAAGCCCATACAAAGCCCATAGTTTAGTTCTTACCACGTCGGGTAAAAAGCGTGAGCCAAGGTTAAACACATTCCCGATAAGGGTTTGAGCGATTTAGCGCACCCCTCATGGCTCAAGGTATTCTCGCAAATCAAAATGGACTTGGGGAGGACATTTAACACTAGAGCCGAGGGCGATCGCTCTGCCGAAGTGCTGACTTCCACTCTTAAAAACTGGGTGAAACCCTTGCCGCGCAATGGCTTGATACTGCTGACTTTGTGATTCAGTCCCACCAAAAACGACCCTAAAACGACTGAAACCCTTGCTAGTCGCGTCTTTTAGTCCCATATTGGGCGATCGCTGTCTTTTGTGCCGCACCCCAAACCGTTACCACGTCAGGAGTTGAGTGGTTTTATCGCTCACAGTGCCGCAGTAATGTAGACGGCGGATTTTATGACTTCATAACCTCAAACATGGTCACAGCAACCATTCCACATCTCGGTGGAGCAAAATCGTTACAGGAAATCTTGTAACGGGTATCGGGGGCTGTCCCTAACCCGCCAATGTCGAACTAATGCCACACACTCGAACACCCTGCAACCGTTTACTGATGGTGTTTCTGGGTGTTTTTTTATGTCTCGCCCGAACACTATTGAGCGTTTTTTGTCGAACCGTGAAATCCTTGCTGTGTAAGGATTGCGGCGATCCTTGTTTTATGCGGGTTGAGAGGCGGGAATCCTCGCCTTAAGTCTTGTCACGCGGCTCCATACCGGGATACTAACCCGATCCTTTAGGATGGGGACTTTGCAGTCGAAAAACTAACCGAAACTATTGATACGCATAGGCTTAAGACTGGGGGGTGATGGTAGTTTAACCGCTCCTCAATCCTGCGGAATGCTTGAAGCGTGAGGGATTGAGCGTGGTAGTCTACGCGCTATTTCCAATTACAAGATTTCCTGTAATTGAGCCGTATCAATGGATTGAGCGATCGCTCTCCTGCTGTTGCACAAACCCACATGAAAACACCTAGAAGCCTTTCTACGTAAAGGTTTGAGGGTGGTGCACTACCGCTGCACTAAACCGCTTAAAAATGGCTAAAGCCGTTATAGGGCGATGGGTTTAGGGTGCTGCACTAAATTCGACGTACAAGATCAGAATGTCCCCGTGGAGGACATTTAGCCAGCGATCGCGCCGATGAGGAACAGACTTCCTTACCTTGTAAGGCTTTGAGGTATCTAAAAGCTTTTCCGACGAGGAACAATACCAGGCGATCGCAGAATTTCGGTTGCTAAAATTAATTTAGTTGAATGCGAAAATCAGAAAATGACTCCAGCCGATGTTACTGCTCAAAAATTAATCGAATTAGGGTTAACTCCGATCGAGCAACACTTCAGATCTCGAGATGAGCAGGTGTATTTTTCGAGAGCCGCAATTGATAGATTGTCACTCCTGGATGACGAAAACTACTCCGCGCGTTCCGTCTTAGGCGATGGGTATCCAGACTTGAACAAGTTGCCCGCGATTTACCCGCGCCCATTCTGTCATGGGCTGGGGGATGCAAAAGATCCGACTCTTGAAGATATGAATTCATGGATGCAAGCATCTATAATCGTCAACCTACTCATGGGGCTTCAACCTCTAGAAGTTCCTCCTAAACAAGAAGTCTTAGATGCGATCGAACAGTTTGTAATTGCGTCGCTCGATACTGATGCAAATAAATTGCGTGAAATGATTGATCGAGCGCGATATGATGACAACCTTTTAATCCAAGTCGTATCAGCAGTCAACGCTCGGTTGGAGTCGGGGGAGAGTCTATCCTAGTACAACTGCCCGCCCGGTCTTTGCTGACGAGCGATTTCATTCTGCACAGCACCCCGAATCGACTCACCCAACTTCTGAGGATCGACGCTTGAATTGTCGCTGACAGAAACAGGGACAGTGATCGAGATTTGCTGCCCAGAGCTGAATTTAGCAGCCGCGCCCATCCCGATCGACCCGCTACTCCCATTACGGAAGTTCGGAACTCGACCTTTAACAATTTTGTCGAAGCCCAGAGCAAAAAACATCTGCGTTTCCATCCCGTTTAGGATGTACTCGTCTTTGTTGATAACTCCAACAAATGCGCCGTTGCCTTCACGTCTAACCGCCTGGGCGATCGGGTTTTTACCATCTTTGAATAATTCACCGTTTATAAACGGACGATTATCTGACGCAAATCCGCCCTTAGCAAAGTTGGGGACTAGATTCAGGACAGGAGTTGCGATATCTGGCATTGCAGCCCCGCCGCCCCCACCAAATAATCCGCCTGCGATGCCTAAAACTGAATTCAGGATGCCAAGGAACCCACCGCCGCCCTTCTTGCCGCCGCCGCCGAACAATCCGACGATTCCTTGAATCACACCGGGTAATCCTTGATTCAGTCCACTCAGTAGATTGTCACTCGTTTTGGTTCCCGCGCTGGCGATCATGTCGCTTGCAACTTTAAAGTTTTCAGCGATCGCGAAACTCGAATTTTCAGCAGTCGTGAACAAGTCCTGTGAATCCTTGCCGATCGAGCTAATCGCCTGAGAACTGAGAATCTTAGTGAATCGCATATCATCATTAGATGAAACGTTGCCGCTCCATCCAGAAACCTTGGCATTCCCAAAGCCGTATGAGTCTGCATTCAGGAAATCAATCGGTGAGTTGAACCCTTCCAGATTTGTTAGAGAGAACTTCCGATCGATAACATCGGCTAGATTGCTTTGTTCCATGCCGATTTGGGATTGAGCGATCGCTTCTGCAAATCGATTCCCCGCATCAATAATGATCTGCCCCGCTTGTTCAGTGAGTCCTTTGAAGTTTGTGCCTGCGTCGGTGGCAGCGATCGCTAGCTCTCTCCCCTGCTGATCGTATGTCTTAGTGGGTGAGATAGGCTCAAACATACCCTTGGCATCTTGCTCATTTGCCTTGCGACTCTTCCCGGTGATCAATCCGATTAATTCGTCTGTCAGGTATTTGCTTGCAAGGTTTGCAAGATTTCCAGCGATCGATTGAATCATTTTAGTAAATGCAGAGCCGATCGAATCTGTACCCGAAAGAATGCCACTAAAGAAGCCCTCGAACGCGCCTCTGTTCTGGCTAATGACCTCATTTAATACGCTGTACTGGCGTTTGATGTTGTCAATTTTTACGCTGAGAGTGCGATCGACATTGGATTGAGCAATTTTGCGCTCATCCGGTAACATCGGCGTTTCATTCAATCGCTTCATTTCAGAGGCATACTGCATTCTCGCTTCTACTAGGGATCTTTCTCGCTGAATGTCTTTAGCGAATGTGTCTAGTCCTAGGATTTGGAGCGATTGAATCTGAGCTTCTGCAAGATTGCTGAATGAATTGAAGACTTCTTGACGGGATGAAGCCTCTAACTCTTCTCTCAGCTTTCTAGCCTCGTAAGTGATTTTCTCAAGACGTAGAGCAGCTAACTCTTTCACGTTAGCAATGAGCTTTTCAACCTGCTCTCGGCTCAATTTGTTTTGTCGCCCGAATTCTTCCTGTTCAAGAATTGCAGGCTGAATTGATGACTCAACTTCAAATCTTTGAGCTTCTGAGTTAATGTCGATCGCTTTCATCGGATCTCGCATCCGTTCAGCAGCTTCAGCCGTCAATCTGAAACGTTCCAATGTCTGATCGTCAAATTGCTTCTGGATGACTTGAGTACGTTTAGCGATTTCATACTCTGCCTTTTGCCGCAGATCCAAAACGATGTCTTTGCGGTTTTGTTCAGCTTGAGCGATCGCTTTCTCATCAAACTGCACTGCCTCATTGATTTTCTTCCTAGCTTCTGCAATCTGATCGGATTCGATCTTGAACTGTTCAGACGTGATCCCCTTTAGAGAGTGAAGTTCTTTCAGTGCCGATTCTGCTTTATCTAATTTGTTTAGATCCGTTTGATACTGCCGTAATCGTTTTTGAGCTTCCTCGATCGTGTCTCTCGTATTGCGTTCAATATCCTCAATGTCTTGCTGGAGTTTCGATTCGACTGACGAGATACCCAAGCCGCGACGATTGTTCAGCGCGTTTTCATAAGCCTGACGAGATGCCGTAAACCTGTCTCTAGCCCCCTCAGTTGCACTTAGGAGAGCTTTGCTTCGATTTAGATCTGCCGTGGTTTGCAGGTTGTTATTCTTCGCGGTGGTTAGTTGCTCGATCGATGCGTTGTTCGCTCCGGTTGCATTACTGAGAGATCCTTGAATGCCGCTCAAATCGACAGGAGACATTCCGGCGATCGCTCCTCCTCTTCCTTGCCGCAATTGGGCAAAAATTTCATCGCCATACTTGAACCGCGATTTTTCTTCGCCCGCCCCCCATCGTGTAAATCCTTCGATCGCCTTTTTAACTTGTTCTGGTGTTGCGTTGGGATTTTTTAGCGTTGCAACATGATGCGGAGAATCTTGATTCGCTTCCTGAACGGCGTATTTCACTTGTCCAGCAAAGTCAGAAGGTAAGCCGCGATCTCGCACCCCTTTCTCCCACTGCATAATCCCGCGATGGGTTCCTCTGTCTGCCTTTTCCCATCCAGAACCGCCAGACTCCTGCATAAATGAGCCTGTCAAGTATGCCGCCGCGAGTGGCGTTAAGCCTTGCTGCTGAAGAATCGAAACTGATGTGTTGATCCGATTTGCATCAAATCCACCGACAGCACTGATCGGCGATCGCCCGGTTGCTTGCGGTCTTGACTGAGCGACTGAACTGAACGATCTGGACTGAGGGAGCGATCGCCCGTCGTCACCGTGCCCAGTTTTTAGTACAAGATTACCTTTCGAGTCGTAAACCAGAGCGTAATTGCCATAGTTTCCGCCTGAACCGTATTCGACCTTACCTCCGGGCATCGTCGGAAGCATGATTTGAGCGTTTTCGGCTGATTTGCCGAATCGATTATCGTTTTTATTGGGGATGTAATAGTCGATCGAATCCCATTCTGAATACTGGGAATGGGAATGAGCCGATTGCGCCCGCTTCAGCAACTCGCCACGTTTCGGATCTCGATAATCGTAAATTTCACCCGCAACAGCAGCATTAGAAAATTCAATCTTTTTCCCTTGCGCTTCATAAGCCTGCGCTAATCCATCCATGATGGCGATGCGAGTTGCATCAGACATAGACTTATGGAATTTTGTATCGATATGATATTCTGCTGATCCGCCATTCCGCGCAGTCGGAGCCGTAAACAAACCAGAAGCGATCGCTCCACCTGAATCACCACTAGAGCCACCCATCGGCAATCCACGAGCCAAATCTTGACCTTGCAACGTAGTATCTTCCAGGCTGCGAAGATTGGCAGTCCTTTCTCGAACTGCGTCGGCTACATTCTGCGCCTGCTTATTCGCAACGTCTAGTGATTCAAAAAGAGCACCTAGCAGATCATCGACAAATGATGCCTGCATACCGTTTAAGGCTTTATTCAATCGATCTTTTAGCCCTAACGATCTGATTTCAATCTCTCTCGATTTGATTGTGCTGTTGATATCCTCAACTTGCCGTTGAATGCTGCGATAGTAATCAGCGATCGCTTTATTCGAGTTGTATAACTCCTCGCCGACTTGAGCAATAGACGCGCTTAACTCAGAATCCATTCGGATTGCTTGCTGCTGCAATTCTTTGAGTTGAGCGGTACTCTCGAATACTTTGCGTTCTTGCGATCCTTCAGGAGCTTTTCCGGCTTGAATTGTTAATTCTTGCGCTCCAGCCTTGGATAAGTTGTACTGCCCTAGAACTTTGGTTGCATCCAGCTTTTGAAGTTGCGATTCTAGATCAGCAATTTTTGCTTTTGTTTGTGCAGCGTCCGCCCGCATCCGATCTTGTCCTGCGGTCGTTTTCCCGAATTGGGCTTGCCCCGGCGTAAGCTGCCCAGATGCTTGAGCATTGTTGATCGCAGTGTTTGCAAGATTTTCTTGATTCTGCAATTCAGCCGATGCGTCTTTCATGCGGGCGATCGTTGAATCCCACGCTTTAGCAAATCGCTCTAAACGAGTCGCACTAGATTCAAACGTGCGGTTAAAATTCTGCTGCTCTTGCTCTGCTTCCTTGAGGAGTTTTTTCAGTTCCTCGACTTTTTTGATGAATTTTGGATCTTTATCTAACTCTTCAATGTGGGATTTCAGGCTTTCGATAAATACGGCTGTATTTTTCTGGGCAGTCGCTTTCTTCTCAAGCAGAGATTCTGAGCCTTGCCGTAAAGCTTCCTCTTGCCGCTTCAGTGTGTTCAATCCTTGGATGTCATCGGGGTTCGTCGATCGCAATGCGCGTTGCTTAAGCTGAATTTCCTCAAGCTGTTTATCGATTTGCTTCAATCGCTGTATATCTGCACTACCGCGCAGTGATTGAGATTCTTTTAATGCGGTAGGGGTAAGGTTTTGCAGTTCCTCGATCGAGCGGGTTTTATCTTTTTCGCCTTTGTTTTGCTTGAATCGTTGCCACTGCATACCAAGATCAAGCTGCCCGGTCGTATTGCTTAATGCTTGGTTGAATCTTGCCCATCCTTGCAAGAATGGATTCTTTTCATTTTGAACATACTGATCATACGCAGCGTTTTTCTTCTGTTGGTTGAAGCCCATTATGTCGCGAGAGACATCAACATCTGCCTTCCCGCGAAGCTTTTCTTGCAATGCGTCTAGCGATTTTTTAGCTGTATCCGTTGATGTTCTGAGTTGTCCAGACTGATCTTGGAAAACCGACATTGCCTCTGCTGCTGCCATGATCGCCGCAGTCAGAAGAGTAAATCTCAACGCAAATGTTCCGATCGACGCTGCTGCTGTCCCAATTGACGATCCCATCGCACGGAACGCATTAGAAGCCATCACGCTTAGGCTTGGAAGCATTACAAACTGATTGATAACCGTCCAAAGCGCTTTCACTAATGTCACACCGAGCATGATCGACAATGCGGCGATCGATGACATCAAAGTATTTGCATTGTTATTAACGGCGCTTAATGTTTTAGCGATCGCTTCCGCCCCAAACGCTTGAGCAGGAAGAATTCCTTTTCCTACTGTCGTTTGAACTTGCATGATCGAATTATCAAGTCGGTTAAACGATGCCTGTGCTGATTTACTGGCTTCTTCTGCCGGGATTGCTAATTCAGCTTGTAATTGTTGACCAAATTTAGGGAGAACATCAGAAGTGACCAAACCTTGCTCAATCATCTTGTTGAGTTTGGGTACGTCCACATTCATCGATCGTGCTAACACTGCCGAGACATTCACGCCTTGCATGTTCTCAGCTAATTGCTGGCGTAATTCTTCTTGGCTCAAAGTGCCCTTTTGAACCATCTGCGCCCCGGCAAGATTGACTAATTCTTGCCTTTGAGCGTTGGCATTAGAAGCGATCGCTGCTGTCTGTAAGCCTTCATAAAACTGATTCGCCCCTACTCCTTCTAGCGGGGTGTCTTTTGCCGCTGACGCAATTCGCGAATAACCTTCTGCGGCTTTTGCTGCATTTGTACCGAGTTGATTTGCTTCGTCGTTAATTTGCTTGAGTTTGGCAATCCCTTTATCAATTCCTCCTTCAGTGAATAAGAGCGATCGCTCTAAATTCTGAACCTCTAATGCAGTCTGCGCGGATTGAGCGGCAAAGTCCGCTAAAAATGGGAAGACAAAAGAGAGAGCTTGAAATCCTAAGAACGCTCCGATCGCGCCACGAATTGGAGCCGGAATCATTCCAATTGCTTTCTGAACTAAGCCCGCAACTTTAGCTGCTTCTGGGGCAAGTCCGCTCAGAATGTCTTTAACCTCTTGCATAATCGGCGCAAGCTGTTGCCCTACACCAATCTGTCCGATCGCATCTAATCCCTTTTCTAAACCCGCTACCGCCATTTGCCCAATTCGGACGAATACGCGAGACGGTGATTTAATTTCAAGCTCGTCTTCTGCGCTGTCGATCGCTGCTCTAGCTAATCTCTCAGCAGCAGATTGCACACCAGCAATCCCCTGAGCTAATCCGGCATTCATACCAGACGCAATATTGACCCCGATATCGTTTCCATCCTTTTGAGATCCGGCTTTATTTACAGCGGTTTCAGTGCGGGTAATTTGCGCTCTAGCTTGCCGTGCCGCTTCTTTCAATGGTTTCGATGCGTTTTTACCGATCGCGCTCATTACAGAGTCAATCTCTTTCCGAGACTGAGCGATCGCTGCTTGCAATTCCGACGCAACTGCCGCAGATTCGGGACTACCAGAAGTCGCGAGTTTCGTTTGCTCTGCAAAGACTTGACGCAGTTTTTTGAGTTGAGCGATCGCGTTTTTCTGCGCTTGCTCAATCATGTCTTTTGATGAAGGCAACGGCATTGCTGACTTCATCGGAGTAACGTCAATGATTTCAGCGTCAATAATGTCGCCTTGAACGGACGATCTCATTGTCTGCTGCGGATGAGCAAACATCTCTTTTAATCCGTTCACAAGCTGATTGAGCTTTTTCTCTTGCTGTGCAACTTGTCCTTTTAGTTGAGCAAGCTGATTTCCCTCGATCGTGCTAGTTCTCTGAATTGGGGCTAGTGTTGCAATACCTTGATCAATTTGAGCGCCGATCTGCTTGAGATCTTGCTCAATGCCTGACACAAATAGCTGAGAACGATTAGGACGCGCGGACATCATTCTTTGAGCCTGGTCAATCCCGGCTTTTAGAACACCCATTTTCTGCTGAGTTGCCGCAACGATCGCAGACTGATCTCCGATGATTGCCTCCCCTGCAATTTTTGCGGGAGCAAGCATTGCCTGTCCGCCAACTACCGGAGTGGCAATGCTTGCTGCCCCACTTGCAAGGTTTTGAACAGCACCTTCAATCAAGTTAGTGATTCCCGCTTGCAATGCAGGAGCCAGCTTTGACCCGATTACTGGAATATGGGCGATCGCTTCTCCCATTGAGCTATTAACAGCGGTTGTAATCGCGTCTCCCATCGCTCCAAACGGCAATTGCAGCGCATGACTCATTGCGTTTGTTGCACCTTCTGCCATCACTCCACCACCGGGTAGAGCGTGAGTTGCCATATTAAAAGCGATCGCTGGTAGCGCAATCTGCTGCAATCCTGTTTTTGCGGTCTGACCAAACGGCAGAGCATTTAGAGCAAAATTCTCAACGCCTTTTAACGCTCCGTATCCTTTCCCAACCGTACCTTGCAAGAATTCTAAGACCTTGCCCGCGTCTTGACGAGCGATCGCTCCATATCCACGCCATGACAAATCACTGAATTGTGCAACTTGAGGGCTTGCGCCAGTATCGTCCTTGAAAGCCTCGATTGATGCGATCTTCTGATTTAGCAAAGCCAACCCGCCCGCGTTTGCCGCGTCTTTCGTTGCTTCCACAACTCGCCTGAAAACCGACTTTGTTCGAGATGCAAACTCAGTTGTAGACTTTTCGATTTTGGCTTTAGCGATCGCTACTTGATCGATGTCAAGTTTTGGATTAAACGGTTGCTTCAGCGCCGATTCAAGCTCATTTAATTGAGCCTCTAAACTATCGATCTCCCATGAATTCGGATCTAACCCGACTTCGTGATACTGCTCGATTAATTTTGCGAGACTTGAAACGAATTTCTGCTGAGATTGAACGATCGTCCCTTGCCCACTAGAAGCGTTCTTCGACAAATCGCTTAAGTAGCTCGACAATCCTTGAATGTGGCTTTGAGTTCCCGCTTCTTTCTGGAAATAGCTATATCCATCGACAGAATCACCCCGCATCGCAGAAATAGAGCGCCTGAAATTACCTAATTCAGCCTGAGTTTTGCCGCGATATCGATAATCTTGCAGCGCAGCGCTCATCGATTTATCTGTGTAAATCGGTCGCTCCGATTGCGCTTGCACCGCTTCTGGATAGTATTGCTTCGCCTTTGATAAATCGGGTAAGTACTGGCGATCGCTTGCGAAATGCTTCTCTAATTCAACGTAAAACTCTTCTAGGAATTGAACGTAATCTTCTGCCTCTTGCTTAACAGAACCTTTCGCCTTCTTACTAACATCCCGGATTGCACCGATATATCCTTGCAAATCTTGCAGTCTTGAAAATGAATCTTCTGGCTTGTAGAACCATGACTCACCCTGCATTCCCTGAGACTGAGCGATCGCGTCTCGGATATTGGCAGAATCCGAGGCTTTCTTGGTATAGAAGCCAAGCATATTGCTATAGCCTTTTTTTCCGGTGACATCAGGGTTAATTGATCCGATGCGATCGCCTAAGAATGCCTGAATGTCTTTCTGGACAGATTCTTCTGCCAAGAATTTAGGCAGTAAATGACCCAGACCGACACCTGGATAAACGTCTTGCACGTCTCCGGGCTTGAAAATCCCCATTCCAAACATTCGCTGATAGATTGGGTCTGCTGTCCCAATCTGAGCGCGGAATTTCTTTGGATCAGTAACGTTTGCCAGTCCTGCAAACGGCGTTGTAATCCCTAACCCTTTCGTGTCAAGTCCTAGCAACTCAAGCAAATGGACGGCATCTGCCGCAACGTGCCCACCGCCTGACGTACCGACTAGGTTGATCCCTTTTTCTGGGTAAGCTTGCTTGTAGGCGTAGGCTGTTGCAGCCATCGTGATCGCATCTGGGTTAATCCCTTTGACGATCGCCATCTCTGCCAGCTTCCCGATGTTTTTTACATCTAAATCACCAATTTCTCGTCCTAACCCGGCAAACAGTTTTTTGATGAAGTCATCAAACTGTGTCGCAAATCCTTCAGGGTCATTCGTCGCGGGATTAGCAACACCGACGATATAAGAGTTTGGCAGTACTGGTTTGAGTAAATCTCGGATGAAATTAGTATTCTCTTTCCCGCCCGGTGAGAAGTTTAATCCGCCTGTAGCGATCGTAATGGACTGAGCATTATCAATTGCGTCATTGCGATCGACATTGATTGAACCCTGCCGATTCAAGACCTCTTTTGCTGCGCCCTTAGCAACTTCACGCTTCCGAACTCGGACGGGGGCAAAGCCTGAATCAATCCCTAATGCCGCAATCTCTTTAGACAGAGCAATAATTTCTTTCTTGGCTTCTGCAAAATTGCCCGTGATTGCTTGCTTTAATGTCGTCCCGATCGCGGTTGCGCTTACTTCAGACAAGTCTTCCCACTTTTTAAGGACAGCGTTGAATTCTGATGTCAGGGCTTTTGACCCATCGCTTAAGCCGATCGATTTAACAAAATTCTCGCTGATGTTGCGCGCCAGCTCACTGTACCGAACACCAAAGCTGTCGCCTATTTTCTTGAGATTGATACCTAAATTCTTTTCAACACCCGCAACCATCCCGCTACCGACTCGCAGCGCAAATGATTGCCCGATACCTTCAATAAATCCAGTTTTCAAGCCACCAAGCAAGCTTGTGTCTTGGCGAACTTTAATGACTTGCTCTTTTGGTTTTGTCGATCGCTCTTTTGGTTCAAAGATAGAAGCATCGACTTTGATCTTCTGAGCCTTGATATTTCCGATGCGCTCTTCGATTTTTCGCAAATCAGAATCATCAATTGCTAGTTTGAATGTCTGATTTAGAGATGACTTAATCTTGGCTAAATCGTCGTTTAGCCCCTGTACGTCTCTGCGGAATGATGCAACCTGAGACTGAGCCGCATTCAAGTGGGATAAATCCGTCTTAGGCGTTAACGGATTAGCATCCCACGATCTCTGAATCTGCTTAACGTGCTGATCTTTGAGATTAAGGTGCTTGTTTAACTCGGTTAGTTTTCGATCATCTGTCGTTGCAGCTAAGTGAATTTTTGGCTTGCTGAGGTTATTAAAACTATTCTCGATCGACTTCTTAAATTGCTCAATCTCTTGAGTGTCCGCCTTAACTTTCAAGGGATTGTTATCTAAAACTGTTTGAGCTGACTTCTGAGCAGACTTCGCAGAATCACTCAAAGTTTGCAACCCGCGCGTATCAATTTGCGGTTTGAGATTCAAATTACTTTGCATCTGCAAGCCCATTTGTTGCGTCATCCGATGAGCTTCTTGCAGCTTCTGCTGATAGCTCGTCGAATCAAGCCCAAGTTCTAGAAATAGGGAGCCGACTGAAGTAGACATTGAAAAACTCCCTATGATTGCTCGACGATCGCTACGAGAGAATCAACCTCATACGGTAACAGCGTGATTTCACTTCTGAGTTGATTCCGATAGCCTGAAAGTCTTTGCGCCAGAGCAGGATTTTTCTCGCCAAGTAGTTCGACGAGCCGTGCCACTTCTGAACCATCCAAGCGAAGGTTCCCAGTGCGATTCTGATGGAGCGATCGAAAATCCGTGAGCTTTTTCAACAACGCCGATTTTGCAGTTTTGGATCGTGCGGCTTCAAGGGCAAGCGATCTCTCTTGCAGAAGAGTTTCGAGGGAAAGATTCATGATGATTAATTCATTTGATCCCTCCTGTTGTGACATCAAAGAATTCAGTTTTTTGACTGCCTCATGCTTATTGTCCAAAAAAGTCAAATTACAGCGCGCGCACGATCTTCGATAGCATCACCGTTACTTCATCAATTGCGGCTGCACTGTATTTCCCAGATCCCCTATAGTATTTTTGTTCAAATGATTTGCTCAGAATTCGGCTTCTATCCTTACTCAATCGGCATTTGAAGCGAACGGGGAACGGCTCAAAATCAGCTTTGCCACGGAGTCGAGTTGCGATCGTAAAAGGAATTTCTAGATCAATTTTGAACGTCGTTTTTGGATCGAGTTCCAACAGGGTGCAAATGCGCCGCCACTCACGGTAAGCAGGGCTAAGGTGCAAGTTCTTAGCAACTTTCGCCTTACCTTCGGGTGTTTTTGCACCCGTTGAGTGTTGCCACGGCTGCCAGTCGTGAATATTATGCGATTGGCTCGAATGCGGACGATGCTTGATTTTGATGCGATTCTTATTGCGTGGCATCCGTTCAACTCCAAACTATTTTTAATTTATCTAGAACACCCGTACTCTATTAGTTTGAACGATTTTTGGCAAAGGGAGAACTAAAATCGAGCGCTATAGTTTGAATATGAACAATTCTGAAAAATATGGATATCCTAAAGCACCTTGATTCCCTGAAGGATTTGAAGCTTGCCAATGCTTATGCCGACAGCGTGAGCAGATCGATCGACTTAACGGGCGATCCGAGAGTAGGGATTCGTGCCACAAAAGATCCCGGTTTCGGCGCGGCAACGTCTCTCATGATTTGCAAAGGCAATCTTGTTGAAGGATCAAAAGAACTCGCTGGCTATCTCGGAGCAGTTGACGATCGCGTTCGCGAGATGGAAGAGGACTTTTCTAAAGCCTCCGTTCGAGCGCTGACGGTGCAATTGGTGGTCATGGAATCCTTAACCCTGCAACTCACCAATCTTGCTGCGATGAATTTGAAACAGCCTCAAATCGCACCAGTCATTGTTTGAACTCGCGTTTAAGGCATCAAATTCATGCCGAAAGCTGATTCTAGCGATCGACACCATCAAAAATCCGAAGAAACCGACGCAATTTATTAAAAATTACGTTGACAAGCAACTCAATCAGTTAGGGGGAATAAATAGTGGAGAGATGGACTCAGGAACGGCGAGAGCGACAACGGCAGATGATGCTGACGCTCAAACCGTGGCTCAAATCAACGGGAGCCAAAACCCAAGCTGGGAAACGTCGAGTCAGTCAGAACCGACTGAAAACCGGGAAGCAATCCCAGTGGTATGTCGAAATCCAGCAAACGATCGCACAAGCCGATCGCGTGGCAAGAGAAATTCTCAGTCGGTTGGATGATCAAACAAGCTGACAATCGATTGCCCATCATTCTTCACACAAAAAATCCCGCTACAAGGACGGGACACCACAAATGGCAATGATCTTTTGTTCAGCTTCCCCAAATTTCGCGATTTTTGCGACGCGATCGCGGAAGGTGCGATCGTTCTTGAACTGGATACCGTGACTTTGCCTTTTTTATAAGTTCTGCAAATTCTTCAATCGCATAATTACGATCTCTCACTTGAGCGAGGGATTTTTAATGCGCGATCGCTGGAGCAGAACCATATTCTTTCCTCAGACGGTTTCTAGTTTCTATTGGGATTGATAAGAAGGAGTATGGATCTAACGTTGCTGAGGGAAAGCAAGGATGAATCGCATTGCCATTGTGGATGACAACGAGGCTTGGTGTTTTGCTCTAGCCCTTCGATTACAACAGCTAGGCTATGTCGTGTCTTCCTTTACCCAGCCACAAAACTTCCTGCCCCAGATGGATCGATTTGACGTAGTGCTCGTGGATTTCTCGATGCCAACTCCGGTTTACCAAGGGGACATGGATGGTCCTGAAGTGATCTCTCGAGTACGCCAGCAATTAGAGACACCACCCATCCTAATCTTAATTTCGAGTTTTTTTGCACCAGACAGCCTTGATCAAGCCACAGAACTTTTTCCTGAAGCCGATGCTGTATTGAGTAAGCAGACTGAGTCTACTGAACTCCTTGCTCAGATTCAGCAGCTCCTGATGCGTCGAATCTAATTCCAGGAAAACACTATGATGCAATCCAAGCTATCAGTCTGTACTGAAAGGACACAAAGCGAGTTAAGCGATATAAAGCACAAGACCACGATGCGACAAAAGTGCATCGTGGTCTTGGAGTTATTCATAACTCCAATTGGTTGTTACTCATCTGGAGCGGTTTAATATATAACGCTAAGTGCGCTGTCTTTTCTGTTTGTTAGGTAATTCACTCTAATGCTTCTAAACTATCATCGCGGTATTTGGAACTGGATCTCCCTCGCGAGGGAAGATGAACGCATAGAGAGAAATAGTCTTCCCAATTCCATCCTCGCTCGAAAGAGCGATGCGAGTGATCCACGACTCAGAATTGATGCAGTGAGACTAAGTATTAACGTCAGAATCAGCCATGTCTCTATTGTCATAGGAACTGGGGAACAGGTTGAGGATTTTCAGATTAGGTACAATCTCGTGAATCCTCACACAGTCATCCTGCCCAATCGACAGGATGACTGTGTGACAAATTCTCAGTTTTTGTGCGCGGGCTTCCCAAAGTTGGATGCGATCACAACCAACTTGCTGTTTTGACTGCTCTTGCCTCATTCCAGTTGAAAATTACGCACAACCCGGTCAAGCTAAACAGTTAAGATCTTCTGAGACTTGTTTTTGAGCATTTCGGTGATCATCGCCGCAGGGGCAGGGCGACTAAAGTAGAACCCCTGTGCTTCATGGCAACCCCGACTTTGCAGATAATCCAGTTGTTCTTGCGTTTCTATGCCTTCGGCTGTAACAGTCAGGCATAAGCTTTGGGAAAGAGCAATGATGGCATCCGTTACGGCTGCGCTATTAGGATTGGACATGATGTCTTGCACGAAGGAGCGATCAATTTTCAGCATGTTCACCGGGAACCGCGTCAAGTAATTCAAGGAAGAATAACCTGTGCCAAAGTCATCGAGCGCCAGCACAATGCCCAAGTCTCGCAATTGTCCTAGGATCTCAATCGACTGCTCAATATCGACCATCAACGCGCTTTCAGTCACTTCCAATTCTAGATAAGGCGCTGCCAATTCGGTTTCCTCCAAAATCTGTTTGACGATGTCTACAAGATTCGGTTGCTCAAACTGTCGAGCTGATAAGTTTACCGATATCCGCACCGGGTGGAGTCCAGCTAGTTGCCAAGCCCGAGTCTGAGCACATGCTGTTCGCAGCACCCATTCGCCCAGGGACTGAATCAAATCATTGGACTCAGCGATGGGAATAAACTTTGCTGGAGAAACTAACCCTCGTGTGGGATGCTGCCAACGGACTAATGCTTCCAACGCAATCACTTGCTGAGTCTGCAAATCGATTAAAGGTTGGTAGTAAACGCACATTTCGCCGCGCTCAATTGCCCCATATAGTTCGTTTTCTAACGCTAGTCGTTCCTGCAACTGAGCCGAAATTTCTGGGGAGTAGAACTGGTATTGCCCTCGTCCCTGCTGCTGAGCGGTATGCAGCGCCATATGAGCTTGTTGTAAAAATTGCTCAGTATCATAAGCAGTGACACTATTGATGCTGATTCCAACACTCGCAGTGAGATGAATGAGATGACCTTCGATGGGAAAGGGTTTCATCAGCGTGCTCCGCAGCAATTGCGAGAGATGAATGACACTCTCAAACGAAGAGATTTCTAATAAGGCAATAGCAAATTCATCGTCATTCAAGTGAGCCAGAATATTGGGATGAGTGATGCAGGAGATTAAACGCTGAGCGATCGCTCTCAATAGCATTCTTGAGGTTTCAGGTTTCCAAGCATGGCTCATCTCCATAAAATCATCAATTCCCACCACGAGCACCGCAATCAGTTGCGGGTTATTCTGAGCTTGAGTTTGAGCGAAGCGATCGCAGAATAAATTGCGATTGGGCAAGCCAGTCAGGTCATCATAGTAACTAATGTAGTGAATCAACTCATCCAACTGATGCAGCGTTTTTGAGGTGTTCGCCATTAATGTGCCTACCTCGTCGCTAAATTCTATGGGCAGTTTCGGTAATGTTTGCGTGCTCAGATAGTTCTGCAAGGTAGCAGAGGTCAAAATGACTGGCGCGAGGAGGCGATGTAGCGCATAAAGTGTAGCTCCTGTTCCTGCCAGAGTTGCGACTAATGCAATAGACAGAACTTGCACCATGACTTCCCACGTATACACATGTGAGATGACAAAATTAAGCAGTAAGGATAACAGGGGGATATGAGTTCCGAGAAAGGCAATTAATATAATTTTGGCAACGTAGCTTTTGTTGACGAGGCTGAAACGGGACAGAAACGAATACAAGTGGAGATTATGGGAAAGTGTCATGGATCTGGGCTGAGATAGTAAGGAACAAACAAGAGCTAGATTATTCTCATAGAAAAATTTCTTCTTCATGCGTTATGGCAACCAACGCCAATGAAAAAGAATGAGTTGCAACATAATGAAAACCGATCTTAATAGTCCAAAATCTTAGGATTCCCAAACGATCTGTCAGCAGAGACACTTCTCTTCTCTCTAAACAAAAAATCCCGCCAGATCTGACGGGGTGCTGGAAAATTAAGTGGATGCACTCAGGATTCCCAAGAATGGCTAGCGATCTTTCCCTGAGGGATGTTATCCCTGTTCGAGACACGGCAGAAGACTATGGTTAAGTTATCGATTTATGCCCCATAAGCAATATCTAATATGTCTGGGGCAAAGTAGATTTTAGGACGTGCGACAATGTCAGACTCAACAAGAATGTTTGCATTTACTAGGCGATATATGTCGGCGCGTGCAGTGTTGTATTGTATTCCACACATGTCCGAAAATTGCGAGACTGTGATAGCTGGTGACTCGAACAGATGGTCAACAAGGCGGCTGAGTCGAATGTTTCCTCCGGTGTGGTTGAGCAACTCCATGTATTGACTACGTAATTTAAGGAGCCTATCGAAGCGGTTTAGTGCATCTTTTGATTGCTCGATCGTTCCACGCAGGCAAAAGGCAATCCAGTCGTTCCAGTTACCTTTCGTGCTTACCTGAAACAAGAGATTGATGTACTCATCTTTGTACTTATCGAAAAAAGCACTCAAATACAACCAAGGTCTACTAAGTTTACATTGCTCATAAATCATTAATGACAGCACAAGTCTACCTACCCGACCATTACCATCGAGAAACGGATGAATTGTTTCAAACTGATAATGGACCATGAAGCACGAGATTAAAGGCTCAAGACTTTTTTCCTGATGAATATATTTCTCCAGGGTGTCTAAGCAGGGCATAACCTCGTTTGGCGGCGGTGGAATAAATCTTCTGTCTGAGCCGATATGGACTTGAGAACGACGAAAATTGCCTGGATCTCTTTGAGATCCGCGAACTCCTGATAAAAGTGTATGATGTATTCCCCGAATCAGATTTAGGCTAAGGGGTTTTTTCTCTAAAAGACTTAAAGCAAGCTCCAGTGCTCTGTTGTAGTTCCAAACCTCCTGCCAAGAATTAACGGGGTCATTAGCGGATTTTGGCTCTCTAGGTTCAATCTCAAACAGCAAGAGTTGCTGAGGTGTAGCGTAGGTTCCTTCTAGGCTGGATGAACGCAATGCTTCTCGTCGCTGTAATGGGCGCAAGAGCAAATTGTAATTTGGCATGTACCGACCTACTCCATCTAGCCTTGCCAGCTCCTCTCGCGCCTGAACTAGCAAGCCCCAAAGCTCAGTGGAGACTTGCCATTCACTTGGCAATGGCTCAGGAATGAATGCCCAGTCTTTCCTACCCTCTACTGAAATTTCCCAAAGCCTTCCGGGTGCACCGTCTACAAAGAGATCTTTGTTCATAATTGCAATATTTGAACGTAAATTGAAACTCATTTCGTCGAGTTTCAATTTTAGACCGATTTTTGAAATTCGTGATCACGAATTTCAAAAATCGGTAGCAACTGGGCTGGATTGCTTCAAATTCAAAGGGTTTGGCTGTTTCAGTCCTCTATCGCTAAGCATTACTGCCAGAATCACTGATGCCGTGATCGTCGTTCAGCGGATGCAAGCTCAAAATTCATCAGATCAATTTTTCGTTGCCATTGGGAAGGAGGCAGGATTAGGGTTCCCAATGGTGAGGTAGAAGCGCGATCTCTGCAGTAGAAGTGCGAGTGTGCGTTATTGCACCTCAGCATTACTCTAGTGAGCGAGCAGATCAACGTTATATCGTAAGAGCGAAGCAATTGAGCGATGGACAGATGGAGAGCATCGATCCTGACATTGAATCAACTAAGCGGCTTTCAGACCTGGAAGAAGGCGATATCGTAGTTCTGACGCTTGATCCTGGGTTTCACATCGATAACCCAAAGTTTGCAGCAATGAATAAGCCCGCAGTCGAAAAAACTGCAAGAATTACGCTCAAACTTTCACATTCGCTGACGGTTGAAGGGAGCCGCTTCTCGATATCCAGCGGCAAAGAGATGGAGAACGTTGGGAATGGGCAATGGCGGATTGCAGCGGGAAGCAAGGTTTATATTTCAGTTCCAACCGAGGAACAACTTGCCAGACTCCCAGACCCAGAGGGAAATTATACAGAAGTTCAGACACGCAGAAGACGTGAAGCAAAGATCGAAGATCTTCTGAGTCGTATCAGAGACCATCTTGATCTTGATTCTCCTGAATTTGATCAACGTGCATCAGCGCTGAATTTCTTTTTAGTGGATGACAAGGAAACTTTGGAGTGGGCGCTCAGTCTATCGATCGAACGTGTCAAAGCTGAAAACAAAGAGTTGAAGTCAAAAATAAGGCAGTTAGCAATACTTCTCGGTCATGCCTCAGCCTTGGCTGACGATCTCAAGTTTGAGATTGACCATTCATAACAAACCCAATTACCGCGCACACCTCGCTGCAACTTCGTGATACGCTTCGCTATTCAGTACGCTTATTCTTATGAACCGGATGCCGCCTGCTCGTGGGGTGGTTTTTTGTTTTGGAACGTTGTGAGGGAATGAATAGGAAATCCGCATTAACTTTCTCCTATGCCCAATCTAAAAAGCCAGTTTATGGTCAGGCGTGAGCAACGTTCAGGCAGATGAAACCGCCGCTCGATTCTGCGCGATCGCCTAGCAATGAATCAAAACATGCTTGAGCAGTAGCAATCCATCGCACGATCTGCTTGTGACAGGACTTACGCAAAAACCATCTGAACGGACAGTGTTTTGAGTAATGCCGTCAGGTAATCAAAGAGCATCCCATAGTTCATTCGATAAACGATTCAGTGATTTTTTCCTTGAGTAAGCCTTGTTGGTTACTCTGCATAATTCACATCATGTGGTCGTATTGGAGAGCAAGGTACCTATCGCTTAAATTCTTTTGTTGGAGGAGAATGCTATGTACAAACAAATTGCTGCAACTGTGATTGGGCTAGGAATGATGACAACGCTCATGGGAGTGACTCAGGCATTTGCAGCGGACAACGGAAACAGTTCAGGGGGCAGACCAGCAATCCCATCGCAGCGAGATCTGGAGGGTGAAGGTTTCAGATGCACACAGAGCGGAATTTCGATGATATGCACCAAAGATGGTGAACGTCCCTATGAATGCGATTTGACTGGAGTTGTTTGCACTCAACTGAAGCCCCGCCAGCCTCAACCGCGTTTCCCTGGTTCGGACATTGTTCCGAGCATACCTGTCAAACAAACCTTGATAATTTCGCAGTAGGGTTTAGTCTAATAGTCTACACAGAACGAAAACATTACAGCGAGACTACAACTCCCATGATACAGGCGAGGACGCTCGCTCTATGAACCGGAGGCCGCCTGCTCATGGGGTGGCTTTTATTTTGGAGCGCGATCGCGCTCATCCTCAAACAAAAAATCCCGTCACTATGGCGGGATAGATGCGTAAACTAACAAATGGAGTAATTTCAGGATTCCCTAAAATCTGTTAGCAGCGACACTGAATCTTTCCCTAAACAAAAAAAACCGCCATTACTGACGGGATACACTCCGATAATAAACGTGCTTCTCTGGCAAAAAAATCCCGTCGGGCAGACGGGAGTCACGAGACAAATCTCATGAAGTTACTACATAGGACTAATATGCCCAAACGGGCGAGCAAGTAACCATCTGAACAATTAGGCTGAAACCACCTTCTTGGAACGCGAGCGGCGCAGTTTGAACATGCCAAAAGCGATCGCGGTGGGACGAGTTCGACGATCAAGCATTGCTGGCTGAGTTTAAGAGCCGGGTTGAGAGTTCCCTTAGTAGAGTTTGTTGATCGCGCCCATCTTAAACAAAAACCCGTCAAAACTGACGGACTCAGGTGCAAATAGAATATGTTCACAATGTCCAACAATCTGTGAGCGATCTCACTGACGGGCTACCCTGAGCGTGTAGTACTTCTTTTTCAAAAAAAATCCCGTCGGGCAGACGGGCGTAATGAGACAAAATACACAGATTAGTATGCCCAAATTCATATGCCTAAACTCATGTCTACACAAAAAATCCCGTCAGAGTGATGGGATGAATAGATGGATGCGCAGACTAACGAGATTAATTTCGGGATTCCCAAACGATCTGTCAGCGGAGATACTTCTATTTCCCAAAAAAAACTCCTGTCGAGCAGACGGGAGTCATGAGTACGCGAAATTACTACACAAGACTAATATTCCCAAACGGGCGAGCAAGTAACATCTGAGCAATTAGGCTGCAACTGATGACTTGGAACACGATCAACGCAGTTTGAACATTCCAGAACTGATCGCGCCCTTCAATCGATCGTCAATCCTGCCGCTCTGCCCAAAATCCCCAAGCGACTAGCCCAAGCCTTAACGCCAGAATCAACTATGCCTCGGTACACATTGGCGCAATCACAGGTTCAAAATTCATCATCAAATCGATTTTTTCCATTGTTAATGGGATAAGAGCACGAGATTAGGGTTCCCAGCTTGAGTGCGATCGTATTGAACTGGATGCCGTGTTCTCCTTCTGTCCGAGTTCTAGTTCGGGGAGAGAGTTCTCTCTGGTTGCCGCTTTTGGTGGGAAAAAACTAGATCCTGTCTTGATGGAAACTGGTAGGATGTGTTCGATCAGAACCAGTGATGAGTTATCCCATTGTTCCCTTCATAATGCTCGCAGGGTAAGTACTGCAGCAATCTTTCTGCCCTGCTCATCGTAGACCGGGCGAGCATTGCCCTCCACTAAGATTTCCGTCTCATCTGGTCGCCGAATCCGCCAGCGTGCCTCTTTTACCACCTCATCTTTGAACACAGCTCGACTTAAAGGGAGATCTGCTGCAGGGTAAGGATGCCCTTCCTCGGTGTAGAGATGATATGTCTCGCTATAGTCTTCCGGCAGAACATCAAGCTGGGCAACCCCGTGCAAGCGTGAGGCAGCATCATTGACAAACGTAATTCGCCCCTCCACATCGGTCACGATCACCCCTTCTATCAGTTGCTGCAAGATGGCATCGCGTTCGGTCGCAAATCGAGCAATGCGCTGTCGTGCCTTTACTTCTTCAGTCACCTCGATATTCAAACTCAAAAGTCGGTCTACTTGTCCACTCAGGTCAAACAGAGGCTGATAGATGATATTAAAGTACCCTTCGTACAGTTCACCGCTGCCGTCGCGATCGTAACGCGCGACCATTTCCTTGCCCTCGTAGGCTACGCCAGTCGTGTAGACCTGATCGAGCAGCTCAAAGAACCCTTGCCCTTCCAATTCTCGAAAGGCATTGCGGACCGTTAATCCCTCCAAGTTGCGTCCGCCGATGAGCTGCTGGAACCTGCGATTGTGCATCTCGATGCGATGCTCCGGTCCCCGCATAATCGAGATTGAGATCGGGGCTTGTTCGAGAATCGCCCGGATTTCAGCCTGTACTGCTTCATCGCGGAGAGCACGAACTCGGTCAGAAATATCTCGACTAAATAGGAGCAGCCCATTCTCAGTGGGAACAGCCCGGACTTCGTGCCAAGCATATAACTTGGGCAGGAATAACTCAAATTTGACGCTAACTTGCGCTGCTGCTGCTTGTCGGAGTTGTCCTTCTGCGGGCGTATTCAAGAGGTCAGGAAAAACGGCCCAGATGGAACGCCCCAACAATTCGTTGCGTTTGCGTCTCAACAGCAGTTCTGCACTGTGGTTGACGCAGATGTAGTTCCACTGGGTGTCAAGTGCGGTAATGGCATCAGACGTGTATTCTAAGACGGTCTCCAGATTCAACTTTGCTCTCCTTGGTGCCCAGAATACTTGATCGCTCCGTTCGCTCAGAAGCGTGATTCGAACGCAAAATTCGCCCTCGAATTTCTAGGATTTGCTTCATTATCGCAGTGCGCTGGTCAAAACTATGCGCTTTCAGCGCGAAGCTTGAGCTGCTACCGACCTCTACAAAAGACTAAAAACGCAATACGTTCAAATTTATCGATATTTCAGCGATCTCGGTCTCACTGCTGCACTGGAGATATTCCAAGTTTCGGTCTGATAGTCGATCCGTCAGCACTCATCTCTATAGAGAATCGTTCTTGTTCCATCTGGAGAAAATCTGACGCACCATTCCCCATCCGCCAGCCAGACCCGCAACGGATGGTGGACAAACTTACCGTAGATGAAGGCGAGAATCACGATAAGCAGGAATGAGACTCCTATCCCTTGAACTACTTTCCAGGGGCGGGCTGTCCATTGATTTTCCATTGGCGCAAATCTTGAGGGAACGGGCTTAGGGTTTCCCTGCTGTGCCTGAAGATTTCCGCAATGCTTCCCGATGCCGCCGCCGAAGCGACTTCACAAGTTTACGAAAATCCTCGGTTAACTCAGGCTCCTCCCAGTATTCAGGAATCAGCCTTAATTGAAAATTCGCCCATTTATACGAGGCTTCGTCTTTGCTATAGTTTCTAGCGGTGTAGAGAGCGGTGGCGATCGCGTTTCTAATCATGGGATTGAGTTCCCGCATTTGTGCGTCGCTCAGGTATTTGCAATGAAAGTCTTCCATCTCGTTGCGGACAGTCATCGCAATCAGCATCGCTAGGTTTTTTGTGCCTTTCAATAATCGGGGGCGCTTTTTTGTCATCGCTGAGTATCTACTGAGATTTATCTCAATATTAATCATGAGCGCTTCTCAAGCGAAAAATCCTGTCAGATCGTCAAGCGCATCGCTTCACTCAAAAACTCAAGTCATCAGCCCAAGCATTACTGCCAGAATCAGCCATGCAGCGGTTGGCTACGTCGTGCCGGAAGGCATTGTCATGGGCACGATGCCACTGGGGATAAGAGACAGGTTCAAGGTTTCCATTCATAGAGCGCGATCGTTATGCTGAGTTGAATTGGAATTTCTCATAGCGCGATCGCGCTATCCATTATGAATGTCCTTTACTTAGAAGGCTTATAAACCACTTTCCAAGCTTTGACGGTTCCTTCACCAATATCGTTATTGATCGTACCGCCACTACCCTCTAGGGTAATGCGAATCTTTGCTTTTCCCGGTGGAGCGTTGTATAGCGCGGTTGCGAGTTCTGGACTCACTGGAAAGTTACCATTTTCACCCCGCAGATTGAATACTTGATCGCCAATACGAATATCTAGAGTTTTTGTTTCTAAACCTGTCCGATCGACCTCTCTACAAACCACATTCAAAAAACCACACTGTTTTCTCAGCGTATACGCAAATACTCGAACGCGGTTCTGTGCCCAATTACTAACAATACCCGTCTCAGAGACAATGTTTCCGCCTCCACTTCGCTTGTAATTTTTATCCAACACTGCCAAATAATCACCGTCGAAATCGTCCTTCACGATCGCGACCTTTGACCACGGTATATCTTGGGCTGTTCGCCAGTCCTGCCGATTTAGAACGGCTGCATCGGGATAGAGCACTTCTAAATTCGTCGATGCGATTCGAGTATCGTTTTTAGTTCTCAACGACTGGTAATCATGAGAGAACCCAGTATTCGAGAAGTTCAATGCTACAGATATTAGACCTAATAAAACAAAACGATTCAACATTTCAAACCCTCAGAGCTTGTGCTGTTGAATCGTATCCGTAAAACATAGAGGCGTTTACGGGTTTGTCGAATCTTCATAACCAGAGCGCAAAAAGAGTCTAGATACGGGATTCCTCACCTCAAAACTCTTAGATACTATTTTCAAATTGGTCAAAAGGCAGAAGTGGCAGAAGTCCATTGTTGAGCGATCGCCGAAGGTGAAAACAAACCGAGGACGATCGCAGATGAGAGCAGTAATTTCTTCATGGTCTAAAACTAGCGGTGCATTGCCCGTTTAGAATTCCCCACACTCAGCGATCGCACTTCTCCCCATAAAGAATCTTTCCGGTGCCATCTGGGGAGAACCGAGCAGTTGATTGCGAGCAATTATTCATCAGAGATAACACGATTCTCGCAAGCGAGAAACTGTTTGAGGTAGTCCCTGTCGAAGCAAAGTTCCTAAATATTCTTCTGGATCTTTTGGAGGTTTTTTAAGGCGTTGGCGCTGCCTCTCTGCTGCTGTGCAAACCGCCAGAGGCTTCAAATCTAGAAGATATAGAATGAACTCATCTGGATGCTGTGCATCAATGTCATATAGCTTTAACGTGTCTGCGGGAAAGTCTTTCAAATTAAACGTGACAATGACACTGGCGTTACAGCGAATAGCAGCAGCAAGCACATGACGATCATCCGGGTCGGGAAGCTCAATCGCTGGAATTAATGTTTCATAATTCGTCACTACTGAATCTCGAACATGACTGTTCATTAATTCCTTAGTCTTATTAAGTTGCTCAGCCGAAAGATCAGGACGGCTCTTAAGAACATTCCGAATCCATTCTTGGTGAATAGATTCTGACCACCTTGCTCTAAATAAGTCAGTTAGAGCAAGTTCCATCAAAAAGTCGCGTAGTGGAGCAGGATAGAGAACACACGCATCGTAAACAGCCGTGAAATTAGACATCCCAATTACTCATAGCCCATGTTTAGCTCTTGGGCTTGAGCTACAAGCTCATCCAGCGCATTACTTCTAAGGCTGTCTTCACGGTTTTTGTATTCCATAAGATCTTGGAAAAGAATGCGCCGATGCTTTCCAACTTTTCTAAAAGGCAATGCCTTGTCCTCAAGAAGCTTAACTAGATAAGGTCGGGACACTTTGAGTAAATCAGCCGCTTCCTGAGTTGTAAGCTCTGCGTGGATTGGAAAAAGAGTAACAATATTCCCCTGCGCCATCTGCGCAAGGATTTCAACCAACATCTGAAGCGCTGCTGTCGGCAATACGATCGTCTCACCAGTTGCCTCGCCCTGGATCACGCTGATCTTACTCGTCGATTCATGACTTGGAATGGATCGAGCAAGCCTACTGCTGCTTTCTTTCGCCAAACGGATATCTTCTAGGGTCGGAGGACTGGACTTCTGCAATGTAATTGTCATAATTTTTTCTCCAGCTTCAACGGGTTACACAATTTTATCGAAATAATCGAAACAGACGCAAGAAACGAAAGAGAGAAACTGTCACATGACGGTTCAAATTGAATCAGAGTCTTGCAGTGCCAGCCACTCTGCCCAAAGTCCCCAAGTCACTAGCCCAAGCATTGCTGCCAGAATGACCCAAGCTTTGAGTGTCACCGGTGCAGATGCAAGCTCAAAATTCATCATCAACTCGATTTCTTCCATTGCCACTGGGAATAAGGGGATGGGTTAGGGTTCCCAGGGTTTGAGTTTGTCGATCAATTTGCTGGGCTGCATTGGGATCTCTCATTGTGCGATTGCACTTGCCGTCTTTCATTGGGATTTGCAGCGAAGATTGGCATGAATTAGCGATCGCACTCGGAGCCGTAGAGGACTTTTCCTGATCCATCTGGAGAAAATCTTAAGCACCATTCTCCATCTGCCAACCAGATACGCAACGGATGGTGAATGAACTTGCCGTAGATGAAGGCGAGTACCACGATAACCAGACATGAGATTCCCACCCCTTGAACTACTTTCCAGGGTCGGGCTGTCCATTGATTTTCCATTGGCGCAAATCTTGAGGGAACGGGCTTAGGGTTCCCATTGGTAGATCGCGATCGCGCTTGATACATGTGAACTTTAGTACCCGTGCACAGATCTTGTAGTCTCTATACTCTTATTACAGAATTCGTGCACCAAACAAAAATGGCGGTATCAAAATCGGTATCCGTAAGCTTTTAATGGTTTTTTATTCCCTTAAAAAGCTGTGAATATGCTTTGATATCGCATCTCACTTATTCGGTTGTGTTTCGGTTTTGGGGAAGATTTGGGGAAGCCCTTAATCTTTAATCCTTGAAACCTATCGGGATGACAGGATTTGAACCTGCGGCATCCTGCTCCCAAAGCAGGCGCGCTACCAAGCTGCGCTACATCCCGTAACAGACTCGAACTAGTATAACGTAATCCTTGCGCAATAAGTCCGATTTTTTCAATGAATTTTGAATTTCTAGAGGGCGATCGTTAGAGATCGCGCTCTAGTTCTCTATTCGCTTGTCTTGACGCGCTTGCTGGTGCCAGTCGATTTCTTAGCTGCAGCAGCTTTTGTCGTGGTTTTCTTGGTCGTGGTTTTGGTTGCGCGCTTCGCGGTTGTTTTCTTCGCGGTCGTCGTTTCTGATTTCTTCTTCGATCGCGTTGTCTTTTTCGTTCCTGCTTTCGCCGCTAATGCCTCGACTGCAACATCCATCGTGATCTCTTCGACCGTCTGACCTTCCGGTAAAGAAGCATTCACCTTGCCGTGCTTGAGATACGGACCATAGGGGCCTTCATAGATATTGACTGGCTCTCCATCATTCGGATGTGCCCCCAACTCCCGAAGCGGTTTGGCTGCTGCACGCTTGCCGCGAACGGCTTTGGGTTCGGCAAATAGCTCTAAAGCCCGTTCCAGCGTAATCGTTACCACATCATCTGGGGCTTTAATCGATCGATAATCCTTCTTCGGCTTACCGTCTTCGTCTTTGCCCAAGTCATGCACAATATACGGTCCAAACCGTCCCAGTGACGCTTGAATTTTGCGACCCGTTTCGGGATGAACTCCCAGAGTCCGGGGCAACGTTAACAAGCCCAACGCCATTTCCATCGTCACTTCTTCAGGCTTGATCTTCGGAGGAACCGAAACATTCTTCGGTTTCGGATTCTCTTCAGTCTTGTCGCCAAGCTGAATGTAATGCCCGTAAGGTCCCAATTTGACGTAGATCGGTTCTCCCGTTTCAGGATGCGATCCCAGCTTGTTCGGTCCTTTCAGCAGAGTCTCGACCTGAGCAGGATGGAGATCAGCAGGCGGCAGATCTCTGGGCAAATTGACATTGCCATTCTCAGACTCGATATAGGCTCCGGTTCGGCTGATCCGAATTTTGGTTCCGAGATCGTCTAGATGAATCGTGCGGGCTTCCTTGGGATCGATATTGCTATCGCGCTCTTTGACTTGAGTCTCTAACCCTTGATCCCCAGAGTAGAACTGAGTCAAATACGGCAGCCAATCGACTTCCCCAGCGGCAATATCGTCTAAGGTTTGCTCCATTTTGGAAGTGAACCGCAAATCGACAATATCGGGGAAATGCCTTTCCAATAAATCGACCACCGCAAAAGCCGTGAAGGTCGGAACAAGCGTATTGCCAACCAGATGCGCGTACCCTTTGCGCTCATCGGTGATCGTGCCAATAATGCTGGCATAGGTCGAAGGACGACCGATTCCCTCACTTTCTAGAGTTTTCACCAGCGATGCTTCGGTGAATCTCGCAGGAGGTTGGGTTTCATGTCCGATCGCTTCTAGATTCCGGCAGTTCGGATGATCTCCAGCTCGCATCGGTGGCAAGATGATTTCTTGGTTCTCGATCGCAGCATTCGGATCGTCTGATCCTTCAACATAGGCGCGGAAGAAGCCCGGAAAATCAATGCGTTTGCCGCTAGCTCGGAAACCCGCATCTTCGACTTGAATTTGCGCTGTAACTTGAGTTTGCCGCGCATCTGCCATTTGAGTGGCAACGGTACGTTTCCAGATCAAATCGTAGAGTTTTAACTCTCGATCTTTTAATCCGGTCTGTTTCGGAGTGCGGAACGTGCTGCCTGCCGGACGAATCGCTTCGTGCGCTTCCTGTGCGCCTTTGCTCTTGGTCGTGTATTGGCGAGGAGATGGGCTGAGATACTCTGCCCCATACATTTCTTCAACACAACTGCGGGTAGCCGCGATCGCTTGTTGGGACAAGTGCACCGAGTCCGTCCGCATATAGGTGATATACCCTTGCTCATACAGACTTTGAGCCGTTCGCATCGTGTCGCGAGCAGACAGCCCTAATTTACGGTTCGATTCCTGTTGCAGGGTTGAGGTCGTAAAAGGTGGGGAAGGCTTGCGAGTGACCGGACGTTCTTCGAGATCCGAAACAGTCCAGGTTTTCCCATCTAAGCGAGCTTGTAATGCTCTCGCTTCCTCTTCACTTAACAGCACAACGTTTCGACCTGCGGCAACTTGCCCGGTTGATTCGTCAAAATCTGCACCAGTTGCAAGTTTTCGACCTGCTAAGGTCACGAGTTTTGCTTCAAATTCTTGCCGGGAATCAGCTTCGATCGCGAGCAGTGCTTTGAGATCCCAATACGCGCCTTTTCTGAACGCACGACGTTGCCGCTCTCGATTCACCAGCAGACGCACAGCAACAGACTGAACCCGTCCTGCCGAAAGTCCATAGGCGATCTTTTTCCACAAGAGCGGCGACAGTGTGTAACCGACTAAGCGATCGAGAATTCGTCTGGTTTCTTGCGCCCGCACGAGTCTTACGTCAATATCGCGGCAGTTCTCGATCGCGCTGTGAATCGCTTCTTCTGTAATTTCGTGAAACACCATTCGCTTCACGGGCACTTTCGGCTTGAGCAACTGAAGTAAGTGCCAGCTAATACTTTCACCCTCGCGGTCTTCGTCAGTCGCCAGCAATAACTCGTCCGCTTCTTTCAAAGCGTCCTTTAAAGTCTTCACAACCTTTGATTTATCTTTTGGCACCAGATAAATTGGCTCAAACCCTGCCTCAACATCGACACCGAGTTCTCTAACACGCTTGTCCTTAATGGAATCAGGCACGTCACTGGTCGATTGGGGCAAATCGCGGACATGACCCATTGATGCCTCAACGCGGAAATCACGAGGCAAATAATTGCGGATGGTGCGAGCTTTCGTCGGGGATTCGACAATAACAAGAGTTGGCATGAGTCTGTCTAACTAGAAATCGCGGGTCAACAAGGATTCGCACTGAGTGTCTGTATTGCTATCAATATCACTCAATTTGCTCGATCGGGAATACGGAAAACCAACCTGAGGGGTCGTGCAGGCTGTAAAGCTCAAGATTTGAGTTACAGACGCGACATCGTGGAAACCAGCCTGCTTCTAACTTATAACCATACCCAACTGCACAAATTGATTCACTATATAAATAATCAAGATTCAGAAGACTGGCTAAAGTTCGGGGAGCAAACACCTAAGTTTTAGACTGTAGACTATTCGTTCGCAATCGTCCATCTTTTCTGATGGATTAAGTCTTTCTTCAGAGGGTTGCACGATCAATATAGACCAAAGTTGATAGATGGATCTCGTGATCCCAATTGCGGCTTTGGGCAAAGAACTCGGATTTGACGAAAACCAAGTTGCATCCCACGTTAAAATCCCTAACAGGTGAAGTATTCGTTTGCTTCAAATAAAAGTGCGACTAGCATAAATTTTTGTTAATTCCTGCTCATACGGACTCCGTGCTATGGATTTTGCTTCTCTTGCGGCTCAACTGAATGCCGGAACGATCCTGCCAGAACTGATTGTGATCGTAACGTTACTCACTGTGATGGTGGGTGATCTCATTGTGGGACGACAAAATTCCGCAAAATGGACACCCTATGTCGCGGTGGGTGGCTTATTGACGGCGACAGGTGCGCTGTTTACCCTCTGGGATAGTCCGAACCCGATCGGATTTATTGGCGAATTTAATAGCGATGCCCTCAGTATCGTGTTTCGGGGAATTGTCGCACTTTCGGCGGCAGTGACGATTCTGATGTCCGTTCGCTATGTCGAGCAGTCTGGAACGGCTCTGGCAGAGTTTATTACAATTCTGCTGACCGCAACGGTGGGCGGTATGTTTCTGGCTGGGTCGGATGAATTTGTGGCAGTTTATGTTTCGTTGGAAACGCTCAGTATCGCGTCTTATTTGCTGACGGGGTATACAAAGCGCGATCCGCGATCGAATGAAGCTGCGCTGAAATATTTATTAATTGGTGCGTCGAGTTCGGCGATTTTCCTATACGGCGCGTCGCTGCTGTATGGATTGTCCGGCGGCGAAACAAAATTATCGACGATCGCGGAAAAGATTTCACTCGCTGGATTGGATAACTCGATTGGGTTAGTGATTGCGTTGGTATTTGCGATCGCGGGGATCGCATTCAAAATTGCGGCAGTTCCATTCCACCAATGGACGCCTGACGTATATGAAGGATCGCCCACGCCCGTTGTTGCTTTTCTATCGGTTGGATCGAAGGCGGCTGGATTTGCGTTGGCGATTCGGTTATTAGTCACTGCATTCCCTCAAGTGACCGAGCAGTGGCATTTGGTGATGACGACGCTCGCGATTCTGAGTATGGTGCTTGGAAACGTCGTTGCCTTGGCACAGACGAGTATGAAACGCCTGTTAGCATATTCGTCGATCGGTCAAGCTGGATTTGTGATGATCGGGTTAGTGATCGGCTCGGATGCCGGATACGCCAGCATGATCTTCTACTTGATGATTTATCTGTTCATGAACTTGGGTGCGTTTACTTGCATCATTCTGTTCTCGCTCCGCACGGGCACAGACCAGATCAGTGAGTACTCGGGCTTGTATCAGAAAGATCCGCTCTTGACCTTGGCGTTGAGCATCTGTCTGCTGTCGCTCGGTGGGATTCCACCCTTAGCTGGCTTCTTTGGGAAGTTGTACTTGTTCTGGGCAGGTTGGCAGGCCGGAGCTTATCCGCTGGTGATTTTGGGCTTGGTCACCAGTGTCATCTCGATTTACTACTACATTCGAGTGGTGAAGATGATGGTCGTCAAAGAGCCACAAGAAATGTCAGAAGCGGTGAAGAATTATCCGCCGATCGCTTGGAATCTGCCTGGATTGCGTCCGTTGCAGGTTGGATTGATTCTGACTTTGGTGGCAACTTCGATCGCTGGAATTCTCTCGAATCCGCTGTTTACGTTGGCAAATGATTCAGTTACCAAAACACCAATGTTGCAGCAGGCGTTGACCAAAACACGCCCGATCGCGCAGGGAGTCGAGCAGAAAACCGCTGAATTGCCGCAACCGGAAATTCACAGTTAGACCGACTTGTGATTTAACGCGGTTCGCCTGATCGACACACTGATCAGGCGATTTTTTATGACTGCTTTGAATCTCGGCTTCACTCGCTTTTAAATCTGACAATAAAAATTGTCCAATTCGGTTCAGACTTTAGTTCGATCTTGCCTTGCAACGATTCAACTAAGCATCTCACTAATGCCAGCCCTAAGCCTGACCCGCCCTGTTTCCAAGGATCAGCATTGGGAACCCGATAAAATCGCTCGAAGATTTTATCGATCGCTTCATCAGGAATCTCAATGCCAGAATTCTCGACTCGAAATTCAATCCAGGGTGCAATCCACTCCGCGCTGACAACAATCTGTTCATTTGGAGGTGTGTATTTGCAGGCGTTATTGATCAATTCAACGAGAACTCTTTCTACAGCAGCTCGATCGCAATTCAATATCGGAAGACTAGGATCAATAATCACATTGAACTCTTGCTGTCGGGTTTCTGTGCGCCGATAAAACGGCTCTAGCAGCGTCGGTAGCCAGGTTTGAAGTTCGATCGATGTGGATTGCAAGGGCTGCTGCCCAGACTCGATTCGCTGCAAATCTAATAAACCATTGACTAAATCTGATTCTCGATTACATTCGTTTTCTAAAATTTGCAGATAATGCTCTTTCTGGGTTTCAGTGCTCGCGATCTTGAGCAATTGAATTGCCATTTTCATATTCGTGAGCGGGGTGCGCAACTCGTGAGAGACTGTGCTCAAAAATTCATCTTTCAGTTCACTGAGTTGATTGAGTTCTTGAATTTGATCGCCTAGATTGAGTTCGATCGCTTTGCGAATGGTGATGTCTTCTAGCGAGACTAAAACACCATCGGTCTGCACACTCAGCGGTTCAACTTGTAAACGAAACCACTTTTGCTGATAAAACTTTTCGACGAAAACAGTATGTGGTTGCGCTAAAACTTGCTGCCACTGCTCCAAACACAGCCATTCTGGAACCAAAATCGCTTCGAGTGCTTGATCAATCTCGACATGGAGCAGCGAAGTCGCGATCTCATTACAAAACCAAACTTGCCCCCTTAAATCGGCTGCAATTAGCCCGATCGCTAAACTATGTGTGATTGCCTGTTGAGTCAATTGTGCTTGTCCCAGTTGGTCGGCTAGCGTCGTGAGTTGAGTAATCTCACGAATAGAAGTCGCTTCGGGAACGGGACGAGTCACAACTGTCGTCTGATAGCGTTGCTGAAGTTGATCAACTTGCTGTCTGAGAGCAGCATTCATGCGCGATCGCTCGATCAAGGCAGTCGCAATGGTACTACTGACCACTAACCCAATCGGTAGCGCAACGGGCAGTAAGTAATTCGCTTGCAGTGCGGTGACACTGCCCCCAATCCAACCCGCGATCGCAAAACCTGCGATCGCCACCTGTATGCCAGTTCGGTAAAAGCTTAAGAGAATGCTAAATCCAACTCCGCCGATCGCAAAAATTAAGAGCGTAATCACCGGATGACGCATCGAGTGTACCGGATTGCCTTGCAGAACGTTATCGATCAACGTTGCTTGCAAATGGACTCCACTAGCAAGCGGATAGCGATTGAACGGAGTGGGAGTCGCATCCATTCCAATCGCCGTCATTCCCACGATCACGATTTTGTCTCGAAAGGCTGAATCTGGAACATCACCTTGGACGACGCTTGCGAAGGAATATTGTTGGATCTGATCAGCACGTCCTACCCAATTGAGCCAAATCGGGTGACTGAGATCAGGCATCGCGATCGCGGCTTGCATCATCGAATACGACATGACTGTCGCAATCCCAAATGCTAAAGTCCCATTGATTTGGGGTTGGATAGCTCGGGTCATGCCATCCGTATCTGCCCAGATGCGAATATGACCACTTGCGACGGCTGCATCTCTCAGTTCTGGAATCGGCAAGAGCGGCTGTCCAGATTCATCTTCGGCTTGAGCGAGTACGACTCGCTTCGATTTCAGCATCGCTTGGGCAAAGGCGGCATCATCTGGACTCGACTCTGAAAATAAAACATCGAACGCGATGATACTCGCATCAGCTTGAGTGAGACGATCGAGCAAATCAGCATAACGGCTTCTTTTCCAAGGAAATTGTCCGAATTGTTTGATGCTTGGCTCATCAATTTTGATTAAAACTAAGCGATCGTCCCATTTTCGTTCTCCTCGCAATTGAAATAGCGTCGAATATCCAATCTGTTCGAGGGGGCTGAGTAGACCGAAATGAAACAAGCTTGCCATCAGAATGGTGGCGATCGCACCTGGAAGAAAACGCCATCTCACCTCATCGGAGCGCCAGTTCATAGGATTGAGTTTTTCCCAATGGAGTAGTCACCGTTACATTGATCCGCAAAAATGAGCGCGCAAAAACTTCAGCGGTCGTAAACTGTCCATTGCGATCGGTCGATTGGGGCTGTCCATCAACGGTGACGACATTGACAGGATCAACTTGACCAACCAGTTGAACCTTACGAATTCCTCGATCGATCGTTTTCACAAAGTTCGCTTTCAAACTCGGATCATCGCGAAGCGGAACTGCCGCAGAAGGAGGCTCTCCTGGAATCGTGAAATTCTGAAAGCCAGCAGGAACGGAGACTTCTGAGCCTTGTGCTGAAGTCATCACCGCGCCTTCAAGTGTTGCAACCCCAGTCTTGCCGTCGGGCTGTACAACTACGCCAAAGTCTGTTCCTCGAACCCCACTGATACCTGCAGGAGTCCGAATTTCTACTTCGGAGTTGGGACTAGTAAATCGCCGCAACTTGAGGCGAACTTGTCCCCGAGTCACATCTAAATGGGTAATGCGTCCATCATCCGCAGTTCTGTCCATGCGCCGAACTCTCAAATTTGTGTTCTCTAGCATATTAAGCACACCCACTCCCGTATCGAATAGGAGCGAAGCTGCTGATCGAGTGCCGGTCGTAACCCCATCGCCAACGGTTTCTAAGCGATCGCCTACTCTTGCCGCCCTAGTTGCAGACGCACGATTGTAGTTAACGGTTCCTGAAATTTGCTGAATGGCTAACCATCGCTCAACCCGCACATTCACAGGTTGGGCAGTAGCGATGGTTGGAATTAAGAGAGTGGAGAGAATGCAAGGAAAAAGGATGAATTTCATGAAAAAGATTCTTGCATATTTTGTAAATGTCGCCTAGTTTAGTTCAGTTAAAATTACATCTGAAAAGCTTTAGATATGAAATTATTCTTACGGTTGGGAATTGGAGCGAGTGTCATAGCACTATTTTCAATGTTCCGAGTAGAGGCTGCGACTTCACGCTCGATCGATCAAGAAGTAAATTGCGAAGTCGCGATCGTCGGTGGAGGACTAGCGGGAGTGGCAGCGAGCTACGAAGCGTTGAAAGCGGGACGAACAGTCTGCATGACCGAAATTACCGACTGGATCGGCGGACAAGTCTCGTCACAGGGAACTTCCGCTTTAGATGAGAAACCGACTCAGCGATCGCGATTACTTTTTCCACGCGGTTACGCTGAATTTCGCAAGCGCATTTTGGCGGAAAATCAAGGCAAAAATCCAGGTGCCTGTTGGGTGAGCTTGGTGTGCTTTATGCCCAAAGAAGGCGATGAAATTCTACGATCGCTGCTAAAAGAAGCAGAAAAAGAAGGCAAAGGAAAACTCTACTTTTTCCCAAATACCGTTGCAAAATCTCTGAGTATCGAAGGCTCTGAAATTCGATCGATTCGTGCGATTCAACACAGTCCTGCTCCGAATGCTCCGCCTCTCAATACCTATCCTCTGTCTCAAACAATTCTCGATAGCTATACCGAACAAAATTCGCAACTGTTTCAGAAAAAAATCATTCGCTTCGTTCCACCAAAATCGGGTCGCTGGTACGTACTAGATGCGACCGAGACGGGAGAGCTAGTTGCCCTGACGGATGTTCCTTATCGGTTAGGACTGGATGCGCGATCGTATCGCAATCCTTCGTCATCGAGCGAAACGGATTATGCCTACTGCCCCCAGGGCTATACTTACACCTTTGCAATGGAAGCGACGGCAACTCCTCAATCTGTGACGCCTCCTGATTTCTACCCTCGCTATGCTCAGTCTTATAGCTTTAACGATCAGCGCTATGCAGAAGCTCCTGAGCTAGTTTTTACTTATCGCCGAATTCGGAGTGTCGATCCAAAAGCGGGAAGTCGCGTGGTCAATCCGGGTGATATTTCCATGCAGAATTGGAACTGGGGCAATGACTATGCGCCTGGAACAAGTTTAGATAACTATTTGCTGTCGCGTGAGCAATTGCAATCGACTGGACAGCTTGCAGACTGGATGGGCGGGTTTCGGGTCAGTGGATTGCAGGGTGGTGAAGAACAAGCGATCGGCTTTTTTCACTGGTTCCATTCGGGAACAACGGATGCGAAACAACCGATTAAGAAGCCTGTCCCGAATCTGCGTTACTTGACGGGATTGGATTCGCCGATGGGAACTGTGCATGGATTGTCAAAGTATCCTTACATGCGAGAAGCGCGTCGAATTGTTGGACGACCGACTTATGGCTATCCGAACGGCTTCTTCATGGATGAAGTAACGGTATCGCGCAAAGATTTCAGCGATCGCTTTTACACGGAAAATCTTGATCCTGAGACGTTTCGGAATTTGTCAGTCTCGATCGCTGGATTGCGGACGATTGCCGTGATTCGAGGACAAGTTGAGCCGCAAACGGTGAAATCAAGAGGTCGATCGCACATCTATCCTGATAGTGTTGGGATTGGACATTATCCGCTCGATTTTCATCCTTGTATGGTTGAATCCCCACCTGAAAAACCTGGAAATCAGGAGCGTCCTGGAGAGCGACAAGGTGCAGGTGAAACGTTTCCATTTCAGATTCCACTCCGAGCGATGATTCCCCAGAAGATCGATAATTTGATTGTGACTGGGAAAAGCATTGCGATGAGTCATATTGCGGCATCGGCGTATCGAGTGCATTCGATCGAATGGTCTGCGGGGGCAGCAGCGGGAACGACGGCAGCATTCTCACTCGAAACGGGAATTGCTCCGTATCAATTGGTTGAGAATTTACCAAATCCAAGTCCAAATTTGGAGAAATTGCAAAAGCGACTGAATGAAAATAATAATCCGACTGCTTTTCCAGGTACGACGATTTTGAATACGAATTGGCAGAACTGGAAGTAGGGATATCGAAAATGTGCGATCGCACTGAGAGATTCAGCGATCGTGCATTTTCACAAATCCTTCAACTCGGAAAGCCGATCGATAAAATTCACTTGCATTTCAGCGATCGAACTCCGAATAATTTCTCTGCTATAGTTCAGGAATACCGTCGCATTCTGGACAGGCTCATGGTACATCCTGCATTCATTGAGATTACCGACGAAGAACTGATGCAAATGAGTTCCAAAAATCCTGAACTGCGATTCGAGCGGAATGCAGACGGGAGTGTGGTGACAATGCCTCCAACGGGCGGACTTTCAGGAAATCGAGAAGCAAAAGCTGGTGCGTATCTTTTAGTTTATGTTGAGCGAAATGATTTAGGTGAAGTTTTTGGGCCGACGACTGGCTTTCGCTTATCAAACACTGCGGTAAGATCTCCCGATGCTGCGTTTGTTGCAAAAGATCGATTGCCCCAAAATTGGCGACAACAAGAAGATCAATTTATTGCTGTCGCACCTGATTTTGTGATTGAGATTCGATCGAAAAGCGATTCACTCACAGAATTAAAAGCAAAAATGCAGGAATATATCGAAAACGGCGTGCGCTTAGGTTGGCTGATCGATTGTAAAAACAAAACGGCTTTTGTCTATCGTGCAGATGGTTCGGTGACACAATACCCCGAATCAGCAACCTTGAGTGGAGAAGATGTCGTCCCAGGATTTACTTTGGCATTTCAGGTTTTTCTGTAAAACGTCGATCGCTTTATCGATCGCAGAATTAAGACAACGTTGAAAAGGTTCTCTTTACTCTACTCATGGTTGCCACTTCATCGACTTCTCAACCCAGACCCGCAAAAGTCATTCATCATCTGACCTGGAAGCAGTTTGAGGAACTCGATCGCTCTCTCGAAGATATTGCTGGTATCAAATTGATTTATCTGGATGGAACTGTTGAGGTTATGCCTGTTAGTGAAGAACACGAAGACTTTAAGGTGCTGTTTCGACGACTGTTAGAAACTTACTTTGAAGTCTTTGGGATTCGCTTTTATGGTCGGGGCAGCGCGACGATGGGCACAGAAGCGATCAAAGCCAGAAATGAGCCAGATGAAGCTTATAACTTGGAATATAAGAAGCCCCAACCTGATTTAGTGGTTGAAATCACCGTTACAAGTGGAGGTGTGAATAAGCTAGAAGTTTATCGTCGATTGGGAGTCTCGGAAGTTTGGTTTTGGGAAGATGGAACGCTTGAAATCTATCACCTTCGCGATCGTTATGAAAAAATAACGCAGAGCCAACTTTTGCCAGATTTCCCGATTGAGCTTTTCTGCCGCTACATGACTTACTATGACCAGTATGATGCTGTTCGGGAATTTCGAGCGGCACTGAAGCGCTAAAAAACTTCGTCTGACTCCAACCATTTTGGATCGCTGATTGCTCGATCGAACTCTGCCTTACTGCCAAACCCAAGCGCCTCTGCTCGCGCAAAATTTGCAAGCTCCTCTTCATCCGTATCAGCAGGCTCCCAAATCGCGTCGATCATCCATTCCAGCCAGCTAGCAGGCGGTTTCCACGGGCGAAAGTACTCAATCTTCTCAGCTTCAGAGTAATCTTTTGCTTCCCACCAGTCTGACCACACCTCGATATGTGCTTCTCCACCGCCCATCCGCCAGCAGAGACTATACGGATGTTCGTTGAAGACAACCCAAGGAGGCGGAACGGTTCCGTACTCTAATTCAAGCTTGCGGATTGCTTCTAATTGCCATGCTTCCATAAACTTCTAGACCCGATTTTTACAAATTTGGATGAGAATAGATTGTAGATGCCGTTGGTCTAATTTGCTTTGAGTCAAGCCTCTCCTAAATCGCGTCCGAATCCTCAAGAAACCCACCTCAATCGAGCGCGGGCAAGTTTGCGTCAGGCGCTCACGAATTATTCCCAGTTTTTACGATCGACCAAAAATCCCGCTCTCCAAACCGCGCTCAAGGCTGAACTTGAGACAATTTCGACGAATTTAAGTAAGCTTGATCGCTTTGTGCTGAGAATTGCTGTGTTTGGCTTAGTCAGTCGCGGTAAATCGGCGATTTTGAACGCGCTGATTGGCGAGAAAATTTTTGAAACGGGTCCGTTGAATGGAGTCACGCAACAGCCGAGGCTCGTCACCTGGTCGCCGAAGGGCGGATTTGTGGCGGAGGATCAAGCGATCGTGCCGGAGTCTTCCAGCAAGATTCAGATTGAATTGATTGATACGCCAGGATTAGATGAGATTGATGGACAGGCGCGAGCCGACATGGCGCAGACGGTGGCTCGGCAGGCGGATTTAATTTTATTTGTAATTTCTGGCGATATCACTCGGACAGAATACAAGGCGCTTTGTGATTTGCGGCAGGCTCAAAAGCCATTGATTTTAGTATTTAACAAAGTCGATCTGTATCCGGATCAATCACGAGAAGAGATCTATCGAAATTTGCAAAATTTAGGCATTCGCAGCAATAGTAGCGATCGCTTAGAGCATCTGTTGACGGCGGATGAAATTGTCATGGTTGCGGCTGAACCTGCGCCGTTACAAATGCGGGTGGAATATCCGGATGGCCGGGTCAGCTACGAGTGGGAATCGCCCCCGCCGCAGATTGAAGAATTAAAAGCAAAGATTTTAACGATTCTGAATCGAGAAGGTCGATCGCTGTTAGCTTTGAATGCTTTGACTCAGGCGAGAACCGCTGAAACTGAGATTGCAACGAAAGTCATGGAGTTGCGAGACGTGGAAGCGGAGGCTTTGATTTGGAAGTTTACGCGCTATAAAGCGATCGCGATTGCGTTGAACCCGATCGCATTTCTTGATCTGATCGGTGGAGTGGCATCCGATCTGGCTATGATTCAAGCGTTGGCGAATTTGTATGGATTGCCAATGACGCGCCATGAAGCAGGGAAACTGCTGAACACAATTTGGGTGAGTTCAGGGAGTTTGCTACTCGGTGAAATTGGTAGTGGAATTTTACTAGGAATGGGAAAAAGTGCAGCGGCTTTGGCAACTGGAGTCGATGGCAGCGCTGGCTTTTCGGCTTTGGCGGGAACTGCGATCGTGCAGGCTGGCATTGCTGGATATGGCTCGTATTCTGTGGGACGAGCGGCGCAGATTTATTTAGAAAATGGCTGTACTTGGGGAGCGCAGGGAGCAAATACTGTGATTCGAGAAATTCTCGATCAGGTAGATGCGAAGACGATTATTTATCGATTGCGTCAGGAATTGCTTTAGCTCGAACACTGAGGCGAATAGATTAAGAATTGGCTGTTGTGATTTGAGAAATTCTGAATCAATCGGCTTTGTTGGATGAATAGCCAAAGCAACAAAAGTCGATCGCTTCTAAGCACATTTCAAGGCTGAATCTGGAATTCATTCGCGGTTGATTCTACGATCGTAGTCCCATCTTCCTTCAGTGCTTGCACTTTCCACTGTAACCGCTGCTTTATTTTCTCCTTCAACCAAGGTGGAGCAGTATAGCTCATTTGATTTGCTCCTAGCAGAGCAGAGAGTACCACAACCTCACCCTGTCTAACCTCTAGCTTGTAACTATATGCTCCATCCACTCCCTGCCATTTAAATTGAATTGATTGTTGAACCGATAGTCTCGCTCCATCGTTTGGCTGTACTAAGTTCAATGGGCGCTTATCGTTGGTTACGAAGTAGCGGAGCACTGGCAGGGGAAATCCAGCAACTCCGCCAGAATTTACAACTCCAATCCCCGTATCTGAATTGCCTTCACGATCGTCTGTCGCCTCAATCCTCAGCAAAATGAAATGCAGCCCGGTAGAACCTTTGGGTAAGGTATTTGGACTAGGCCCTGGGATGAACACTCGTCCTGTGGGCGGAACAAACATATCAAAGCGCTGAAGGGTCGTGTAGCGACGTTGCAACGGACGTTCTTCGATCGGCAGCGTTGCTTCGGTAAGCCGATCTCGCTCACTCGGCAGAGGATCACCTGGTAACACAACTTCCCATCGTCCTTTTAGTCGTCCAGTGCCGTTGTAGGAGATTTCAGCCCCAAATCGGGGCAAAGTTTCTCCAGTCGCGATCGCTGGCACTGGCTGACCATCTTCAAATGCTAAGCGCACCTCAGTTAGCGCGAGCGGAACCCGTGCCCCGCCTCCTGCAAGTCGGCAAGTGACAGCAACAAATTCATCCGGAGCGCCCGTCCTGCTCACAAACCGTCGGACATAGAAAAACTGCGACGAATTCCCTCGAATCGCGTCTTGATAGGCTCGTCGAGCGACCGAAGGCGGAATGGTCATGATATCGGTATAGTTGTTCGATCCGCTTAACCGGGAGCGATTACTACGGGCTGGAAGCTGACCGAAGATTGTCCCAGGCACACAAGATTGATCGGCATTAATCGCACCGCACCACAGCCCTTCCGCCGGAGTTTGATTGTTTAGCCCCACAAACGTGAGAAACACCGTAGTTGCTCCGAAGGTACGAACATTCACCCCTTTCGGGCTGACAATCACGGCTTCGGCAGTGGGCATCCTCATCAACAATCCAAAGATAGCTGAACCCATGAATATGCTCAATAATTTCAGTTTTAGTTTCATTACCTCTCCACTGATTCCATTGTTAAAAACTAAAATTTAATCCTGCACTGACCGTCTGAATCGTGGCATTCGTATCCACATTGAATAGAGGGTCATGTGCGATCGTAGATTGTGCCCCATAACGGATAAATGCACTTGCTGGAATCTCTCGACCCAAGCTATGCATCTGAAATTGCCAAGTGAGTAAGGCTTCCAAATTCGTGGCGCGTGTGATTTTTTGATTCAGCGAATCTGTCTCATCGGTACGGTTGTAATTGAATGCGAGCGTTAAATTCGGAAACATCACCCAACTGATACTAAGCGTTGGGCTACTCGTAAAGCGAGTAATGCCTTGCTCAAAGCTTTTTGCGCTTGTGAAATTGTAGCCCAAGGCAAGATTCAATCGTGGATTCACTTGCCAAGCGATCGAGACTTGGTGATTCATCGTGCTAAAGTCTGCCAACTCTCGCGTAGGTTGGCGATTGTCTTGAAAAGTATTCGAGTATTGATAGCTAAGGCTGAAATTGTCGATCGACCAAGCTGTCCCAAATTTATGGCTTGTGGTGAGTTGATCAGGAATTTCCGAGGGATCAAACCCAGATAGAGCCTCAACTGGCTGATTTGCTCCAAACTGATGAGTGCGTTGAAAGCTGTAAGTTAAGGTTGGTAATAACTGATTGCTGCTGTTTAAGATCGTTTGTAAGGGCGCATTGATAGTTAGAGAACGGTTTTGAGTTTTGGTTTTTAGAATAGTCGCGATATTTGCTAGATTGTCTTCGGACTGATCGGTTTGAAATTGAATGGTGGCTCCTGCGATCGCAGCATTGACCCCGAAGCGAGTTCGGAGTTGATCAACCGTCACACTTGCTCCGACTGTGCCAAACTGTGGATCAAGCCGCTCATGCCGAAAGTTAAATGACAAATCTAGGGTGCGAGTGGCATCCAGTTTGACCTTTTTGAGCAAATCATAGCTTGTCTCAACAAACCAAGCACTGCGGGTCACAGGCTGCACTCTCGCCACAGTTAGATTATCAACCAATTGTGGATCAGCCGTCGGATTTGTAAAGCGACTGCGGACATAGCCTGCATCAAGTTTCAACCGACCAGAGGGATCTGTGCCAAACAACCGCACCCCGAATCCTTGGCTTTTTTCTGCATCGACTACTTCACCAACATTAAAGTTCTCAATCGGTTGACGAGACCCCCGCATAAAGGTCGTTTCTAATCGAACTCCGCCTGCGGGATTATCGAGCAGTTGCATACCGAGCGTTGCGGCTGTCAGGGTATTGTTTTGGTGCTCTATGCCTAAGAAATTGTCAAAGCCCACTACACTCGTGGTGCTGATATGAGCGATCGACAAATTGACCCGCTTACTGATTTGAATCTTACTGCTTAAGCCACGCGAGCAGAGATTGTCTAAGAGAAAGGGATGATTTCCATAACATTGATGTCCAACAGAAACCTGTGCATTTCCCACTTTCACATCGAGCAAGTAATCACTCAAATCGATTTGGGGTGCAGCTTCTTTTAAGGTGTTAAAGCGCAATGCCTCTTGCAGATTGGTGCTACCTGCGAGATTAAAGTTCGCTTGAACATTAAAGTTATCTCTCTGATACTGAGCGGCGAATCCACCTGTCAACGCCAAATCAGCAAAAGTTGGACGCTCCGATCTGCCTGCATCCGGCGTGCGGGCTTCAGCGACTTGAGATTTGAAGTTGACGTTCAGCTTCGGAGTGAATTTGAGATCTTCGGCGCGGGTAGTAGTAGGCTTTGGAGTCTCAGATGTGGGTTGTTCTGGAGTTTTTGGTGTTTCAGGCGATGAATTGGCGGGGCGGGATGGATCGGAATTCGGTGTTACAGGTTGCGGGGTAGAAGATGATTGATTCGACGATTGAGGCGTTTGTGCTGTGGTCGGATCTACTTTGAGTACAAAAGTCTCTAAAACGATCCACTGTTCTGCACTCTTAACCATATAGACAGTGAGAGTGTGCTCACCAGGTGTGAGGGGCAATAATCGCGATCGATAAACCAGCTCATTGCCCGTAATGGCAACTTGAGATGTGACATCAACTTGATTTAGAAAAACGGACAGTGTACCTTCGTTTGTTGTAGGAAGATGAGCTAGCTTGAGCCGTATTTCTTCAGTTGAACGGACTGTAAGTACAGTTGGCTTGCTAGAAAATTGTTCAGGTTTGAGTGGTTGGGAAAGTCGTTTCAGGGGAGATGAAGGTTGAGGAGAGGCTTGTGAGTTCATCTGTGTTATTAAGTTGGGCACGGATTGAACTTCTGAGTTTGCAAAACAGGCTGGAATTCCCCAACTCAACCACACCAAAAATCCGATGCTCCCATTGATGAGCCATCGCATAGTTCACCTCTAAGGTGTTGATTGGGTTGTACTGAAAGATTGTCCGAGTCGATCAAGCGAATTGTTGTTCGTTGCCCTTTGCGCCTAATCGACCTAGGAATGATTGAAATAAAAACGCGCGGTCAATGTGCATGATTGTGTTTCCTGCGTTGTGTAACGTGTGTCAAGCATTTAAGCTTGTGATGAGTTACACGATGGAAAGTCAGAACATATGCAAGGAGACTGAAAATTTTTTGAAAAAACCGAAAGTTTGTCAGGATCGCATCCGCATGATCGAGATTGCCAAACCTGATAGCTATCGAGTTGAATCGTAATCTCGGCTTCCTTCACCCCCGAAATAGTCGCTTTTGCTATTCATGCACCAACGCCGAATCAATCTATAAAATTGGCGCAAACAGTCGTGCAATCCGTGCAACCAACTTCAGCCACAGGGATTGTTGCTGATAATCCGAAGGGGTTACTAAATAACAAAGCTGTAAATCATCCTGCAACATTGCTTCAACTGCTTCCACAAATGCCTGATGAATTACAAATAACGTCACTTCAAAATTCAATTGAAACGATCGATTATCTAAATTCACAGTTCCGACTCCCGCGATCGCATCATCAATCAAAATTACTTTTTGATGCATAAATCCAGGCTGATAGCGGTAAATTCTCACGCCAGCCGTCTGCATTTCCATGTAGTAAGAAAATGCACAAAAGTAGACCATGTAATGATCAGGACGATTAGGTAGTAAGATTCGCACATCGACTCCCCGAATGGCTGCAAGTTTGAGAGCCGTCGCGATCGAATCATCTGGCACAAAGTAAGGACTTGCAATCCAGAGCCGTTGCTTTGCTTGATTAATGGCATTGACAAAAAACAACGTACAAGCCGGAACCTGATCAGCAGGTCCCGTGGGCAAAACCAATGCCACTTGATCAAATTCTGGTTTTGGATCAACATTCCACTGAACTTGCGGAAGCCTGCGAGTTGCCCAAAACCAATCGCCTAAGAAGCTGCCTTGTAAGCATTTCACAGAGGTTCCTTGCACTCTCACATGCGTATCTCGCCAAGGACTCAGCGGCGGTTTATATCCTAAATATTCATCTGCAATATTCAGTCCACCCACAAACCCGATCGCACCATCCACAATCAAAATTTTGCGATGATTTCTAAAGTTGATTTGCCAGCGATTTCCGCGTCCTTTCGTACTCTTAAATGTATTAACTCGAACGCCTGCTTGCCGCAGCGATCGCAGATACGATCGTGCTAATCCTCGCGTGCCAATTCCGTCATAAAGCAAGTAAACTCGCACACCTTGCATTGATTTATGAATCAACGCTTTACAGAATTCATTCCCAATCTGATCATCGTCTAAGGTATAAGTTTGAATCAGGATATAGTCTGTTGCATTTTGTATTGCCGTTAGCATTGCTGTAAATGTTTCTTTCCCATTCACCAGCAATTCAGCAAAATTCCCCGTTGTAAATGGAATGGTGGTTAATGAGTCTGCTAGCTCTTGCAAAGGAGAAAACTCTGGAGGTAATTCTGCTTTGCATTCTAGAATTTCTTGATAGGCTTCTTTTGCCTGAGCATTATGCTCAATGTATGCCGCTTGCAACGCTTCTGCATAACCATAAAACCGATTCCGTCCCAAGATCCAATACAACGGAATCGCAAGCCACGGAATCGTCAGCAGTGAGATGCTCCAAGCGACTGCTCCGCGTGACGATCGTACATTCATCACCGCATGAGCCGCATTCACAATTCCCAATAGGTGTACGACGATCGTGAGAATGCTAAAAATCTGAACCGAACTGCCAACGCTCAGCATAGATTTTGGTTTACAAATGGAACTCGACCAGCATCGGCTTATGATCAGACGACTGAATCTGATCGAGCACCCGCGCCTGTAAATAATTCTGATGCAGCCCTCGGTAGAAAATGTGATCTAACGGAGGAGACATTAAAAATCGTTTGATGTTTTGTGTATCTGCTTCTGAAAATTTCGCTCGTGATAGCCCTAGCCTGCGCGTCATCTTATCTAATAATTGCCAGCGCGATCGATTCCACGTATTAAAATCCCCTGAAAAGATGATCGCTCCATCGTGATCTGCGATCGCAGTTTCTAATTCAACTAATTGCGTTTTGAATTTATCTAGCTCAACAAAATTAATTAAGTGCGAATTGATCGTCAGTAGGGTTCCTTGTGCAAAAGGGTGCTCAGTCACTAAGGACACTTTAGGCGTATTAGAAACGGGTTCAGCATGTTCTGTGATCACTGCCTTACGAGTCACACAAGAAGCCCGAGAAGCCGTCAAAACGCCTGCATAGATGTTTCGATACGTATCAATAAAATTCGGCGCAAAGCTCCAACCGAGTTCAGCGAGTTCAAAATGCTTGAGTTCGGTGCAAAGCTGAACTTCTTGAAGAAAAATTAGATCCGGCTGATAGCGATCGACGATCCAATCAAAATCTTTTTGCCAACTGCGATCGTGATTATTTTTCGCAATATTCCAATTCAACACCCGAATGGCTTTCTCATTGAGCGGAGAGGGCTGGTGCGGTCGATGCAGAATCGTTTCGTCCGTCGGAATAAATCGGTAAGGCGGAAGTAGCGTTTTGAAGGGAGTTGTAAATATTTCAGAACCTAACTTCGCCATGATTTGATTCCAGATGCAACCATTTGAACCCTATCTTAAGATACTTTTCAAACGATCGTGGTTTTCTGCATCACTAGACCTCCAAGCTTACGGGAAACTCGGAGGTCTAGACGATTTGGCTAGCACGCCTTACCGTACCATCACTTGCACATTGGCATTTTGTAATCCAGGACGCTTCACCTGATTCAACGTTTGCTGCACTGCGTACTTCTGATTCACTGAAGTCATCAATTCTGCAAGGTTATGCTTTCTGGCGACACCCCAGAGATCTGCCACAATGCTAAACGTTCCATCTTCATTATGAATCCAACCGATATCGTAGCTGCCATCCAAGACTGCAACGATGTCTGCATGAACACGCTGACATCCCATGCCTCGGACTTCTGCATTTGTTTCAACTGTGAAACCCAAATCGCGCAAAGAAGACTTGAGCAATTCTGCATCCGTAATCTTGCTGCGGAGTGTACTAAAGTGCGACATAGCTATATACCTTGCTTTAAATGAGTAATTGCATCTACGGTAGCAAGCACCCTTAGCTGCGACCGTCTATCCAAAGGCTGCATTTCTCATCTTAGGTCAGGCTTTCCGTAGAAAATGAGTAGTTAAATTGAGTTATGTAACAATTTCAATTACAGTTTCCATAAGATTCAAAGCGCATTTTGGAGAAAAAAATGACTGTTGCCCCTTCTCAGCGATCGCTCATTTCAACGATTCTGCAATCTGACCTCAGCCCAAATCCAATCTTCCAAGCAGCTTGGCTTGTAGTTCGCGTTGTGGTTGGGTCATTAATGATTCACAACGGGTTTAGTAAATTAGCCGATGTGCCAGGCTTTATTGAACATGTGATTAATGTGATTGGATTACCGTTTCCAACCTTTTTTACTTACTTAGCGGCTTATACCGAAATCGTCGCTTCTATTTTCTTAATCGCTGGGTTGCTGACTCGATTCAGCGCATTGTCTCTACTCTTCACCATGCTGATCGCGGTTTACTTTCACCTGAAGGATAGCGGGTTTCAGATTCCCCCGTTAGAAACGGCTTCGGTTTATTCGCTTTGCTATCTGGCTCTAGCAGCAGGGGGAGGTGGAAATCTCTCGATCGACCATTTCTTAGTAAAAATCTTTAACAAGCAGTAATACTGTAAAAAATCACAAAATAATGGTCTAGATCATATGATCTAGACCATTGCTTTCGTAGTCAAAACTTTATTCCTCTTCTGTTTCTTGCTCAACGCATTCCGGTTGATCGGTTTCGTTTTGTGCAGCAATCTCTTCGAGTGCTTTCTGAATCCACAATCTTGATAAATCAACCAAGCTAATGCTGTCTGGCACAGTGGTCATTTTGTTAATCCTCCTTATCTATCTAAGAGCGTAGCGAACCACGCCTGAAGTTTCATCAAAAGACTGATTTATTGAAATATTTGTTTACAATTCACAATTCTTTGCAAGCTGCCCGCGCTACCGTGAGTGGTAGCGCGGGCAATTTAAGGCTAATTTAAGGCGCGTTCGGTCAATTTCGTGAGCACCTGGTTCGATCGCTCAACAAAGGCTTTCATCCCATCGGCATCAAAGCCTTTCTGCGCCATCAGGGCTAAGTCATAGACATGATGACAAATCATATCGGCAAGCTCAGCCGACGGAGAAGCAGCAGATCCGGTAACAATTGCGCCTTGACTCAAATTCATTAAGTTTTGAATCATTGGATGCGCTGTATTGACGAGCAGAATATGCTCTTCTGGAAACTGCATTGCTTGTTGCTGCAAGAGTGCATTCATTTCTTGCATTCTGCGCAGTTGTTCAGGCAGTAAGACGATCGCCGGAGGTGCCGCATTATCGCCTTTGAGTGCCTCGGTGCGAATCGTCAATTTTGGCTTGCCTAATGCCTTGAGGAACAGGTCTTTGATCTGTTCTCCCCGTGTTTGATTGGTATTGGGGTCAACGATGTCTTCTGCTTTGTCTTTGTCGATCAGTGTGTCATCGAGTTCGGCATCGACTCGTGAGAACTTGATATGGGAGTACTCTCGTTCTAAGAAGCTGACAAAGTGGCTGTCGATGAATGAATCCATGAACAACACTTCTAAACCTTGGCTCGTATGCAACTGCACATACGTTGCTTGAGTCACTTCATCGGTGCAGTAGAAGACTCGATTCTCATGACGCTCTTTGTTGCGTTCCAGGTATTCTTGCAAGGTGGTGTAAGTCTTGCCGTCGATCGTATTACTTGCCTCTTGCCAGACATCGCCTTCTGAAGTTTCGACTTCAACTTTCGGCTTGCTCAAATCCGCAGTCGTGCGATAGATCAAAATCTCTTCGACTTGCTTTTTGAACTTGTCATCGTTCAGCGAGCCGAATTTTACAAAGGTTCCGAGGTCTTGCCAGCTTCGGATATAAGCTTCTCGATCGTCTCGGTAGAGTTCTTTTAAGCGATCGCCGACTTTCTTCGCGATGTAATCTGCAATCCGGCGGACGGTGCGATCGCTTTGCAAGAAACTTCGCGAAACGTTCAATGGAATATCAACGCTATCGATCACCCCTTGCAGTGGGAGTAAGAATCGTGGCACAACTTCTTCGCAGTTGTCGCTGACGAAAACCTGATTGCAGAAGAGTTTGATCTGCCCCTTGCTGACATCGACATCGGGCTTGAGTTTGGGGAAGTAGAGAATGCCGTTGACGACAAAGGGATAATCCGTATTCAAATGCACCCACAACAGCGGCTCATCTTGGAACGGATAGAGGTAGCGATAAAACTCTAGATAATCTTCCTTGGTGAGATTGCTAGGTGACTCTTTCCAAGGTGCTTTTTGGCGGTTAATTTGCTCAGGTGCAGTTGCTTCCTGTCCTTCAGATGCTAGGGTTTCTAGCTTAATCGGGAAGGGCAAGAAATCGCAGTACGTCTTGATCAGTTGGCGAATTCTGTAAGGCTCTAAGTATTCTAGTTCTTCTTCTTGGAGGTGAAGTTTTACCGTTGTCCCACGAGTCGATCGCTCAGATGCCGACAATTTGAACTCAGTCGAACCATCACAGATCCAATTGACCGCTTGTGACCCTTCTTTGTAAGACAGGGTATCAATTTCAACCTGCTTCGCCACCATGAAGGACGAATAGAATCCCAATCCAAAGTGACCAATGATTTGCTGATCGCTGCTTGCCTGGTACTTTTGCACAAACTCTTCTGCGCTAGAGAATGCGACTTGGTTGATATATTTTTTAATCTCGTCTGCCGTCATCCCAATGCCGGTATCCGAGATGGCGAGGGATTTGTTTGCTTTGTCGATCGTAATGACAATTTCCGACTCGCCTAGTTCGCCTGAAAACTCACCAGAGCGAGACACCATGCTCAGTTTTTGCAGCGCATCGACCGCGTTTGAAACCAGTTCACGCAAGAAGATCTCATGGTCTGAATACAGCCATTTTTTGATAATCGGGAAAATATTCTCAGTATGAATTGAGATATTCCCCTGCTCTAGGATGGTGGTCATAGGCTTAAGGAGAAATTCTGTTTATAGGCAACGCATTTATTGTGCGTGATGATTGTGCCCTGCGTCTCTATTTTGCTAAGTGCGGGTTTCCCCACCTGCGGAAAGTGGGGAGTGGGGAGGTGGGGGATGATCTACGTCGGAACCTTCACCGTCACATACAACGCCGGACGCATCGGTAATCCCAATGACTCCCACAACACCACAGGCTCGATCGCTGGAATTGCATTCACCTCGATCGATAAGGCTTGATAGTCTTCTAGTTCTGGGGATAAAAATTTTGGCTCAAGCTGTCGATGTTTTTTGAGCGAAGATAAAGCTTCTGATAATAATGGCTGGTCACCCCAAGCAGGCGTATCCCAAGCGCTGATGACGAAAGCTAAAGCGACTTCTGGAAGCGTCGGCTTTTTCTCAGCGCAGCAATAGTTGTAGCAGTAGATATTGAGAGCCGCCTTGCCCATCAACGACTGAGACGGTGGATTAAAATCAACCCGTTCAACTTCATTCAGAGAAGTCTCGATCGCCAGCACATTTGCTAGCGCTTTAGAAATGGCAGGAATCATTATCGTATGTAGCGATTAAAGGGGACAGTTTATGACGATCACAGAGAAGAGATCGTTAGCCGTAAGTCGAACTGAGTCAATAGAAACGATGAAAACCGAGATGTAGCGGGCAAAAGATGGCAATTAGCACCGTATAGAGTACCGATGCGAAATTAGGTCTTTACAAAATAGGTGTTAAATAAATTGCCTCCCTCCGGGAAATTACTGAGATATTTATTAGAATCCGTGGGAATTTTGAGGACTTTTCGGACTCTGGGTTATACAAAAGTATGGTTCTTTATCAATGTGCTTAACTTGTAACCGATCGTATTGGATTACAAGCAAAAAGCACGCACTTTTTAAGATATTTTGTCGTGTTTCCCTAACTTCGGATTCTTGTGGTGTTATGCAAGCTGTCCATTCATTTAAGCGGTTTCCCTCTGCGATCGTATCCCATACGGTCGAGCCTTCCACAGTTGCTGAGAATCCAATTCAAGCGTTTTGTCGGTTGCAAATTGAGCAGATTTTGTCTCAATTTCCAGATCTCGGCATTCGTTTAGTTTTTCATTCTCCAGAGCATTCAAAACGTCAGTGTTTGCTTTATGGTCGCGAATTTTGGTCAGTGTTAGATACGGAGGCTCAAGCATTTTTGGCATCCGAAACTTGGTGGATCAAAAATTCGATCGGGCGATTGATTAAAGTTTTTACAAAATCAAAACCTCGATTCTATGCTTGCCCGATTAGTCCCACCAAACCGGAATACCTGTTGCTTGGAACCCCCAAACTTCTTACGGCAAAGCAGAAAAGATTGATAGAAAACTGCGCAAATCTGTTGAGCCATCATCTCTCAATGGTGCGCGAACTTTATACACAACGCCAGTCGTACCAACAGTTAGAGCAAAAAAACAACCACATTGAGCATCAGGTGAAAAGTCCGATCGCGCTAGTTCAAATTTATACTGAGATGCTACTGACGACTGTTTCTGAACAGCACTCCAGATCGCATCTCGAATCAATTCAGGCATCGATTCAGGATATCAGCCGTCATCTGAAGCAATTGACCGTCAAACAAAAACCGCTGCGAATTGCGGAACACAATTTGAGTGAACTGATCACGGAAAGTCTCAAACAGTTGCAGCCTTGGCTGACTGAGAAGGACATTACTGTGAACTATTCGCGATCGCTGATGCTGATCGATGTCGATGCCTGGCAATTTAAGCAGGTGTTGGATAACTTGATTTCCAATGCGATTCATTTCAGCCCTATCTCTAGTCAGATTGATTGCCACTGGGAAGTGACCGACCAGGAAATCGTGATCGAAATCTCCGATCACGGTGTGGGTTTGTCTGAGAGTGATGTCGAAAATCTCTGTACTCCGTTTTATTCTCGTCGTCCGGGTGGAACAGGATTAGGACTTTCGATCGCTCAAAAGATCATTCACGCGCATAATGGTCGCCTATGGGCAGGCAATTTACCAGAAGGCGGCGCGAAGTTTTCGGTGGCGCTGCCTCGATATAGCCCCAAATTATCGATCGTGCCTGCGATCTAACGGTTCCATTTTTACGAGTTCACTATGTCCACTCCTGCCACTATTCAGCAAACCTCTGTTCTGCTTGTCGATGATGATGCTCGGTTCCGTCAGGGTCTACAAACCTTGCTTCAGTTCTATAACACGACGAATGATCAACGATTTACAGTAGTGGGTGAAGCAGCTTCTTCACAGCAAGCGGTGCAACTGGCAATGGAGCAGCACCCTATGCTCATTCTGCTGGATATGGAGCTAGCAACCGGAGATGGGATTGCGACCTTGATGGAGTTAGCAAAGCTAGATCTACGATCGCGCATTCTCGTTTTGTCTGGTCATCAAGAGGATGAATGGGTGTTTCGAGCAATGCGGGCTGGCGCAAATGGCTATGTCGTGAAGGATGATCTGGCGACGCAGTTATTTCAAGCGATCGAGACGGTTTTGAGTGATCAGATTTATTTGTCTCCAGAATTGGCAACGCGATTTTTTCAGACGTTCCGGTTTTACAACGGGCAAGCTTCAGAAGCGAAGGTAAAGTTACACTTGACGGAGCGCGAGCAAGAGGTGTTGCACTGGTTGGTGCAAGGCGCTTCTAATGAGGAGATTGCAGCCCATTTATATATTTCAGTCGCGACAGTGAAGGCGCATTTGACGGCGATTTTCAATAAATTAGGTGTGACAAGTCGAACGCAGGCAATTATTAAAGCGTTAAAGATGGGACTAGTCGGTTATTCTTGATGCTGCCTACGAAGCGAGTTAATCTTTGGGAATTGATAAAGTAGGCAACGATGGGCGAGACGATCGCTCTGGTAAGGCTCGCATTGGCGCTCGTCGAGAAGATTCAGTCGAAACTTTCATCGGTGCAGGGCGATGCGACAAATGCCACCATCGCAAGGCTAACGCGATCGTCACCGTGCTCAATCCGAAAATCACCAATGAAGTGCTTTGATCAATTCCACCGATCGCGACATTCATTGCACCCGCAGTCAGAATAAATCCTGTGATCGGCTCTTTACGATAAACCGTTCTCAAGATGCGAAACCATAGAGCATTCATCATAGTCATTTCATATTCAGGATTTTGAAACGTGACCTCCGAGTCCTGGGGAAACTGAGAGGTCATACCTTTTCTCTAGCTTAGCTAACCGCAACGGATTCAGACAGCGAGATCTGAGTCACGATCGTGTTACATCCTAGCCATTGCTGTGCCAATTGCATGAATGGTTTCGGATCACCGCTGACATAAAACCGCGTCGGCATCGGAGAACGCTGATTTCGCAGTCCCAAGATCTCCAATTCCTGAGCCGCTGCTTTCGCCACATGCACTGCCGGGTCTACAAATTGCACTGACGAAGGCACGATCGATTTCAATACAGGCGCTAAATGCGGATAATGCGTACAGCCGTAAATCAGCGTGTCAATTTCTTGGTCGAGTAACGGTTGTAAATAGCTTTGAGCCACTTTGTGGGTGTAAGGATCGTCGATGCGTCCTTGCTCGATTAAGGGCACAAATTCAGGACAGCCGACCTGCCAAACTTCAGCCGTGGGATCGACTTCGAGAATCGCTTGACGATAGGCATCGCTTGCAGCCGTTGCTGGCGTTGAGATGACTCCGATGCGTCTTCCTTGTCGGACTGCTGCACTGGCACCCGGTAAAATCACGCCCAAAATCGGTAAGTTGGGATATTCCTGACGTACCGTTTCGATCGCTAAAGCCGAACTCGTATTACACGCCATGATCACCATTTTGGCGCGGTGAGCCACCATCCAATCGAGAATTTCGCGCACGAATTGAATAATCTCAGACTGCGATCGCGTTCCGTAGGGCAAGCGCGCTGTATCGCCAAAATACAAAAGTGATTCATTCGGTAATTGACGGTACATTTCGCGCAGCACGGTCAAACCGCCGACCCCGCTATCGAAAAGCCCGATCGGATCAGAGCCATTCGGGAGATCTCGCAGAAATCCCCCAAAATTCGATACTTCCATGTTCATGCTGAATCCTCACACCAATGTAAAACGCCCAAATCAGAAAAAATTCCTGCTTGAATTGTAAATGTGTACTTCGATTCCTGAACCGTCCTTTTCGGACGTTTCTACAATCAAAATCCAAAATCTAAAATTCAAAATCTTCTATCTGACTGTTAACTTTTTTCTAAGTCTAGGCGGTCTTGCTCAGAGGCTCAAGATCGACTTCAGAGAAGAAATCATGAATTCTATTTGCAGAAATACTTGAGAGGAAAGCGCGATCGCTTCTGTCGTGGTCAGATTGTTGAACAGGGTTGCAAATGTTGTCGGGCTGCATTCCGGGGAAGTACGGATAATTCTGCGTCAGAGGGTTAGAATCTGAGGAAGTTTCGTAGAGTGTGGATGGGTTATGAGTACTGCCTCTAAGCTTGAACTGATGCTGAGTTTTCAAGATGCGGAGAGTCCTGAGAAGCAGGAGAAATTGACACAGACGCTCTGGCAGCAGATGAGGCAGATTGACGGAGTGAAGATCGATCGCGTCAGTGATGACAATCCGCCGGAGGGCAGTAAGGCGTTTGGGTCGTTTTTGTTGGGGTTGCTGAAGGCGACGGTGACGTTGGAGGGGTTGAAGTCGCTGTTTGGGTTTTTGGGCGATCGCTTGGGGAATAAGCCGATCAAGATTAAGGCGAAGTTTGCGGATGGGCGTGAGGTGGAACTCGAAGCGAGTAGTCGTGAGGAGTTGGCGCTGGCGGAAGAAACGTTAAAGCGGTTGGCTCAAACTTTGTAGGACGATGGCAAAGATAGCGTTGCTGATTGGCGTGAGCGAGTACGCTGAGGGGTTGAAGTCGTTGCCTGCGGCGGTGAAGGATGTGGCGGCGATGCGATCGATATTGAGCGATCCAGAGATTGGTGGGTTCGATCGCGTTGTGCCGCTTGAGAATCCAGATTTACAGACGATGCAGGAGGAGATTGCTACGCTCTTTAGCGAGTGTGGTGAGGAAGATCTATTGCTGCTGTATTTTTCGGGGCATGGGATCACGGATGAGTTTGGCAAGTTTTATTTCAGCAATCGGAGTTCGAGAAAGTTAGCGGATGGCAGGCTGAATAAGGGTACGGCGGTTCCTGCGAGTTTTGTGCATGACCAGATGGAGAATTGCGAGTCGCGGCGGATGGTTGTGATTTTGGATTGCTGTAATAGTGGGGCGTTTGGGGCGAATGTTGCGCGGGATGAGGGGACGATCGACTTTTCTCGGCAGTTGGGCGGAGAGGGGCGGATTGTGCTGACTTCTTCTTCGGCGATCGAGTATTCGTTTGAGCGGTCTGGGGAGGAGTTGGCGGTTTATACGCGTTATTTGGTGGAGGGGTTGCGGACGGGAGCGGCGGATCTCGATGAGGATGGGTTGATTTCGGCGAATGAGTTGCATGAGTTTGTCAGGACGAAGCTGACGCGGGCGATGCCTTCAATGCACCCGGAGCGGTATGTGGTGCGGGATGGAGAGAAGATTGTTTTGGCGCGGGCATTCGTTGATGTTGCTCAGAAGTATCGCAAATTGGTCGAACAGTATTGTGCAGAGGGTGAGATTCGTCCGGCGGGGCGGAGAATGCTCGATCGAAGAGCGCAAGGTTTTGGGCTGGATGCGGCGGTGGCGAGGCAGATTGAGGATGAAGTGCTTCAGCCATATCGGGAACATCGGGCGAATTTGGCAGAGTATGAAGAGGTTTTGCGCGAATGTAAGTTTCCGTTGGATGAACGAGATCGACGAGAGCTAAAAGAACTTCAGCAGGAATTGGGGCTGACGGATGAGAGTGTTTTAGAGATTGAGCGGCGAATTGTTCCTGACGCAAAGGATGTAGAGGTTCCGGCTTCTGTAGAGCCTAAACCGACAATCAAAGAGCCTTTAAAGCCTTCGCTTCCGGTTTTTAGCTTTGAAGTGATTACGGTCAACGATCGAGGACAGGAAATCGATCGTCGTCAAAGCCAAGCGAATTACCGTCGAGAAGAACTCGCGAAAGGTGTCTTTCTCGATATGGTTTGGATTCCAGGTGGAACCTTTTGGATGGGTGCGGCAGAGGGAGAGTTAGAAGCAGAAGATATTGAGAAACCTCGGCATCAAGTGACGATCGAGCCTTTTTTCATGGGTAAGTATGCGGTGACTCAGGCGCAATGGAAAGCGATCGCTCAATTCCCCAAAATCAATCGGGCTCTCGAACTAGATCCATCCAAGTTCAAAGGCAATAATCGACCTGTTGAGCGAATTTTTTGGGAGGATGCTATCGAGTTTTGCGAACGATTAACTCGAAAAACGGGAGAGCGATACCGATTACCGAGCGAGGCTGAATGGGAATATGCGTGTCGGGCTGGAACGACGACCCCGTTCCATTTTGGAGAAACAATTACGTTTGACTTGGTAAACTACAACGGCAATAACACTTATGCGTATGCAGCGAAAGGGAAGTATCGCAAAACCACGATCGATGTCGGGAGTTTTCCTCCGAATGCGTTTGGTCTGTATGAGATGCATGGAAATGTATGGGAATGGTGCGCTGATCCATGGCATGACAGCTATACAAATGCGCCTGTAGATGGTCGTGTTTGGGAAGTGGAAAGCGATCGTGAGAACAACCGCAGAGTGTTGCGGGGCGGCTCCTGGTTCAACTCTCCGAGGTATTGCCGTTCTGCGGCTCGCCTCTTTAATGCTGCGGGGATTCGCCTCAACCTCAACGGTTTTCGCGTCGTGTGTTCTGCGCCGAGGACTCTGTAGCCCTTTGCCCTCTTGCCTTTTTGCCCTTTGCTCTTGTTTCTTTTCTCTTCTTATTCGCGCTCTGCGCGATCAAAATTTTTTGGACAATTTGGGAAAGCGATCAATGGATGTGTGATCGTGATTCATCGATCGTCGTCTGTGATTCATTAGATGTCGATCGCGAGGGGTTGATCGTTATTGACGATTCATCGATCGACGTTTACGAGAGATCGAACATCGTGAGTGCATCACTGTAATATCATTCGCGATTCATCGATCAACGCTCGTGAGAATTTGAACATCAAGGGTGAATGTTCGATCGTCATTGGAGATGTATTGATCATCGTTTGCGAGGATTTGAGTATCAAGCGTGAATGTTCGATCGACGTTGGAGATGTATCGATCGATGTTGGAGATGTATCGATCGACGTGACCCATAAAATTTCCGGCGTTGCTGAATCACAGTATGTTTTCTTCGTTTGAATCGGTTGCAGCCCTCACCCCAACCCTCTCCCAAATTGGGAGAGGGAGCCAGAATTCTAGTTCCCTTTCTCCCAATTTGGGAGAAGGGGTTAGGGGATGAGGGCAGAATTCATGCCATTATTCAGCAACGCCGAATTTTCTTTAACATATGCAATAATCTATAGAGCGCTTGTACTTATCACATCACATTTCCGTTTCCAATGACGCGACAGCCCTTCGACGAATTTTCCAAACAACTCTTTGAAGCGCTCCTCACACCTTACGGACGAGTCACCATCGATCGCACCGTTCCCGGAGAAGCTCGTCGCATCGACATCTACTTTGAGCCAGACGACTCAGTTCAACTCGACCCCAACGAACTGGGTCAACTCGCCCAATTAAGCACAAGCAAATCCCTATTTGAGCCATTTCGCAATCCTCCAACCGCAACCGATATCCGTAGCTGTGTTTCAAAACTCTATTTCCTTCATGCCGAACTCGATCGCGCCGCCGAACAAACCCTCCCAGATTCAGAACAACCGCAATTATGGATTCTGGCATCTTCTGTTTCAGATCGAGTTCTAAACGACTTTGGCGGCAAACTTCAGGAAGAAGACGGGATTTATCTTTTCGATCGAGGTTGGCGAACAGGCTTAATCAACATTGCTGAATTACGCTCAACTGAAGAAACTTTATGGCTCAGGCTACTCGGCAAAGGCACAACTCAAGAACAAGCGATCGAAGAGCTACTCATGCTGCCAGAAAACACCCCAAAGCGTTCCACAGCCCTTGATCTATTAGCCCGCTGGAACCTTAGTATAAAAGTAACTGAAACTCTTGACGCAGAGGAGAAGCGATTTCTAATGGCACTCTCAAAAGCATATTTAGAATGGGAACGTCAAACGCTCGCGACCGGAAGAAGACAGGGAATTGAGCAAGGAATTGAGCGCGGGAAAGCTGAACTGATCTTGATGCAACTGCGATCGCGCTTCTCTCTGCCCGAACCCCTCGAACTTCAAATCCAGCAACTCCCGATCGCACAACTTGACCAACTCGCGATCGCACTGTTGAATCTCAGTACGATCGCAGAATTAGAGCAATGGTTGGCAGAACCCCGCTGATCCTCAAAACTAACTGCGTCTACCCAAGTACTCAAGAATCCCACGTGCAATCGATTCTGCCATCCGTTGCCGGAATGTCGTATCTGACAACCTGCGCGCATCATCTCGCCCTGTGACAAACCCAAGTTCGAGTAAGACTGAGGGCATTGAGGTGCGCCGCAGTACATAAAATCGAGCGCTGCGAACTCGGCGATCGGGCGCGCCAGTGCCCGCCAAGATATTGCGATGAATCGTCTGGGCGAGTTCCAATCCACTTTGGAAATAGTAGGTTTCGACTCCATTGATATCGGGACGGCTCATGCTGATTGCATTCGCGTGAATACTGACAAAAATTGTGGCTCTAGCGCGTTCAGCAATATCGACACGGGGCTGCAAATCGAGATCAATATCTGCATTGCGCGTCATCACAACCTGAACATTACTACGTTCTAAGATGTCTCGCACGCGGCGGCTGACATCGAGAACGATTTCTTTCTCTTGAATTCCACCAATTCCGACTGCTCCAGGATCGGGTCCACCATGTCCGGGATCGAGGATAACGACTTGACGACCGCTTGGGATCGGGCGGGGAACTGGGGTGGGAGTGGGACGAGGGGGGACGGGGATCGGATTGGTTGTGGGGGGTGGGGTGACGGGTTGTGGGGTGATAGGGGGTGGGGTGACGGGGAATAAGCCTGATCGAGTAAATGGAACCGTCAATTGTTGTGGGCTAGACTGCACAATCGCGCCAATTTGGTTGCCAGACGCAGGAATGATCAAGACTGCAACGTCATTGCCTTCTTGCCGAACTTGGGCACGAAGTAGGGGACTGTTGGCAGGGAGTTGAATCGTTCTAAGATCCGTACGGGCAGAGCGAATCAGGATACGATAAGCTCCTGAAGGGCGATCCCATCCGGCGCTGTAGTTGAGAGCCTGATTGCCTCGGATCACGAGTTGACGGTTGGCATCTAGTTCTACGGATTGGACGATCGCGGTTTGCGAAACGGGCTGTCCAGGACTCGCTCCGATCGTTTGGGGCAGAATTATCAAGCCCCCGGAAGGACTGACACTCGCCTGCCAATTTGGGCTTTGTTCAGAGAGTGTCAAAGTCACACGAACCACATCTGGCGAAAGCTGGGTAATTTGAGCGCGAGAAACGCCATTCAAATTGACGGGCAAATCACGCGGGGAAAGATTTGGAGAAATCGTTGCGCCGTAAAAATCGAAAATCATTTGGCGGCGATCTCCGGATCTCAAGGAACGAATCTCCGGTGCACCTCCGGTCGATCGCAGAAAGAACCCATCTCCAGTCGCTTGCAGACTTTGTAGAAACGCGCGCGCATTAGTCGCAGGAGGAGTCGAGGAAATCGGCGGCGGGGTAACGGGTGAAGGCGTAACGGGTGAAGGATTAATCACGCCTGAAATTTGGGGATTCGGCAACTGCACCGACCATTGATTGGCGGCTCTCGGTTGGAACTGCACCTGATTAGGGTCGATCGTGTATCCGGGCGCATATTCAACGACCATGCGAGTCGTACCAGGAGCAAATTGCCCCACTCGAATCGCGCGAATCGCACCGTTATAGGATTCTGTGACTTGGGGGCGACCGAACGTGACACCGGGCATATCAATCACAAGACGAGTCGGATTGCTCAACAATTGCGCGGTGGGCTGCACGCCGTCATCGGTGAAAAATTCTAATTGAGTTTGAGTCGGACTTAACCGCCAGGACTGTAATCGGGCAGCCTGAGCCGGGAAAGTCAATAGTAAAAAATAAAAAGAGCAAATCAAAAAGAAAGCTTGAACGCAAGATGTTTTCTGAGATTTGCTTGCGCGAGATGCCTTAATTTTTGTACTCATCGTGTGAAGACCGCGTTCCAACTTTTCTCTCCTTTGATGCGTGGTGTTGCACTCATTTCGTCAGCAACTTTTATCATTTGACCGTCAAAATTCGGCGGCAAAATGTTAAAGATTTCGCCTACAAATTCAATGATTCTGAATCTATTTTCAGTCCTCGCTCACCCACGATCGATGAATCCTTGCTCGGCTGAATCCTTGAATTCATGCCAGTATTCACCTCAGAAATCTAACCTTTATACACCAAATATCTTGAATCAGAATCAACGATACTGGATCGACTGACCTAATATCCTCAAACTCGTTCCTAGAATCTGGAAACTCTGTTCAATTGATTTGAGAAATCGGTTTGTTCTCTTCGATGAAGCTCGACGCAAAAAAACTCGATCGAGTTTCTGAATGGTTCGATCGAGTTTCTGGGAAATAGCGGTTGCATAAATTCAAAAGAGGTGAAACAACGGCATCTCTAACTCAACAGGGTGGAGTTAGGCTAGAGCATTCTAGTACAGATGCCGGGATCACAGCATATTTTTTTGCTCATATATCGTCTGGCGCACTGAGAACTGGAGCCGACTCTTCTCGTTGGAAAACCAGCCGCAGTAAAGGCGGTGCGACGAATGTGGTTAAGATCACCATGACGATAATCGCAGCTTGTAAGGCATCGGAGAGAATGCCTGTATTTGCCCCAAATGACGCAAACACGAGTCCAACTTCGCCTCGTGGAATCATCCCGACTCCGATCGCGAGTCGATTTAATCCAGGCTGACCAAACACCGTAAATCCAGTCACGACTTTTCCTAAAATCGCCACAACAATTAGAAATCCGGACATGATCAAGCCTTCATGATTCGCTGGATCGAACGGGTTGAGGACGCTGACATCGGTTCTTGCTCCGACAACGACGAAGAAAACTGGGACAAGCATATCTGCGATCGGCTTAATCTGAGCTTCGAGTTCTTCACGTTTTTCGGTTTCCGCCAAAATTAATCCGGCAGCAAACGCCCCTAAAATCGCTTCTAACTGAATCACAACCGCAATATCCGACAGAATGAATGCCACAATCAAAGCACTGACGAGCAATTGACCACGTGTTTTCAATTCATTGACCAGCGTGACAAAAAACGGGCTAACTAATCGTCCTAACCATAAGCTGCCAATCAAGAAAATTGCCGCGCTAATAATCAAATAAATGACGCTCGAAACCTGCACTTCGCCAGTTTTCGCCAATCCTGCGACGACTGCCAGCACAATAATTCCGAGCACGTCATCGAGCACTGCCGCACCGATAATGATTTGTCCTTCTTTCGAGCTAATGCGCTGAATTTCGGACAAGACTCGTGCGGTAATGCCGATACTGGTCGCTGTCAAAGCAGCTCCTGCAAAAATCGCAGGAATCGCAGGCACGTGAAAGAGGAGCATTAAGCCTGCGGTTCCCAATCCAAATGGCACAGCCACCCCCACACAGGCGACCACCGCAGCTTGATAACCGACTCGAATTAATTCTTTGAGATCAGATTCTAGTCCGATCTCAAACAGCAGAATCACGACTCCGATTTCTGCCAAGACTGAGATCACTTCACTCTGCGATTCAAATACGCTATTGAGTGCTTCGGGGCTGAGGTTGGCAGTCATTTGCAGGGCTTGCATGATCAGCGATCGACTGGCATCAAAATCGGCACTGGGAAACACCAACAAATGCAGTGCCGAAACTCCAACCACAACCCCTGCAACCAATTCGCCTAACACAGAGGGCAAATCAAGGCGGGCACAAATTTCTCCGCCGATTTTACTTGCGAAATAGACAACGACTAGGCTTAACAGAACGCCTGCGAGAACAAGAGACCCGCTTTCTGCGCTGGCTTCTGCAATGAGCGGATGAGAAAAGACGAGTGAGGAAAGGGAATTGATCATAATCCGACCGATCGAAAATCCCTTTAACTGTACTTGGTCTCAGGGATTTCTTCAGCCAACGAGCTTACCGAATCGATCGTAAATGAAAAGGACTTGTTACAATCCTTTATAATGTTAGAAAATCACTCTCTAAAACCAATATGGAACCAGCATTCGCGCTGAATATCTCGCTCTGTGTAGCGATCGTTGGACTGACCGGATACGCGATTTACACTGCTTTTGGACCGCCTTCGGTTGATTTGGATGACCCGTTTGAAGATCATGAAGACTAAAAATTAGAGGGTGTCGAAGGATGCCCTCTTTTTGTGAGATTTATAATGAGGGAGCGAAAAGATTTAGTCGCGCACTGTTTCCAAGGAATCGCTCATCATGCGGATTACGATCGATCTTCCTCAAGATTTGCAAGTTCACCTCGCTGAACAAGCTCAACAACTTAATTTGTCGGTTGAAACGCTCATTCTTCAGTCCCTTCAAGAGCGGTTTCAAGCTCCTGATCCAGATGAAACTCCAACGGAGACGGTGATTGAGGGAATTCATCAGGGGTTATATGAAGCGCTAACGGGGCAGACGATTCCGCTGTCGCAGATGTGGGATGGAATTGATGCCGACTGATTTGCCTTTTGTTCGGATTGAACTTGCTCCCCGTTTCAAACGAGACTTACGCGCTCTTGCTAAATCGTATCGCCACGTTCGATCTGATCTTCAACCGCTGATCGATCAACTTCAGGCAGGCGAGCTTCCTGGAGATCGTATTTCTGGAGTCAAATATGCGGTTTTCAAAGTTCGTCTAAAAAATCGTGATGTTCAGAAAGGAAAGAGCGGCGGCTACCGAGTAATTTACTATCTCAAAGCAGGTGACTTGATCATTCTGGTTACGATTTACTCCAAATCAGACCTTACCGATGTTGGTGCTGAAGTGGTTGAAGACGCGATCGCAAAGTACGAGAAAGAACTCCAGTCTGATTCTTCCGATTTGGAGGAGCGCTAGACATAGTTACCCCTTCTTTTCAATTCGATAAGACCGAATTTGCCAGGGTTCGATTTTCGTGGAAGTGTTGATCGGTCTTTCGAGTAAATCAACGGCTTCAATGATCTCGAAGTCGCCTTTTAAGTTGAGTTCTGCAGGTTCTCCGTGGCATTCGTAGCAGCGCAGAATGTACTCGTCTGGATTGTCCTCGGATTGCTTCAGGCTAGAGAGGATAAGATTGTCTGCTCCTAGATCGAGGAATGAATGAACGGGGGGAAGTGTGCCGTTTTCGGGGATTTTTTCCAGTACGATCGCTTGCATTGGATTGCAAAATTCTGCGGCTTTGCGAACGGTTTGAGCTTCTTTCCAGTTTCCAGCGTGCGGATAGATTGCATAGCTAAATGTATGGTGTCCTAAGTCGGCTTCTGGATCAGGGAATTCTGAGCCGCGTAGTAAGGTGAGTCTAATCTGATTGGATGTGCAATCGTACCCATGTTTGGATTCGCTGAGAATGCTAACTCCGTAATTTTCGTCGCTCAAATCTGCCCAACCGAGGGCAGGAACTTCCCATTTTGCTTTTTCGGCTTCGGTTTGGGGAATTGTAGTGCGCTCGATCGCGCCTCCTGCAATTTCATAAGTTGCAAAATTCGCTTCAATGTTAAGCGGAAATGCTGTTTTCACAAGAACATGCCGTTCTTGCCAATTGATAGTGTTCAGAACATTTAAGATAGGCGCATTTTGTTCAAGGCTATAGGTTTGGACGAAGGTTGACTGCCCAATTCGACGACGTACAGAAATATAAGATTGAAAAGAATGTTGAGGGTTAAATGTAGAACCTAGAGGTGGATGCACTAGACCCAGTTTGATATCTAGCAGTTCTGGACTTGGTAAGGCATAGTTGGAGTAATTTGGATCAATATTCCAAGCGTCCCAATACTGACCTTCATCCCGAAATACTTGGATCTGAGTACCAGAAGCGCCCAGAATCTCGCGCTGATCTTGTTTATCAAAAATACTTTTTAAATTACCAGTTTCCAGATCAATAGAAACCTTTAAAAAATCATTTTCAAGTGTTGATGTTTCTGGGAATTTAGGTAAGAGAAGCTCTTCAGTTTCAATTGGAATAAGCCAAAAGCATTTATATCCTATCGCTGGAATATCTTCAGCGTAGAAATCAATCAAATCGCTCTTTAACTTTTGATTTGAATTGTAGTAGTAACATTGCTTTTCGATCTGATTACCTTCTAAATCAGTGATTCGCCATTGTAGAGAATTATTATGTAAAAGCTCGATATCATTTGGAATCCAAGTATAAACTAGTTGGCTTTGTTGCCAATTCAGTGGATTAAAGACCACAACTAACTTGGCATTCGGATGTGGTAAAGATGGAACTCGAATGTGCGCTCCGATTGACTGCTTTGCTCTCATGCTGAATCCCGTAGCCGAAAAACATGCGTCTTTCCAAACTTTATTCGCGTCCCGAAAGACTTGCTGAATTGAAGTTCCTGGCAGAATATCGTGAAATTGATTAAATAAAACTTGCTTCCAAGCCTCTTCTATTTCTAACTCTGAATTAAAATTTTGTTCTGCAATCCCTAGCTGTGATGTCCAAATGTCTGCTTCTCGTAATACTGCTTCACCCCACCGATTGAAACTTTTCTGATCGCCATGTGTCGTATAGCAGCCGCGATGAAATTCTAAATAAAGCTCATCATTCCAAGTGTCTTTCGGAGCTTCTAGGCTTTCTAAGTACTTCAATGCGGTAGTAAATTCTAGCTTTGGAAAGAACGGCGATCGCTTCCACCGCTCTGCAATTTCCAACATGTCGCGTGTGGGACCTCCGCCATGATCGCCTACACCGAACAACCACAGTGCATGAGGTTGACCCGTTTTCTTCACCCAATCCCAAGCAAACTGTGCCATTTTGATCGGATCAATTCCTTCCCCGATCGGCGAAGACATCAAACTCTTTACTTGGCTACCATCCGGTGCTTGCCAGTTAAACCATTCGTAGGGAAATTGCGTTGTATCATTCCAGCGCAGCTTTTGCGTCACAAAGTAATCAATGCCTGCTAGCTTCAAAAACTGCGGCGTTTGCCAATTGAAGCCAAAGGTATCCGGCAGCCATGCGACTCGGCAGATTTCACCAAACTTTTCTTGACAGTACCGTTGACCATACAAGAGATGACGCGCGATCGATTCTGCATTGATCAAATTCATCTCTGGCTCAACCCACATGCCGCCGACAATTTCCCAGGTTCCAGCTTTTACCTGTGCTTGAATCTGAGCAAATAGCTCCGGTCGATTCTGTTCAACCCATTCAAATAAAGCTGGAGTCGTATGGCAAAACGTCAGCTCAGGAAAGTCTTTCTGCAAATTGAGTACCGAAACAAAGGTACGTTCTGCGGCTCTCCATGTTTCTTCCACATTCCAAAGCCAAGCCATATCTAAATGAGCATGACCGAGAAGGTAAATCGTATGTTGTTTGATTTGGGTACTAAATGGTAAAAGTGAATTTCTTAGTACTGCTAGAGATTGATGAAACTGCGATCGGTTACTAACCTGCCAATCTAATTCAAATTCAAGCTTGTCTAACTCAAACGCTTCAACATAGCTCTGAATTACTTCCAATTCATCCGCAACAAAGCCCGGATCGATCTCGTCGTAATTCGACTCGTAAATTAGACGCGATCGCATCAATCCGCCAATGTCATGTCCCGGACTGACCAATCGAATCGCAACTGCAATCTTCTCGCCTGGAACTGTGGCAGAACTCAACACAATCCGACAAGAATGATCAAATAAATCCCCTTCCTGAACCTTCTGCCCGTTCACAAAGACTTCAGCTAGTTCCGCCCACCAGGTTAATGCCAACCGCAGCGTTAACCCTTCTAAGGGATAGCCTGTTAAGTCTTCCGGCACGCTAAACTCTTGATAGAACCAGCGAACCTTTCGCCCCTTCTCCCACACTAAATAGCGTTTCTCATTCAGCTCAAGTTTTGTAAAAGATTGTGTCGATAAATCTGCGATCGTACAATCCGTTTCGCAGACGAGCCAATGCTCGATCGCATCTGCTTGAACTAAATTTCTCAAACGCTCAATAAAAGAAGTGACAAATTCAACCATACCGATATGATATTGGGGTGGAAAATCGCGATTGTTACGATCGTCCTCAGTTTATGACCTCTCAACGCTATCAAAGCCAATTGTTTAACTTTGTCACGCAAAAGACTCAGAAATTTGCGGACAAGACGAGTACCTTATTGCGGCACGCCAAACTTGCTGCCATTTGGGGCACTCAAATTTTGCTGTATCCGGTCTACGCCCTCTTCCAGGGCACACGCTACGTTGGGCAGCAAATCGGGCAACGAGTGGAAAAAACAGTATTACGCTTGAAGATGAGTCGAGAGGAAATCGCGATCGACCCCGATAACAACCTCAGCGATGCGCCGATTCAAAATGTTCTGGTCGCTGTCAAACGCGCCTTAGTCAGCGGCGGCAATCTTCCCGTTCTCAAAGAACGGCATCCACTCGTCGTAATTGGACGATTCTTGTTCCGTCGCGACGAAGAAGCCCTAATTGTCTCGAATCCGTATCAAATTACCGCGATCGCTTGTACCGTTGATACCCAAAAAATCGTTTTGATTCTCGAAGATAATGTCATCTTCGACATTCTCACTCCAGAACAACAGCGTCAGATCGGACAGCGCATCCGACTCGAACTCGCCCGCTACTGGCAATGGCGACGGAAGCTGTATCTCAAATCCGCTCCCTTATCCCTGCCCGAAGATCGAGAAACTTTACTAGCTCCGATTCGAGTCTTCCGGCAATTAATGGCTTGGGTGCAGACTAGCCCAGTTGCGATCGCTGCCAACCTGTTCAACGAATCAGAACTCGTCGAAGTTGCAGAACTCACCTGGTTTGTTCCGAATGTTCCACTGTCGGCTTGGAATCCCACCGGACTGATTCCCACGCCTCCGAGCCGCAAAGCAGTCACCACTTGGTTTGCTCAAGCTCCGAACTTAGCTGATTTAGAAGCGTTAATCTGGGCAGCCATTCACTATTTCTTTGGCAACAAGCCTCGCTTGGCAACAGCAAATGGTGCTTTGTCAGACACGGTGGACTCCTCGCCTTGGTTAAGCTTTACCGATGTCTTTGGTGGGGCGTTGCCGAATCAAGCTGTCAGCGAAATTCAGATCTTGGAAGGCTCGGCTGCCTTTAATGGAGTGTTGATGCCGAATCAAGCTCCATCGTTTACAGAATCGCTCTTCGAGCATGTTCAGCGCCATCTGAGAAGATTTTCTGGAAAAATCATTCTGCGATCGAAACCCAAACAGCGCGCTGCAAGCTTAAGCCGCATCGAAACCCGAATCACCCAAGTGTCGATCGAGTCCGCACAGCCGCTCGATTTTGGCACACCCACCGAACTGGCAACGACTCAAAAAGCATCTGTACCTGCGGTAAGACGGGTCGAACGGACTCAAGTAGAGACAGCATTTGATTGGATTGAAACCCCGGCGACTGAGGTCGAATACATCCTGAGCCGTTGGCAAAAAATTCTCAAATGGCTGGACAATTTGGTGCTTTGGATCGAGGAAAGAATCATTGCCTTCTGGCATTGGCTCCGCGAGCGCAATTAACAACGATCCCGTCCTCCTGTAAGATAAAGGGACTAATTTCAAACCCCGCCCAACCAGTTTGGAGTCATTCATATGATCACACTCAAAATCGTTGTCTATATCACGGTCTTCTTCTTTATCGGTCTGTTCGTCTTTGGATTTCTCTCGAACGACCCCTCGCGCAACCCCAACCGCCGTGATTTAGAATAATCCATTCTCGATTTTGAGAATGAAGAGGGCAGACATCTGCCCTTTTTTTTTCAGTCAATGCCGCAAGAGCGATGCGCGATCGACATTACTATCGATCAATCTCTAAAACCTACAAGGCTCTAACCGAACTCGTGGAATCAATTTGCTGAAATTCCCGTCAATCCGTTAAAGTGCCAATGCTGCCGTCTGCCTTCTGTTCCGAGTCGTATTTCTAAGACTATGCCCTATCTGGTTCAACCTCCTGCGATTGTTCAACCTGCCCCTGCCCCTACGCAGAAGCCCAACCTAGCGATCAAGCTTGCTCAAACCGCTCCGCCAGAGAAGCTTCCCGTTGAGTCAAAAAAAGCAGAAGACCTAACTGGAACTCAATCCATTTCAGCGATCGAACCCGATTGGCAATTTGCAACCTCAACCCCCCTCTCCCAAACCCCCCCACCCCCCACTTCCTCCCCACTCCCCATCTCCCCACCCCCCACTTCCTCCCCACTCCCCATCTCCCCACCCCCCACTCCCCTACCCCCCACTTCCCCCACTCCCGGCAACATCCCCACCGAACGCCTCACCAACCAAGGAATTCTCGAACTCAAAGCCGATCGCCAAGACTACGACACAAATCGCCAGATCTTCACCGCCGAAGGAAACGTCTCACTTCGATTTCGAGGCGCATTGCTGACGGGCGATCGCTTACAGGTGAATCTCGTGAATCGCCTCACAGTTGCAGAAGGCAACGTGACGCTGACTAGGGGCGATCAAGTCCTACGGGGGCAACGATTCCGCTATAACTTGATCCAAGAAGAAGGAACCGTTGAACAAGCCAGTGGAGAAATTTTTATTCCAACGGCTGGAACCGATCTCAATCCCAACTTACCTACTAACATTACGGCGGGAGTTGTCCCCGTGGGTTCAGTCGGCGATCGAGTGACTGCGGCGCAGAATAACATTTCTCTAGCAGGCAGTGCGCGGATTAATGTTGGCTCAGAGCAAAATTCGAGTGGATCAACGATTGTTCGACCTGCCGGGGGAACTGTTCGACGCTTACGATTTGAGGCGGCTCAAATTGAGTTTTATCCAGAAGGCTTTCAAGCTCGAAATATCCGAGTCACGAATGATCCATTCTCGCCGCCTGAACTGGAACTGCGCTCAGATCGGGCCGAACTCAGACGCATTTCACCGCTCAGAGATGAACTTCGCGTCAGCCGTAACCGATTGGTCTTTGATCAAGGGTTTACGCTGCCATTGCCGAGTCGAACGCTAGTCCTCGATCGCAATCAGCGATCGCCTGCTTTGTTCAACTTCGGATATGACGGTGAAGATCGAGGTGGACTGTTTATCGAACGCGATATTAATGTTTTCCCACAGTCGCCGATTCAATTCACACTCACTCCGCAGTTTTTCGTGCAAAGAGCGTTTCAAGATCGCAGTAATATTGCCAATCTCTTTGGTCTACGAGCGCGGCTTGCGGCTCCCTTGAGTCCTCGAACTGTGATTCGAGGCGAAGGTGTCTTAACTAGCTTAGACTTCAATCGGAGTGAAGAAGCATTACGAGGCAGCTTGCGAGCACAACAATTGATTGGTACACATACCTTAAGCTTAGAAGCAAGTTACCGCGATCGCTTATTCAATAATTCCCTCGGCTTCCAAGACGTTCAAAGTAGCATTGGGGCATTGTTCTTTTCACCGATTGTTCCGATCGGTAAAACTGGGATTAATCTCAGCTATCAAGTGGGATATCAATACGTCACAGCAGACACCGATCGCCTTGATTTACTAGAACCAATTCGATCGAACAATCGCATTAGTCTGGGACGATTCCAAGCAAGTGCTGCTTTGAGTCGAGGCTTTACACTATGGCAAGGAAATGCTTTACCTGCAACCCCGGATCAAGGCTTGAAGTACTCTCCGATTCCAATTCGTCCTTACATTGGTGTGGGTGTAGGAGTAACAGGTGTTGCGACTGCTTATAGTAACGGGGAAAGTCAAAACAGCATTAGTGGTGCTGTGAGTTTACAAGGACAATTTGGGAACTTCTCGCGCCCGTTTTTTGATTACACTGCGTTTAACGTCACTTACTCACAAGCCTTTCGCAATGGTTTGTCGCCGTTCTTATTCGATCGGATTGCAGACGATAAAATCCTCTATGCAGGGATTACGCAGCAGCTTTATGGACCAATTCGCATCGGGTTTCAAACGGCTTACAACATTCAAACAGGTCGAGAGATTAGTACGGATTACTTTTTAGAGTACAAGCGTCGGACTTATGGCATTACACTCCGCTATAATCCGGTTCAGCAGATTGGCTCTGTAGGTTTTGAAATTAGTGATTTCAACTGGAATCAGGGCAGTGGAGAGCCTTTCGCAGGCAGTGGTGTCATTCCGGTAGAAGGCGGAGTTATTCGATCTCCTCAGTAGAGATTCAGAAAATGTTTTAAAACTTTCGCGGCGGTTACATCCCATCTGTGATTGGAAGTCATAGTCTATTGAAACAAAGTTTACTAAAGGAACTGAAAGCCATTTTCAGTAAGCTATTTACTTTGTTTCAATAGACTTCGTTCCGATAGCTCCGACTCCCAACCGAGGGGCAGATGATGAATGAATGAATGAATGAATGAATGATTCCCGTTAAAACATCCTCTTACACTCAGTTCCAGCCTTTCCTGTAAAGTCAGAGAACTTAAAATACCGATAAATTTCAAGCAATCTATGATCAGCTTGAGTACTCTGCTAAGGAATTGCTCGGGATGTAGATGACCCAAAACGAGTCAGCAAGTTCTGGCTCTCAGTGTTGACTGAGCTTCAGAATCACAGGCTGAAGGACATTCTCATTGCGTGCTGTGATGGACTTACTGGCTTTCCTGATGCCAGTACTAGAGGAATAGCACAAAGAATCAGAAAATTCAGCTTTACCTTAATTTTCTAAAAGATGACTTTCAGGTGAATTACCTAGGAACCTTCTATCCAGAATTGGACAGGAATCATAACAGCCGTGCTTGAGAAACTTCTAGGTTGTGATAAATAAATCCGATGAAATTTGAGCAAGCTTGCATAAACGCAAAAGTGCAAACGTGTATCTCCTCAGAAGCTTAAAACCTTCACACAACACTAGGAGAAAAAACCATGCTACGTCAACTTCTTTCTGCCTCTGCGTTAATGCTTGCGACTGTTCCTGCCCTCTCAATGTCTGCGATCGCTGCATCAGCCCCACGAGTCACCGTATTCAATCAAGGTGGATATGTCGCAGACTATCAAATTAACTACAGCATTAATGGACAACGTAAAGACTTCAAAGTCTCTGGAATCATTGTTGGTGGTAAACGAACAGTAACATTGCCACTTGGCAGCCAAAACATTACAGTGCGGGGTCAAATGCAAACCGGGTTGTTCTGGGAGCCGAGACGAGAAATCTTCAATCAATCTGCTCGTGATGGAAGCTGCTTCAAGACCTTCGGTACTATCTTCAGAGGAGAATGGTCACGCGATTGCACAGCTGATTTCTAACTTCAACGAAATCCTCGGTTTGTTCACCCTCAGAGTTCTTCAGCCTAGAGAATTTGTGCTTCGCTACTAGTTCACCACAATAAATTTGATAGGAGAATAGGGAGCAATCTGAGTTTAGGGTCTCCTCACTCCCTACTCCGCAACATTGCTGCGGTTGACGACGACTTCAATCGTTATAAAGCCTTCGCAATCCGATGCAACCAAATGAAATCCTCGCCTTCTGGAGAACACTTCGATTGAATTAGCTCATTCGAGTAGTGCAGATTTTCCCCACTCAGATCCGTACGATACCCCCATTCTGTCCATTCTCCGTAAGGATCATTCACCCAAAATCCTGTTTCGTCATAGCCGCGAATCAGAATAATATGACCGAATCCTGTGAAATAGCCATGAACAATGCAAGGCTTTCCTTCTGCGATCGCTTTACGAATATCATATAAACTTCCACGATTGGTGTAGTCAACCTTTAAGCCGTAAGCCTCTCCGAGTTTGACTAAATCCGATGGCTCATGTCGTGAGAGTTGATGATCTTCCATATATTGGTAGAGTTCATCTTCAAGCTGGATAAAGCTATCACTCTGACCTTTACGCTGCCAGTACACCATTGCCATCGCATAGCAAGTTACATTGCAAGCACCCGTCGGGTTCAACTCATTGTCAAGCTGGCTCTTGTAGAGCACACCCAATTTCTTTTGAGCAGGTAGCGCTACTTTCTCTACCTGAGGTTTCGGACGCTCAACTTGAATCGGAACGATCGCACCTTGATTGTCGATCAGTTGAACATGTTCTACAAACACATACCACTCAGTTTTTGTAGGATTGCCAAGCGATTGCCCTAACATCGCAACTTTGAGATGCTTGGGATCAACTGCTTTCCAAGAATGCAGTTCAAACGTTTGCCCCCCTGCAACTGAGACTTTATCCGCATCCGCTAACTCTCCAGAACTTGCCGTCGATTGCTTAAAAATAGTATTTTGCAGAACACTAAGTTTCATCGTCTATCCTCGAATATTCATACTAAGGATAGATTTCCCCCTGAGAAACAGATTTTGATGTTCTCAGCGCGATCTCGGTAAATTTGCGAAACGTTGCGAAAATTGACGATCGGTTGAGTAACGGCAATTTATTTCGTTGAAATCTGTAAACTCTATAACACTTAAGCAAGAGATTTGAGATCGCTTGCACAATTGAAATAACAGGCGACACTTGTGATCCCGCCCTGTTTCTTGAAGCGATGGCAATAACCAACCGACTGCCCCAACAAGCTGAAGCTGAAACGCGCACTCGTATTCTCAAAGCAGCGCTGAAGCTGTTTGCGAAGCAAGGGTATGATGGGACGACTACGCGAGATTTGGCAGAAAAAGCTGGAGTCGCAGAAGGAACGTTATTTCGCCATTTCACCAATAAAAAGGCGATTTTGATCGAAGTTGCAACCCAAGGCTGGATCGAGATTTTGACCGATTTGCTCACCGAGTTAAGCGAAATGGGTAGCTATAAAGCGATCGCTCAAGTGATGCGAAAAAGGATGTTGAACATGCATCAGAACGCAGACTTATTCAAGGTCTGTTTTATGGAAGCGCAGTTTCACCCCGATTTGCGCGATCGCATTCAAATCGAAGTCGTCGAAAAAATGACCGACGTAGCAGAGGCATTCTTTCAAACCGCGATGGATCAAGGCATTTATCGGCAGATGAGTCCAAGATTGGTAGCGCGGGTATTTTTAGGAATGTTTACGATCGCGGGATTCAGTCAAGATACAATCATGTCCCCTGGAAGTTCTCCGCATGAAATGAAGGAGATGGCAGAAGGGATTGCAGATATCTTTCTGAATGGAGTTCTGGCACAACATGAATCAGTTGGCTGATACGCTCAAATCTCGACGACAAAAGCTTTCTAAGTTGGTGAATTTTCCGGTGATTTTACGATCGGGAAGTCGGAAATCTCGGAATTTTCCAGCAAATACTTATCCATTTCGCGCGAGTAGTCATTTTCTCTACTTTGCAGGATTGTCTTTAGAAGATGCGATCGTGAAAATTGAGGGTGAGCGATTAACACTGTTTCTCGATGATCCGAAACCCGCCAGTGCGCTTTGGCATGGAGAATCGCCGACGCGCGATCAGATTGCAGAAGCGATCGGAGCGGATGCGGCTTACCCACTTTCAGAGATCACTTCAGGCATTGAGATTGACAATTTAGAATTGCAGAAAGCCATCATTGAATTGCGGCTCATTCACGATGAAAGTGCGATCGCCGAAATTCGCAAAGCGATCGCAGTCACCGTTGAAGCTCATCAAGCCGGAATCCAAGCCACCTTAAGCGCAAAAACTGAAGCTCAGATTCGAGCAGCCATGGAAAGTGTGATTCTTTCGCACAATATGACCTGTGCTTATAACAGTATTGTGACCGTACACGGTGAGGTGTTGCACAATGAACAGTATCATCATCCTGTACATCCTGGGGATTTAGTGCTCGCAGATGTAGGCGCAGAAACCCAAAGCGGTTGGGCTTCAGATATTACGCGAACCTGGTCAGCTAGTGGAACGTTTTCGCCGACTCAAAAAGCGATTTATGATGTGGTACTAGAAGCGCATGATCGAGCGATCGCAAAGATTTGTCCTGGGATTGAATATCGCGATATTCATTTGCTCGCTTGTGAAGTGCTCGCAGAAGGTTTAGTCGATTTAGGAATTTTGCGGGGTCAACCTGCAGATTTAGTGGATCAAGATGCTCATGCGTTGTTCTTTCCACATGGGATCGGGCATTTGCTAGGTTTAGATGTCCATGATATGGAAGACTTGGGCGATCTAGCAGGATATGCAGCCGGGCGATCGCGCAGTGCTCGATTTGGATTGGGATATTTACGACTCGATCGACTGTTAAGAGCGGGAATGATCGTAACGATCGAGCCTGGATTTTATCAAGTTCCGGCTATTTTGAATGATCCAGAGCGCAGAGAAAAATATCGCGATGTAGTGAATTGGCAGCAACTCGAAAAGTTTTCAGATGTCCGTGGGATTCGGATCGAAGATGACATTTTGGTAACGACAGAAGGTTCAGAAATCTTAAGTGCTGCTCTTCCCACCTCTGCAAATTAACCAATTAAAAAGCGCTCTTCTTCTGAAAAGCGCTTAGAGAGAAACAATCATTTAGCAACTAGCTCAAACCGACATTACTACGATCGTAGTTTTCAATATTTCCATGATGATTGCTTTGCATCACCTGGGCAGATTCCGAAGGCATTCCAACTTCGTTTGCTTGACGAGTCAACATGGATTGCTCACGGTTGCGAATCATTTGGCGGTGACGAACCATTAATGCGCGAGCTTGATCTTGAATGGACATACTCATTTCTCCTGGTCATTTCTTGTCTATGAGACTAATATACCAGATAATTTCTGTATCAACAACTACCGTTTCTTAAACTTGTCATAGATTTGTGACAATAGATTGTTGATCCCGAAACACGGTAAGCTCACAAAAAAGCTGTGGAGAGCGGGATTATGTCTGAAACGGGGAAGCGAATTGAAGTTGGAGCGCTAAATTGGTTTTACCGAGATGCCGAACCGACGAGTTCTTCTGATCGCACTCCGGTCATTTTGCTCCACGGTTTAGTCTCTCAGGGCTACAGTTGGCGCAATGTCTTGCCTGCGTTGGGTGCAGAAGGATTTAGAGCGATCGCGCCAGATTGGATCGGCTGTGGATATTCGAGTATGCCGGATCGCCGAGATTTCGATTATCAACCCGAGACGTATCTCTCTGTCCTCGAAGATTTGATTGCAGCATTTGAATTTGAGCAAGTCTCGATCGTCGCTCAAGGCTTTCTGGGTTCCGTAGGAATCCAATACGCGCTCAGACATCCCGACCAAGTAGAACGACTGGCAATTTTTAACTGCCCAATTTTCCAAGCTGCGAAATTGCCTTGGAAACTAAAACAGATGAGCATTCCTCTCGTCGGAGACATGATGACGCAAGACCCGCTGCTCGTCGATCGCACCCTGGAAGGGGGAGGCGGATATCGGATTGAAGATGCTGACCTTGATGTCTATCGTCGTCCGTGGTTAAAAACTTCAGATGTGGGGCGGGCATTATTCGCGATTCTGCAAAATCTCCAACTCAAGCAAGTTACGGCTGAGATCGAAACCGGATTAAAAGACTGGAAAAAGCCATTATTAATCGGTTGGGGAGCGCGTGATCCTTGGCTCGCGATCGAGACTGCAAAATCCTTGTATCCAACCTTGGTTGAACTCGATGAAGTCGGACATTATCCTCAAGAAGACTGGCACGAAAAGGTGAATGAAATTCTCGTGCCATTTTTAAGACAGAAAGTGGTTTAGAAAATCCCGAAACAGAAATCCTGAAACAACGGGATGATAAACTCGTCCGAACAAATAGCGGCATCATTGAATCAAGCTATGTATTATCGTGGGTTGTTCCTAGCTGGAGTTTTAGGGTTTGGCATCATGCCCCCCCTGCAAGCACAAGAATCGGCTTGCCCTGCTCCAGCCTTGTCTCGGTTATCTCGTCACACAGTTGCAGCAGGCGAAACACTCGACTCGATCGCAACGAAATACAATCTCATTTCCACAACGATCATGGGGTTGAATCCCGATACGCGATCGGGAAAAGTTTCGCCTGGACAAACGCTCCTAATTCCGCCCTTTAACGGCATTCGGGTGGAAGTTCCGGCGGGAACGAGTTTCAAGGATTTAGCAGCACGTTATCGAGTCCGGGCAGATGTCCTATACGAAGTGAATGGCTGTCAGCGATCGCCCAAAGTTGTCTTTGTCCCAGGTGTAAACTGGTCACCGAATAGCGGTACTCAACCCGCAGCAGTTGGCAAAACTCCGGTTTTATCTGGTTCACCTTTAACGGGAGAAACCGCTTCAATTGCGCTAGGTTTTGGATGGTACTTGCCAGCAGGACGTGAAAAGCCAGTCTTTCATAGTGGAACGGATCTGCTAGCAAATGTGGGCACACCTGTAAAAGCGATCGGGGATGGAACCGTCGCATTTGCAAGCAACCAGGGAAACTATGGAAATCTCGTTGTGATTAATCATCAACAGGGCTATCAAACCCGGTACGCTCAGTTGGCAACCATCAATGTCAAAGTCGGACAAGTAATCAAACGAGGGACAGTCGTTGGAAAGGTTGGACAAACCGGATCACCGAGTACAGTACAACCACATTTGCATTTTGAAGTGCGAACGAATTCCAAATTAGGCTGGGTCGCAGAAGATCCGATCGCGTTTATTCGTCGGTAAAGGATTTCTCTTTCCTGTGATCGGATCGTTATTTGAACCCGAAGATCGGAAAGTGTGAATTGTTTACGATCGCAGTCTGCAAAACTCCCATCTGCTGCCGACTGCAGAAAACTAAAAAGCGAGGCAAGAGTGCTACTCTTGCCTCGCTTTTTTAATACCCCCAAGGGAATTCGAATCCCTGTCGCCTCCGTGAAAGGGAGGTGTCCTAGGCCTCTAGACGATGGGGGCACACCTCGCAGCGCGTTGTTCAGCGCGTTTGACATTTACTAATATAAGCGACAAAACTGTAACTGTCAACACCTAAGTTATTCGATTTTAGAACTTAGGGTTTGAAGCTGCGAGGAAGGGAGCCTTGCAAAAAGAGTCAGTGATTCGTTCTAAATTCGTCAATCAGCCACCCCTAGAACTGTCCTCTGATAGAGCCGCACGATCGAGAAAACCCACTACCGTAAATGGAATATAAGGATCATCTACCGACCCTAGAAGGTACGAGTTTTATTCTGCTATGCTTCTGATTGACTTCATGCGCTCGCCAAAATCCCCCAAATCTCATGGCGTATTGACTCGCCCCGGTCTTTCCATGCCTCTGTCTCAATCTTCCGCTACTGCAAAGGAGCGACTTTGTTCTGCCGAATCCGAGTCAACCGCTCGTCCGCCCGTGGAAATCCCAAATTCTATTGTTCAATCTACCCGCTCGCGCTGTCTTCCGTGGCTGGCTTCTATTGCTTACCCGCTGGCGCGATACCTTGTGCTTCCGTTCTACTTTCGTCGGATTGAAGTCACGGGTCGAGAGCATTTTCCAACGACAGGTCCAGTGATCATTGCCTCAACGCATCGATCGCGCTGGGATGCATTCATGGTTCCTTATGCGGTTGGGCAAGATGTCACTGGACGCGTGTTGCGATTTATGGTGACTGCCGATGAGATTAAAGGGCTGCAAGGTTGGTTTATCCGACGTTTAGGTGGCTTCCCTATCAACACACGTCACCCTGGAATCTCCGCTTTGCGTCACAGCGTTTGTCTCCTTCAGCACGGCGAAGTCTTAGTCATCTTTCCGGAAGGCAATATCTATCGTCAGCCAGCACCGCTTAAACCGGGACTTGCTCGACTTGCACTTCAAGCGGAAGCGAGCCAGCCAGAACTAGATGTTCGGATCGTGCCGATCTCCATCCAATACAGCAAGCCGCTTGTCCCCTGGCGCACCGCCGTCAAAATTCATGTCGAAAAGCCCTTGAGTGCGATCGTCTATGCCTCTGACCATCCCAAACAAGGTGCAAAACGATTAACTGAAGATTTAGAAATCATTTTGCGATCGCTCTCGAACTGCCCATAAAAAAAGAGACGCATCGCTGCGCCTCTTTAGAGTTGAGAAGATGAAACTTAGCGACCGATACCGATGTAACGGAAGCCTGCTTCCTCCATCACAGGTTGGTTGAGGAAGTTCCGACCATCGATCAAAATTGGGGTGTTCATCAGTTTTGCCATCTTGATGTAGTCGAGACTGAGGAACTGTTCCCACTCGGTAATCAGAGCGAGTGCATCACAGCCATCGGCTAAGCGCTCTGCATCGGTTTCGACGATCACATCCGAAAGACCATGACGCATTCCGGTCTGAGAAATAATCGGATCGTATGCCTTCACTTTTGCACCGAGCCGAGCCAAGTTCTCAATCACATTCAATGCAGGAGCATCACGCAAATCATCGGTGTCCGGTTTGAAGGTCAAGCCCAGTAAGCCGATCGTTTTTCCTTTCAAGATTTTCAAAGCTTGCTGCAGCTTCTCAACCACGATCAACCGTTGACGCTCGTTGACACTCACTGCAGCCTTGAGCAGTTGAGTTTCGTAACCATAATCATCAGCGGTGTGAATCAATGCCGAGACATCTTTCGGGAAGCAAGATCCACCCCAACCGAGACCTGCTTGAAGGAATTTGCTGCCGATCCGAGAATCTAAACCGATGCCTTTCGCAACCTGGCTCACATCTGCCCCAACGCGATCGCAGATATTCGCCACTTCGTTGATAAAGCTGATTTTGGTTGCCAAAAATGCATTCGCTGCATATTTGATCATTTCAGCTGAACTGAGATCCGTCACAACCACGGGAACTGGAGGCACAGATTTAACTTCTGCAAATTGACGCTCTACGATCGGAGCATAGAGTTCTTTCATCAATTTGATTGGACGATCGTTGTTATTGCTGCCTAAGACAATACGATCGGGGTTGAACGTGTCAAATACAGCCGAACCTTCGCGTAAGAATTCAGGATTACTGACGACATCGAAATCATAGTCGCCTGTTACTGCACTGGGCATGACTTCATCCACTCCGCCGCCCGCTGTCGCGAGGACAGGCTGTGCTTCAGCCTTTTGACGCTCCGCGATGCCATCAAGCACGATCATTCTCACCCAGTCACCCGATCCAATCGGAACCGTAGACTTATTCACAATCACCTTATAGCCGCCTTTGAGGTTTGAGCCGATGCCCCGGGCTACTGCTTCAACATAGCGGGTATCACTTTCCCCGTTTGGTAATGCAGGCGTGCCAACCGCAATAAATAAAATTTCGCCATGTTCAACACCCGCTGCGATATCAGTGGTAAATTCCAAGCGTCCAGACTGAATGGACGACTGCATGATTTCAGACAATCCGGGTTCAAAAATTGGGGACTGTCCCGCCTGCATCAACTTGACTTTTGCTTCGTTGTTGTCTACGCAAATGACATGATGACCAATATGCGAAAGGCAAGCACCTGTTACCAAACCTACGTAGCCTGTTCCAATAACGCAAACGCGCATAACTCTAGACTCCTCAAAACAAAGGTCAGTTTATTTCTCGCTAGCATTCCCGAATTTCAGAAATTCGGGAATGTTTGATTAATGCGTGGTGATGCTAGCCGCATCCAATTGAGATTGTGCTTCGGAAGCTTCAATACGGCTGCGAAAATCTGCGATCGTACGCTCTAATCCGTCTCTCAGCGAGATTGTCGGTTGCCAACCTAGGTGCGTTTGAGCACGAGTGATGTCCGGCTTGCGACGACGCGGATCATCTTGCGGCAGTGGCTCAAATTTCAACGCAGCTTCAGGATTGACCATATCCTGAACCGTTTGCGCGAGCTGTAAAATTGTATACTCGCCTGGGTTACCCAGGTTCACAGGCCCAATAAAGTCACCATTCATCAAGCGATAAAGTCCGTCTACGAGGTCGGAGACATAGCAGAAGCTGCGAGTCTGAGATCCATCTCCGTAAACTGTTAAGGGAATCCCACGCAGTGCTTGAACGACCAGATTGCTGACAACGCGACCGTCGTTTTCGAGCATTCGAGGCCCATAGGTATTGAAAATTCTGGCAACACGGATATCAACATCGTTTTGGCGATGATAATCAAAGGCAAGGGTTTCCGCGACTCGTTTCCCTTCGTCGTAGCAGCTGCGAATCCCGATCGGGTTGACGTTACCCCGATATTCTTCCGTTTGAGGATGCACTTCTGGGTCGCCGTAGACTTCTGAAGTGGATGCCAGCAGAAATCTTGCCTTGACACGCTTCGCCAATCCCAGCATGTTGAGCGTGCCCATCACGTTGATTTTGACAGTTTTGACTGGATTGTACTGGTAATGAACGGGTGAGGCAGGACATGCCAAGTGATAGATCTGATCAACTTCGAGCCGAATCGGTTCTGTAATATCGTGACGGATCAATTCAAAATTGGGATTTCCTAGCCAATGTTGAATATTGCGTTTATGTCCGGTATAAAAGTTATCCAAGCAAAGCACTTCATGACCTGTGTTCATGAGGCGATCGATTAAGTGAGAGCCAATAAAACCCGCACCACCAGTGACAAGAATTCGCATAAGTCCAGAATCTGTTGAAGTTGCAAACGAACGAGGGTCGGAGTTGCAAGGTGCTCAATCTTACGATTGAGTCAACTCTTGCTTGCCAAGATTGTACCCATTAAATTAACGAGCATCGCGGAGTGCATCCGGATGGAGCAAGCGGAAAGAGCTGATGTGAAACGAGCTTTTGCAGTTAGCACCATAGCAGAAGCCTTTGAAATGGGGGGTTCGTGTCGATCGAGTTCACCGAATCTTCAATCCCCAAATGAAAATCGCTCCAACTTTTTGGGTAGGAGCGATTCGAGCGTGTTAACTTTGTTCGTTTGAGAGTCGAAGCACTGCCATAAAAGCTTCTTGGGGCACATCGACCGTCCCGATCGCTTTCATGCGCTTCTTGCCTTTCGCTTGTTTTTGCAGCAATTTCTTCTTCCGTGAGATGTCACCGCCGTAGCATTTGGCTAGGACATCTTTACGCAGCGCTGGGATATGTTCACTGGCGATAACTTTGCTGCCGATCGCGGCTTGAATCGGGATTTTAAATTGATGGCGTGGGATCAGTTCGCGAAGTTTCTCTGTGAGCGCACGACCGACTCCATAGGCTTTGTCGCGGTGAACGATCGTTGCCAGCGAATCGACCGGATCACCGTTGATCATGATATCCAACTTCACCAATGCGTTTTCTCGGTAGCCGATCAGTTGATATTCCATGCTGGCGTACCCGCGCGATCGTGACTTCATCTGATCAAAGAAGTCTGTCACCACTTCTGCGAGCGGCAATTCATAAATCAGCGTGGTGCGTCCAGGGGTGAGATACTTCATATCTTTGAAGACCCCACGCCGATTTTGGCAGAGTTCCATCAACGTCCCCACATACGTTTCAGGCGTGATGATATCGACTTGAACATAAGGTTCTTCGATCTTTTCGCGCTCGGTAGGTGAGGGAAGTTTACCTGGATTATCGATCAAGACAACTTCGCCTTTGATCGTAGTGACTCGATAAACCACCGAAGGCGCAGTGATAATTAGATCCAGGTTATATTCGCGTTCCAGCCGTTCTTGGACAATTTCCATGTGCAGCAAGCCGAGGAAGCCACACCGGAAGCCAAAGCCCATCGCACTGGAAGTTTCTGGTTCAAAATTCAATGCAGCATCGTTGAGCTTCAATTTGTCGAGTGCTTCTCGCAATTCTGGGAACTGGTCGGCATCGGTCGGGAACATGCCGCAAAACACCATCGGTTTCGCTTCGATGTACCCAGGTAGAGGTTCAGAAGCTTTCTTCGCCGAGAGGGTAATTGTGTCGCCGACTCGTGCATCTTCTACTGCTTTAATCGAAGCCGCAAAATAGCCCACTTCACCTGCATGAAGTGAATCAACCTGGACTTGAGTGGGAGAGAGAACGCCCAGTTCATCGATCTGATATTCCTTACCCGATGCCATCAGGTAGACTTTATCGCCTTTTTTCACCTGGCCATCGACGACCCGGAAATAGACAATGACACCGCGATAAGCATCGTAATAACTATCGAAAATCAGAGCGCGGAAGGGATCGTTGGTTGTGTCTGCAGGGGGCGGAACTTTTTGCACGATCGCTTCTAAAATGTCGGGCACACCAATGCCTTCTTTTGCCGATGCCATGATCGCTTCCGAGCAATCTAACCCAACGACATCTTCGATTTCTTGGCGCACGCGATCGGGTTCTGCGCCGGGCAAATCAATCTTGTTCAGAACCGGAATGATTTCCAAATCGTGTTCCAGTGCCAGATAGACGTTTGCCAGCGTTTGAGCTTCTACGCCTTGAGAGGCATCGACGACGAGGAGCGCACCTTCGCACGCTGCGAGAGATCGCGAAACTTCGTAAGAGAAATCGACGTGTCCAGGCGTGTCGATCAAGTTCAAGACGTACTGCTGTCCATCTTTTGCGGTGTAATTCATTCGGGCAGCTTGCAGTTTGATCGTGATCCCGCGCTCCCGCTCCAGATCCATACTATCGAGGAACTGTTCTTTCATTTCCCGTGCGGTCACGGTTCCCGTTTCTTGGAGCAAACGGTCAGCCAGCGTAGACTTGCCGTGGTCGATATGAGCAATGATCGAAAAATTGCGAATGCGGTTGACGGGTACGTCAGTCATAAACTTCAGAAGGTGCAGGAGCAAAGGACAGGCACTCTCAGACAAAAGAGATGCTTAAGATATTTTAATGCTTTCTTCACTGAGTTCGAGAATTTGAGAGGCTATTAATAAAGAAACATCAGTTACGATAATTTCTCCTGGTGTCAAATTTGCCTCGAAGCTATCAATGAAAAAATGTTAAAACTTTGATGAATCTAGGTAAAAAACGGTACATCCATTTTATGGGGAAAGATCGCAACTGGGTGATTTTTACTGAATTGCCCCGACTCTTCAACCAACCTTCTCAGAGAAGGTGATTGCCTTATGAATGATAAAGTTCAAATTCCCGATCGACACAAAACCGAATTAGCCATTCAGATTGATTCTGATCTATTGGATCAAGTCCGTCATTTGACGAACGATCCAAGCAAAGTGGTGGAAGTGGCGTTGCGGCAGTGGTTGAGAAGCGAAATGTACCGGGACGAAGATAATGCGCGGACGCTGCCAAGAAATCCACCTTTGCCTCCCCGAGGGGAATGGAACGATTAGGATAAGAAGTGAGCGATCGGGCATTGTGATCGGGCTATCTAGGTTAGGGTCGCGTTTGTGATGCCAGGTGTTGTTGCTTCGAGATTCAGGTCAAATGGTCACTTCTGTGGATCTTTCTACTTCTCTGTCTGATTCTTCTTACTCGATTGACTCGTCCGCGTCTGATTCTGCTGCACCCAGGGTTGCAGAGTTGATGATGATCCAAGATGCGGCGGGAGTTTTGATTGCGTTCGACTGGCAGAGAGCAGCAGATTTTCAGATTCAACCTGAGCATTTGTTGGGCAGATCGATTCAAGCCGCATTTGCACCCGTCTCTCGTTCAACCTATCTCGATCGTCTGAAACGAGTGCTTGCCTCTCAAACGCCTGAACAGTTTCGATGTCTGTTTGAGTGCGGCGATCGCACCGTTCTCTTCGACTTGGTGATGAGTCCGGTAATTTTGCCAAATGGAACAGCGGCGCTCGTTGCTGTGACTGGCGAACAGGCGAATGAGCTAGATGAGATGCGATCTCCCTTGCAAGCAGTTGAATTGTCGCGTGGCAATTCGCTCGATCGCTATCAGCAGCTTTTGACCCAAATTGTCTGGAATGCACGCCAGAATTTAGACCTCTCGACGATTTGGCAGGTCACCGTAGACGGATTGGGCATGGCACTCGATGTCAGTCGGTGTGTGATTTGTCCCTATGATCCCAAGCGATCGAGCATTAAGTCGGTGGCAGAATTTCGTCAAGATTGCATGACTTCATTGAAAGGGGCAACGTTTGACATTCAGAGCGATCCTTTACTCCAGAAAGCTTTGACAACACTGAACCCAATTCGGGCAGTGCGCCAAGCTCCCGAAGAGATTGAATTAAATTCGAGTCTGGATGTTCCTCAAACGCGCTTGCTGGTCGCCACCCATTATCAGGATCAGCCGAATGGGGTGATTATTCTCGATCAGTGCGATCGCGATCGCGTTTGGACACAAGCGGAATTAGATTTTGTGCAAGAGTTAGCCGATCAGGTGGGAACCTCGATCGCTCATGCGGCATTGTTGATTGAACTGCAACGTGCGAATGATAATTTGATGCTGAAGCACCGCGAACTCGATGAAGCACGCCATCAAGCCGAGGAAGCATCCAGACTCAAGAGTGAATTTTTAGCCAATACCTCGCATGAGTTGAGAACGCCGCTGAATGGAATGATTGGCTTTTTGAAGCTGGTTCTCGATGGGATGGCAGAAGATCCCCAGGAACAGCGAGAATTTATCGAAGAAGCTCATCGATCGGCAATGCACTTGCTGGACATTATTAACGATGTCTTGGATATCGCCAAGATTGAAGCTGGAAAGATGCAGATCGAATGCAGTCCAGTGAGCTTGCAAGAATTACTCGATCAAGTAGAAACGATGACTCGAACTCAGATTCGCCAAAAGAATTTGAGTTTTGAGGTGCAAATGCCTCAGACGCACGATGAAATTGTTGTGTATGGCAATTATCAGCGTTTGCTTCAGGTGTTGCTGAATTTGATGGGAAATGCGATCAAGTTCACCAATGAAGGCGGTGTGACGGTGAGCGCTGAGGTGATTAAAAAGCGAATTGTCGTGCAGGATGAGGAATTGCCCGGACTGGTGAAGATTCGGGTCGCAGATACCGGAATTGGGGTTTCATTAGACAAACAAGACAAACTGTTCCAATCGTTTAGTCAAGTCGATGGATCGCTGACGCGGCAGTATGGCGGAACAGGTTTAGGGTTGGCAATTTCTCAGAAATTGGTAGAAGCCATGGGCGGAGTTGTCAACTTCTACAGTATGGGTGAAGGCTTGGGATCAACTGTGACGTTTACAGTGCCGTTGTATCAAGAGCCTGTAATGATTGCAGCAGATTAAATCGAGCCTGCTGGCAGCATCGACTCGATGAAGTTCAATCCTACAAGCGAGTTTGTGCCAAATTCTCTAAACTAGAACAAGAGAAGTAACGGAGATCTAGGATGACGACTGTGCAAACCGATGCTCGTGCTTTGTTTCGGGCTGCTTACGAAAATCGGTACACCTGGGATGAGAATTTTCCGGGCTATACCGCAGATGTAACCTACCGCGAAGGCGATAAGACTTACAACGCAAAGTGCCGCATCAATCCTGATTTCACCTTTGATGTATTTGACATTGAAGACGGAGAAGGCAAGAAAGCGATTCACGGGCAAGTTTGGGAAATTGCAGTGCATCGGGTTCGTCGGGCTTTTGAAGCGACGCATGGCGAGAATACATTTACGCTCGGCGCAACTGATCCAGATGGGAGCGTTGAGCTTTTAGTCGGCGGGAAGGGAGAAGGCGATCGCTATAAAATTCGGAATAACGAAGTCAGCCTTGTGCATCGTCACATTCATGGTGTCGTCGTGACGATTAATACCTTCAGCAGTCACGATACGGGCAGTGGCTATCTCTCGCATCGCTACGATTCGATCTACAGCGATCCGAAGACTGGCGCAGTCAAAGGCGCAAGAAGCGAATTTGAAGACCTGTACGAAGAAATCGGTGGGTATTACATTCTGACCAGCCGGACGATCAAAACCGAGCAGCATACGAGTGAATTTTCGTTTGCGAATGTGAGATTGTTGGAGCCTGCGAGCGTGGCTTAGTAGAGGGTGGGGAGTAGGGGGTAGGGAGTAAAAGAACTTTCTCCCCACTCCCCACTCCCCACAGCCTGCCAATCAAAGCTACGATGAGATCAACAAGTTGTTAGTAGGTGAACTATGTCTTTGACACTTACGCCCGAAAATGTCGAAACCGTTTTGGACGAAATGCGTCCCTATCTGATGTCAGATGGTGGCAACGTGGAACTGGTGGAATTAGATGGGCCGATCGTGAAACTGCGTCTTCAAGGTGCTTGCGGCAGTTGCCCAAGCTCAGCGATGACTTTGAGAATGGGAATTGAACGACGTTTGCGCGAAATGATTCCAGAAATCGCGGAAGTCGAACAGGTTTTGTAAGGAAATCCTGAAAATGAAATGGGGGGCAAGCGGTAGACTATTAAACTGAACAGGTCTATCCCAAGCCTCCATTTTTTATGCCGTATCCGCTTCACGTCGCTTTCATCTGGCATCAGCATCAACCGCTTTATAAAAGCCGTGGCGATGCGAATTATTATGCTGCTTCTGAGGGGCAATATCGCTTGCCTTGGGTGCGGCTGCATGGAACCAAGGATTATCTTGATCTAATTCTGTTGTTAGAACGTTATCCAAAATTGCATCAGACGGTGAATCTTGTGCCGTCGCTGATCATGCAGATTGAGGATTATGTGGCTGGAACGGCACTTGACCCGTATTTGATCGCGACCGTTACGCCTGTAGAGAACCTCGATCGCGCATCCAAGGAATTCGTGATTGAACATTTCTTTGATGCGAATCAGCATACTTTAATCAATCCGCATCCGCGCTATTCAGAACTCTACGGGCAGCGGCAGGAACGGGGACGCGGTTGGTGTCTGGAGAATTGGCAGGAACAGGATTATAGCGATCTGTTGGCTTGGCATAATTTGGCGTGGATTGATCCGTTGTTTTGGGATGATCCAGAGATTGAGGCTTGGTTGAAGCAGGGGAAAGGGTTTACGTTGAGCGATCGCCAAAGAATCATCGCGAAGCACAGAGAAATTCTCAGTCGCATCATTCCTCAACATCGCAAGATGCAAGAATCGGGTCAGCTTGAGGTGACGACGACCCCTTATACGCATCCGATTTTGCCGCTGCTCGCAGATACGAATGCGGGACGGGTAGCTGTACCGAATATGACGCTGCCAGAATCGCGCTTTCAGTTTGCAGAAGATATTCCTCGGCATTTGAACAAAGCTTGGCAGATGTATGAGGAGCGATTTGGCTGTGCTCCACGGGGCTTGTGGCCTTCGGAACAGTCGGTGAGTCCTGAAATTTTGCCGTATGTTGCAAAACAGGGATTTCAGTGGCTGTGTTCGGATGAGGCAGTGTTGGGTTGGTCGCTGAAGCATTTCTTCCATCGGGATGAGACGGGGAATGTTTATGAGCCGGAGAAGCTTTATCGTCCGTATCGGTTGGAAACGCCTGCGGGAGATTTAGCGATCGTATTTCGGGATCATCGGTTGTCAGATTTGATCGGGTTTACTTACAGCGCGATGGAGCCGAAGCAAGCGGTGACGAACCTTGTCGGACATTTAGAAGCCATTGCGCGATCGCTCAAAGATAAAGCGGATCAACCTTGGTTAGTGACCATTGCATTGGATGGTGAGAACTGTTGGGAGTTTTACCCACAAGACGGTAAGCCTTTCTTAGAACTGCTTTACCAGACTTTGAGCAATGATCCAGATATCAAGTTAGTTACCGTTTCAGAATTCATTGAGCAATATCCACCGACAGAAACGATTCCTGCACAACAATTGCATAGTGGTTCTTGGGTCGATGGAAGCTTTACAACCTGGATTGGTGATCCTGCCAAAAATAAAGCTTGGGATTTGCTCACTGCGGCGCGTCAGACTTTAGCAAACCATCCTGAAGCAACGGAAGAAAACAATCCCGAAGCTTGGGAAGCACTGTATGCAGCAGAAGGATCGGATTGGTTCTGGTGGTTTGGGGAAGGACATTCCTCGAATCAAGATGCCATGTTTGATCAGTTGTTTCGAGAGCATTTAGCAGCGTTGTATCGATCGCTGAATGAACCTGTGCCTGAGAATGTTCGCCAGCCTGTTGAGGTTCACGAAGCTCGTGGAGATCATACGCCGCAAGGATTTATTCATCCGATGATCGATGGTCGCGGCAATGAGCAAGATTGGGATAAAGCGGGACGAATTGAAGTCGGAGGTGCGCGCGGAACGATGCACCAAAGTAGCCCGATTCAGCGCCTTTGGTATGGGGTGGATCACTTGAATCTCTATTTGCGCTTGGACTTTCAGACGGGAGTACAACCGGGGAAAGAGATTCCGCCAGAGTTGAATTTACTGTGGTTCTATGAGAATCGCCCGATGCACAATAGCCCGATTCCACTCGTCGATTTGCCGGAGCAAGCGCCTTTGAACTATGCATTTCACCATCATTTAGGAGTGAATTTGCTCACTCAGACAGTTTGGTTACAAGAGGCGGGTGAGTATTCACGCTGGCAGTCACGGGCAAGTCGGGCGCAGGTAGGAATCGATAGTTGTGTTGAGATTGCAATTCCGTGGGCAGATCTTCAGGTGGAGCCGGATTATGGATTGCGCTTAGTTATCGTGTTCTCAGAGGGTGGACGCTATCGACAGTATTTGCCAGAGAATGGAATGCTTGCGATTTCGGTTCCGTAAGATGGGGGCGATCGTCGTTTTGGGCGATCGCTTTAATTTCGTTTTGGGCGATCGCTTTAATTTCGATCAAGAGTTTTAACTGCTACTTTTTGCAACTCCGCAATAGTCAGTGGGAATAAATAATCGAAAATTTCTTGGTTGCGTGCATAAGCAGCGAGATTAAGTGCAAAATCTTTGTCCGGTTCCAAAGCTCCTCGTAAATTAACATCAGCACCTAATTCAACTAATAGTTTGACCGTTTCAAATGAGCCTTCGTGAACTGCGCGCATTAATGCAGTCCAATCACCCATATGATCTGTAGCATCAATGTCTAGCTGAGCAAGGGCAAGGATCTGCGTTGATTGCCAGTCTCCAAACTCGATTGCTAAGAAGAGTGCTTTGCTAATTTCATCAGAGTCAACGTCAAAATGCTGAGTCCATTCAGCATTACACGTTCGCAACCAATTTCTTATATTCATATTTTTCAGATGTCGCTCGAACAACAGACAAAGTTATATGTTTGAACGATAGCTTTACTTCACATTAGTTAAGCGAGTGCGCGAGAGCAAAGAGTGTAATCGCTAGTTCTGCGGAGCGTCATTCATTTGTTGTTGAAGGTGTTGGACTTCTTCGATCGACAAACCTGTTCCACGGGAAATTGCCTCGACTGGAAAGCCTTCACGTAAAAGATTGATAGCGATCTCACGATCTCTTGATTTTTTCGTCTCTCTTTGGATCGCACGATAAACAGAGGATTCTTGCATAATATCTCTCCGCAATACACGATAAATGATCTCGTCTTCTAATTTTAGTCCAGCAAGGATGGCTGAAACTGCTGACAGATTAGCTTGAATCGTAGAATCTGAAATTTGATCGATCACTTGTGCTGCTTGCCGCAATGTTGATTCTGGATTCAGCGTCTGCTCTAGAACCGCAAAGGGAATTAAGCCAGGATACTGCAAGAATAAATCATTAGGTTGCTCCCACAAACGGATGACATCAAATTCGTGGCGTGTGCGTTCTAAGGTAAAGTCAGTTTTATGAACTAGGTCGGATGCTGTTTGCTTGAGATAAATCACGACTTGGCGCATCGTTTTTGTTTTATCTCGTCTGTATCCTCGCCCGCGATAATCGAACATTCTGAATGGAATATCTGGGTCAGGACGGGTTTGAAATTCTAGGTGCAAAATCACGTTGTCTGACTCTAGTAGAATCAGAGCATCAGCGCGAATTGGGTCAAGTGAAAGCTCTGAAGGCTGAATCTCAGTTAAGATAACGGGTTCTCCAAGTAACCAACTCGCAAAGTCCGCTGAGAAGTTTTCAGCTAAAAAGCGACAAGCATCGTCGTACATTTTTCCGGTCTATAAAGCAATACAAATATACTGTATAATTGCGTTTCAAGCTAGTCTAAAAAGAGCGATCGCGCTTTCCACTCACGCAACCAGCATCCTTCATCACAGGCTAGACATCTGAATGAGCGTTCAGATATTCTGAAGACAGTCTTTGAAGGTTGAGCCGCAGCATTCTAATGCATCATCATCACCATCACGATCATTCAACCGTTCGATACGATCGCGCTTTTCTCATCGGTATCGTTCTCAATTTAGGCTTTGTAATGGCTCAAGCGACGTTTGGTTGGTTGACGAATTCTCTCGCTTTACTCGCGGATGCGGGACATAATTTAGGCGATGTTTTGGGACTTGCGATCGCTTGGGGCGCATATACGCTGGCACGTCGTCGTCCTACGAAACGTCATACTTATGGACTGCGGAGAGCTTCGATTCTCTCACCACTGATTAATTCTAGTTTGCTGCTCAGTGTGACGGTCTTTATTGCGATCGAAGCGATTCAGCGCTTGATTGATCCGAAGCCTGTCGAAAGTCTGACCGTGATAATTGTCGCTGCGATCGGGATTTTGGTGAATGGTGCAACAGCTTTGATGTTCCAGAAAGACCATCAGCATGATGTCAATGTGAAAGGCGCATTTCTGCACATGGTTGCAGATGCTTTAGTTTCGGTGGGTGTGGTCTTGAGTGGGTTGATCATTACTTTGACTGGGTGGCAGTCAATTGATGCGATCGCAAGTATGGGAATTGCGATCGTGATTGGAATCGGTGCATGGAATTTGCTGCAAGAGTCGCTCAGTTTGGCATTAGATGGTGTGCCTGCAAATGTAGATTTACGAGCGATTCAAAACTATTTACTAGACTTACCCGGAGTTGGCTCGATTCATGATTTACATGTGTGGGCACTGAGTTCAACAGAACCCGCTTTAACAGCACATCTCGTCATGCTTGCAGGCGTACCTGGATCGGATTTTCTAGCTCGGATTTCTCACGACCTGCACGATCGTTTTGGAATTGAACACAGTACGATTCAGATTGAGACAGGTTCAGCTTTTCTGCCTTGTATGCAGAGCGATTGCGGTATGTAGAGCCTAAACACGGCAATTAAGATTGGTCTTGAATCGCTGAATAACATTGTTCGATCGATTGATTCTCCTGCAAAGCAACGACTAACGCGTCGTAGGCTGACTGATGATTTTTCAGCAGATCTTTCGCTCTCAAAATAGATAAACGCTCCCGCTGAGGCAATTCTGACGCAGGAATACGTAATTTCGTTAAAGTCTCACGGAATTTCTGGCGATCGTCTGCGCCCCCTTCTGAATTGCCATACGCTAATTGCTCTGCCGCAATTCCTGCCATCCAAACCGTACAGTAACGCTCAAGCAATTGGGATGAGAGCTTGCCTTGCTGAAGTTCCGCTTCTAATTCCTGAGTATCAAACTGCACACCGCCTAGTCCAGCTTGCCCTTGGCGAAACGCTTGCCACGCATTTAAGGTGTAGCCCACGACCGGAATTTGCAGTTGTTGAGCAACAAGAAAATGTCCCGCTTCATGCCGCAGAACGCGATCGCGATGAGCCGGAGAAAACCGAGCAAGCCAATCGAGGCAGAGTGTGCCAAACTTCCCTTGCCACTGAAATGAATCCAGCGTTGCAAGTCCAAGAATGCTAAAGGTTGCGATCGCAGGAATCGCAGGCGAAAAATTCAGCAACGGACTGAGCAAGGTGCTCATCGTCATAGTGAAAATGCCGATCGCAACGAGATTCAATGCAGTTTGATTCATGGATTTGGGGTAGGCGGATTTTCTTGCTTGAATTCTTTCGCTCTGTAGAAGGTTTCTAAGCTTTGCTTATCCCCTACAAATCGCCAATGCCAAGGCTCATAAGTCACGCCCTGTTTGTTTCCCTGGGGAAAAGAGAGTTCAAAATTAAATCTTGTTGCATTGGCAGCCAGCCATCGGTAGGCAGGAGTCTTATCGAAATCTGGACTGAGATTTACCGCTGGAACCCTGCCATCGCCAATATCGATCGCGTATCCAGTGTGATGTTCACTATATCCAGGCGGCGCACTGACTAAAGCACGCTGTTCTGGGGTCTGTGCCCGTTCTGCTTTGACATCAAAATAAACTTGCTGCTGTTCTTGAAGCGATCGAAATCCGGAAAGCGGATTGAGAATTACGCCTTCGGCATTCGCTGCTGCCACCATCTCTTTGAAGGCTCTAGCGGCAGGAGTTCGCATTTTTATTCCACCATCAGCAGAAACGGCTTCGAGGTCGTTTAGCGGTGCTTCGGGATAGGCAAAATGATTGAGAAGTCTCCCATCATCCGGAGATTTTGCGTCACTCGGCTGTGGGCTTTCCGCGACAGGAGTCGGACTGGCAATGCTGCGACTCAGCCACCATTGATAGGCAAGCCACCCGCCTCCGGACAGTAGCGCGATCGTCACCAGTCCGCCTAGCCATAGCCAAAACTTCGAGCCAGACTGAACCGGAGGCGCAATCGGAGATTCGCGCTCAGCAATCGGAATGTCATCAAAAGACGGTGCTTGATCTTGCGGAGGTTTTCCCGGCTGACTGGCATTACTCAAGAGGGGCGCTCCTCAACTCCACGGCTCACAGTATTACAGAATAGCAATAATCCGGGATTGCGATCGCAGCGTCATTCCACTTTCTCCAGTTCCAGCAGATCAGAGGGCTTCATATCCTCGTATTTTTCAAACGGCTGGTGAATCCAGGGATTATCCGCCAAATAATCGACGTAATAGTCAGGCTTGATCACCGAGCAATCTTTATACCAGAGAACCCCGGTGCGCATTTCTTCGATATAGAAGCCGTAATGCTGTTTGAGCCAAGGAATCGTTTTTTGCAGCGTCACACCCGAATCAACGAGATCATCCACAATTAAAACGTGGCTACCCAGATTCAGAGTCGTCATACTGAGATCTTTGGAAAAGACTAACGCACTGCGCGATCGCGATCCACTCCGATAGGAAGAAGTAGACAACACTGCCAAAGGCACATCAAACATGCGAGAGAGGAGATCTCCAATCCGTAATCCGCCTCTAGCTAAACAGACAATCTGATTAAATTCCCATTCAGATTTGTAGACCTGAAGGGCAAGTTTCTCGATCAAGCGATGATAGTCTGACCAACTGACATAGAGATCCGACATAGAGTTGAGGATGAATTATAGAGTTGAGGATGAATTAAGTTTTTCTGCGACTTGTGCGATCGCAGCCGAAGCCGAAGAAAATAATACAACTTGTTAACCCGGCTTGTGCGATCTGTTATGAACAATTCTGCTAATGAATCGGTCTCTGAAAAGCTTAACTTAAAGACGAAGGTGGCGTATGGAGCAGGGGATTTAGGACCTGCAATTACGGCAAATATTTTAATTTTTTATCTGTCGCCTTTTTTAACCGATGTCGCAGGACTCAATCCAAGTTTGGCAGGGCAAACGCAGTTAATCGGAAAAGTTTGGGATGCGGTGAACGATCCGATGGTCGGGGTGATGAGCGATAAAACGCGATCGCGCCTGGGTCGTCGCTATCCCTGGATTTTGGCGGGTGCGGTTCCGTTTGGGTTTTTCTTCTTCTTGCAGTGGATTGTGCCGAAATTTAGCGATAACGCAGGTTCGCAGCAGTGGGGATTGTTTTGGTATTACACGTTTATTTCGATCGTGCTTGGCTGGCTGTATACAGTGGTGAATTTGCCGTATACGGCGATGACTCCTGAAATGACGCAAGACTATGACGAGCGTACCAGCTTGAATAGTTTTCGATTTGCATTCTCAATTGGGGGCAGTATTCTGTCGCTGATTTTAGTCGGCTTGATTAGCTCTAGATTTCCAAATTTGAGTGACCGATATGTTGCGATCGGGATTGTGTGCGGTGTTTTGTCGGTGTTGCCCTTGTTTTGGTGCGTTTGGGGGACATTCGATCGCATGAAAGCTGTCGGATTGCAGCATCCAGAGGCGGAGATGCCTGTGTCGATTCCGATCGTGCAACAGCTTAAAATCGCGTTTAGTAATGGGCCTTTTCTGTTTGTGGTGGGAATTTATCTCTGTTCGTGGCTGAGTTTTCAGCTGACAGCAGCGATTATTCCTTACTTTGTTGCAAGTGTGATGCGGTTGAATGATGCTTGGGCAGTACCGAGTGTCGTTTTAGCTGTGCAATTAACGGCGATGCTCATGCTTCCTGTTTGGAATCAATTGAGTCATCGGATTGGGAAGCGGGGGGTTTACTTTGCAGGCATGGTGCTTTGGATTATTGCTCAAGGTGGCTTGTTCTTTTTGCAACCGGGACAAATGACTTTGATGTATACCTTGGCGGTGATGTCGGGGTTTGGAGTGTCGGTGGCGTATTTGATTCCGTGGTCAATGTTGCCGGATGTGATCGAACTCGATGAGTTGCGGACAGGACAGCGGCGCGAAGGCATTTTTTATAGCTTTGTGACGTTTTTGCAGAAGGTCTGTTTGGGAGTTGCAGTAGCAGTGGTATTGCAGCAATTGGGGAATGCGGGATATGTTCCGCCGACTGATGCAGTTCCTTTGCCTGTGCAGCCGGAGAGTGTGTTGTTGGCGATTCGATCGTCGATCGGACCTGTGCCGACGGTCGCTTTGCTGATTGGAATGGTGTTGACGTATTTCTATCCGATTACGAAGGATGTGCATACTCAGATTCGCTTGCAGTTGAGTGAGCGGAAGCGCGATCAGGGTCAGTAAGTAGGGAGGGAGGTGAAATAAATTGGAAGATAGTCGCTCTCGTTTGCGTCCCGCCCTGAACTGGAAGTTCGGGCTAACCGTGCGAAGTGGGTTGAAACCCACTGAAGAAAGAGTTGTCTTTGGCTGTTAGTCCCAGCGTGGACTTCGCACTGGTAGCCCCGAATTCATTCCGGGGCGAGTCAGCAACGAAGCGAGAGAACTTGCCGAACTGATATTTAATTACGCCCATCTACTTAGTGAAATGTGCGATCGAGCGATTGGGTATAGCTAGCTGATTTGAAGGTCGGATGGCTTGGGGTTGCTTTCTAAATCCCCCAAAATGGGGGATTTTAAGCCGTTGCAGATTTTTTAAGCTGGCTGAGCAAGTTTGGCTTTGCGTTGGGGGCGTTTGCGATCGGATTTTTTTTGTAAGCCGATTGCTTCGACTTCGTTGCCATCATCTCCATATTGGGCAATGACGGATTGTTTTAGGACGAGAATGGCGTTGTGGAATTTCCATTCGAGTTCTTGAGCCGTATTTTGTGCGGCTTGATATTGGGCTTTGGCTTGCAGTTCGGCTTCTTGAGCGAAGCGCATTTTGGATTCGAGGTCGGATAGGAGATCGGTTCTTGCTTCGGAACGGAAAGGGGTATAGTTGGGCAGTCCTTTGGCTCCCTGTAAAGCTTTGATGTCGTCTTGAATGATGCTGTTTCTCAAGCGTTTACTGGTATCGACAGTTGCCATTGTTTGTCTCCTTTGGCTGAATATTACTGTCGATGTTCCCGATGTCGGTGCAACACATACAGCGATCGTGATTCAAAGATGGGGCATCAGATAATCGTGCCGTGAATTGGGATTCCAGGGATGGGAATGGCGTTACAGGGTTTGGAATTGCGATTCCGAGGGTGGGAATGGCATTACAAGTGGGGGAATGGAGGAATGGGGAAGAGCGATCGTAAAATCAAAACCTAGTCGCGAATGGAATTTCTTGATTTTTCTCGCTAGAGTATGAGGCATCGAACAATACTTTGCCTTGAAGGGTAAGACGATGAGCGCGATCGAGATTTTCCTCTCCTACGCTTCTCAAGATGAATCATTGATGAAAGAGTTGGAGAAGCACCTCAGCACCTTGGAGCGACAAGGGATCATTAGGGCTTGGCATAATCAAAAAATTACCGTAGGGGCTGAACGGGCTGAACAGATTGATCATCATCTCGAATCGGCTCAAATTATTCTGCTGTTGATTAGCTCAGATTTTCTTGCTTCTAAAAAACGCTATGAAATCGAACTCAAGCGGGCAATGGAGCGGCATGAATCGAAGGAAGCACTTGTGATTCCAGTGATTCTACGTCCGGTAGATTGGAAAGGTGCTTCATTTAGCAAATTAGAAGCATTACCACGAGACGGTAGAGCGATTACCCAATGGGCAAATCAAGATGAGGCGTTTGAAAGTGTAGTGAGGGGAATTCGTCGTGCAATTGAATTTCCAGACTCAGAGATAGATCCTATCGTGCAATCTATCCGTCAACGGATCAGTCGAGATATTCAAAAACGCTGTGGCACGATGCGGGTGTTGGATATGGAGCAAAGGATTACGATCGATTCGATTTACACAACCGTCAATATTCTAGAAAAGCTTACAGGAAATCAACGGCGGAGTATTGAGCAATTGCTCGAAGGTTGTAATTTTGAAGACTTCGATCGCTTTAGTTTAGGAAGAGTGCAGCAAAAACGCATCCCCGGATTAGAAGCAGTTCAAAAGCATAACAAACTCTTAATTTTAGGCAAGCCTGGAGCAGGTAAAACGACTTTTCTCAAGTGGTTAGCTCTGCAATGTCAGGCAGGACAACTGTACAAAAATCACATTCCGATCTTTGTCCCTCTGAAGGAATTTGCAGAAGCATCAGGACAACCAAGCTTGATCGAATTTATTGCAAAACAATTTGCTGAATGTGGAATCGAGAATCCTGAAATCGTCAAAAAGATTTCGCTGGCGGGTCGATCTCTGATTTTGCTCGATGGCTTAGACGAAGTGAGGGCGGAAGATCAAAACCATATCTTAAATACAATTCAGCAGACTTCGCGACAGTTCGATGGCAATCAATTTGTCATGACCTGTCGGATTGCAGCCAAGGAATATACGTTTGAGAGCTTTACAGAGGTAGAAGTTGCTGATTTTGACACGGAACAAATTGCTGACTTTGCGTTCAAGTGGTTTCAGCACAAAGATCCAACTAAAGCCACAGAATTTTCAAAAGCATTAGAAGCACATCCAGGTTTACAAGAACTTGCAACGAATCCTCTCTTGCTTACTCTGCTGTGCTTGGTTTACGGCGAACAAGCTGGATTTCCAGCTAACCGAGCAGAACTCTACAAAGAAGGCTTAGATGTCTTGCTGAAAAAGTGGGATGGCAAGCGAAACATCACGCGAGATGTCGTATACAAACAACTCTCGCTCAACCGCAAAGAAGACTTACTGAGCCAAATTGCTTTTAATGCGTTTACGCGAAGCGAGTACTTTTTCAAGCAGAGATTTGTTGAGGAGGAGATTCAAGACTACATTCGCAACTTACCCAATGCAAATCTTGACCCAGAAACCTTGCAACTCGATCGCGAAGCGGTGTTGAAGTCGATCGAGGCACAGCATGGCTTACTCGTTGAGCGGGCACGCGGAATCTATTCATTTTCTCATCTCACTTTTCAGGAATACTTCACTGCTCGAAAAATTGAAAAGTCTGAGGGAGATTTCAAAGAGATTGTCTGCCATGTCACCGAAAAGCGTTGGCGAGAAGTCTTTTTGCTAACAGTTGGAATGCTAAGAAATGCAGATAAGTTTTTCTTGGCAATGAAACGAGAAATCGATGGCATTCTAGCGAAAGATGAAAAACTCCAACAATTTCTCACTTTTGTTGAGCAAAAGTCTTACTCAACAAAAGCTTCCTATAAACCTGCTGCAATTCGAGCTTTTTACCTCACCCTCGACCGCGACCACACCCGCGCCCTCGACTATGCCCTCGGCCTCTACCTCTACGGCGCCCTCTACCTCGACATCGAGTTCGCCCTCGCCCTCGCCCTCGACCACGCCCTCGACCACGCCCTCTACCGCGAGGTCGACCTCGACCGCGAACTCGACCGCGACCGCGAACTCGACATCGAACTCGACCTCGACCTCGAACTCTACCGCGCCCTCTACCTCTACCGCGCCCTCGACGGCAACCACACCCGCGCCCTCGACCGCGACCGCGAACTCGCCCGCGCCCTCGACCGCGACCGCGAACTCGCCCGCGCCCTCGACCCCAAATTGAATCAAAAGCTCCAACAGCTTAAATCACAACTTCCCTCAATAGAAAACAGGGAACATTTCAAACAATGGTGGAAAACAAATGGACAAAATTGGACTGAACAACTCAGAACTGTAATGATTCAGCATCGCAACATCGGGCACAATTGGCAATTTACCACGACTCAGAAACAGCTTCTCAATCAGTACTACGAAGCTAACCGTCTCCTTGTCGCCTGCCTCAACAGCGATTGCTACGTCAGCCGCAAAGTCCGCGAGGAAATCGAAGCGACCTTACTGTTGCCCTACAATCGCTCCGGCATCAGCACACAACCCAAGCCAAAGACACAACCTCAAAACGTTGGAAACGCGATCGACTATCTCAAAAACGCAATTCGATGGACTGATCGATAGGATTGTGGAATGCGATCGGAAATGGCGATTGGAAATAGCGATCGTGAAGGCGGAATTCTTGCTGCGTTTCATTCGGCTTCAGCCCCCTAAACCCCCCATTCTGGGGGACTTTGAGTAATTGGAATCGTATGAATTTAACGATCGTGCTGCATCAATAACACCACCCACTTCTCAGAGGGTATTTTAAAAGTATCAACCGTTTCCTCGCTCCGTTCTATCTCGCCCCGGAATGAATTCGGGGCTAACGGTGCGAAGTCCTTTGAAAAGGACTGAAGACCTGATTCTGATTGGCCGTTAGTCCCTTCAGCGGACTTTGTTCAACTAGCCCCGACTTTCAGTCCGGGGGCGGGTGAATGTGTCTCAACGATTACTTTTTAAACATCCTCTCAGATTGGCAAGCTGTCATCATTGATCGCAACCACAACACCGAGCAAACCAAACTCCATCCGAGTGTGATCGCTCCTCAACGGCGAACAAGTCCACTGCATTTTTCTCAACGAACTCGGAGACATCGAATCGCTTCCGCTTTCAGTCGCCACACTCGTTTTGACTTGGATTGAAGAACACACAAATCAATGACCTTCTCTATCTCTGCATCAGAACTCGGTGCGTCAGTCGTACAATCCGTAGAAAATAATACAGAAAAGAAAGGGACTGAGGCAGCGCAACCAGTTGTCGATCGCGCTCGTTGGGGACTAGACGCATTCCCACCACTATCAAGGTCGTTGCCAAAAATTGCAGACTAATCACTACGCCATGCCATGCCTGATCAACCGTTCTAAGCTGATACCAAAACTCTGACCAAAATGGGTCTGTTGGCTGAGTTGGACGATCAATTTTGGTCACAATCTGCTGAGCGACCTGCTCAGCGATCGCTTGTGTTTCTTGAATTTTAGTCAGCACTTCCACAGGCAATGGGACTTGTAGAAGTTGGGATACAACACCCAACCCAATCATGACAAGTTTCCGAACTCGCAGTTGATCGGCAACTTGCCAAACTTGATGCCAATCTAGAGCAGGGTAAGCACAAATTAACTTTGCTAGATCACAAGCTTGTTTCAGCGACGATCGTCGAGTGGGTTCTTTGACCGTATTGACTGCCTGAATGACCAGCGTGACCTCGACTGAAAACGTTTGAATCGTCTGGAGCGCAATTGAGCGGATTTGTAAGTTCTGCCAGAGCATATCAGGATACTCTCGTCGCCACCTTCGTCGGGGAGGAATTCCCCAATGCAGATCTAAAACACTCGATCGCGCCGGATTCAATAATGAAATTTGACAGTACCGATTAGAGGTCAATGCTTCTTGAATGGCAGTTGACCCTGGACTATATTCTTGAGTCATTAAGACTGCTTTTGCTTGCCAGAAATCTTGATAGCGCACCAGCAAATCCAAATCCCCAAACTCCCGCATCGCTAAATTGCCGTGAGCGATTTCGGCGAGCACCAGTCCCTTAAAAGGAATAGCCGTAATTCCCTGCTCTTTGAGCCGCGCAACAATCTGAAGCAGTTCTTGCATTCGCACCAAATTGAGATAATTTGTCATTCGGACTGTTTCAGAAAGACGATCCAGCACAGCAGCAGGAACCGTTGGCGAGGTCTTCAAGCTCTGATACACCACTGGAGCAAGACTATTGAAGTAAGCTAAGTCGAGCAAGTCTGACCAATTGACAGTACTGAACTCCAGTTCGGTCGTAGTTCCACAATAATATCGAACGCAGTCAAGTAAGCAATCAGCGGCAGCAGCACGGATCATGCGGAGGAACAGTCCGGGGTTATCTCAACATTTCACTGTACATTTGATAACTCAATTAGTCCGGATATTTACTGAATAACGCCGTAAAGTAGAGCGGAAAATATCTTGTCAATCCTATGCGGCGATTGTTTCATCAAGTTTCCTGTTGGTTTGCGCTTTCTCCGCCTGATCGGACTCTGTTCCTGCAAGCCTTTTTGTTGTTACCGCTGACAGCTTGGAGTCTAGAGATTGGCGGATTGCGACAGACACAGCGCTGGTTGAATTGGCTCACTGCACACTGCTCCAAAACGGCAAACGACCCTGCTCAACTGCATCATATCGCTCGAATCGTCAACTTAGCCGCGCAATCTAGCCCCTGGGGAAACTGTCTGAAGCGATCGCTTGTTCTTTGGGTGCTGCTGCGCTATCGAGGCGTTGAGACCACCTTACAAATCGGAGTCCGACGACAACAACAACTGTTTTTAGCTCATGCTTGGATCGAGTTTGAAAACCTTGTCCTGAACGATCATCCTGATGTAGCCCACCAATTCAGCCCCTTTACCCAGTTGGTACCCCGAACCGAATGATGTCTCTTCCTGGCAACGCTACCTTGCTAAAGCAACCCTGTTTTGCGATCGTCAAAAACATTCTTGGCAACGCGATCCAGCATCAATTTGTGCTGCTGCATCTCGCCTAGCACCATGCAAATTCGTCAAGTCATAAAAGCGCTGCACTTGTTACCTGTGTTGAGGTTAATTTGGTCCGCAGCGCCAAAGTGGACAACGATTCGCCTGATTCTTGTCGCGATTCAGGGCGTATTACCATTGCCCTTACTCTACTTCACAAAATTAATCGTTGATACAGTCAGCGCTAGTCTTCATCAGCCAGATTTACCAAGGCTTTTGGCTCTATTGGCAGGAGTGGCAAGCGTCATGCTGATCACGATTGTGTGCAATGCCATTTCAGAGTTTGTCAACACTGCTCAATCGCAGCAAGTCACGAACTACATGCAGGATGTTCTTCATGCTAAGTCGATCGAAATTGACTTAGAGTACTACGAGAACTCAGACTATCAAGACACGCTACAGCGTGCCCAGCAACAAGCGCTTCATCGTCCAGCGACTGTAGTGAATAATACTCTTGAGGTCGTGCAAAACAGTATTTCCCTGATGGGAATGATCGCTTTATTGCTGTCATTGCATTGGGGGGTCGCCGCAGTTTTATTTGTAGCAGTGATTCCGACTACTATGGTGCGGTTGAAGTTTGTGAATGTGCGCCACGAATGGTATCGACGACGCACTGCGATGGATCGACACAATCGGTATCTCAGTTGGCTTTTAATCAGCGATTGGTATGCCAAAGAACTGCGACTGTTTAATCTGGGACAGTTTTTTCGCCAGCGATTTAATCGCCAGCAGCAGCAACTCTATCGAGAAACTCTAGAGATTGGGCAACAACAAGCGATCGCAAATGGTTGCGCTCAGACACTTGCAGGAGCATTGATATTTGCAGCTTATGCCTTTATTGTTTATCAGGCATTTCAAGGCACGTTGCAGGTTGGTGATCTGGTGCTTTGTCGTGAAGCATTGCTACGTGGGCAAGGTGCGTTGTCAGGTGTAATGTCGCGGATTGGAGGACTTTATGAAGACAATCTTTTTCTGGCAAACTTATATGAGTTTTTACGGTTGAAGCCGAAGTTAGTCGAACCGATACGACCTCAGTCGATCCCAACACCCATGCAGCAAGGAATTGTGTTTGATCGAGTGAGCTTTCAGTACGACAATTCTGCGCGTCAAGCGATTCGAGATATTTCACTCAACATTGCTCCTGGAGAAGTGATTGCTTTAGTGGGTGGAAATGGTTCTGGAAAAACAACATTAATCAAGCTGCTGTGTCGATTGTATGATCCCACAGCAGGACGAATTACAATCGATGGGATTGATCTCAATCAGTTTGCGATCTCCGACTTGCGACGACAGTTCAGCGTGGTGTTTCAAGACTATGCGAAGTACCAAATGACCGCACAGGAAAACATTTGGCTGGGCAATATTGAACTCTCTCCGGATCATGAGCGAATTTTCAAAGCAGCCCATCACAGTGGGGCAGATGCTGTGATTCAAACATTACCTCAAGGCTATGACACCATTTTAGGAAAGTACTTTGAGACGGGTGAAGAACTGAGTCTGGGACAATGGCAGAAAGTTGCCTTGGCAAGAGCATTTTTGCGCGCTGCTCAGGTGATCATTCTCGATGAACCAACGAGTGCGATCGATCCAGAAGCCGAAGCCGAAATTTTCCAGAGCTTTCGTCAATTGATTCAAAACCAAGCTGCGATCCTGGTAAGCCATCGGCTTTCGACGGTCAAGCTCGCGGATTGCATTTATGTGATGGAAAACGGTTGCATTGTCGAGCGGGGAACACACGAGGAATTAATGCAGCAGCAAGGCAAATATGCTTTCTTATTTGAAACCCAAGCTCAAAACTATCGATAATATGAATCGATTCTAAGCTGCGATCGAGGCAAAGTCGAAACTGTGGAGCAGCGATCGCAGACCTTGTTTAGTGCTCCATTGAGGATGAAAATTCAACGCGGTTCGGGCTAGCATGATCTCGGCTTGAGAGTATTGAATATCACCGGGTCGCGCAGCGGCAAACTGCATTCCTGCTTGGTAATTGGGAAAACTTAACCTCAGCCAGTCGATCAGTTGTAAAAGTGAGGTCGCCTTTCCCGTACCAATGTTACACACAAGCGACGATCCGGGAGCCAGTGGAGCTTGTAAGGCTTGCACAAAGGCTTGAGCAACATCTTTAACATAGACAAAGTCGCGAGTTTGAGTGCCATCGCCGTAAACTGTAAGCGGTACTCCCTGCTGCATCGCTTGAATAAACTGCGAGATGACTCCAGAGTAGGAAGAATGGGGAGCCTGTCGATCGCCAAACACATTGAACAACCGCAATCCTACAAAGGAAAATCCGCAGCGCTCAGCAAATAAACGCCCATATTGTTCACTGGCTAATTTTTGTAGCCCGTAGGGAGAAATAGGCGCGATCGCGTGTTCTTCAGAAATAGAAGTCGCGGACAGATTGCCATAAACGGCGGCTGAACTCGCAAAAACGAGTTTGGGAATCGATAACGCTTGACAGAGATTGATCACTGCAATAATGCTCGAAAGGTTATTGTGATGAGACTGAGTTGAATGAAGCCATGAGTCCATGACTGAAGGGGTTGCAGCCAAGTGGACAAGACCATCAATTTTGCCGGAAAAATCAATCGGTTGACAGCGCAAAATATCTTTTTGTAGGACTGATAATTGTGGATGTGAAGATAGATTTTTCAGCGATCCAGTCATCAGATTATCGACAACAATTGCAGAATGTCCTTGTGTTAAGAGTTCTTCGGTGACGTGAGAGCCAATAAATCCAGCTCCACCAGTAACGATAAAGCGCATCTTCAGTATCCTTTTTGTTGTTTTAGAAAGTGGCGCAAGGCAGACAGAAACACGAACTGCTCAGGATGAAGACGCGCTTTAATCCACTGCTTGATGTTGTGTTTGACTCGATTAATGCTGAGAGAGCTTAAAAGCGCGATCGCAATTCTTGAACCCCAGTCACTTGGCGAGAGCCGCATCGTACCGGCTCCGATAAAGGAAGCAGAGCGGAGTCGATCGAAGATTCCGCCACCCTGGGTTTTGTGCAAGTAGAATGCAGTTTTACAGAGTGCTAGAGCAGCGATTGGATGACGGTTTTCTCGCAATAATCTCGCTTCATCTTCTGTGCAGCCAAACAGTAAAGGTGCATTTTGAACAAAACAATCATCAGTTAAGGCTTTCAACGTTCCTTGACCAATGTATGTTGCCGTTTCACTATTGCTCCGAATGCGGTAGTAGATGAGCGGTAACTCTAAATTGGCGAGCTTATATTTTGTGGCAACTCTTAGCCAAAGATCATAATCTTCGACACCCGGTCGTTCTCGATAGTTACCCACCTCTAAGATGGCTGACCGTCTAAACATGACAGATGGATGCGCCATACTGTTAACGCTGATCAGGTAGTTTACAATGTCCTCAGGGTGAGTCGGTCTAGGATAGAGTTCATTGAACCCTGTATCTTGGTGGATGAGATACATAGAACTGCCAACCACAGCAACATCCGGATGAGCGATTAAATACGAAAGTTGTGTTTCCAGGCGTTGTGGCACATTGATATCGTCGGCATCAATTCGAGCGCATAGTTCTGTGTTGGATGCTTCAACCATTTTGGCTAAGGAACCTCCAACCCCACACGGATCATTTGTCACCACTCGACCCGGTAAGCGTTCAGGAACCCATTTTTCTAGTTCTTCCAACGTGCCATCAGTTGAACCATTGTCCCAAATTAAAACTTCCCAGTTTTCGTAAGTTTGTGCCTCGATCGAGGCTAGAGTTTCGGGCAGGTAAGGCATCCCATTTTTGACAGGAATTAACCAGGTGACACATTCGCTCATAAGTTTTAGTGAGGGTTACACAGCGATCGCGATTGCTCTAAATCATGGGTAATCGCAGCACAGAGATGATCAAGCTGGTACAAATCATCTGGACGATAGAGTTTACGAATTGGTAGAGTTTGCGCAATCCGAGTAAGATGTTGCAGTTCTGCTTGTTGCCCCGATCTCGATAAGATCGATCGCCCGTAAGCATGGGTAAGTAACTGATGGAGGGCTGCGATCGGGGTAAGAGGATCAATCCTTACTTGGGTCAGCTGCGGATCTCGTTCTGTGAGCACATACACAGCGCTCAGAGGTAAGGGGTGTGCAGTAAAGCTTTGAGGTTTGGACTGGGTGGCAATACTAGGATTTGTATCGTTCTCCATCTGAGTACTCAGGTCTAGCAGTCGTTTATCCCAGCGGTTAGCAACCCGTCGCAGTTTAGAGGTAGAAACTTGTAGCGCATCCAGCGAGGGACTCCACAACCGCAAAGCAGGATATCCAGGCTGCACCCAGAATTGCTGATTCATCCAAGTCAGCGCAGCAATATCATCACTGAGAACGCTGTATCCTCGTAGAGCGAAGGCAGCAGCAGTGGTCGATTTCCCAGCCCCCGACTCACCGACTAGCGCGATCGCGCGATCGGCAATTTCCACCACGCTGGCATGGAGGCAAATCACATTGCGCAGCCGCAAAACATGCCCCAACACTGCCCCTAACAGCATCGATACAGCATCTTGAAACAGGTCTTCGTGTGACCAAAAGCCCCAAACTTCAGTCCCAGTGGGATTGATCACAAAATCCAGCCGATCGCCTCCCTCATAGGATCGTAGGCGTGAGTAAATGCCATCTGGTCGCTGGGTCTGCCACAAATACAAGCCCTCTTGTTGATCACTGGTGTCTGAAGCTTGCCAATAGCTCGGTTGCACAAAGGCATAATCAGCAGTCGCTGTGCCTAGCAAATTCACTCGAATTGGATCTTGCAAGGCAGTACGGGCAGGCAAGATGGGTAAACCAGGAAGCGATCTCTGGGTAACAAACTGACAGCCGTAGACTGAATAACAATACAGGCGATCAGAATTGAGCATAGGACAGATAAGTGGGATAAAGGTTGAGCAAGACGCAGGCGGATCTCTATCTCATGGAAATGCGATTCGAGGAGTGATCTGCGATCGCCAGAAGCACCCGCAGATCACTCCTTACCCTGGTACAAGCCAAGATAACAGCATTAGAGCGGCAAGATAGGTCCGGAAGTTGTCGGCGCAGTTGTCGGTGCGGCTGTCGTCGAAATGCCACCGCTTCCAACGACTTGGTGAGTCAGTCCAGCGATTGTGCCGTGTTCAACGAGCTGCGGAGAGCAATAGGTTTGCTTGTTGTTGTTAGACATTTGAAGAAGTTCCTCTGTTGTTGTTCGATTGACGTGGGTAGATCACAATTCCTGAAACTCGTATTGAGGCGTATGGAATGAAGCGCACGCTGATTAAACTGCTTGAGCAAGTGCTGTCTGTTGTCCCACCTGTTCTAGCGTCTGAAGAAATCGCTGTTTCCATATCGCTTCGTCAAACTGCTCGATGACCTGTTGGCGAATGCGATCGCAATGTTCCTGGTGCTCCGCCAACGATTGGTTTGCGACCTGAATCATCGTTTCAGCCAGTGCTTGTGGATGCCTTGGTGCAGTCAATGTACAAATCTGCTCAAAAATCGTGCCCCGATAGGCCGGTAAATCTGAGCTAATAATCGTACATTCGCAAGCGGCTGCTTCAAGCAATGTTGAAGGAAAAGCATCAGCCCCCAAATAGTTCACGACCACATCTGCCAAGTTATACAGTGTTGGCATCCAGAGATGGGGAAAGTGAGGTAACCAGTGCAGATGCTCCCTGAGATTGGCAGCTTCCGCCTGTTGGCAAACTTCCTTGTATACTTCTTGCACATCCTGCTGAGTTGATCGACCCATTCCACACATCACCAACTGTGTAGACTGCTGGAAATGAGGATAAGCCAGTATATAGGCTTGCATAATATATTCCTGCCCATAGCCGCGTCCCAGTCCGCGTGGCGACAGAAATATGAAGGTGTCTGGCGCAACTTTCAGCAAATCTTGTTTCCACTTTTTCAGGTCGCGCGTTGCCCCGCGATGAAATCGGGCAGTGTCTACTCCCAGTGGCAAAAGTGCAATCTCGGCACCTGGCGGTAGGAGCGCTTGAGAGGGTTCGACTAACTTCGGGTTTTCTACAATCAGCAGATCAGTGTGCTTCAGCACAAATTTGCCTAGTTCCGAGTGTTCGTCTACTCGGTCATATAGCAGAAAATTTAGAAACCCCCAGGCTGAGACAACAAGTGGATGCAAGCCCGCTAACGCACAGCTATACGCATACCAACCAATGCCATTTGTATGGATCACATCTGGTTGAAACTCAGTAGCAATTTCGCGTAAGCGAGGAGCTAATTTGATCGCCATGCGATGTTCTGTCGCTTGATCATCGATCGTGGTTTCATCTATCCAAGTTTCAATCAGCTTTTGAGCCTGAAAAAAGCGATAGTTCTCTGGGTGATGGTTTGGAAAAAAATCGCCATCGCTCACAAGGCAAACCTGGTGTCCTGCCGCAACCAGCCATTGAACTGGGCGCTCTGCCGCAATCCCTCCGGAAGAAACAACTAAAATTCGCATCGTGAATGAAGGTAAAGATTGTGAACTTCAACAGAAATACTTTCACTTGCTCAGGTTCGCATTTGCAGTTCAATTAATTCAGCCTTCAGTAGCTGTTCGATGAAGCTCAGGAGATCCTGCTTCAACCGCTCTGGTGTAACTTCATAACGCTCTAACAGCAAATCATACGCCGCCGCGATCGAATCCGACTCCGTTAACACTGAAAGCATCTCGGTTGCTATTGCATTTTGACTGAAGTACTTTTCAGTTTGCAGATTCAACAAGGCTGTCTCATCCGCTACATCTTGCATCAAAATATGAGGAACAAGCGCCACAGCATGATCTGGCAGAATTTGCGGTTTGATATGGCTGCTGTTTAGCATTGGAAGGCTCAAGAGTAATTGGTACAAGTAAATCTACTTACATTTTTTTATACGTCCGGATGGATTGAACCGTTTGTTCAGAGGAAAGATCCCCAACCCCTAATGAAACGGATAAAGGATTTGCGCCCAATAGGTTCTAACGACGCTGGGAAGCGTGAATTTTTGTGCGATCGGAAATTGTGGATCATCAATTCCCGTTCCTGGATAATCCTGAGTATCGTGATGTTGAGTACCAAACAAAAAATCCCAGATGGTCAGGAGAGAGCCATAGTTCTGATTATGTTGGCGCAGTTCGATCGAGTGATGAACGCGATGATATTGCGGTGTGACAAAAATATGCTTTAGCCAACCCATGTTACAGCGAATTCCGGAATGACAAAAACGCCCATACCAGTTGTAAAAGAAGATATAGTACATTTGCCCGGGATAGGGAATTGCAAATAGATACCATGGAAGAACCAAGATTGGATATCTCAGTAACATTTCCCCAGGATGAACCCGCAAAGAGGTGAATAGATTGAGCTGTGCCTGGGAGTGATGAATGACATGAAACCGCCACAGGAATGAATGCTGATGCATCAGAAGATGACTCAGCCAGGTAACAAAATCTGCAAAAATTATCGACAAAATAAACCGCAACCAATCGGGTAAAGCCAGCAGTTGTGGTAGATTGATGCCCCAATTTCCTAGTAGCTTTGTGTAAAGCCAATCTATCCCCATCGTGCAAGGCGCTATCCAACAGAATCGCATCACAAAGCTTCCAAGCAGCCAGATTGAATCTTGCAATAGTCCAATCGAAAAGGTTTTCTGCTTTGGCTCTACCGGGAAGAGCCGCTCCAGCAGCAAAATCGCTGCGGTCATTCCATAAAATATCGGATTGAAGATGACTTCAGTCATACTGGTCTTGATCGCGGCTTTAAGATTGCTCAACAGCCAAATTGTGATCGGTTTTAGCTGTAGTAGAAAATACAACCCAGTAGCTTTTTGCCAGTACAAAATACAAACTAACCCTACTAGCACTAGAAGCCCGTGCTTTTGGAGATTGAGCCGAACCAAGCGATCTCGCTTTTGCATAATACGGAGAATCAACTACCGAGTAGACAGAATGACAAAGCAATACGGTAGAGTCCCCAAAATCTGCACCACAATTTGCTTGTCCTACAGAACAGCAAATTGTGGTGCTAACGAATCGTATGGACAATCAGTTAAACTTCACACCTGATGTAAATACATAAAGGAATATGTAGCATAAAAACCTAGTGTAGTCATCCACAATCAACAAATTCTCTGCAAAGGCGTAGCGCAACTCACCCAATTCGGTAGATCTAAGGAAAAAGGCTGACAATACTGAGGGCGATAATCCTACTGAAATATGATGTAGAATTTCTCAATTTTGCTCGCTAGAGTAGGGGAAAGCCTCTTCATTTGGTGAATATCATGGCTCAGTGGGATCTTGGTCGATTTGTGCAAACATTAGAGTATTTTGAAGCGATACCCGTCGTTAGCTGGCTACAAAACATGTTTCAACCACGCCCCAAACCTTTGACCTCAAATGAAACTGTTCTCTTCGACTTCAACGATTCAGCAACAGATTTGAAAAATACTTGGGGGGCACTTGATGATGTCGTGATGGGCGGTGTTAGTAATAGTGGCATCCGTCTTGAGGGGGGTGTTGCTGTTTTTACAGGCAATGTCTCGATCGAGAATTCTGGAGGATTTGCCTCAGTTCGGACACGCAATTTTGATCCACCCCTGGATTTATCGAATAGATCCGGAGTTGAACTGCGGATCAAAGGTGACGGCAATCGCTATAAATTTCTCATCCGCGATAGTGATGGGTGGGATAGTACAGGTTATTCTTACTCGTTTGATACTGTTGCTGGCGAATGGATGACGATTCAAATTCCTTTTGCCCAGACGGTTCCAGTGTTCCGGGCAAAGACCGTTCTAAATGCCAGACTGGCGACTGAACATCTTCGGTCGTTTCAACTGATGCTGAGTAAATTTGAATATGATGGAGCGTTGAATCCCAGATTTAATCCTGGGACATTTCGCTTAGAAATTTTGTCGATCGCTGCCTACTAGGAGAAAGTTGATGCGGTTATTACACACGATGCTACGAGTTGGAAACTTAGACGAGTCGCTGAAATTCTACTGCGACACGCTCGGAATGAAACTCTTACGCAAAAAAGATTATCCCGGCGGCGAATTTACTTTAGCGTTTGTCGGCTATGGCGAAGAAGCAGATCACACCGTCATCGAACTCACCTACAACTGGGGAAAAGAGCAGTATGACTTAGGCGATGCTTACGGTCATATTGCGATCGGGGTCGATGATATTTACGCAACCTGTGAGGCGATCGCCGCGCGTGGCGGAAAAGTAACGCGGCAACCTGGTCCAATGAAACATGGCTCTACTGTGATTGCCTTTGTTGAAGATCCGAATGGGTACAAGATCGAATTGATTCAGCTTGGAACACAAGGATCAACTTCAGAGAAAAAGGAGGCAACTGCGAACGCTTAAAGCGCGCTCGGGTTCAGAGGGCTGCTATAACTAAGTTTGGCAGCCCGTCTGAGGAGTGAGTCTGTGAAAGAGTTGAATTGGATCTGTATCGGTATAATCCTTGCAACCGCCGTTTTGCCAGCGCGATCGCAGCCCGTTTCCGATGAGCCGAGCGAGCCAATGGAGCAAGTCACGACTGTTTCAGAATTGACCGATATTCGTCCTAGCGATTGGGCATATCAAGCGGTTAAATCCTTAGTCGAGCGTTATGGAATTCTCTCCGGCTATCCAGATCGCACCTTTCGCGGCAATCGTCCTCTGACTCGGAATGAATTTGCAGCCGCGATCGCAAATGTCATCGGTCGAATTGAAGAACAATTAATTGCAGGCAATTCAGCCAATACGATCGCAGAAGATATGCAAACAATTCGCCGCGTGGTTGCCGCTTATGGAGAAGCCTTATCGCAGCTACGATCGCGCGTTGATGACCTGGACAATCGGACAGCTACAGTCGAACGTCAGCAATTTTCGACAACGACAAAGCTGAGCGGGCAAGTTTATTACGGTGTGACGAATGGCACAAATGATCAGGCAACATTGCTGTCTCGCGTGCGGTTAAACTTACTCACCAGCTTTCAAGGGAACGATGTGTTAGTGACGCAACTCCAAGCCGGAAATGATGGGCGAGATGCAATTTCCAAAGCACACGACGAGCGGCAAAACTTACTAGGAACAAATGGAATTTTGGCAGATGGTGGCGGACTCGATGCTGTGGGAGTTCCGCGTGAATTAAAGATTCGCAAACTCTACTATTCGTTTCGCCCAAGTGAGAATTTGCAGGTTTCAGTCGGATCAAATTTGCCGCCTAGCGATTTTATCGATCGCAATCAGTTTGCGAACCAATCCGGGCAAAACTTTGGGTCGAGCTTTTTCGCGAACAATCCTTTGATTGTGCAGAATGAAATCGATCGCTTTGGGGGAGCTGGTGCGGCAATTGCTTGGAATGCGAATCGAGCATTGGTGATTCGAGGACTGTACGCTGCTGCCGATTCTGCAACCACAGGATTGTTTCAAGACCGCTATCAAGCCAGTCTCGAAGCTGAATATACGATTCCAAATCAACCGATCACCGTTCGCGCCCAGTACACTCATGCTGATATTAATGGCACGCAGATCAATGCGGCTGGTTTAAGCGCAGAATGGGCGATTCAAAGGCGATTCGGAGTGTTTGGAATATTTGGGCGATTGGGAATTGGGAGCTATGAAGGCTTTAACTCCATTCTCCAACAAGATTTAGACCTCAATCCAAAAACTTGGGCGTTAGGGGTTTCGTTTCAGAACTTTTTAATTCCCGGATCGAAAGCTGGACTTGCTGTTGGACAGCCATTTATTAGCGATCGCTTAGGCAATAAGACTCAGACGAATTTTGAAGCATTCTTTGGTCTGTTGCTCAACGATCGCTTGAATATCAGTCCTTCTGTTACGGTCGTATCGAATCCGAATAATCGGGCGAGTCCGACGATTTTAGAGTGGTCGTTGCGGGTGTTGTATGAGTTTTAGGTTGGTCGTGAATTGCATTACGAAAAAGCCCCCGATAATCGAGGGCTTACCAAATCTTTAACGCCTTCTGCCGCTACCGAACGACGAACGAGATCGCGTTCCGCTGCCAAATCCACCTGGGCGATTGACTCGGCTTGGAGTGGAGCGATTCGATCGACGAAGGGTGCTGGTTCCGTATCCCGATCCGGTTGGGCGATCGCGATTAATCGCCGGGCGGCGCACGCGCGGATTATTCAATCCTGGAGAACCGATTCGACCCGTTGAACGGAAGACTTGTCGATTTCGTTCAACCACAGGTGCAGAGCGATAGCGTTCTTGGTAGCGATTCACCGCTTGACCGTAAGAAGAACCATAACCACCAAATCCTGTCAAAGGCACACCTGGCTGATAGAAGGGCGGCACATAGTACTGAGGACGGAAGAGTAAACTCCCGATCGCTTGACCTGCTAAAGCCCCTGCAAACGGAGACCAGAAACTCGGCTCTTGGCGCACAACCACCGTTTCAGTCCGACCCGTTTGGGGATCAGTGACATTCTCGGTAACGTTATGGACGTACTCAATTTTGAACTCTTCAGGAATATGCAGCGACACTTCCCCGTTTTCAGACTTGAGGTAAGCTTTTTGACCTGCTTTTACCTCGTCTGGAGTCAATTGAGCTAGCTTCAAATTTTCAGTTCTAAACGCCGAATTGACTCCAGCAGGCGTATCTCTGAGAAGAACCGTATACTCGCCTGTGCCATCATCAAACGTGGCTTGCTGAACCCCAAACTGACCATTGGGCAATTTTTGATCCGCACGAGTGGTTGCAGCGGGGCGATCTTGCGGACGTTGAGGATCGCCTAAAGAAGAACTGCTACAGCCAACTGCAGTCCAACATAAAGCTACCGACATAGAGAGGGCAAGAAATTTTCGCATCATCGATCGAGCGAGGTTAATGGAGATAAACATGGGTGTTTCAGTACCGTTCTAGAGTCTCAGAGGTGGGGGAGTGGGGAGTGGGGGAGTGGGGAGAAATTACCTTTTGCCCCGTGCCCCTATTCCCCCGTTCTTTACCTTCCGATTCTAAAGGGGAATCAGTTCTGGAAAAAATTCTATAAGCTGATCGGTGCTAAGTTCGTCACCCAAACGAGAGGGAGAGAAATGAACTTGAACGGCTCGGAGACGTTCTTGGTAGTGCAAATTGATGATCGCTTTCAGTCCAGCTTGCAGTGCCCGCAAATCCGCTAAATCCGTTTCGAGTTCAGGAGCTTCTCCCTCTGCTGCGATCGTAATCATCACGACTAGATTCTGCGTGACGGGTAACGTCAATTCGTCAGGTGAGGTTTCCGCACTTTCAAGCTCAGGGGCACTGAGATAGCGTTGAGCCGAATCGGTAAATAATTCGTTCACGTAGTCGCCTGCTTCGCCTTCATCCCGAATTGCATCGCCTTCATTGGCTGCCGATCGCCAGTAGGTTTGGTACTGCAATAAACTTTGACAAATTTCAACTAACCCTTCGCCGAGGGTATGTAAATCGCCCTCTGACGCGATCGCATCTCGACCTGCTTGGTTCAACACGCCTAACAATGGCGCGACTTCATCCCCCGCCAAATGGATAAAAATACGGCAGACGACAAAGCGACTTCTGCCTGTGAATTGATTGAAGCGATCGCGCCATGAACTCATAATCAATGCGTCCCCAGTCTAAAATCTTTCAGAATGATAAACCGCCCTAGAAACAGAAATTTCTATCCCAGGTTGAAATCTTTGCACCTGGGAGATTAGCTAATCGAAATTGGTACATTGCGAAATACACGGACATTTGGAATATCGAGATCAATGCGATCGAGCGTATCAGGAACTCGGAGCGTCACCGAAGTGTTCAGGCTTGATCCAGGACGCAAGTTACTTAGACTGATGAATTGATTATTAGAGGCGGGTGTCTGAATGACTGGATACTGCTCATTTGTGCGGGAATTGAGCGCGATCGCATTGGCAAGATTGATAGTCGGAGCCGCAGTGACTGGGCGATCAAGCCGACGCACTTGCAGTTGAATCGTGGCTGAATTCGACGAGCCGCGCGTTGCAGATAACAGTTCAACCTGAGCAGAACGGTCTTCAGTTGGTTGGATAAATTGACCCTGTGTAACCTGCTGCGGTTGGGACAGAAAGGGCAACAATGGACGGCTTACAGACGGATTCGACGATTGCGGTTGAACAGAAGATTGCCGTCTGACTTGAATCACCGCGTAGGCACTGAGAAAAAATGCAATCAGCGATATGAGTAACGCTAACCCTGAGAGAATATCGCTTAAAGGGGTGCCGGAATTTTCATGCCGCATCGGCGGGATCGGGCGATCGCCAAGTGGACGATCGAGATCTGACTCCTGCATTTTCCGGGGTCGAAGATCACGTTCTTGCACCATAATGATCACTCTTTGAAGATTGTGCTTCAATTCTATTGGTGAAAGATAAACTTCCGCACTGTACTAAGGGGAGATTTCACCGATATCTACCGTGAATTGTTGTTGCAAAATCGTCATGACCGTGTTCTCTCAGCGATTGATTATTAGTCTACTAGGATGGTTTTTTCTGGGTCTGACAGGGTTCACGACAAGTTTGCGTGCCGAATCGGGGGCAATTTGCTCGCAACAATTAACTCCGCAAATTGATGCGATCGTCAATCGTCCAGAGTTTGCCCGATCCAGATTTGGGGTGATGATTCAGACGCTGGACAGTCGCCAGACGCTTTATCGCCGAGATGCCGATCGCTTTTTTATTCCGGCTTCTAATATGAAGCTGTTCACGACGGCGATCGCGCTGAAAGAGTTCAGTCCTAATTTTCGGATTCGCACTTCGGTGTATGGTACGCCGACTGCAAATGGATGGCGGTTACGATTAGTCGGGCGAGGCGATCCGAGTTTGAGCGATCAACAGTTGAAAGAAATGGTGCAGCAGTTGAAGCGGCGCGGGATTCAGCGAATTGCAGAATTGACGATCGAGGATAGTTATTTTGGACAGGATAGTTTGATTTCCAGTTGGGCAGTCGGAGATATCCAAGCGCCTTACGCGGTGCCTGTCAATAGTTTGATTTTGAATCAGAACAGTTTAGGCTTTCAGGTGATACCGCAAGCCGTTGGACAACCGTTGCAATTAAAATGGGACGATCCAACGCAGGCGCAGTACTGGCAAATCGATAATCGCTCTCGAACGGTCGAGACAAAGACCAAAGAATTTTTGCAAATTCAGCGAGATTTGAGCCAGTCGATTTTGAAAGTCGAGGGGCAGTTGCAAGTTGGAGCGAAGCCCGATCTCTGGGCGATCGCGGTTCCGAACCCGAACCAGTATTTTCTGCGGCAGTTGGTGCGATTTCTTCAGGAAGAGAAGATCTCAGTCGCGCGATCGCAGATTAGTGATCAAGCAATGCGACCGTTTGGAATTGAGGTTGCAGGAATTGATTCGCCGCCTTTGAGTGAATTGGTGAAAGAAACGAATACGAATAGTAATAACCTCTTTGCAGAAGCACTGCTGAGGACGATTGGAGCAAAGAACCCACAGGCAGAGGGTCGCACGGTTTTAGAGAAAGGGCTAGCAACTGTCGCTGTGCGATTAAGCCGTTTGGGTATTGAATCGAACGAGATTGAACTCGAAGACGCAGCCGGATTGTCGAGAAAAAATTGGAGTACACCTGCGGCTTTTGTGAAGTTACTCCAAGTCATGCTCCAGCAACCAGAAGCAAAATATTTTCGAGAATCTTTAGCGATCGGTGGAGAAACCGGGACATTAGCAGGTCGATTTCAAGATCATCCAGCAAGAGGCATCACCCAAGCCAAAACGGGAACTTTAACCGGAGCAACAGCGCTATCTGGGTATATTACTCCGCCCCGTTATTCCCCGATCGCATTTAGCATCATCATCAATAACGCACAAGATTTTACAGCCCAACGAACTGCAATCAGTGAAATTGTGGCAATACTAGCACGATTGAAATCTTGCTAAGTTGAATGATCTTGATGCAACAGCGATCGCATTCATTTCCCCACTCCCCACAATCAACCTACTGAACTACTAGCACGGATGAATTGAAATGGTACTAGAACAGAAATGTTCCCCGTAAAGTTCCAATCACAACATCAGGATTCTCATTAGATTGATTCGGTGCAGTCAACCAAATTAGACCTCCGGTGATAGAAAGATTATCCGTCAACTGGTGCTTGTAAAAGCCTTCAACACGGAATGGAAAGGCTTGCTGGAAAGGAACACGTGCTCCATCCAGATAAAATCCTGTGAGATAAGGCTCAACTCCTAGTACGATCCCGCCCAGATTTCCTTTTTTCCCTAGGTCTGGAAATGCGAATGCTAGTGCATAAGACCAAGTGTAATAGTAATCCGATGATCCTCTAGGAATCGTAAAATCGCGACCATTCGTTGTCGTTACCCATCCATTGATCACAATTCTGGGACTCACCCGAAAGGTTGCTGCGACTCCAAAGGAATTATTGTAAGTGTCTTCAGGCACAAAAGTATTGGCAGTCGTCAGTTTTGTCCCTGTAACCTCAGCGAAATTCGTGTTAGTAATTGCTGTGAGGTAGGTGTAATTGTAGGTCAATCCCAATGAGAAGCGATCACTGGGTGTAATCGTCAATTGTGCCAGTGCTGAAAAGCTTCCATCTAGAAAGCCTCCATACTGACCTGGGAAATTACCTGTTCCGTTTGCTAGATAGCCGAGAGAGAATTCTAAGACTCGATTGAGTTGAGTCGTAATGCCAACGCCCGAACCAAAACTACTGCCCATTCGGTAGATTGGACTACGTTGCCCAAAAGTAGAGAGAGAGCCATTGCCCCCATCAAAGTCTTCAAAGTAAGGATTTAAAGTAGGTACATAATCTGCATGTTCCCCTCCATTCGCAATCACAGCCACTTTCGTTGTCTTTCCAACGGGAAAGCGATAGAGAAGAGAACTGAGATAAATGGCTCCAGGGGTCGCTGTTGGGTTTGGAGAGATAGAGGGAACACAGCAGCTTTGAGTGTTGGGGAAAGGACGGATGACATTAAACGTTTGGATGCCTTCCCGATTTGGAAAGCCAGGTTGAGCTGCGATCGTAAAGCCAGGAATATCAAAGTTACCGGATTGAAACCGGAGTCTGAGTAGATCTGTGCCTAAAAAACTGGTGTCAAAGTTTAAGCGCACCCGATTCGCAAGAACAGCATTTTGAGTTGGAGTAGTATCTGATGTCGCTTGAGTGACGCGCGTTTGATTATCGTCGCCCGTCAACACATCCGTCAGCGCGAAGATGACTTCACCCGTGAGTTTGGTCGTTGTCGAAAATTGTTGCTTTTCGAGTGCTAGAGTCCGTTCTTCTAGTTGACCTACCTTTTCACGAAGCATTGCAAGCTCTGCTGCAAAATCTTGCTGAAGTCGTTGGAGTACAGTTAGATCCTCTGCCCGTACTAAGTCAGCCGCTGCTGTTTCAAGTATCTGATTCAATCGATTGATGCAGGCGTTCAATCCCGCAGCAAATTCGTAACGAGTCAGTGCTCGATTGCCTTGAAAATTGCGATCGGGATAACCCTCTATGCACTTGTAGCGTTCCGCCAGAGATTGTACCGCTTGAAATGCCCAATCAGTAGGCTGAACCTGGGAAAGTTCTGATACGGCAGTGATCGACTTCAGGGATGAAGACATGTCTTCATTTACACTATCTTCCGACGGCTGCTCAATTGGTGCGGCTAGAACTGAAGGAGAAAAAGCGATGCCAATACTTAGGATAGCGAATAGAGAAAGCCACATTTAAGACCAAACTCCGTGAATCAATACTGAGAAAACCCCACAATTAAAACACAGAAACAAGAAAATGAACGTCGTGCAAAATTGCATCAACTTTCATGCGACTTGAGCAATTGTTGTTGCTGCTCAGTTTGGGTTCGGTTTCTCCCTGGAACGCTTTGGAATCTCAACGATCTGATCAATTTTGTGCTCATCCGGTGCTTTATCGATCGCTAACGTGACTTCACCGGTGTTCCTGTTGTGATTTGTTCATTCGGATGCAGGATCACTGTTTCTCCAGCTTGTAAGCCTTTTTGAACTTCTGCTTCAAAGGTGCTGCGCTGACCAATCTCAATCGATCGTTCTTGAGCTTTGCTATCTTGAACACTAAAAACACACCAAGCTTGGTCACAGCGAAACAAAGCACTCAATGGCACTTTCAAAACATTTGGATTCTGCCAAACGACAATTTGCACATCTGAACGATAGCCATCACCGAGCGATGCAGGCGCATTGATAAAATCACCAATAACATTGACGCGCTGTTCTTCCACACCCAAGGCAGAAATTTTAGTAAATGCTGAAGGCTCAACCTGACGAACTTTCGCTTTGAGCATTGGCATTCCCGATCCCGCTTGGACTAAGATCACATTTCCAGGTTTGATCCTCAAAGCATCGGTTGATAAGACATCAATCACAATCTCTAATTTTGAGATATCTCCAATTTCGAGCAATGGGGTTCCAGCCGTGACGGATTGGGCGCTTTGCTGCAAGAGTCGTAAGACTTGACCACCGCTTGGAGAACGAACGGATGTGCGATTCGCTTCATCTTGCAGTTTTGCAAGATCTGCTTCGATGCTAGCAATTCTCGCATCATATACTTTCAGCAAATAGTCTGGATCTCGCTGTTCGGCTTGTAAAACGGTGAGTGCTGCTCGTGCAACATCGACCTCAGCCGATGCTGCTTTTGCGGCGAGTGTCGCACTCTCTAGCTCTTTGGCTCTTGTAATTTCAACGAGTTCCGCATTTTCGCGATCGCGTCGAGAAATCACCCCGGACGCTGCCATTTCTTGGGCACGTTGGCGATCGCGCTGAGCTTGATTGAAGGCTGCTTGTGCTTGAGCCACACTGGCTTCAGCTTGGCGTTGAGTCGCGATCGCGGCTTGAATCCGCGTTTGTGCTTGGGCGAGTGTTGCAGATTTCGGTCTTTGCGTTGCAACTCCTTCTCGCTGAGCACGCGCTTCTGCGAGTCGTCCCAACGCTTCCTGAACGGGTGCAGTTAAGGTTAAAGGTTCAATCTGAGCAACAATTTCACCAGGTTGAACAGCATCGCCAGCTTTAAGCTGAATCCGGGTTAAGCGACCACTAACAGGTGCAGAAATGACAAAGCGATCGCGAATCCGAGTTTTCCCTTCAGCAGCGACGCTCACTTGTAATTCGCCTCGTGTGACTGCCTGAGTTTCGACCACGATCGGAGTGGGACGAAATGCCCAAACGATTGCCGTGAAAGTTGCGATCGCGGCTCCCCCGTAAATGAGCCACCGGGATTTTTTCTTTGGAGAATGCGGAGATAAGTCTTCTCTCAGGTCTGACGCAGGCTGAGTTGTCCGAGGGAGCAGCTTCATGGCAATCTACCAACACTGACGTTTCCAGAGTAAAGAAGAAGTTTGAGGAAGTTGTGAGGACTACTCGCGCGTTTTCAGCACTGCAACTAAATCCAGATGATCTAGCTTCCGCCGCACGATTAATCCTGAAATGAATGCCGCACTGGTTACAACAATCACGGCAAAGGCATAGCTCGCACTCGTTACAATTGGCGGAAGTCGATAAAGTTCGGTGTTGTAGGCGATCGACAGCAGGACAACTAATCCATAGCCAACTAAAAAGCCAACGGGAATTGCTGCGATCGTTAATGCTGCCTGTTCTCCGAGTAGAACGACCGCAATTTGAACGCGTGAGAAGCCAATAATGCGCAGAGTTGCAAGTTCTCGACTGCGTTCGGATAAGGCAATTCGAGCCGCATTGTAAACGACACCAAACGCAATAATGCAAGCAAAGACGATTTCAACGGCATTCATGATCTGTCGCGTATCCGCGATCGTTTTCTGAAATCGCTCAATCGTGGTTTTGCGAAGGTTTACTGACGCGATCGCGGGCGTTTGCTTGAGTAATGCGTACAATCGATCCAGTTGAGCCGCATCGACTGCGAGGTACGCGCCAGAACTCGTCTCCCCTTCCTGCATCAATCGATTCAATGCCCGTCGTTCCATATAGGCAGATAAGCCGACTAAATCATCAACCAGTCCTGCAACTTTGACATACCGAGTCGGGCGATCGCCTTCTAGCACTTCGACAGTTAGCGTTTCTCCGGTTCGGATATGCAGCTTTTCTCCGAGTTTAGCTGTTAGTAAAATTCCGTCTATCGGTAATGGAATGGGATTGAGTTGTTGATCCACAAGTTGGTGCAATTGCCCGTTTTCGACTAATCCTTGAATGCCAAGCTGGTGCGTATACTGCTGATTGCGAAACCGAACAGCTACTATGCGAAACGGTTCAGAGTAAAGCACACCTGGTAAATGATCGACTTCATACCGCACGGATGCAGAACGTGGCTCATTGAAAATAATCGTGACATCTTCACGCTGCATTAAGCGGAATTGCACATCGATCAGATAGCTAATCGCATCTTGAGAATAGCGCCCAACAATTAACATGGCGATCGCTAAAGCAATTCCCACGATCGACAACAGTGCTTGAATCGGCTTCCGCTCTAAATTCCGTAGAATAATCCGTCCTACAGGCGAGAGAAAGCTCTGTAATCCCAATCTTTCCATCAATGTTCGCCGGAAATGAGCCGGAGGCTCTGGACGCATAGCTTCGGCTGGCGGCAGCGAAACGGCATGTCGAACTGCAACAAATGCCCCAATGATCGCCGCACTCGCACTAATCGCGATCGCACCTAACACTAATCCTAGACTAATCTGATAGTTCAAATTCGGAAAATGATAGTACTGCGTGTACATTTTCAGCATTCCTGAACCCATCCAGAGTCCAACCCCTGTGCCGATCGCGCCACCTAAAAACACAATGACTAAGACTAATTTTAGAAAATGCCATCCCACACTCCAGTTGCTATATCCAAAAGCTTTGAGAATCGCAATTTGATCGCGCTGTGTTCCAATCAACCGAGATAGCAGAATGTGGAGTAAAAAAGCAGCGATCGCCAAGAAAATACTTGGAACAATCATCGCGTGAGATCTGAGTTGAGTGATCTCGTCAGTCACAAACTTAGTCGAGATCTGATCTGCTTGCTCATACGCTCCAAATCCTCCATAAGGCTTGAGCAATTGATCGAGCTGAAAAATCACAGCTTCTGGATTCGTCTGAGGACTCAGAGAGAGGGCTAGATCATTAAATGCGCCATCAAGGTTAAACGCAGTGCCTAAAGCTTTTCTGCCCATCCAAAATACGCCGAACCGTTGATTGTCAGGCAGCACATCCCCCGCTCGAATTTCGTACACATATTCGGGTGAAAGTGCAATTCCGACAATGCTAAGCTGTTGCCATCGACCGTTGATAATGGCTCCAACGCGATCGCCTATTTTCAGGTGATTTGCGTTAGCAAATGCCTCACTGACTAAGACTTCTTCGGCTCGTCCAGGTTCTAGATACCGTCCTTGACGAATAAATAAATCATTGAGTATGGGTATCGGTTGCTCTGGTACAGACACGAGTCGCCCAATGGCTGGTTCTTTCTGTCCGGGCACATCCAGCGTGACATCCACTACGACTCTAGATTGAACCTGAGCCACTCCTGGAATTGCTTGAATTTGCTCGATGAGAGGCTCTGGCGCACGTTTGAGTTGAGCAAAAACTTGGGCAAGTCGATACTGCTGATAGTAAGCAGATTGCGATGCAGCGAGCGATTGATAAGCACTAATCATGGCAATAAAAATTGCAATCCCACAAGCCACGACTAATGCGATCGCAATCACCTGCCCGCGCAGTTTCCACAAATCTCGCACCAGTTTGTAATTGAGTGCTTTCATCACCACTCCAATGCCGAGGGGGCTAGCTTGTGTTCGTTGTATTGAATGTTTGTAATTTCGCCGCTGCGCATCGTAATCACTCGATCTGCCATGCCTGCAATTCCAGCATTGTGAGTAATCACAGCCGTAGTTGTACCTAGCTCTTGATTCACTTGTGCTAATGCTTCTAAAACAATCTTGCCAGTTTGAAAATCTAATGCCCCTGTCGGCTCATCGCATAGTAAAACTTCAGGACGTTTAGCGATCGCTCTAGCAATGGCAACGCGTTGTTGCTCTCCGCCGGATAGCTGAGCCGGGAAATGATCGAGTCGATCTCTGAGTCCGACTAATTCCAATGCTTGTTCCGGTTTCATCGGATGTCGAGCAATCTCAGTCACGAGTGCTACATTTTCGCGTGCGGTCAGGCTCGGAATCAGATTGTAAAACTGAAAGATAAACCCGACCGAATTTCGGCGAAATCGAGTTAAAACGGCATCATTCGCATTGGTTAAATCCTGATTGCGAAAGTAGAAATGCCCACTTGAGGGAATATCCAATCCGCCTAAAATATTCAGCAACGTGGATTTACCACTGCCAGAAGGTCCAAGCAGGACTACAAATTCACTTTCGTAGAGATCAAGATTTAGCGATCGTAAAGCATGTACTTCAACTTCTCCCATGCGATACACCTTGCTAATCCCTTCGACATGAAAAATCACAGGAGCAGATTGCCGAGTGGTTGGTTGAGCGAGGGAGATGTTCATAGGAGGTGAGGGGTGAGCGATGCAGAACCGATATTCTTCTTAGTTGTAGGCAAAGAAGTTGAGGAACTTGTGAGGGTTATCTAGACTGCGTTTCTATCCCGCACCGGATTCAAAACCCGGTGCTAATCGTGCGAACTCCCTGAAGGGACTCCCGAACTCAGCCATTGGCTTGGAAATGCAGTCTCTTCAGAGACTTTGTCCGACGAGCACGGGGCTTCAACCTCGTGCGGCGCGCTCGCGCTCGTGCGGCTCTCTCGTGCAGCTCTAAGCCTTATTGAATTTAGTTCTGCTCCGCCAGAGTTCCAATGATTTCGTAGCGACAAACACTACGATAAATAAACAAAACTGAACCAGAACAATGCTTGGGCCTGAAGGAAAATTGAAAGCACCTGACACTAGCATTCCGGCAATGCTGCTTAATGCTCCGATCGCAACTGACCCTGCCAAATAGGGATTAAATCGATGGCTGATCAATTTCGCAGTCGAAGCTGGAATGACAAGAAACGCATTGACTAGCAAAATCCCGATCGCTTTAATCGCTACTGCTACCGTCAACGACAACAGCACCACAAATAAATAACGATGAAACTGTACGGAAACACCTTGTACCTTAGCAACTGCCTGATTCAACGTTAAAAGAATCTGCTGTTTCAACGTCGCCATCAAGATCGTCACACTCACAATCAGTAGCAATCCTGTCAGTGTGATATCTGCCCAATTGACTGCCAGAATATCTCCGAACAGCACGCCCATCAGATTGCCCCGATAGCCTTGAATAAACGTCGTCAGAATCACCCCGATCGCTAAAGCTCCCGACAGTACAATATTCAGAACACTATCGCTCCAAAGATTGGTTTGATCAATCAAATAAAGCACTGCTACGCCAAACAGTAACGTGAATGGTAACAGCGTCCAGTTTGGATCGATTTGTAGCAAAACGCCGATCGCGATTCCAACGAGTGCTGCATGACCCACCGCATGAGAAAAGAAAGACAACTGCCGCAACGCCACAAAACTGCCTAAAAAACCACACAACAATCCCATCAGTACCCCGGCAACGATCGCGCGCTGCATAAAGGGATATTGCACAAGATTGATCAAATTAGTGCTGATGTCGGTAACGGCTAAAGGCAGATCCATAAGTTTGTAGCAAATTATCGCGGGATAGAGCGACCTCCGGCTTGCCTGTGCAAACCAGCGATCGATTCAGACACAGAACATAATCGCAGTGCCGATTCACCATGTCTAGATCATGCGACACTTGCAGCACTGTCCAACGTTCTTCTTGCTGAAGCTCGTGCAGAAATTGATAAAATTCCGCCTCGCCCTGCACATCCACTTCTGCAAAAGCTTCATCCAAAATCAGCAATTTGCGAGGACTGACTAAACAATATGCCAGTAAAACCCGCTTCAACTCGCCGCCGCTCAGCGTTCCGATCGCTTGATGATGTAAATGCAATGCATTCACTCGACGTAATGCAGTTGCTACGGCAGTGCGTTTCTGCCCTTTTCCCGTGTATCCCAATGCGACTAATTCTTCAACAGAAATCGGAAAGCTGCGATCGAAGATGAAATTTTGAGGCATATAGCCAATCTGCGATCGCAAATTTCCCAAGCGTCGAATCGGACGACCGAAAATTTCGACCGTGCCCGTGGATTTGGGAAGTAAGTCCAGAATGGCTTGGACTAACGTACTTTTTCCAGAGCCGTTCGGACCCACGATCGCACTGAGACTGCCCGCCGGAATTTCAAACGAAATATTTTCGATCGCAGTGTATCGTCCCCGTTGTACCGTCAGTCCTTCGACTTTCAAAATAGAATCAATCACTTGAAGGCTTGTGTGAGAGTTTGCAAATTCGATCGCATTGCTGTGAGATAGTACTGAGGGTCAGTTTCTCCCGCTTCTAGAGAATCTAGAGGGCGTAACGTCACTTTGAGATCATTAGAAAGACTATTCAATAATTTGTTATCGACCCCTGGTTCACTGAATAAGGCTTTCGCCTGAAATTGTTTGACTGCATCGACTGTGGCTTGCACATCGGCTGGAGAGAGTTGATCTTCAGGAATTTCAACCACCGCAACTTGTTTGAGGTCATACCGTTTTGCCAAGTAGGGAAAGGCATCGTGAAACGTGATAAAGGTACGGTCTTGAAAGGGTTTTAATGTTTGTTCAAATTCAGTATTGAGTGCTGCTAATTGTTGCAGATAAGCGGCTGCATTGGCTTCGTATTTCGATTTATTTTTAGGATCGGCGGCGATCAGCCCGTCTCGAATCGTGGTGACTTGCTGTTTGGCAAGTACGGGATCGAGCCAGACGTGCGGATTGCCGTCGCTATGGTCGTGATCATGTCCCGCTTCTTGCCCTGTTTTGACGACTTGCGAGGTTTCGCCGATCGGGGTAATCCCTTTGCTGGCATCGATCACTTTGAGTTTAGTGTTTTGTGCGCTTTTGATGGTGTCGTCGAGAAATTCTTCCATGCCTAAGCCGTTTTTGACGACGACATCAGTTTCGCTCAAGGCTTTGACATCAGCCGGAGTAGATTGATATTCATGCACCTCGGTTCCAGGTTTGAGCAGGATATCAACTTGTGCCGCATCGCCTGCAACGGCTTTGGTGAAGAGATAGACCGGGAGAAAAGTGGCGACGACGCGCAATTTCTTCTCAGAATTCGCAGCAGGGGAAGACTGGACATCTCCAGTCGTTTGGGGAGGCGGGGCGGACTGTGTACAACTTGTGAGCAGTCCAAAGATGAGTAGAGAGGTAGCACAAGCGATCGTCGATTTCCTTCTCATGAGAGACACTCCAACCGATGAAAAGACGAATTTCATCATACAGTGAGAATGAGTCTCATTTTAATTGATCTGAATTTCTTAATCGATTTCTCACTCTGGGATAAAACGGTTCTGTCGCCTCGGAGCGATTCTCAGAAACGCTGATAAATGTTCTATCATTACTTATGATTGTGCTGGTAATCGTTGAAATTCCAGCCCGACTTGAATAAAATGTGCATCTTCAGTGAGGACGTGAAGAATGCCAAACTCCTGCATCACTGCCATTGAAGTGAGATCCGTGAAAGAAATCTGTGGTTTATCGAGATACTTCAGGCGTAGGGTTGGGGCTTGGGAAAAGCGCGTTTCATCTATCTGAATCAGTTGAAATTGGTCGGTAGAGAATGCGGCAGAAAGTTGAAGCATTGCTTTCTGTGCTTGATAGGCATTGAGGCGCTTAAAAAATAAGGTAAAGGTTTCGTCTAGGACGAACGTTGTTGTGTAGATCAGTGTTTTTTGTTTAAGTAGAGTGCGATAGAGAGTTGCAACTTGTTGGTGTCGCCGTTCTCCAGCATCGTTTAAGGTTAACCATCCCCAAGTATCGATCAAAATGGAATTAACCATAGAGTGTGTCATCGATCGAGCTTGCAAGATGACCGTGGGTATTTGAGCCGACAAATTCAATTAGAGGGTCAACTGTTGTGGGATCGTTCAGCGGAAGAGGGGGGGTTTTCTGTAGAGTTTCGACCCACTGGAGCAGAAGAATCACTTGACGATCGCTCAGATCAGAAATCGCTTCAATCAGTTGTTGGCGCGGTGTAGTTTGGGAGTTCATTGTATGGAATGAGGTGTAACTCGGCTTCATTTTAGCAAGGATGAGATTGAGTTTTATTTGGGCGATCGCTCAGACAAAATTAGACCTCCAAAGATTTGGAAACCTCGGAGGTCTAAGCTCTATGTGATCGTTTTGAACAAACTACTGAAGCTCTGCCAATGTCGCCAGTACTTCACGACTATGGACGATCGGATTCACCCCTGTAAACGTCGCCCGCAAAATTCCTTCAGGGTCAATAATGAAGGTGTGCCGCGCCGATCGAACTCCGATCCAAGACCCATACGCCTTGCTGATTGTGCCTTTCTCATCTGCCAATAACGGGAATTTCAACCCTTCAGAATCACAAAAGTCACTGTGAGAATTCACATCATCTGCACTAATCCCCAACACTTGCGTATTGCGATCGCGATATTTCGGCAAATCTTCCTGAAATTTTCGCGCCTCTAATGTACAGCCCGGTGTAAAGTCAGCCGGGTAAAAATATGCCACAACCCATTGACCACGGTAGTCTGAGAGCGAAACCATGCCTGCGTCAGAATTGCTCGGCAAGGTAAATTCGGGTGCAGGTTTATTAATCTCAGGGAGCACTCCCCCCATGGCAAACGCTGGAAAAGTGAAGCTCAGGCTGGCAACGATCGCCAGCACACTACTGAAAAATCCAAGGATGAGAGTTCGACGGGTCATAAGCAACAAAACTTAATAAAAACACATCTTCTAATCTAACTCTCCTTGCAAAATTGTCGAGATTGCAGCTTTCGTCTTCAAATGAAACGCTTTCACATCGACACGATTGAGTAAGGTCACGGCGATCAACATGCCGATCGCTTGCAGCCCAAACACAAGCGCATAAGCCAAGGTCAAATTCGGGAAAATGGCTTTTCCTAAATCCAAAGCACCCCCACCCATAACCGTTGCTAACGCTCTCGCCAACGCCTGCGCCAAACCCCAAGCACCAATGAATGTTCCCGCCGTTTCAACTGCTGTGAGATCAAGCATCAAACTCAATGCTCCAGTTGTGGTCACGCCGGAAGCTAGCCCAAATAAGAACAATCCGCTTTGCAAAAGCTTTGGATTTGCCATAAAGCCCGCAAAGATGAGCAACGTCATACAAGCCGCAACGAGCACACAGCCGAGCTTTGCAGTTCTGGTTTTCCCTAACCGTGGCACGATCGCAAAGCCAGCACTACTAATGCCAACCAAGGTTCCCGTACCCCAAAACGCATTTAATCGAGTCGTCTCGGACACCGACATCTTGAACACTTGCCCACCATACGATTCCATCACTGCGTCTTGCATAAATAAGCTAATCGTCATCAAGAGCAAGAAAGAGAAAAATAATCCTGTTTGTGGAGAAGCGGTTAACACGCGGACTGCACGACCCAATGTAATTTGATCTTCGCGATCGTTGTCTTGCGATCGCGTTGCAAAGTGCGAATACTTTTTCTCAACTCCCAACGTTGCTAAGATACAAAGCCCGCAAACAATCCCTGGAACGATCATAAATAAGCGATCGACGGCTGGACGCAACTGTTCGAGTGGAATACTGCCCTCAGTCGGCAACAATCGAGAACTCAGAATTGCACCCAGAACAATTCCAACCATCAACATTGACCAAACGACCCCGACGAGTCTCGATCGATTGTCTTCCTCGGACACATCGACCAGCAAGGCGGCAAAAGGCGTGGAGCCTGCACTCAAGGTCAATCCATACAGTGCAAAGACCAATCCCAATACGACAAGCCACATCTGAGTCGGCGCTGCCCATCCTACAGATTGCAAGCTCGCGCCCAATTGCCACATGACTTGAACCGCGAGAAATGCCGCGATCGCAAACAGTCCTGAAGCAATCCAAACGTAGCCTGTGCGGTGATAGCCTGCGATCGGCTTCGCATCAGACAGTTGCCCAAACCATAAGCGCGCCGGAGCCATGAATTGATGAACTGCGATCGCACTGGCTGCGAGGGTTGCTGGAATTGCCAGTTCTTTAATCATGATGCGGTTCAAAACCCCCAAGGTTAGCACTGACATCATGCCGAGTCCCATCTGGTACAACCCAAGTTGAAACATCGTGAAAAGCTTGATTTTAGAAGGTGTTTTTACCGCTTCCATAACAAAATCTAACACTGCGAATTGATATTCATTAGCTTACGGTAGTCGCTAGGTCGTTCTAAAGGCGAATGTCAGAATTGAAATCAATTATTAAACTTAAAATAACGTTACAAACGCAAAGTGAGATCTGCATGGAAACATTGATGACGCTCGGCAAAACGGATTTGAAGGTTCCATCCCTGTGCATTGGAACTTGGGCGTGGGGCGATTCGTTGTTCTGGAGCTTTGGCAAAGAGTATGGAGAAGCAGATCTAAAACAGGCATTTGATCAAGCGATCGCTGCGGGTGCAACGTTTTTTGATACGGCTGAAATTTACGGATTGGGAAAGTCTGAGCAGTTTATCGGTCAGTTTATGCGGCAGAATCCGCAGCCGATTCAAATTGCGACCAAGTATATGCCCCTGCCGTGGCGCTTCAATGCGGATGCGGTGCATGATGCGGTGACAGCAAGTTTGCAGCGTTTGGGCGTAGATTCGATCGCGCTATATCAAGTGCATATGCCGTTTGACTTTTTTATGAGTAAAAAAACGCTGATGGAAGCGTTAGCCGCAGAAGTCGATCGCGGACGGATTCAAGCGATCGGCGTGAGTAATTATTCGGCAGATCAGATGCGAGAGGCACAAGGGTATCTCGCAGCAAAGGGAGTGCCGCTTGCTGTGAATCAAGTCCGATATTCGCTGCTGAATCGCGAGATTGAGGCAAATGGGATTTTTGACACGGCAAAAGATTTAGGCGTAACAATTCTGGCTTATAGTCCACTTGCTCAAGGGTTACTGACTGGCAAATATAAGCCGGAGAATGCAGATTCAGTGACCGGAGCGAGAAAGCTTGATCCAAAATTTAGTCGGCAGGGGTTAGAGAAACTGATGCCTGTGATTGAGCAGTTAACGGAGATTGGGAAAAAGTACGATCGCACTCCGGCTCAGGTGGCGTTGAATTGGTTGATTGCTCAGGGCAATGTGATTCCAATTCCGGGTGCAAAAACGGCAAGTCAGGCAGAACAAAATGCAGGAGCAATGGGCTGGACGATGGAACCGGAAGAGTTAACGAAATTGGATGCGCTAACGAGAAGCTATCGTAAGTAAGAGCAATCCGGAGATGGCTAGAAATTATGAGAATTCTAGCCATCTCTAAAAGGATCTTTTTATACCTTCAAAATATCCTCTTAGGCGTTATGGTCTAACCAAGCTGTCAAATCCTCGCTCTGGGTGAAGTCTAACAAGGCTTCGCCTAACGCTTCCAATTGCTCGATCGACAATGCTTCAACTTGAGCAGTGAGTTCTGGTGAAGGAGCACCAACTCGACGAGTGAGTTGTTTTAAGATCAGCGATCGCTCCCGCTGTTCTCCTTCTCGTAAAATCTCCTGATACCAGGGTGATTCTCGCAGTACTGCCATATCCCACCTCATGATTTGCCGCACAACTTCACTACTCATCACAAAACTAGCAAAAAATGCCAGCAGTGATTCCAATTCTACTAATTGCTCGTCCCTGCGCAATTGATTTAAGGCACGTTGTACCACAGTCGTCTCTCCACCATTCTTCAGCACGGGGACAAACGGCAAAAGTGCGTTCAACGATTGCTCAAATACGATCGTCGCTTCGACTTCCCATAGGTTAATCACGTGGTAATCTTGCCGCACCGCTAGCCCCATGAAATTTGATTCGTAGCGATTGAGAATCGTGACTGTAGATGCGGGGGGCAAGATGTTGATTAAGACTGGATAGGTCGGGAGGCTGTACTTCTCTTCAGCTAGAGCTGCATACGCTCGCATTCGCACGGGCAACTTGTCGTTGTAGCGCAACTGCAACTCATTGAGAATTAGAAACTCTCCCTGCGTGGGACTGTAAGCTTTTACCAAAACATCGTTTTCTCGACTGACCCACTGAAAGTCAGATCCGAGGATTCCTTGAGCAATCACATCGGGTTGCTGAGTTACCCATTGCACCCAGGCAGTCGGTGCCAGACTAATGAGACGTTTACTACCAATATCAGCTTTTTTGACCACAGACTATCGTTGAGAAGTAGTTCAAATAGCCTACCATCTTTTGATTGAAGTCGTAGATTTTGCCGAATGAGTGGGTGAATTCAATCTCAAAAAGTCGGATTCTTTGAGAAAAATCCGACTTCTACTCGATTACGCTCGATTGCCCAACAGCTTGTCTCGCAAGTGTTTGATCTTGTCGCGATATTTTGCTGCTTCTTCAAACTCCATCTTTTTCGCCGCTTCTTTCATTTGACCTTCAAGCTGAGTAATCAACGTTGGAATATCTTCTAAGGGAATCTCATCTGCGTGCTCATAGACTTGATCCAACTCTTGAGCATTCAAACGGCGCGACACTTCCAGAAATGCCAAAATCGCATTGTTCGATTTCTTGATGATCGGCTTCGGAACAATGCCATGTTTTTCGTTATATTCCATCTGGATAGCTCGTCGTCGCTCCGTTTCGCTAATCGCACCTGCCATGCTATCGGTTAAATTATCCGCATACAGAATGGCTTTTCCTTCTACATGTCGAGCAGCACGTCCCATCGTTTGAATCAGCGATCGCTTCGCTCGCAAGAATCCTTCCTTATCTGCATCCAGAATCGCAACCAGCGAAACTTCTGGTAAATCTAATCCTTCCCGCAGTAGGTTGACCCCAATCAGCACATCGAATGTGCCTTCTCGAAGGTCTTGCAGAATTTCGATCCGTTCGATCGACGTAATCTCCGAATGTAAATATCTAACGCGAATGCCGCGCTCTTGGAAATACTCGGTCAGATCTTCTGCCATTCGCTTCGTCAGCGTTGTGATCAGCGTACGTTCTCGTTTCTCAACTCGAATTTTGATCTCGTGCAGCAGATCATCGACCTGTCCCTGAGTCGGGCGCACAAAGACTTCCGGATCAAGCACACCCGTCGGTCGAATCACTTGTTCAACCACACGATCTTCTGAAATTTCGAGTTCCCAATCGCCCGGAGTCGCAGAAATGAACACACACTGATTCACTTTTGCCCAAAATTCCTCTGCTTTCAATGGGCGATTATCTGCCGCACTCGGAAGCCGGAAACCATGATCGATTAGCACTTTCTTCCGGGCTTGGTCACCGTTGTACATGCCTCGAATTTGCGGAATAGTTACGTGAGATTCATCGATCGCAAGTAACCAATCATCCGGAAAGTAGTTCAGCAAACATTCCGGCGGATCGCCAGGATTGCGTCCTGCTAGATGTCTTGAATAGTTTTCAACGCCATTGCAAAATCCTACCTCTCTCAAAACTTCCAAATCGTAGCGGGTACGTTGTTCTAAGCGTTGAGCTTCTAGTAATTTTCCTTCAGTCTCAAGCTCGACTAAACGCTGTTTTAGCTCTAGCTCAATGTCATCGCAAGCTTGCTGTAATCGATCTTCGGGTGTGACAAAGTGACGCGCCGGATAAATACTCACTGCGTCCATACTTTGCAAAGTCGCACCTGTTACCGGATCGATATAGCGAATCGCATCAATTTCATCGCCGAAAAATTCGACTCGAATAATGCGATCTTCGTAAGCTGGTCCAATTTCTAGAACATCCCCTTTGACTCGGAATTTGCCCCGACCCAGATCGAGATCATTGCGAGAATATTGCACAGACGCGAGATCTCGTAAAACTTGCCGTTGATTGATCTCTTCTCCAACTCGCAATGGAATCGACGCATTCAAGTATTCCGAAGCAATCCCTAACCCGTAAATACAGCTAATTGAAGCCACTACAATTACATCGCGACGTTCAAACAGCGATCGCGTTGCCGAATGCCGCAACATATCAATTTCTTCGTTAATCGAAGCGGTTTTCTCAATGTAAGTATCGCTGACCGGAATATAAGCTTCAGGCTGATAGTAATCGTAATAGCTGATGAAATACTCAACTGCATTATTCGGAAAGAATTCGCGCAATTCATTACACAGTTGGGCTGCCAGCGTTTTGTTGTGAGCTAGGAGTAAGGTCGGTTTGCCAATTTTCTCGATCGTTCTTGCGATCGTGTGCGTTTTTCCGGTTCCAGTCGCGCCGAGCAGGGTTTGATAACGATTGCCTGCCTGAATACTTTTGACCAGTTGTGCGATCGCTTTGGGCTGGTCGCCAGTCGGCTCAAAGGGAGTGTGGATGTTAAATTCTGGCATTGTGAATTCACTGGGGTTCTATTCAATTTTAGCGGTTTCTTTTCCGGCAGTGGCGGCACTTCTCTATCGATCGAGGGAGAAATTGATCACGCAACAATCCAACTCTAGCCAGACTCAAAAATTAAGAAAAATCGTTAAATTCGATACATATCGATAGCGCTATCGACTGATTTATCAACAAATTTCTAAGGAGAATGATCATGAGTTTAGAAGAAAGAGCGAAGGCAGCTGCGAAGAACGTTGAAGGTAAAGTTCAAGAAGCTGTAGGCAACATCACCAACGACCCAGCCGACAAGATGGAAGGCAAAGCGAAACAAGCCGAAGCTGGCGCGCGCAACGCTAAAGAAGATGTGAAAGACGCAGCGAAAGATGTTGTTGACCGTGCATAGTCGCTCTTAATTTTCACTTCAACTTGATCAAGAGATGCCTGAGCTGGGCATCTCTTTTTTACGAAAAACCGACATTTTGAAAAAACGTAGCTTAATTTACATTTAGTTTCCGCTTAAAGTCAGATTGTTAGAATAAGTTAGATCTATGTCTAATTGTTAAGAAATTGTGATTGAGAAAGACGATCGAGCGTAATCTGACGATGAAGACACGATCCCGCAGACCGCCTAATTTTTGTTAATTTATAGGCATGTTTATTACTGCTGATCTCCTGCTCAATTATCAACGCTGTAGTCGTCGAGCATTCCTCGATCGATATGGAGATGCTGAGCAAAAAGATCCGCCCAATGATTATCTGCTGAAACTGATTCAAGACAGTGCAGAAAATCGCCGACAAGTCCTCGCAACCGAAGATCAAGAACATCGCCAACCGACTTATAAAAGTGGAGATTGGCAAAAAGGTGCGGAAGAAACCTTGAAGTTAATGCGGGCGGGTGTAGAAAGAATTTATCAGCCGATTCTGTTAGCAGAAGAAGGAAATGTAACGCTCGTTGCCAATCCAGATTTATTAGTCAAACGACCGGGACAATCCATTTTTGGCGATTGGATTTATGTTCCGACTGAGATCAAACTCAGCAAGCGTCCGAAGCAGGAATATCAAATTATCGTGGCGTACTTTGTGAAGGTGCTGGCTGCGGTGCAAGGAGCTTGGGTCGAGGAAGCTTGGTTGATTTTGAAAGAACGGGGCGCGTTTGCGGTGGATTTGTGGGAAATCATTCCGCGAATGGAAACGATTCTGACCAGTTGTATTGAAGCGGTGACAGGCGAAGAAGAACCGGAAGTGTTTATTTCTCGCAGTCGATGTAGTTTATGCCATTGGTTCAGTCATTGTTATGCGATCGCCAAATCCGACAATCATTTATCGCTGCTTCCCGGTGTGACTCAATCGCGTTATGCACAATTACAAGCGTTAAATATTACGACCTTAGAAGCCCTAGCTGAAATTCCTGCAAATCAGTTAGAACCGTTACCTGGATTTGGCAGCGAGACGGCGCGCAAGTTGGTCAGACAAGCGCGAGCAACTTTGCAGAATGTGGCGCTCTTAGGTGAAAGTTTAGCCGCGCATACGGTAGGAAAACGACCGTTTGTGATGCCAACGATTCCTACGGCTGCGATCGAACTTTATTTTGATATCGAAGCTGAGCCGAGTTTGAATCTGGTGTACTTGCATGGCGTGTTGGTCGTCGATCGCCTCCAGCAGACGGAAACGTTCCATCCCCTGCTTGCAGAGAAACCAGAAGAAGAAGCGATAGTGTGGCAAAAATTGTTGGATTTAATGTGGGCGTATCCGAATGCGCCCATTTTTCATTTTTGCCCCTATGAAGTACAGACGATGGAGCGATTGGGTAAGGTCTTTGAGACTCCTGATGAGTTGGTTAAACCGCTGCTGACGCGATTCATCGATTTGCATGACTACGTCACACAGACCGTGACGCTTCCGGTTGAGAGCTATGCGCTGAAACATATTGCGCGATGGGTTGGCTTTGATTGGCGCGATTCGACGGCAAATGGGGCACAGTCGATCTATTGGTATGCTCAATGGTTAGCAACGAGCGATCGCAGTTATTTAGACTCGATCGTGATGTACAACGAAGATGACTGTCGAGCGACCTATCAGGTGAAAGAGTGGCTAGTTGAATTTTTAGAAGCGGCGACTTTAGCCGATGATTTTGGCTACGCGGTTTAGCGGTGAATCGAGAATCGTTGATGCTCAAGTTCATGAATCCGATGCGTAAAATCTGATGAGCTATCGATAGTGAGAGGGAGACGTGATGTGCGATCGCGCTGACTCTCTTTACAGCTAGACTCATCCTTCCGGTAGTGAAAACTACAACGCTCCTCTACGATCGCGCTTTACGCTGCCTAAAAATGCGATCGTGGAGTTTTCAATGCAAAGCCATTATCCGGTCATTATTGTTGGCGGAGGGCAATCAGGCTTATCGATGAGCTATTGCCTGAAGCAGAAGAATATTGAGCATCTGATTTTCGAGAAACATAAGATCGCTCATGCGTGGCAAGCCAAACGCTGGGATACTTTCTGCTTAGTGACTCCAAACTGGCAATGTCGGCTCCCAGGCTTTCCTTATGCAGGCGACGATCCGCGCGGATTTATGCAAAAAGATGCGATCGTGGATTACATCAAGAGCTATGCTGCTTCGTTCGATCCACCGATTCGAGAAGGTGTTGAAGTCTTGAAGATTATCAAAAATGACGATCGATTTGAGCTAACAACTTCAATTGGCGATTACACAGCCGATCAAGTTGTCATCGCCGCAGGAAGCTACCATCAACCGAAAATTCCACGTCTTTCTGAACGATTTCCGTCAGCGATCGTCCAACTCCATGCGTCTGAATACAAAAGTCCAGACTTTCTACCCGATCAAATTCTAGTTGTAGGAACTGGACAATCCGGCTGTCAAATTGCTGAAGATTTGCATCTTGCAGGTAAAAAAGTCCATCTTGCTGTCGGAAGTGCTCCGCGATCGCCTCGGCTGTATCGCGGTAAAGATATCGTGGATTGGTTAGATCAGATGGGGTACTACGATCTCTCGATCGACGATCATCCTCAAAAAGAATCGGTCAGAAGTAAAGCAAATCACTATGTCACAGGTCGTGATGGCGGACGAGAAATTGACTTGCGGCACTTTGCGCGAGAAGGAATGAAGCTCTACGGCAGATTGAAAGATGTCAATGGCAGCACGATCGAGTTTGAGAACAATCTCAAACAGAACCTAGATCATGCCGATGCAGTTGCCGAAAGTATTAAGCGAACCGTCGATCAATTCATTGAAAAGAACCAGATTGATGCTCCAATCGAGCCACCTTACCAACCTGTATGGGAGCCAGACTCAGAAGAGTTAACGCTGAATGCTGCTGACATTGAAGCGATCGTGTGGTGTACCGGATATCAATCTGATTTTCGCTGGGTGGAAGTTCCAGTGTTTGATGGCAAAGGCTATCCAGGACATGAGCGCGGCGTAACGCAGATTTGGGGCTTGTACTTCCTCGGCTTACCTTGGCTCTATACCTGGGGTTCTGGACGATTCTCAGGAATTGCCAGAGATGCTCAGTATCTTGCAGATTATATTGCTGCAAGAAAGAAAGTCTCACAAGATAGTGCTTGGAGTGTTGTGAATGAGTTTTTACTCGGATCATGACCTGTTGATTTAGATAGGTCAGTTTTTGGGTTTTGCTAGCTGTGTAACCCTTCGATCAAGCTCCCTAGTTTTATGATCAGTGTTCTAGTTCTAGTAGCCAGCACTACAAAAGTTAGTAACCAATCCCCACTAATCTTGCAGCAAGCTCATCTATCAAATTTAAGGAGATCGCTATGCCAGAGGTTACAGCTCCCGCACATCAAACTGGCGATTTCTTTGTAGACTACGAAGAAAAAGTTTTTCCAGATGTCAAAGCGGAACCTGGCGAGAAAGCTTTAGTCACGTTTCACACCGTTGCTTTTGAAGGCTCGATCGGGTTTGTCAACTTGCTTCAAGCGACCCGATTACTCAGAAAAGGCTTTGAAACTTCGATTTTGCTCTATGGACCTGGTGTAACTTTGGGGGTACAACGCGGCTTCCCGAAACTCGGAGATTCTGCTTTTCCGGGACACCAGAACTTCAATGATCAACTGAGCAAATTCATGGCAGAAGGCGGCAAAGTTTATGCATGTCGCTTTGCATTGCAAGCGCTCTATGGTCATGGTGAACCTTCTTTAATTCCAGGCATTCGACCAATTAATCCATTGGATGTCTTGGATCTCGTTCTGATGCATCGCAAAGATGGTGCATTTATCCTCGATACCTGGACACTTTAAAAGCTCCGAAAATCTCCGATTGCAAGTCTAATTTTCACTTACCTCTCCCACAATGACAGATGCTCACATTGTTCGAGCGGCAGCCGTACAAATTAGTCCAGTCCTGTTTAGCCGTGATGGGACAACCGAGAAGGTTTTAGACGCGATCGCGTCCGCTGCCAAATCAGGCGCGCAGCTCGTTGTCTTTCCAGAAACCTTGATTCCGTACTATCCCTACTTCTCGTTCATTCAGCCTCCAGTGCTAATGGGCAAAGAACATATGCGGCTGTACGAAGAAGCTGTGATTGTTCCCAGTCCAGTCACAGATGCGATCGCTCGTGCTGCTCGATCGTATGGTGTCGTTGTCGTTGTGGGAGTGAACGAGCGAGACAACGGATCGCTCTATAACACTCAGCTTGTTTTTGATGCGAATGGAACCTTGGTTTTGAAACGCCGCAAAATTACGCCAACTTACCATGAGCGCATGGTTTGGGGACAGGGAGACGGTGCGGGACTAAAAGCGATCGACACTGCGATCGGGAAGCTTGGAGTGCTTGCCTGTTGGGAGCATTACAATCCACTTGCTCGCTATGCCTTGATGGCACAGCATGAGCAAATTCATTGTTCACAGTTTCCAGGCTCAATGGTTGGGCAAATTTTTACGGATCAAATCGAAGTTACCATTCGCCATCATGCTTTAGAAGCAGGCTGCTTTGTTGTGAATGCGACAGGTTGGCTCTCGCCTGAGCAAGTTGCACAAATTACGAGCGATGAGAAGCTTCAGAAGGTTCTAACAGGTGGTTGTAATACCGCAATTATTAGTCCCGAAGGTAATCATCTTTGTCCACCGATTTTAGAAGGAGAAGGAATTGCGATCGCGGATCTCGATTTCTCGCTGATTACGAAGCGCAAGCGCATGATGGATTCTGTGGGGCATTATGCTCGTCCTGATCTCCTTCAGTTGCAGGCAAATTTTGATACTCAAACGGTGCTAAAGGAGTCGCTCGAAGTGCAGCCAGCAGAACAGTTTTTAATCCCTAACCTCAATGAATAAGCAACAACTCATTACGGACTTACAATCACATGGATTGAAGCTGATTGACTCTCAAATCGGTGCATCAGGGCGACAAGGTGGAGCAGGGCCTTCAGATCACAAAGCAGTGACGATCGAAGGAACAACCATTATGGTTCCGATTTACAATACACCTGCTGCAAGTTCTCCCTATAGCACTAATCAAACGGCTCAAGTTTTAGAACTAAATGGAGAAGCGATCGCCCCGATTAGTTTTCCTAAGCAACCCAAGTTCTACAACCTCACCACAGAAGACGGGATTCCTTACTGGAAGATTGCGTTACTTCATAGTCACGATGTCCTTGCAACCACAGTTTTGCAGACCTGTATGCGATACAGCGATGCGGCTACAGCTTGTCAGTTTTGCGCGATCGGGCAATCTTTAGCGGCAGGGAAAACTATTGCTCGTAAAACGCCAGCGCAACTTGCAGAAGTTGCAGAAGCGGCAGTTCGGCTCGATCACGTGAAACACATGGTGATGACGACCGGAACACCAAATACGAGCGATCGCGGTTCAGCTTACCTGACAGAATGTGCAGCCGCCATCAAAGCAAAAGTAAATCTTCCCATTCAAGCTCAATGTGAGCCACCGGATGATTTTGCTTGGTTCGATCGGATGAAAACGGCTGGAGTGGATAGCTTAGGAATGCACTTAGAAGCGGCTGATCCAGAAGTGCGAGCAAAAATCATGCCGGGCAAAGCTTCTGTCCCACTAGATTACTATTACAAAGCTTTTGAGGCATCTGTTAAAGTGTTTGGCCGGGGTCAAGTTAGCACTTACTTGCTTGCAGGACTCGGTGATAGCTTAGAGACTTTGATTGAAATGTGCGATCGCTTAATTCGTCTCGGTGTTTATCCGTTTGTTGTGCCGTTTGTTCCGATTACAGGCACGCCTTTAGAAGGACATGCTGCTCCAGATCGTGACTTTATGCTGGCTTTGTATCAGCAAGTTGGAGCAATGATCCAGCAATCAGACTTCTCTGCAACTGAGATGAAAGCAGGCTGTGCAAAATGTGGAGCTTGCTCTGCTTTATCCAATTTTGAGTCTTAGGGGAATAGTTTGTTAATCGTGTACTAGAAAACATTTTTTCGCTGCGTTGCGATTCCGCCCTCGATTAAAATCGGGGCTAACAAAACGAAGTCCACTAAAGGGACTAAAACAGCCAGCCTGAGAGTGTTCCAGTCCCTTCAGTGGACTTTTCTCTATTAGCCCCGATTTTAATCGAGGGCGAGGCAGAATCGGAGCTTAGGGACTTTATTAACCGCAAGTTCCTAGCTATCAAATTTTGAGTCTTAGCTGTCGAATTTTGAATCCTAACCTATGTCCTATCAGTTTAAACTTGCTCAATCAGCGAGAGAGGTTCAAGCTTACTTCGATCTGCGTCGATTAATTTTTACAGAAGAACAACAACTCTTTGAAGATGATGTAGACGAACTCGATCGAATTTCCTATCCGATTATTGCTGTCGATCAGTCTCAAGTTGTCGGTGTTGTGAGAATCTACGAAATCGAACCTGGAATCTGGTACGGTGGCAGATTAGGCACGCATCCAGACTATCGAAAAGGCTGGCAGATTGGCAAAGGTTTGATTTACAAGGCAGTCACAACTGCCAACACTTGGGGCTGTCAGCAGTTCTTAGCCACCGTGCAGCTTCAAAATGTGCGATTCTTTCAAAGATTACATTGGCGATCGCAAAAAGAACTGATGATCTGCGATCGACCTCACCATTTGATGGAAGCTGACCTCGATTTCTATCCGCCCGGAACTGAACCGCGCCCAATTCTTGAGGTTCGGGAGGCATCTTGATGCTGTCATCTCTGGCTGACCAACTTCATCGCTCTTTGGGGTTGCTGCAAAAGCAAGATATTCAAACTGCGGCGAATGCGTTGAAATCTGACTGGAGCAATGCAAAAATTCGATTAGGGGATGATTGCGCAGCAATTCGCGATCGCGATGGCTATCTTCTCTTTGCGGCTGAGGGAATGTTGCCGCAATTTGTCGAGCAGGAGCCTTGGTTTGCGGGCTGGTCGGCAGTCATGGTGAATGTGAGTGATATCTATGCCATGGGAGGAACCCCGATCGCGGTTGTCGATACGATTTGGAGCAAAACTGGGCAGAATACGGACGCAATCTGGGAAGGAATGAGAGCTGCATCTGCGGCTTACAATGTCCCCATTGTTGGCGGACACACAAACTGCCATAGTTCTTATACAGCATTATCTGTCGCAATTCTGGGACGCGCAAATCGTGTGATTACTAGCTTTGATGCTCAACCTGGAGATTTATTATTAGTTGCTACTGATCTTCGAGGTCAACCTTATCCCAACTATCCCTTCTGGAATGCTGCAACTAATGCCGATCCAACTCAACTGCGAAAGAACTTGTCGATTTTGCCAAAACTAGCTGAAACTGGGCTTTGCAAGGCAGGCAAAGATATCAGTATGGGCGGCATTATTGGAACGCTGATTATGTTGTTAGAGACTTCTAACTGTGGAGCGATTCTCAATCTTGAACAAGTTCCCTGCCCGAATGAGCTTGCATTGCACGAGTGGTTAGTGCATTTTCCAAGCTATGGCTTTTTATTGAGTATTGCGCCTCCTCTCGTTCAGCAGGTGCAAGCTTTATTTCGAGAACAGGATTTAGTCTGTGAAGTTGTTGGAGAGATTCAGGCGAATCCGCAGTTGATTCTACGATCGTATGGTGAATCGATCGAATTCTGGGATCTCTCTAAGCAGGGACTGACAGGGTTTGCACCATGAAAATCGCACTCCTGACTTACTCAACCAAACCGCGAGGAAGTGTCATTCATACCTTAGAGCTTGCAGAAGCTTTGCATGATTTAGGACATTCTGTTTGTGTGTTTGCGCTGGATAAAGATGGCAAGGGATTTGATTATCCGCTCTCTTGCCAGGTGCAATTGATTCCAGCCCATCCTGCTCCATCGGAAATTGACCAACTGATTGCTCAACGGATTCAAGAATTTGTCAATTACTTCAATCAGTTTCCGCAGCAGTTTGACTGCTACCATGCTCAAGATTGTTTGAGTGCAAATGCGCTAGCAATTTTGCGAGAACAAGGATATATCCCGCATTTTGTTCGCACAGTGCATCATATTGAAGACTATCAAAGTATTTATTTGCAACACTGTCAGGATCGATCGATTCGAGAAGCTTCTCTGTGCTTTTGTGTCAGCGATCGCTGGAAGTCTGAACTTCAAGAACACTATCAAATCAATGCTCCACGTGTGATCAATGGCGTAAACCTCAAACGATTTTCGGCTCAAGATCATTTCTTTGATTTTTCAGGTCATCCCATCTATCTGACCGTCGGCGGCATTGAACCCCGAAAAAACTCTATCTGTCTCTTGCAAGCGTTTCAGAAAGTTCTGACTCGATTTCCTCAAGCGCAATTGGTGATTGCAGGGGGAGCGACTTTATTTGACTATCAAGAGTATCGAGATGAATTCTTTGCGATCGCCGAATCTCTCAATCTAAAAGACTCACTGGTACTACTTGGCGTAGTTGCTGATGCTGACCTACCCAAGCTTTACCAAAGTGCCGATGTCTTTGTATTTCCATCTGTAAAAGAAGGTTGGGGCTTAGTCATTTTAGAAGCGATCGCTAGTAAAATTCCTGTAATTACTTCCAAACAGCCGCCGTTTACTGAATTTCTCAACGAAACGCAAGCGCTACTCGTTGATCCTTACTCAGTTGATGCGATTGTCTCAGCAATGTGTTCCGTGTTTGATTCTGCCGATTCTCTAGTCGCTCAGAGCCAATCGGTTCTCTCCCAATACACTTGGGAAATTTCCGCTCAGCAACATATTCACCACTACCAAACTTTACTTTATGCCTGAAATCCGGTTTCAAATCCGTTGGTCTGACGGAACACAAGATTCTTGCTATTCTCCCTCGCTGATTGTTAAAGAGTACTTTAGTCCCAACACAGATTACGCGCTAGACGATTTTGTTGAGCGATCGCGCACTGCCTTGAATATTGCCAGCGATCGCGTCAAAGCAAAATACGGAAGACCCTGTGGGCTTGCGCTTGGGCAACTGCAAGAAATTGAGGAAAAATCAAAACAGTATGCTCAGATTCCTAATGCAAAAGTCCGTGTGATTGGATTTATTGAATAGCCAGTTAATGCATTCAGAAGCATTGGATTTGAGCAAGTTGGACAATTACTCAAGTCCATGACTTTTGCCAATCACCCAACTGCGGCGGAAAAATCGCGCCAAACTCGACTCTTCCAACGATAGATAAATCGGACGACCATGTGGGCAAGTCCGTGGATTTCGAGTGCGCTGCCAGCGATCGATTAAACTCTGCATTTCCTCAAGCGACAATGGCACTCCATTCCGAATCGCACTTCGGCAAGCAACTGCCACCTGTGCCGCCTGCAAATCTCCTCCCAAACTCAATTCAATCAATGCATCGGCACAATCCTCGCGTTGAGCGAGTAACTCAGGAGCCGATCGGACTGCCCACAATTGCTCTCCAAACGGATCAACTTCAATCCCAATCCGCTCAAGCTGTTCGATTTGAGAGCTAGAAAGCTGATTCAGAACAATGGCAGGGTCGAGTGGAATGAGTTGCCAGCGATCGCTAATTTCTTCAAACAACACTCGCTCATGAGCAATATGCTGTTCGATCAACCACATGCCTGAAGCATGTTCTGCCAAAATATATCGATTGTGAACTTGAGTCAGAGCTTTTAATGGAGAAAACGGAGCAGGTTCAGGCTGGATTTCACGCGACACATGATAGCCAGCCTCAGCTTCCGCTGCTTTGATCAGTTGGCTTGCTTGAGCCGTATAAAGACTATCAGGAACCGTATCAGGATGAATGCGAAGCGCTTGAGCGATCGTACCTTTCACCCGCTCTTTCCACTCATCCAAGTGATGTAAGTACACTTCAGCTTTGGCAGGGTGGCGATTCCAATCGATATGTTCAGGATCAAGTTGCAGATGCACTAAGCAAATCGGATGTCGATCGCGAGGTAACGTTCGCCGAAATGCGCCTAAAATCGTTTGCTCTAGGTCTGAAAATTTTACAAATCGCCCATTCACAGCAACTCTCACCCAATCTGGACGATGTCGATGCGCGCGATCGGGCAATCCTAAGACGACAGAAATTCCAGGCGATTGCAGTTCCGTTAAATCCTCGATTCGCACATCTTTCAACAATTGTGGAAGAAGATCTTTCGCAGAGTGACCGCCCCAGAGATTAAACCATACGCGATCGTTTTGATAAACCTGCCAGGTGATGCGCGGATGAGCTAACGCAATTTGATAAATCGTTTGTTGAATTGCTTTTAATTGCTGTGAAGTAGAAGGTAGTCCTTCCCGTCGCGCTTCCCAGATTTCAAATAAGCGATCGACTATGACAATCGTTCCGGGTGCGATCGCAACCGATTCGATTTGATTCGCTTCTCCCTCAGAACTATAAGCCACGCGCCATCCCGGTTCTGAAGCACTGCGGCTGAGGATTTCTAAACTAGAGAGTTGCGCCAGACTGTGCAATGCTTCGCCTCGAAATCCTAGACTATGAATTTGCCAGAGATCGGCGCGATCGCGAATTTTACTGGTGCTATGCGGCTGTGCAGCTTGGCGCAAGTTCTCCAAAGTCATGCCTGCCCCATTGTCTGCAACTCGTACTCGCCACTGGTCTGCCCAAATGGAAACAGTAATGCGAGTCGCTCCAGCATCAATAGCATTTTCCACGAGTTCACGAACAACTGCGGCAAGAGAGTCGATCACTTCTCCAGCGGCGATGAGGTGAATTACGTCGATCGGTAGCGGTTGAATCTGCTGTCCCATTCCTTCAGTTTACAGAAATCAAAAAGGGGATTGGAGGAATGAAAATCACAATCGCCCGAAGTTCTATCTCATTCGCCTTCAGATCCGGTCTGATGGATGGATTCGCTCAGGCAAAGCAAACAACTCTCTTCTGATGCGCTGTGAAAAAATGGTGTCTAGAAAAGAAAAAAGCCATTGCTGGAATCTCTTCAGCAATGGCAAGGGTTGGATTTTGTTTGATCAATTAGCCAACTGTAGTTAGCTCGGGAGCTGATGCAACCTTACTAGGAGCCGGAATCAGAGAGAAATCAACAGCCGGATGCGGATCAAGTCCAGTCACAGCATTGTGATACCGTTCCGCGATCGCATTGATAATCGGAGAATCCCCATACACGGTTTTCTCAACCGATTTCACAGGTGTAACCTCGCTCAAGGTTCCAACGATTCCGACTTCATCAGCGATGATCAACTCGGTACGCTCGATTGGGCGACGCTCAAACGGGATGCCCATCGATTGACATAGGCTTTCAATGATATCAACAGTGATGCTCTCTAGCGCACCTTCCCACGCTGGAGGTGTGAAAACTTTGCCATCTCGCACGACCAGAACACAAGTTTGTAGGGTTTCAGCGACTCGTCCTGATTCGTTGAGGATAATCATGTCGGAATATCCGCGATCGCGTCCTTCGATTTTGACAAAGCGAGCGATCTGATAATTTGTGCTGGTTTTCACGCGTGCAGGCAGCGCTAAATCTGACCCGCGCTTCCAAGGCGTAACCCCCAAATTCATAGGAGCAGGGCGAGTCATGGGAGTTTGATATGCGGTGAGAACGAGATTGCTGGTACTGCCTTCGCCCCAGAAGCCTTCATCGCCGTATAGAGTGGCTCTGACCCACATATTGCGATCGGGTCGCCACAGCAGTTTGACCAAATCATGATGCGCCTGCTCGAATTCCTCGTAACTCATCTCGAAAGGGATATAGAGCACCTTGGCAGAGCGAATTAAGCGATCGTAGTGTCTTCGCATTGCCACAATACCGAAACTTCCGTCCGGTTGCCAGTATCCTTTGAGACCTTCAAAAACGTTAAGTCCTCGAAGTATAGCTTCACTCGAAATATGAAAATTGGCTTCTTCCCAAAGGCAAATCTTGCCGCCAAAGTAAACATATTTCGGTTTTTGCAGTTGAGTAACAGAAGGAGGGGGTGAAACCATGAGCTTTAGATGTGAAAGTGAATAGGATAAAGTGGAGGTCAAAAAGTAATTAAGGATTCAGAGTCTCCACTCACTCTTATCGTCAATTATTGGTCTTCTGTCTAGCAATTCTACGGATATCTTCATTGAATCCTTGTATCCCTGCGCGATGTTTAAATTTTGCGCGTGAATGTCTTCGATCAAACGGGGTCGCCAAGAACCAGTATTGTGATTAGGCAATCCATACCATTGTGTGAGATGAATACTCGTTCAATTCCCAAAATTTCGGTCTGGTTAATTCTGACTCTGGCGATCGCAACGGTCTACGCCGGGTTGGCACTGAAAGATGCGTTCTCAGACGCAACCGTAATTCAGGATGATGCGCGAGTGTATTTGATCTGGATGCAGCGATTTCTCGATCCGTCGCTGTTTCTCAATGATCCAATGGCGCAATATTTTCATTCGGTTACCCCTTGGGGGTTGGGGACGCTGTATTGGCTGGCATCACAGCTTGGAATTACGCCGATCGTATTCAGCAAAATTCTACCTATACTGGTCACACTGCTTCTAGGCTGGTATGGCTATCGCTTGACTTTGGTCTTGTTTCCTGTGCCAATGGCTGGATTTCTGAGCAGCGTCATTCTGCTGCAAAGTTGCTGGCAGCGGGATGATCTGGCTTCAGGGTCTCCGCGAGCATTTTGGGCATTGTTGTTAGCTGCATTCCTTTACTATTTTGTAAAACGGGCTTGGATTGCGATCGCGCTAGTTGTGATTGCGATGGGGTTACTGTGCCCGTTAGCTGCTGTGCTGATTTGCATCTGGTTGGGATTGCGAGGACTTTGGGGACTAAAGCGCCGATCGATTCAACGAGCAGAATGGATCATTTTGGGAATTACGATCGCCATGTTACTGCCTTATGTCTTCAGTCAATCGGAGTTTGCGCCAACGGTGAATGCGGCTCAAGCCCGATTGATGCCAGAATTTCAGCCAGGGGGGCGCTTGCCATTTTTCTTTCCCAATCCAATGCGGTTTTGGTTTGAGGGAACAGATAGCGGGTTTCAAGTTTCATTCAATCCGGCTGTGATTGGCTTGGGATTGTTGTTACCAGGGCTTGCTAAGTTTCGGATGCCTGAACAGTTAAAGCCTGAATGGGTTGTATTGCCACAATTAGCTGGAGCCGGAATTGTTGGCTTTTTTCTCGCTCATGCTTTGTTTGTGAAATTACACTTTCCTAGCCGATACATCACTCATAGTTGGCGGATTGCAATGGCAGTCAGTGCGGGAATTGTCATTGCGATCGCACTTGAAAAGTTAAAACCACAGCGCTGGCTCTGTGCAATGCTCGTCATCGGAATTGTTGTATTTCCGCATTTTGCTTGGAAAGATTTTCCGTATACCGGGTATGCAGGTGGTAAAAATCCAGAACTGTATGAATTCTTGAAAGTACTGCCAAAGACGACATTAACCGCTTATCTTGGCGAAGATGCGAATAATCTACCTTTACTGTCTCAGCGATCGACTTTAGTTGCTCAAGAATATGCTGTGCCGTTTCATCTAGGCTATTATTTACCGATGCGGCAGAAAGCAGTCGATCTGATCAATGCACAGTATAGTGAATCATTAGAGCCTGCAAAAAAAATGATTCGGCAGTATCAAGTCACGCATTGGTTAATTGATGCAAATGCATTCACGCCAGGCTATTTGGATAGCTATCGTTGGTTTAACGTATTTCAGCAAGAGAAGAAACAAGCGATCGCAGTTCTAACCTCTGGAAAGGTTCCGGCGCTCTATCGATTCATACCCAGATGTGCGATAACTACTATTTCAGGCACAACGGTTGTCGATGCCGTTTGCGTACTCGCACAAAAATAGCTCTTGTAATATCTGTATTATATGTAGTATGCTAGTCGATCTTACAGGCTGAAAGGTTCATCATTTCAGCCAAATTTCGATTAGGGACGATCGACCATCGCCGGAGGATGTATGGCTAAATTTTTAGACATTCTCAAATATTTTCGCAACTACTGGAAGATTTCGCTTTTTAGTATTGCGATGATGAGTTTGTTCGAGATTATTGACTTATCTGTGCCGTATGCGATCGGGCAAATTTTGAACGTGTTATCTGGACAACCGTTAGATCGAGTTGTACAAGGTGGCGTAACTGCGATCGCTCAACTTGGCAATTTCGAGATGACGCAAACGTTTACACTGACCTCGCTGTTAATTTTGGTCGGGCTAATTTCGGTTGGACGTGCCCCGATTCAACCTTGGTTAGGACCTTGGTTTGCCTGGGATACAGCATTTCGAGCACGCCGAGATAATGCTGAAGCAGCGTTGAGAAAAGTATTGACGTTGCCGTTAGAATTTTACGACGAAAATAATGCGGGTAGAATTGCGGCTCGTGTTGCTAAAGGTTTATCAAACCACACCTGGACTTTTCCTGATCTCACATCTCATCTATTACCGAAGTTTTTCCGAGTCATTGGGATTTTCGCAGTTATCTGGTTTATTGAGTGGCGAATTGCGCTTCTCTTATTAGTCTCTTTCATCGGCATCTTAGCGTTTAACTTATCGGGATTAAAGCGATTATCCCAACAAGAAGAACGCTTAGATAAATATATGGAAGATACCGAAAGCCGGACTTCTGAGATTATTACCAACATTAAGACCGTTAAAGCGTTTGCGACTGAAACATCAGAACTCAAACGGCAGCAACAAAGACTCGATCGAGAATTCAAAGTCCTCGATTACCGGATTCACAAAGGGTATGTGATTCTTGGAACCTATGAACGCACGATCGTACAATCCTGTGTTTTCTTGGTCTTTGCACTGACTGTATTTGCAACGGCTCAAGGTACAATCTCGCTCGGTCATTTCATTACGACCTTTACAGTCGCGAGTATGGCGTATGCTGAGGTTGAACCGATTAGCCAATTTGCTGAGTTCTTTGCTCGTCGATATGGCTCCATGATTCGCTTCCATGAGTTTATGAAGCTCCCGGTCGGTGTGGATGCGAGTAGTCTTGCTGAGACTCCAGAAGCCGTTCCGCAGTATCAATTTACTGGAAAAGTTGAATTCTCTCATCTGAAGTTCGGGTACAGTGCCGATCGCCCTGTACTCAAAGATATCAATCTACTCATTGAACCGTATCAGACGGTGGCATTAGTCGGTCGATCAGGTTCAGGGAAATCAACGCTAGTAAAACTCTTGTTCCGTTACTTTGAACCGAATCAGGGCAAGATTCTGATTGATGGTCAAGATATCCGACGGTTAGATGTGAGCGGTTACCGGAAACGATTAGCGATCGTTCACCAAGAAGTCGATATTTTCAATGGCACGTTGCTCGATAACCTAATGTATGGCAATCCCAATGCCACGATCGAGCAAGTCCGCGAAGCCTGTAGAATTGCTCAGGCTGAGGACTTTATCAAACAGATGCCTGCGGGATATTCTACGATCGTGGGAGAACGAGGCGTTCGACTCTCAGGAGGACAACGACAGCGCATTGGGATTGCACGGGCGCTGATTGTTGATCCAGATGTGCTGATCTTTGACGAAGCAACATCGAGTTTGGACTATGAATCTGAGCGCTCGATTCAGCTAGCCATGCGATCGATTCTCGGTACGAGAACGTTGATTATTATTGCTCACCGACTGAGTACGGTGCGTGAAGCAGACAAAATTGTGGTGCTAGACCAAGGCAATATTGTCGAGGTCGGTAGCCATGATGAACTGCTTCAGCAAGGCGGATTGTATCAACGTTTGCACTCACTTCAGGAGACGGGTGAATTGCTAGCTTAGTAGCATAGATTGAATGAGGGCAAGAATCTCGCCCTCATTACTATTTCAGGACATTGAAGATTCTGTAATCTGTGTTCTTGATTAATGTGGATAGGCGCAATTAACTTGAAGATAGTTGCTGCGTTTGCGTCTCGCCCCGCATTGAAAATACGGGTCTAACTGTGCGAAGTGGGTTGAAACCCACTGAAGAAGACGTTACGATTGGCTTGTCAGTCCAGTTTATTGGACTTCGCAGCGTTAGCCCCGAATTCATTCCGGGCGGGTGAGCAACGAAGCGAGAGGAACTTTGAACTTGAAAGCTGGTTTTAGGAAGGAATTTTCTATGGCTGAACTCTTAGATATTATTGAATTGGGTCATCCGATCCTGAGGCAGAAAGCCCAAGACATCGACAATATTCAAGACGATCGCATTCAAACGCTCATTGATAACTTACTCGTCACGGTTAAACATGCAAATGGGGTTGGCATTGCTGCGCCTCAAGTTGCGGAGTCTTATCAACTCATGATCATCGCCTCGCGCCCAAATTTGCGATATCCGACTGCGCCATCGATGGAGCCGACCCCAATCATTAACCCGCGCATTCTCTCACATTCGACTGAGATGGTGAAAGGGTGGGAAGGATGTTTGAGTGTTCCAGGGATTCGAGGCAATGTTCCGAGATATCAAGCGATCGAGATCGAATTTCTCGATCGCTTTGGCAAGACTCAAAAAATGGAGATGACCGATTTCGTTGCCCGGATTTTTCAACATGAATTCGATCACTTTAATGGGACTGTGTTTGTCGATCGCGTTGAAAGCACGGCAGATCTGATCACGGAGAAAGAATATCAGAAGCTCTTAACGAAATAAGAGATACCGAAATCCGATCGCGAGGAGAAACACTCCGTACAACTTTTTCATGGTTTCTCCACTAATAAAAGGCTGATTGGCAAACAAAGCCCCAAAGTAATTGCCAATGACTAAGCCAACTGCAATCAAAATTGAATATTTAATATTAACGTTGCCCTTTTGGTAATAGACATAAGCCGCTAGAATCCCGATCGGTAAAATTTGTGCAGCAACGGATGTCCCGGTTGCGAATTTCTGCTCCATTCCCATCAGTAGAACCATCGCCGGAACCATAATTGCCCCGCCTCCGATTCCGAACATTCCGCCAGCAACTCCCGCAGCTAAGCCAATCAGCAAAAGCTGAACCCATACGATCGACATAATCTGAAGTCCTCGATAACCTGTCTGGATAGTACAGGATACGCTCATCTGATTTGTTCAAATCTGTCTTACGGCTTACATTCACCATCCAAAAGGCGATACATCACATAAGCATCAACATATCCAAGTGTTTTGTGATTGAAGGCTTTTGGGAGTGTTCCAACGATCGAGAATCCGAGCTTTTGCCAAAGTGCGATCGCGGCGTGATTCGTACTCACCACAAAATTGAACTGTATCGCCAAGTAGCCCAAATTCTTAGCTTCTTGCAGACAATGTAATCCCATGGCTCGACCAATTCCTCGACCATGACAAGTTGGATCGACCATGAAGCTAGCATTTGCAACATGAGAACCGCGATCGCGTTGATTTGCAACGAGCTTGTACATTCCGATAATTTGACCCTCTTCTTCTGCAACGTAAGAGAGGACTCCTGCTCCAAACCAGTATAAAAACGCATCGTCACGACTTGTATTTGAGTCAAAAACGTATGTATCTCCTGGCTCAATAACTACTTTGAAGATGTTCCAAATCGAGTGAAAATCGGACTTGATCGCGCGACGAATTAGCATCACAAAAACTGTATTGCCCTTAAATGAACCGAAGATCAGCTATCGTCGATAGCTGATCTGTATTGTTACATTCGCTCTAAAACTTGAATTCCTAACAGCGATAACCCAAGCTTCAACGTTCTCGCTGTCAAATCACAAAGCACCAATCGAGAAGTCCGTGCGGGTTCTGGTGCATTCAGAACTGGAACCCCTTGTTCGCGATCGTAGAACACATTAAACTTCTGACTCAGTTGGAACAGATAATCACACAATCGATTCGGAAATAGATCTTGCTCGACTTCGGATAAAGCAGTACTAAACTGAAGTAAATGCTTAGCGAGAGCTAATTCAGTTTCATGCTCTAGCACCATTTGTACATCAGAACCAAGTTGAGTGAAATCAATGTCCCCTTTCCGGCTAATGCCTTGAATTCGAGCATAGGCATACAACATATACGGTGCAGTATTGCCCTTGAGATCCAGCATCTTGTCGTAACTGAAGATATAGTTACTCGTGCGATTTTGGCTCAAGTCAGCATACTTGACCGCACTCAGCCCCACAGTTTTAGCAACTTGATCAATAAAGTTCTCAGATTCTTGGCGTTCTTCAGCCACAAGCCGAGCTTCGATATCAGCACGCGCTCGTTCAACTGCCTCATCCAGTAAATCTCTCAACCGAACTGTATCACCCGATCGCGTTTTCAGTTTCTTGCCATCTTCGCCTTGGACTAATCCAAATGGAACATGCACAATCTCAACGGATTCAGGAATCCAACCCGCTCGACGTGCGACCTGAAAAACTTGAGCAAAATGATTCGCTTGACCTGCATCTGTCACGTAAATTAAGCGATCGCTCTGATCCTGCTGCACTCGATATCGAATAGCTGCTAAATCCGTTGTTGCATAGTTATAACCCCCATCTGACTTTTGAATAATCAGAGGTAATGGATTGCCTTCACGATTCGTAAACCCTTCTAGGAACACACACTTTGCACCTTGATCTTCAACCAGCAAACCCAACTGATCTAAATCTTCGACAACCTGCCCTAACCGCGAATTGTAAAAAGACTCTCCCCGCTCAGTCAGTTGAATATCCAGCAAATCATAGATGACTTGAAACTCTCGACGAGACTGATCACACAACAATCTCCAAGCTCTCAACGTATCTTCTGCACCGGATTGTAATCTCACCACTTCTTGACGCGATCGCTCTTGAAACTCAGAATCTTCATCAAATCGCTGTTTTGCTTTCTTGTAAAACGCAACCAAATCACCTAAATCTAAAGCATCCGCCGTGGTCAAAGCTTCCGGCGCAACCTCTCTTAAATAAGTGATCAACATGCCAAATTGTGTTCCCCAATCGCCCACATGATTGAGCCGCAAGACATCATGACCTTGAAATTCTAAAATTCGTGCGATCGAATCTCCAATAATCGTCGAGCGTAAATGTCCGACGTGCATCTCTTTCGCAATATTCGGACTCGAAAAATCGACAACAACTTTTTTCGGCTCTTTCACCGCAGCAATGCCCAAGCGTGAATCCCCTGCCATTGCCGTTAATTGCGTTTGAAGGTAAGCAGGTTTCAGCGTCAAGTTGATGAATCCCGGACCTGCAATCTCAGGCGGTTCACAAAGGTCATCAATCTGCAACTGCTGAGAAATTTCTTGCGCGATCGCTCTCGGCGCTTTCCCTAAGCGCTTTGCCAATGACATCGCCACATTCGCTTGATAATCCCCAAACTTTGGATTACTCGTCGGAACCAGCATCGGATCAGTCCCAGCCAAATCAGCTCCAAACGCTGATACCAACGCGGCTTCCAAGCGATTTTTTAATTCAGCGATCGTCGCATTCATATAAATTCCTAGTCCGAAAATAGCGCAAACCTATCCTAGGATACAGACTCTACTCATTTAAAAGCGATGAATCTTCAAGAAAATGCTCTAAGTGAAAATCGAGAGAAATCATCTAAAAAATATATCTGTAGACAGAAGATGGAATACTTTCAAAATGATCCTCAGGAATCGGCTTTTTCGACCTCTGAATATTTCTTGGTTCTGTAATGCTACTAACAATTTCTTGGATTTTTATCTGGTTGTATACAGTATGTAATCTTCATCACCCTGACAAATCATCTTATGACAGAGGCAAATGCAGAACTCGCCGCTTTGGATGTTCCAGAAGAAGAGTTAGTTAATCGATCGCAATTACTTTACGGTCTGACGGATAGGCCTCCCGTTGTGGAAGCAATCTTTGTCGCGTTTCAGCATGTTCTTGCTGCTTTTGTTGGGATTATCACCCCCCCAATCATCATTTGCAGTAGCTTAGGATTAGATGCTGCAAATACTAGCTATCTCATTAGCATGTCGCTGTTTGCTTCCGGGCTTTGTACCTTCATTCAGTGCAAGAAGATAGGACCAGTTGGTTCAGGACTCTTGAGCTTGCAGGGAACGAGTTTTGCATTCCTTGGACCCATTTTAGGAGTAGGGTCGATCGCATTACAAGGTGGAAAAACCCCAGAACAGGCACTCGCTCTAATTTTTGGAGTTTGCTTCTTTGGCTCTTTTGTCGAAATCATTCTGAGCCGATTTTTGCACCTAATGAACAAGATCATTACCCCCGTCGTATCTGGAACGGTTGTCATGATCATTGGGTTAGGTTTAATCAAGACTGGAGTAACCAGTTTGGCAGGAGGAGCCGCAGCACTGGCTAAAAATGACGGTTCATTTGGCAGTTGGCAGAATCTCGCTTTAGGCGGCACTGTATTGTTGATTGTAGTGCTGCTTACCCTGTCTAAAAATCGCTTCTTACGAATGGGTGCGATCGCAATCGGACTAGCTGTCGGCTATATCGCTTCGCTATTTATGGGAATTGTGAATTTCAGCGGGCTTAGTGCGCTTCCACTCTTTAGCCTGCCGATTCCTTTTCGATATGGAATGAGCTTCGATTGGGGAGCTTTTTTGCCGTTTATTTTGCTCTATGTCCTCACTGCTATCGAAACAGTCGGCGACTTGACTGCGACTTCTGCAGTTTCAGGGGAACCCGTGAAAGGATCGCTCTACATTCGTCGCATCAAAGGTGGTGTTTTGGGAGATGGAGTCAACTCTCTAATCGCTGCGGTGCTCAACACGTTCCCCAACACAACCTTCAGCCAAAACAATGGCGTAATCCAAATGACTGGCGTTGGCAGCCGCTATGTTGGCTTTTATGTTGCCGCAATTTTCTCGCTTCTTGGATTAGTGCCGATTGTAGGAGGTGTATTCCAAGCAATTCCTCAACCTGTTTTAGGGGGTGCGACTTTAGTGATGTTTGGCTCGATCGCAGTTGCAGGATTGAATATTGTGACTTCGGTAGAACTTGATCGACGCTCAATGATTATTGTTGCAGTTTCTTTAGGGCTAGGACTAGGCGTTGTCTTCATGCCGCAAATCTTTGCGAATAAACCTCCTTTGTTTAGCAACTTGTTCGGCTCTGCTATTTCGACCGGAGGCTTGACAGCAATCCTTCTCAGCGCGTTGCTCCCGCGTGAACTCCCCTCCTCAACTTCTAGCAAAGCTGAAAGACTTGCGGAAGTTGAATAATTGAGCCGAATTCATCGCGAACATCAGAATCCATTGGTTTTTCCAAGGCTTGCCCCTGCAAAATTGCGAAGTTGCTCATCCGAAAAATCGGGAACGCTATAGAAGCAATTGATATGTGTTCACTTACCACTTAAGGGGCAAGCCTGATGTCACTGACCCTCAAAATTGACACCAATACAGTTCTAAAGAGAAAACCGATTCAGTCAGCTGAACTGCCTGAAGAGCAAAAACACGCAGTTCAAGCAGGCAGGGTATTTAAGATTGATTCTTATACGATCGAACGAGACCACGTTCGCTGTTTTCTCAGCGAAGAAACGATTAAAGACACAAATGTTTGGTACGCCTTCGGGAAACACGTCAAAATTTTCCGCGAGTCACAAGTCTATCCCCGTACTCTTCCAGCCACAATCAAGCTCAATATTCCTTATAAATCTCAGCGCGACAATGTTCTCAATCCTGATGGCGCGTGCAATGTCACTTCGATCGCAATGTGTCTCCGCTATCTCGGTGCAACTCCCCGACGCTCTGATGTTCAATTTGAAGACGAACTCTATAACTACGCCATTCAGAAAGGCTACAGCCGCCATAGCCCCTACGATCTTGCCAAAATTGTTCAGGACTACGGCTTCCGTGACGATTTCAGAACTAATGCCACGATCGAACAAGTCCGCGCTTGGCTCGCTGATGGCAACCCGATTGTTATCCACGGCTATTTCACCGATTTCGGTCACATTGTTGCGGTTGCAGGCTACGACGAGCGCGGCTTTTTTGTCCACGATCCCTATGGAGAATGGTTCTGGTGGGGCTACGATCTAAATGAGCCTGGCAGAAACAATCGCAAAGGCGAATATATCCATTACTCCTACACTATGATCGAGCGGCTCTGCATTCCAGATGGTCATTTCTGGGTTCATTTCATTTCTAAGCCTTAAACCGCATACTCAGATCCAACCAAGTCGATCGCGTAATCGGAGCGCTACTCGAAATGAAATCTACTCCGGTTTCCGCGATCGATCTCAACGTTTCGAGAGTCACATTCCCAGAAGCCTCAACCCGAATTCGGTCATTCTTCCGGCGAATCATCTCTACGGCTTGACGCATCATTTCCAGAGGCATATTGTCCAGCATGATAATGTCTGCTCCATGCTCCAGTGCCTGTTCAACCATGTCCAAAGTTTCAGTTTCGACCTCGATTGTCAAAGGATAAGGAATATTGGCGCGAACTTGCGCGATCGCCGCTCCAATTCCTCCGGCTGCAACAATATGATTGTCTTTGATCATCGCTGCATCATCTAATCCCATTCGATGATTGACCGCTCCCCCCACTCGTGTCGCATACTTCTCCAACACCCGCAATCCCGGAGTCGTCTTGCGTGTATCCGTTAATCGAGTTGGTAAATCTTCAATCTTCTCGACATATCGACGAGTCAAAGTTGCAATTCCACTCAACCGCATCGCCAAATTGAGTGCAACCCTTTCTCCAGTCAGAAGCGCATCATAAGCACCTTGAATTTCAGCGATTGTTTGCCCTTTCTGAACGGCCTCCCCCTCTTGAACGATTGGAGTGAATACAGTAGAGGCGTTAAGAAGTTGAAAAACCCGTTCAGCGATCGGCAATCCAGCAATCACTCCATTCTCTTTGGCGATCCAAACCGCTTGACGAGTTCCAGAGATGAGAGATTGAGTTGTGCGATCGCCCCGCCCAATATCTTCAAGAAGCCATTCTTGAAGCAGCTTATCTAAGATGAATTGTGATGGCAGAGTAGCAGTTCTGTTCAAAGTGTTTTAACCTTTCAGCTTGACGTATACCACTTTAACAACAGGATTATGCTCACTCGGCACTTCCTGAATTTCAAATAATCCTACATCCCTGATCAATGCACCCAACTTGCTATATTCATAGTTTCTAGAGTCAAAAGAGGGAGAGATCTTATTGATTTGTGATCCAAAGGCTCCCAAATTTGCTAATCCATCTTCTCCTGCTGCCGCCTCATAAGCACGTTGCAATAGATTGATTAACTTTTTATCTTGTTGAAGTTTAGCAGTGCGCGAAGAAGGATTTTCTTTCTCTAAGTCCGCAGCCTTCTTGAAATGTTCATTTTTGCTTGATTGAACCTGCCCATTTTTGGATTCAGCGATCGCTTCCGAAACTTCATGCCCTACTAAAATCTCGGTGTAAGTGAACTTATCACAGGCTTTCTGAAATGGTATTGGAGTTTGTTTCCGTCCAAACCCATAGACAAACAATCCTGATTCCCTCAACCTGCAAGCCAATCTTGTAAAGTCACTGTCGCTTGACACCAAACAGAAACCATCAAAATGGCCTGTATACAGCAAATCCATCGCATCAATAATTAGTGCGCTGTCCGTTGCATTCTTTCCCGACGTGTAGCTGTACTGTTGAATCGGTTGGATTGCGTATATGTGCAGCTTTTCTTTCCAACCTCCAAGATTTGGCTTTGTCCAGTCGCCATAAATTCTTTTGACATTTGCAGTGCCGTATTTAGCAATTTCTTCCATCAAAGGCTCGATTAAACTTGCCGTTGCGTTATCAGCATCAATTAAAACGGCTAAGCGATCGTCTCTAAGTTTTCTCTCACCCACAAATGTTCTCTCCACAGTGCTTAAGATGAGAATTCCCATTCACCCAGTCCTAAACAGCGTGGATTTCAAGAATTGATGTCGCTCAAAAGCTTTTACCGAGGTGATTTGAGAACGAACTAGACGAAACTCAAAAAAAGGAGTTGACACCTTCTGATTAATGGCGCTATATTATCAAAGCGCGGGTGAGGGAAGAGCGAGCGAAAGCGGACTCAGCTTCATCTGCGAGAAACTGAACCTATAAAACAGAATAGTTTAGAAGCCAGAGAAAGGAAAGCCTTCGTCAAGAAAATGTTCCTAACGAGTTAGGAACCGGAAAGGTAACCGGATAAATTACTGAATTGAGCTACAAGCTTACTCTATTTACTATGGAGAGTTTGATCCTGGCTCAGGATGAACGCTGGCGGTATGCTTAACACATGCAAGTCGAACGGTCTCTTCGGAGATAGTGGCGGACGGGTGAGTAACGCGTGAGAACATGCCTTTAGATTGGGGACAACAGTTGGAAACGACTGCTAATACCGAATGTGCCTTAGGGTGAAAGATTTATTGTCTAGAGATTGGCTCGCGTCAGATTAGCTAGTTGGAGTGGTAACGGCACACCAAGGCGACGATCTGTACTTGGTCTGAGAGGATGACCAGGCACACTGGAACTGAGACACGGTCCAGACTCCTACGGGAGGCAGCAGTGGGGAATTTTCCGCAATGGGCGAAAGCCTGACGGAGCAATACCGCGTGAGGGAGGACGGCTTTTGGGTTGTAAACCTCTTTTATCAGGGAAGAATCGATGACGGTACCTGATGAATCAGCATCGGCTAACTCCGTGCCAGCAGCCGCGGTAATACGGAGGATGCAAGCGTTATCCGGAATTATTGGGCGTAAAGCGTCCGTAGGTGGTTTATCAAGTCTGCTGTCAAAGCGTGCGGCTTAACCGCATAAGGGCAGTGGAAACTGATGAACTAGAGTGCGATAGGGGTAACAGGAATTCCCAGTGTAGCGGTGAAATGCGTAGATATTGGGAAGAACACCAGCGGCGAAAGCGTGTTACTGGGTCTGCACTGACACTGAGGGACGAAAGCTAGGGGAGCGAAAGGGATTAGATACCCCTGTAGTCCTAGCCGTAAACGATGACAACTAGGCGTGGTTCGTATCGACCCGAGCCGTGCCGTAGCCAACGCGTTAAGTTGTCCGCCTGGGGAGTACGCACGCAAGTGTGAAACTCAAAGGAATTGACGGGGGCCCGCACAAGCGGTGGAGTATGTGGTTTAATTCGATGCAACGCGAAGAACCTTACCAAGGCTTGACATCCTCGGAACCCTGATGAAAGTTAGGGGTGCCTTCGGGAGCCGAGAGACAGGTGGTGCATGGCTGTCGTCAGCTCGTGTCGTGAGATGTTGGGTTAAGTCCCGCAACGAGCGCAACCCACGTTTTTAGTTGCCAGCATTCAGTTGGGCACTCTAGAGAGACTGCCGGTGACAAACCGGAGGAAGGTGTGGATGACGTCAAGTCAGCATGCCCCATACGCCTTGGGCTACACACGTACTACAATGCGTCGGACAAAGAGCAGCCAGCCAGCGATGGTGAGCCAATCTCATAAACCGGCGCTCAGTTCAGATTGCAGGCTGCAACTCGCCTGCATGAAGGCGGAATCGCTAGTAATCGCAGGTCAGCATACTGCGGTGAATACGTTCCCGGGCCTTGTACACACCGCCCGTCACACCATGGGAGTTGGTCACGCCCGAAGTCGTTACTCTAACTGCTTGCAGAGGAGGACGCCGAAGGTGGGGCTGATGACTGGGGTGAAGTCGTAACAAGGTAGCCGTACCGGAAGGTGTGGCTGGATCACCTCCTTAAAAGGAGACCTACCCTCTCACTTAGCTAAAGCTAGGATGAGAAAGGTCAACTAGGTCGTTCGAAGCTTTCCATAAATTTCGATGTGCTTCTAAACTATCCCGGTTCAGGGATGGGGGCTATTAGCTCAGGTGGTTAGAGCGCACCCCTGATAAGGGTGAGGTCCCTGGTTCGAGTCCAGGATGGCCCACTCCATTAAGACAAGGGGGTTTAGCTCAGTTGGTAGAGCGCCTGCTTTGCAAGCAGGATGTCAGCGGTTCGAGTCCGCTAACCTCCACCAACCGATTGATTGAATCACTCTGTTGAATTTTTGTTGAATTGAGCGATTGAGGATATGCGACAGCAACTCATCTGCGAGATGTAGAGAGCCTGCTGGATTATGTCCAGTACAAGAACCAAGAAAACTGCATAGTAATGATGTCAGGTAGAGATACACAGACACCAATGTAAAGGACTAAAACTGATTGAAATAATTAGTGGTCAAGCTACAAAGGGCAGATGGTGGATACCTAGGCACACAGAGGCGATGAAGGACGTGACGACCGACGATATGCTTCGGGGAGCTGGAAGTAAGCATTGATCCGAAGATTTCCGAATAGGGCAACCTTTAACATGACTACCTGAATCCATAGGGTAGAGCAAGCTAACCCAGCGAATTGAAACATCTTAGTAGCTGGAGGAAGAGAAAGCAAACGCGATTTCCGTAGTAGCGGCGAGCGAACTGGAAACAGCCTAAACCAGGTGATTTATCAGTCTGGGGTTGTGGGACAGCAACGTGTATCAGAGCGGTTAAACGAAGTAGTGAGAAGCTACACCAGAGAAGGTGAAAGTCCTGTAGTTGAAAACTTAACTGAGCTAGCTGTATCCCGAGTAGCATGGAGCACGTGAAATTCCGTGTGAATCATCGAGGACCACCTCGAAAGGCTAAATACTCCTGTGTGACCGATAGAGAACTAGTACCGCGAGGGAACGGTGAAAAGAACCCCGGGAGGGGAGTGAAATAGAACATGAAACCATCTGCTTACAAGCAATGGGAGGACGATTGAACGTCTGACCGTGTGCCTGTTGAAGAATGAGCCGGCGACTTATAGGTACAGGTAGATTAAGGCGGAGATGCCGAAGTCAAAGGGAAACCGAGTCTGAATAGGGCGCGATATCTGTATTTATAGACCCGAACCCCGGTGATCTAACCATGTCCAGGATGAAGCTTGGGTAACACCAAGTGGAGGTCCGAACCGACTGATGTTGAAAAATCAGCGGATGAGGTGTGGTTAGGGGTGAAATGCCAATCGAACCGGGAGCTAGCTGGTTCTCCCCGAAATGTGTTGAGGCGCAGCGGTAATTGTTTAAGTCTGGGGGTAAAGCACTGATTCGGTGCGGGCTGGGAGACCGGTACCAAATCGAGTCAAACTCTGAATACCAGATGAATAGATTGCCAGTGAGACGGTGGGGGATAAGCTTCATCGTCAAGAGGGAAACAGCCCAGACCATCAGCTAAGGTCCCAAAATAACACCTCAGTGATAAAGGAGGTGGGAATGCAGAGACAACCAGGAGGTTTGCCTAGAAGCAGCCATCCTTAAAAGAGTGCGTAATAGCTCACTGGTCAAGCGTTCCTGCGCCGAAAATGAACGGGGCTAAGGTGTTTACCGAAGCTATGGACTTGCATTTATGTGAGTGGTAGGGGAGCGTTCTGTTGTAGTGAGAAGCATCAGCGGCAAGCAGGTGTGGACGAAGCAGAAGTGAGAATGTCGGCTTGAGTAGCGCAAACATTGGTGAGAATCCAATGCCCTGAAATCCTAAGGGTTCCTCCGGAAGGCTCGTCCGCGGAGGGTGAGTCGGGGCCTAAGGCGAGGTCGAAAGACGTAGTCGATGGACAACTGGTGAAGATTCCAGTACTCAATTTGGATTGTGACGGGGGACGGAGAAGGCTAACACAGCCCCATGTTGGTTAGGGGTTCAAGCATTCGAGGTGATGAGAGTCGGCGGAAACGACTTGAGCTGAGGTGTGAGTACGAGAGTCTACGGACTCGAAGTGTGTGATGTCAGGCTTCCAAGAAAATCCCGGATCACGATAATTCAAATTACCCGTACCCGAAACCGACACAGGTAGGATGGTTGAGAAAACTAAAGGGCGCGAGATAACTCTCTCTAAGGAACTCGGCAAAATGACCCCGTAACTTCGGGAGAAGGGGTGCCACCGAGAGGTGGTCGCAGTGAAGAGGCCCAAGCGACTGTTTACCAAAAACACAGGTCTCCGCTAAGTTGCAAAACGATGTATGGGGGCTGACGCCTGCCCAGTGCCGGAAGGTTAAAGAAGTTGGTCAGGGATTCGTCCTGAAGCTAGCGACTGAAGCCCCGGTGAACGGCGGCCGTAACTATAACGGTCCTAAGGTAGCGAAATTCCTTGTCGGGTAAGTTCCGACCCGCACGAAAGGCGTAACGATTTGGGCGCTGTCTCGGAGAGAGGCTCGGCGAAATAGGATTGTCTGTGAAGATACGGACTACCTGCACCTGGACAGAAAGACCCTATGAAGCTTTACTGTAGCCTGGAATTGGGTTCGGGCTTTAACTGCGCAGGATAGGTGGGAGGCTATGATTCAATCCTTGTGGGGATTGAGGAGCCAACGGTGAGATACCACTCTGTTAAGGCTAGAATTCTAACCTTCGCCCGTAATCCGGGGAGGGAACAGTTTCAGGTGGGCAGTTTGACTGGGGCGGTCGCCTCCTAAATGGTAACGGAGGCGCGCAAAGGTTCTCTCAGGCTGGTTGGAAATCAGCCGTAGAGTGTAAAAGCACAAGAGAGCTTGACTGTGAGACGAACATGTCGAGCAGGGACGAAAGTCGGCTTTAGTGATCCGACGGCGCTGCGTGGAAAGGCCGTCGCTAAACGGATAAAAGTTACTCTAGGGATAACAGGCTGATCTCCCCCAAGAGTTCACATCGACGGGGAGGTTTGGCACCTCGATGTCGGCTCATCGCAACCTGGGGCGGTAGTACGTCCCAAGGGTTGGGCTGTTCGCCCATTAAAGCGGTACGTGAGCTGGGTTCAGAACGTCGTGAGACAGTTCGGTCCATATCCGGTGCAGGCGCAAGAGTATTGAGAGGAGTCTTCCTTAGTACGAGAGGACCGGGAAGAACGCACCGCTGGTGTACCAGTTATCGTGCCAACGGTAAACGCTGGGTAGCCAAGTGCGGAGTGGATAACCGCTGAAAGCATCTAAGTGGGAAGCCCACCTCAAGATGAGTACTCTCATGGTGTTAAACCAGTAAGGTCACGCGGAGAACACGCGTTGATAGGCTCTAGGTGGAAGTGCAGTAATGTATGCAGCCGAGGAGTACTAATAGACCGAGGGCTTGACCTCTTGAATCAGATTGAATCTAAGCCTTGGTGTTTGAGATTTCTACATTCAAAACTGACATCAAAAACTATGCAGCCTTCTGGGTTCTGGTGAATTTGAGCCAGACTCAACGAGTTTCCTGGTGGTGATGGCGATGTGGACCCACACTCATCCATCCCGAACTGAGTGGTGAAACGCATTTGCGGCGACGATAGTTGGAGGGTAGCCTCCTGTCAAAATAGCTAACCGCCAGGGTATCATTCAACGGAAAGCGTTCTAAGAGAAGTCTTAGAACGCTTTTTTAGTTTATAAATTCTCTTGTGTGTTTCACGGTGCTTCTGATTTGGGAACGTTTGCCAATACTAAACTTGACAAATATTTTCTATGAATAATCAACTGATGCAATCTATTACAAAGGAGAAGCTTTTATTTGAGCCTTGGATAGGTAGTCAGTACGGGAGCGACAGTTTATTTGGAATTTCGATCTTGGTTGTTGGAGAGTCGAACTACACAGATAATCAAGATCGAGAGCTGCCTCACAATACTTTTACTCATCGATTGATTGAAGATGCGATCGATGGCTGCCAAAAACATCGTTTTTTCAAATACATTCGCCGTACTTTCATGGATGACGTTTCACCGAAAGCATTCTGGCACTCTGTTGCATATCAGGAATACATTCAAGACTGGCTTCCTTGTCCTGGAGTTAGTCCTGATGAGGAAATGTGGCAAAAGGCAAAACCTCTCTTTCAAGACGTGGTGAATGAGTTGAAACCTCAGTGCATTTTGTTTGTCAGTAAAGGAGTTTACGATCGAGCATCAAAAAATTTCTCAGATGCTACATCTTTGACAATCTGCGATGATGTCGCCTTGAGAATCTACAAGCCTTCTCATCCAACTGTTCAGATTCATCAATCACTAGCTTCTTGGATTTACCATCCATCTTCTCGCCGAGGTGGCTTCAGAAGACCAAGACCAGTTGTTAAGGCTCTAGTTGAAGCTGCTGGAGGTAGATTGAGTAAGACTTAAAGTACGATCGCTGTCCCTCCGATATACTGGCAGATGGACGTTTCGCCTTGAATAGCTATGAAAGTTGCAGTGACAGGATCAACCGGATTTGTTGGAAGTCGGTTGGTGGAAAGATTGTTGGCGGAGAACCATCAAGTGGTGGCATTTACTCGGAATGTAAGTAGTGCTGAACGAGTGTTGCCAAAATCTGAAAATCTGGAAATTGTGGCTTATAGTCCGAAAGAAGCGGGGGAATGGCAAGAGAAAATTTCAGGATGCGATGGCGTTGTGAATTTGGCGGGAGAGCCGATCGCTGAAAATCGTTGGACTCCTGAATTGAAAAAAACATTGCTCGAAAGTCGAACTTTGACTACGCAGAATGTGGTGAATGCGATCGCACAAGCTAATCCAAAACCTTCAGTGCTTGTAAATGCTTCAGCGATCGGTTTCTATGGCACGAGCGAAACAGCTAGCTTTGATGAAAATAGTGCATCAGGACAGGATTTCTTAGCCGAAGTTTGTCGAGCTTGGGAAGCAGAAGCAAACAAAGTGAAAGAGAGCGGAACAAGACTCGTCGTTCTCCGAATTGGGATTGTTTTAGAAAATGGCGGGGCACTTGGAAAAATGTTGGCTCCGTTCAAAATGTTTGCAGGTGGACCAATTGGCTCAGGAAAACAATGGTTCTCTTGGATTCATCGGGAGGATTTGGTGAGCTTGATGATTCGGGCACTCACCTCAGATATGGAAGGCGTTTACAATGCAACGGCTCCGAATCCTGTGAAAATGGCGGAGTTGACAAACACATTAGGGCAGGTGATGAATCGTCCGTCTTGGTTGCCTGTGCCGGGATTTGCACTCGAAGCAATGTTGGGGGATGGCGCGATCGTGGTTCTTGAAGGACAGCAAGTCTTGCCGAAGCGTACTCTAGAATCCGGCTTCGAGTATGCTTATCCAACGGTAAAACAGGCATTAGAAGCGATATTAAAATAAACTGCGGAAACCCTAGATTTCATGGGAATTTCAGCCCTGATCCCATTTATGAATTTGTGCTAAAATTGTCCCAATATGAGGCGAAGCAGGTATACTTTCTAGGCATCTTTTTTCGCTCATAAAGTAGTACAAAAGTATTTCGGAGTCTCCGTATGACATTCTCCCAGGAACCGCCTCAAGATCGGATTATTCCAACCGATTTACGCAACGAAATGCAGCGGTCTTACCTGGAATACGCGATGAGCGTGATTGTGGGGCGAGCGCTACCCGATGCACGAGATGGGCTGAAACCTGTGCATCGTCGCATTCTCTACGCAATGCACGAATTGGGGCTGACCCACGATCGACCGTTCAGAAAATGCGCCCGTGTCGTCGGGGAAGTGTTGGGTAAATATCATCCGCACGGTGATACAGCGGTTTACGATGCGTTAGTGCGGATGGCGCAGGACTTTTCGATGCGATCGCCTCTGATCGATGGGCATGGCAACTTTGGTTCGATCGATAACGATCCACCTGCGGCAATGCGATATACCGAATGTCGTTTGACCTCTTTGACAGCCTATTCGCTGCTGCAAGATATCGAATCGGAAACGGTTGACTTTGCAGATAACTTTGATGGTTCCGTTCAAGAGCCAACGGTTCTCCCTTCACGAATCCCGCAACTGCTTTTGAATGGTTCAGCCGGGATTGCTGTTGGGATGGCAACCAACATTCCGCCTCATAATTTAGGGGAATTGATTGATGGGTTGGTGGCATTGATTGAGAATCCAGATTTGACGGATTTGGATTTGATGCAGTACATTCCAGGGCCTGATTTTCCGACGGGAGCGCAGATTTTAGGACGCACTGGAATTCGTGAAGCTTATACGACGGGACGTGGATCAATCACAATGCGCGGTGTTGCTGCGATCGAAACAATCGAGCAACGGGGACGACCCGATAAAGACGCAATCATCATTACCGCATTGCCGTATCAAACCAATAAAGCAGCGCTGATTGAGCGAATTGCAGAATTGGTCAACGATCGCAAGATTGAAGGCATTTCTGATGTACGCGACGAGAGCGATCGCGATGGGATGCGGATTGTGATTGAACTGCGGCGAGACGCTTATCCGCGTGTTGTCCTGAACAATCTTTATAAGCAGACTCCGATTCAAGCCAATTTTGGGGCAAATATGCTGGCGCTCGTTAACGGCGAGCCACAGCTGTTGACCTTGAAGCAGTTTTTGACGGTGTTCTTAGAGTTCCGGGTTGAGGCGATTACTCGTCGGACTCAGTATCAACTTCGCAAGGCAGAAGAACGCGATCATCTCTTGCAAGGGTTGTTAATTGCCTTGTCGAATCTGGATGGCATTATTGCTCTGATTCGGAGTGCAGCGGATACTGCTACTGCGAAGCAGCAATTGATTGAGACGTATTCGCTCTCTGAATCGCAAGCGGATGCCATTCTGCAAATGCAATTGCGACGCTTGACTGCGTTAGAAGCGGAAAAGATCGAGCAAGAACATGAAGACTTGCAAGCTCAAATTCGAGACTTGTTAGATATCTTGGCAAGACGCGAGCGGATTTTAGAAATCATTACGACTGAGGTAACGCAGCTTAAAGCAACCCATGCAACGCCACGGCGAACGGTGATCGAGCAATCAGAAGATGAGTTGGGAGATATTGATCTCATCGCGAACGAGAAATCGATCGTTCTCGTCACCGAGCAAGGCTACATTAAGCGGATGCCGATCAGTACTTTTGAAGCACAGAGCCGGGCAACCCGCGGGAAATCCGGGGCGAAGATGAAGGAAGACGATGCGGTTGAACACTTCATTAGCTGTTGTGACCACGATAGTGTGTTGTTCTTTAGCGATCGTGGAGTTGTATACGCGCTGAAAGCCTATCAAATTCCCCTTGGGTCGAGAACTTCGCGTGGGACTCCGATCGTTCAACTGCTCACCGTTCCACACGAAGAGAAAATTACCTCTGTCATTTCGGTCTCAGAGTTTTCAGACGACGAGTATCTGGTGATGTTGACCAACAAAGGTTACATCAAGAAAACTGCCCTTTCAGCGTTTAGCAACATTCGGACGAATGGGTTGATTGCGATTTCTTTGGAAGAAGGCGATCAACTGCGATGGGTGCGGCTGTCGCGAGTCGATGACAGTATCATCATTGGATCGAGTCTAGGTCGATCGATTCACTTCCGAGTCAACCATGAGCAGCTCCGTCCTTTGGGTCGGGCGACCCGTGGCGTTCGGGCAATGTCGCTCAGAAATGGTGACAGCCTAGTCGGTATGGCAATCTTGCCAGGGCAGATTGTGGCAGATGTCGCACAAGCTCAGGCGGAAGGGGCTGCCGATGAGGATGAAGAAACGGGAGTCGATGAGAATGCAGAATTGCCGCCTCAATCCGGGCCTTGGGCACTTGTGATTACAACAGGAGGCTATGGTAAGCGGGTTCCCGTGAAACAGTTCCGACTGCAAAATCGAGCAGGCATGGGAATTGTGGCAACGAAATTCCGTAAGCCTGGAGATACCTTATCTGCCCTGCATATTGTGAACGAAGGCGATGAAATGATGCTGATCACAAATCGCGGCATTATCATTCGGCAATCTGTGGATGCGATTTCATCTCAGTCGCGGGCAGCGACAGGGGTACGTGTACAGCGATTGGATGAAGATGATGCGATCGCAGCCGTTGCTCTAGTGCCTGCTACCTCTGAAGAAGGGGGAATGATTGAGGATGAGATTGAAGCTGAAATCGCAGCCGAGGAAATCGCAACCGAAATCACAACCGAAATTGCAACCGAAGTAGAAGAGTAAGATTCGGGAAGAACTCCCGATACATTGCTGTCTTTCTGAGTAAGGGGCGCGATCTTCAAAAGTTGAAAGCGCCAAGCTGCTACATGACCTAAATGGAGAAAGCTGTCTTTCTACTCGGGAGGCAGCTTTTTTTCGGAAGTCGCTTCTTGAGCTTGAATAAGTTGCTCGATTTCTGCTACGGCTTGTTCTAAATCGATTGGGCAGCTTGCAGGGGTTGGCTCATCTTCAGGCGACCAAATTGTTTGCTCCAGCTTATTGAGCGATTCTGCAAACGCTTGAGCCGCAGCACGACGTAATTCTCGCTGTTGATGATCCATATCTTGACTCCTAAACGGGTTGAAACTCGAACTTGAGCTTCAACGGGAATACTCCAATTTCCACGGTGGCTCCGCTTGAATCAGGATGCCCAGTTCGGAATCGAGGGATGCCATTTTAGAAAAATCGTATTGTCGAATGGGCGCTTCACGGTTGAGAATAAATAGGCATTAAGAACGGGAGGGGACTGTGGCTCACGATTATGATTTAGTGATTGTAGGCGCGGGCGTGGGTGGTCATGGAGCGGCGCTTCATGCCGTTGATTGTGGTCTGAAAACTGCGATCGTGGAAGCAGCAGATATGGGCGGGACTTGTGTGAATCGCGGCTGCATTCCCTCTAAAGCACTGCTTGCCGCATCAGGACGAGTGAGAGAATTGCAGCAGACAGACCATCTCAAGGCATTAGGCGTTGATGTGGGAGATGTTTCCTTTGACCGGGCTGCGATCGCGCAACATGCTCAGAATTTGGTCAATAAACAGCGTGAAGGCTTAATTGGGAGTCTGAAACGTCTGAATGTCGATGTGATTCAAGGTCATGCCAAAGTCGCAGGTGCGCAAAAATTGATTGTCTCCACCCCAGAAGGTGAGAAAACGATTACGGCGGAGAATATTATTCTAGCTCCGGGGTCAATTCCATTTGTACCGCCCGGAGTGCAAGTGGACGGCAAAACTGTTTTTACCAGCGATGATGCGATTAAGTTGGAATCATTGCCGCCTTGGATTGCGATCGTGGGAAGTGGGTACATCGGATTAGAATTCTCTGATGTTTATACGGCACTCGGTTGTGAAGTCACGATGATCGAAGGTCTGGATCAATTGATGCCAGGATTTGATCCAGATATTGCCAAGTTAGCGCAGCGGATTTTGATTACTCCCCGCGATGTGGAAACGAAAGTTGGAGTGTTTGCCGCGAAAGTCACACCTGGATCGCCAGTGACGATCGAGCTAATTGACGCAAAAACGAAAGAACTCGTCGATGTGCTCGAAGTCGATGCTTGCTTGGTTGCAGCCGGGCGAGTGCCTGCCGCGAATGACATGGGCTTAGAATCAGTTGGAGTGGAACTCAATCGCGGGTTTATTCCGGTGAATGACAAGATGCAAGTTTTGTCAGACGGCAAGCCTGTGCCGCATTTATGGGCAATTGGGGATGCGACTGGGAAAATGATGCTGGCTCACGCGGCTTCTGCTCAAGGAATCATTGCCATCGAAAATATGTGCGGTCGAACCCGAGAGATTGATTATCGATCGATTCCGGCGGCAGCCTTTACGCATCCAGAAATCAGCTTTGTCGGATTAACTGAACCGCAGGCAAAAGACCTCGCGAAAGCGGAAGGATTTGAAGTTGCAGTGGCAAGAACCTACTTTAAGGGCAATGCGAAAGCGTTGGCTGAGGGTGAAGCTGAAGGAATTGCCAAGATCGTGTTTCGCAAAGATAACGGCGAACTTTTAGGGGTGCATATTATTGGAATACATGCGGCTGATTTGATTCAGGAAGCGGCGAATGCGATCGCAAAACGCGAATCGGTCAACACGTTGGCATTCTTGGTACATACCCATCCAACGTTGTCAGAAATTCTGGATGAGGCGTACAAGCGGGCAGCCGCACATTGATTGTGGCTTTATTCCAGTCAGTTTTAGCCTCCTAGATGCTCAACATTGGGGAACTTTGATTGAAAACTTCTTGAAATTCGGGAAATCTTTCTTCTCAAAGTTCTTCAAATTGGGGATTTAGGAGGCTCTTCAGAAAATTCTCAATTTGATCCAATCCTTTCCTAACCTGAACCCACGCTATGGAAATTCGTCGTCGTCCCCCGAACCCATCTATCGCTGTTGAAGAACTGCGCTATCAAATCAAAACACCCAACAGCGAACCTGCCAACATTCTTGAAGAAATCATTTGGCATAAGGAAACTGAAGTTGATCAACTTCGGGAAAAGCTGCCCCTCAGCGAACTGCAACGCAAACTCAAAGATGCCCCCGCTCCGAAAGACTTTCTCGCGGCTTTAAGAAACAACCCCAAGAAACCTGCGGTGATCGCCGAAGTAAAAAAAGCTTCTCCAAGCAAAGGTGTTATCCGTGAAGATTTCGATCCGGTTGCGATCGCAAAATCCTATCAATCCGGCGGCGCATCCTGTCTGTCTGTCCTCACCGACACTAAGTTTTTCCAGGGCAGCTTCCAATATCTCGCTCAAATCCGCGAAGTCGTTGATATCCCACTCTTGTGCAAGGATTTCATCATTTATCCCTATCAAATGCAGTGGGCAAGGCTGCATGGTGCAGATGCGGTTTTACTGATTGCAGCAGTGCTGTCAGATCAAGATTTGCAATATTTTCTCAAAATTGTGAAAGCGCTCGGTATGACCGCTCTAATTGAGGTGCATACCTTAGCCGAACTCGATCGCGTTCTCAATCTTGATGGAGCTACGCTGATTGGCATTAATAATCGCAACCTCAAAGACTTTTCAGTCGATTTGAAAACGACAGAAGACATTTTGCAAGCACGTCTGACGACTTTATCTGCAAGAAACATTACAGTAGTCAGCGAGTCAGGGCTTTACACGGCTGAAGACTTAGCGAGAGTCGGGAAAGCTGGCGCTTCAGCCGTTTTGATCGGGGAATCGTTAGTCAAACAGCCCGATCCGGGACAAGCTCTTGCACAGCTAATTCAAGATTGAGTGATTTGGCGCTAGACTGCTCGCAGGTTAATTCTTTAGAGTGATCTCTTGAGTTCTGTGAGCTTAACCGTTTAGAGTCAGAAGAATGTCGCTCTTTTCTTATTGTCCCTTCGTCACTTTAATTCATGGAACCGATACCTCTTCCATCGCATATTCATTATGAGTTGCTGCTGCAACTGTTAGAGCGTCAAACCATGTTTGCCGTGGGATCGGGTCAGCGAGAGCAGGTGCAGCAATTAATTATTGCTCTGCGGAAAGCCTTATCCCAACAAAAGCATTTTGAAGGTGAGTTAGAACGCAAAAATATTCCGATCGAATATCGTTGGTCACTGAATCGTGTTGATCCCCCCGAAGTAGCAAAATTACCTGAGGAACCGAGAATCTGAAACTATAATAAATAGGCAAGGATTTGGGAGGAGCGATCCGTGTCGGAGTGCCCAGAGCAACTTAGTTTGATCCCAGAGGATTCTCCTCCCAGTTCGGTCACGCCAGAATTATTGCAGCTTCAAGATCAAGTTCAAACTCAACAGCGTCGCATTCGGGATTTAGAACTGGCGTTGGATCAGTCGATCGCAAGTTTAAGTGACTTGCGATCGCAGATTGTCGATCAACGATTTCTGGAACGTCAATTGGCTTCGACTGAAGAAATCGCCAATGTTCAACAACAGGCAATTCACCATCTCAAGCTGCAATTTGCCCAACAAAAAGCAGAACTTGAAGCCAAAGTCCAACAGGCACAGCAACGAGAGCGAGATTATCAAATTCTGTTAGATGCGGCAGAATTGGATGCGTTGAAAACGCAAATTCAAAGTGATGTAGGCGAACCTTCTGCACTGGGGCAACAAATTCAAGTACTGCAGGCTGATTTGCAACTGCGCCGCCAGCAGATTCAAGATTTGGAGGAGCAGAAACAATCTGCACAGATTCGGATTACGGAATTAGAAACTCAAGTTGAAACGCTCGAAGGGCGAATTGCTCGGCAGATGACGACGCAAGCGCTGATGCAGCAGGTCTGTCAAGAACTGGAAGCCGATCGCGAACAAAGCCAGAGCCGAATGACAGAACTAGAGAGTCAAGCTGCCGAAATGCAGGAACAAATTCTTAGCCAAGCCCAACAGGCAAGCGAGTACGAAACGGCAGTTCAACATTGGAAAACGCGCTTTCAGGTCTTGCAGGATAAAGCGATCGCACTCAAACAACTACTAGGCGATCAAGACCTTCCAACTGAAATTGTTGAACTACTAGCAACGATCGATACTTCTGCCCCACCGGATTTGAAATCTACAGCGCGATCGAATCCGTTCCATCAAGATCTCAAAATTGATATTCCTGAATTTCTGGTTCGCCGCCGCACTTACCGCAGTCGCAAATCAAAAGAAGCTTGACGAAAAATCTAAAATTCTGAATCAAGACAAACAAAAGCCCTTGAACGTCTGGCCGTGTTTCGACTTCAAGGGCTTTTGCGATTTTGTAACTTACTCCTCACACGACTCTATATTGGCATACTTCTTCTAATCTGAGTTACTCCTTGTGACAGATTTAAAAGTGTTCTTAGCTTAATTTGGCGGTACATTCCAAAATTAGGCGCTGATTCTCGATCGCGTAAGGCTGAATTGCCAAAGCTTGCCGAAATGCGGCAATGGCATCTCGATAATCTCCGATCGCAGCGTAACAGAGTCCCAATCCATGCAGCGCTCCAAAATGAATGGGATTGAGTTCGATCGCTTTTTCGCAATCGGCGATCGCTTTTCGATATTGCTGCTGCACGAAATACAATACAGCACGGCGATTCCACGCCTCAGCGAAATCGGGCTGATGTTCAATTAATTCACTCAAAATAGTTTCTGCCTCAAGTGCCTGCCCCGATTCCAGCAGCACTTGGGCGCGTTGGAGCGTTTGCAGTCCAGTCACACCCTTTTGAGCAAACCAAATCTGCCATAATGCCTGAGTTGCATCTGCTCGCACATCTTCGTTGGGATCTTTGAGCGCTTCTAGTAGAACGTTAATGTCTTCCATAAACTGCAAATTATCTCGATCGGGGATCAAATCCGTCGCGTAATCCATCTCCAAGTAAATTAAACGCTAACACGATGAGGGTAATCGCGATCCCTGGAAAAATGGTTGTCCAAGGAGCAGTCCGTAAATAGCCATCTCGAAATGCATCCGCCAACATCGTGCCCAGTTCTGGAGTCGGCGGTGGCGCGCCCAATCCTAAAAATCCTAGTCCTGCTGCTTCTAAAGTTGCGGTTCCTAACGACAAAGAAGCTTGCACGATCATCGGCGCTAAACTGCCGGGCAAAATGTGTCGCAAAATAATCTGCGGCGTTGTTGCTCCTAATGCTTTCGCTGCCTGCACGAATTCCTGCTCTCTCAACGACAGAACGACACTGCGAGTGAGCCGAATATATGTCGGAATTTGCACCACTCCAACCGCAAATATCACAGTCTGAAGACTTGGATTAACGGTGACAGTTACGATCGCGATCGCGAACAAAATCGATGGAAATGCCAACAAAATATCGGTCATCCAGCTTAGAACTGCATCAATCCAACCCCGAAAATAACCTGCCAAGATACCCAAAGTTAAACCAATCAGAGCACCAATTCCAACGGAGACGAGACTGATCAGCAATGAGGTTTGAATGCCATACCATACACCAGTCAGGAGGTCGCGCCCCAGTCCATCGGTTCCAAAAAGATGCGTCAGGCTTGGAGGGAGCAATCGGTCTTGGAAATTTCTGCTCGGACGATAAGGACGCAAAATCGGAGCAAGCAGCGCGATCGCAAAGAGAAACACGGTCAAACCCAGTCCAATTCTGCCCGACATGGATTGCCAGAATCGCCGTACCGATCTCAAATCATTCATACCGCACCCTCGGATCGACGATCGCGTAAGACAAATCTACGAGCAGATTGATCAATACAAATACGATCGCAATAAACACAACGCCACCCTGTACGACGGGATAATCTCGCGCCAAAATTCCCTCGTAAATCCACGAGCCAATTCCTGACCAAGAGAAGATCGTCTCGGTCAAAATTGCGCCGCTTAATAGCGTTCCAAATTGCAGCCCGATCGTCGTATTGATTGGTAAGAGCGCATTTTTTAACGCATGTCGCCAAATCACGATGCGATCGGGTAATCCTTTGGCTTTTGCGGTGCGAATGTAGTCTTGATTCAACACTTCGAGCATGGCACTGCGAGTAATTCTTGCCACGATCGCTAGTGGAATCGTACCTAATGTCAATGCAGGCAGAATCAAGTGCGTGATTACATCAATGAACGCCGCTGGATTGAGTTGCCAGATCGCATCGAGAACATAAAAACCTGTTATCGGTTGAAAATCAATGCCAACGCTGATCCTGCCAGCCGGCGGCAACCATCGCAATGTGACTGAGAAAAAATAAATCAGCAGCAATCCTAACCAATAGACTGGAAGGGAAACGCCGATTAGCGATCCTGCGATCGTCAATTGATCCTGCCAGCGATTTTTCTGAACCGCTGCGATGATTCCCGCTGGAATGCCGATCACGATCGCGATCAACATTGCTGCGATCGACAATTCAAAAGTCGCTGCCCATCTTGTCCGAATCTCGTCTAAGACTGGAATCCCAGTCAAAATGCTAGTGCCAAATTTCAACTGCAACAAATTTCCGACAAAGGTAAAATATTGCAAAAATAAGGGTTGATCTAGCCCAAGTTGAGTCGTTAAAGCTGCAATCTGTTCAGGAGTTGCGCGTTCTCCCGCTAAGACAACTGCGGGATTACCCGGAATGAACCGCAACAATAGAAACACTGCCAGCGTAATCCCCCATAGCACCGGGATTAGCCCCAAAAGCCGCTTGAGAATGTATTGCGACATAACTTCTAAGAAAACCGCTCAGTCGCAACTTTACCGCATCAATCGGGCGATCGTACTCAATAAAATTCTCGAATCATATGGCTTAGACAAATACACCTGAAATCCTGCTGACTCTGGATCGACTCGAATCGCTTCGATCTCTTCGCCCGTCAATGCGATCGCGACTCTAGGGCGATCGACATACTGCCTGCGAATTGCCTCTAAGACTCTGGCTCCATTGCCATCTGGAAGACGAATATTACTGACCAACACCTCTGGCTCTAAGCCGGATTTGATAGCTTGAATTCCCTCTTGTACGGAGCCGACAGCCGTGACGATTCCGCCCTGATATTCTAGAAGAACCGTCAACGCTGTCCGCGTTACCGCTTCATCTTCCACAATCAGAACCTGTAACGAATTTAAACTGGAACTCTGATTCACCAAAATCCTTAAACTGAAGTCTACTAAACAACATTAATTTACAATGGTATTAAAATAATGTCCCTTAAGATAGACTGGGCACTTCAAGCTTTACGTAAGTTTTACTATCAAAGATAGATATTTCCTATGGCAACTGTACAGCTTGACGGGATTACTCGCCGCTTTAGCAAATCTGCCGCGATCGAAGACATCAGTTTTAAGATTCCCGATGGTGAATTTTGGGTGCTGGTTGGGCCGTCTGGCTGTGGGAAATCGACGATTTTAAGAACGATCGCAGGGTTGGAAACCGCGACTTCAGGAAATTTGTATATTGGCGATCGCTTGGTGAATCAAGTCCCAGCACGTCAACGAGATGTCTCAATGGTGTTTCAAAATTACGCGCTTTACCCTCATATGAGCGTGGCAGAAAATATTGCGTTTGGGCTGAAGATGCGTCAGGTGGAGGCATCCACAATTCAAGCTCGAGTCGAAACGGTTGCCAGAATTTTAGAAATTAGCCATCTCCTCGATCGCAAACCAAGACAATTATCCGGTGGACAGCAGCAACGAGTCGCACTCGGTCGAGCGATCGCTCGTCAACCTCAAGTGTTTCTCTTAGATGAACCGCTTTCAAATCTGGATGCCCAATTGCGAGATGGGACTCGAACCGAATTAAAACAATTACATCAGCAAGTCGGAATTACCACAATTTACGTCACGCACGACCAAGTAGAAGCGATGACACTGGCCGATCAGATTGTCGTGCTCGATCGAGGAAGAATTCAGCAGATTGGGACACCGCAGCAAATTTACGATCGTCCTGTCAATCGCATGGTTGCAACTTTTCTGGGAAGTCCTCCGATGAATCTCATTCCTGTGACGTTCACGGGAGCAGAGTTTCGCATCGGCAATCACGCCATTCCTGCTTCACTGAATGTAGTGCCAGGTCAATACGATTTGGGAATTCGCCCGGAACATATTGTGATCGATGCGGAAAATCCTTATTGTTTCGGTACTGTTAGCGTGATTGAGCCTTTAGGACGTGAGATTCTACTGCGAGTCATGCTGGAAGGACGAGCGTTGAATCTGCAAGCTTCTCCAGAATTGGATGTGAAAGTCGGCGATCGCTTACCGTTGCGATTTGATCTCGATCGCATATTTTTATTCGAGCTAGCGTCTGGCAGCCGCATTTTATAAAATTATCCTTACTTTGCTGGTATTGAGAAAAGTACGGTTTGACAACTATAGACTTTGCTCAATTGCTCCTGATAGAATCCCTCATGTTCGGAAACTTACTCTTCTCTTTACTCCGATCCCTGCCTTCGGTATGCTCACAACAGTAGAGACGGTAAGTATTTATGCGGCATCCCCTGTTGAAATCGGTGCGAGAATTCATGAAAGATGACAATTTTCTCGGACTTCTGGGGCGTGTCGAGACATGGGTCTCGAAGATCCTCTCGATTATGATGCTGCTGGTGATTTTTCTAGCAGTCTTTCAATTAGGAACTTTCTTGTTTATTAAACTTTCTTCGCCTTTTCCAAGCGAAGAATCAGGAAAAATCTTATTCACAACATTTGGTCTATTTCTAAACGTTTTGATCGCGTTTGAGATTTTAGAAAACATTACTGCCTACCTGAAAAAACATGTGATTCAAGTAGAGTTAGTAATTGTCACTTCCTTAATCGCAGTCGCTCGAAAAATTATCATTCTCGATTTAGAGAAAACGGCTGGGCTTGATCTCATTGCTTTGGCTACAGCAATTTTTGCGCTATCTATTAGTTATTGGATTGTGCGAAATGTTGCTCCGAAAAGTAATCACTAAAGGCAAATTTTATGAGTCTTTTCTTTCAGTTTGAAACTGATTTTGTCGATTCGCTGCGCTGCATTCCGATGATTGTGCGCTTCAAGTTGGATACATGCGGAGTCAAATTGAAATTACATCAGTGGAACAAGTTTACTGAAGCCGATCGCTATCAAACGATCGAGACTCCATGCAGTTCTGAGTCTGAGATTCGCACCTATCACGATCTCTTGCATCAGCTCGTTGAACAGCGCACTGGAGAAACTGCGACCGATTTAGCAATCGATCCGAATTCACAGTGGAATGACGCCAATACAATTCCTGAGAGTGTGACGCAGAAGGCTAAAGAAGTAGGAGTTACGATCGCTCAATCCCAATGGGCAGAACTGGCTCCGATTCAGCGCTTTGTTTTGATTAAATTGAGTCGCTCAAGTCACGAAAATGCGAACTTCTTGCCTGCGGTGAAGGAATTCAACCTGGGCTAACGACACAATTCGAGCAACTCGCGCACGGCTTTCTCGGAAGTAAATTGTTCAGAAATATATTGATGCGCTAGCTCGCCTCGCTCTAAAGCTTGACTGGGATTGTCTAAACAAGTCTGCATATGCTGAGCTAAAGTCTTGTAATCTTCACGCTCGAAGAGCAAATTTGACTCTCCTGCCATCTCGGGTAAACCTCCGACTCTTGCAACGATCGAGCAAGTCCGTACACTCGAAGCTTCTAGAGCTACATATCCAGCGGGTTCTTGCCAGCGAGAAGGCGCAATTAATGCCAACGACGATCGCACAATTTCTAACACTTCTTTGCCAGAGCGACGACCTAAGAATTCAACCCGATCTTGAATTTGCAACTCTTTGACCAATTCTGTCAATCGCTCTAAATCCTGACCACTGCCAATAATGTTGACTTTGAAATTCTCAGCTTCGATCAGCTTGGTGGCTCTGAGCAAGAGATCAACGCCTTTATCAGGACTGAGGCGACCGACATACGTAAATGTGTAAGGCTGGTCGAGATCTGTCAGGGTTTTCTTGTCTGATGCAGACGCGATCGGATAATTTAACGCCTCAACTTTCCAAGGAAAACTATGGGATTCTGCTAAAAACTGGCTACAGGCAGCATGTCGATCGCTTAAAAGCGCTGTCCCCAAACGAGTTGCTAATCTTGCCCATTTTACAAAAGTATGCAACTTCCATTTCAGGGGATAATTTGACTTCGGCAAAGTCTGAATCAGTTCAAACTTGAATCGTTGCCAAAAAGTCATTTTTTCGTAATGAAAATGAGTCGAAATATAGAATAAATAATGATATTTAATAACGATTTTTTTACCCAATAACTTACAGAGTAATGCGAATCCTAAGTGATTAGAATTCATATGCACAACATCTGCCCAAAAAATCTCTGAAATCCAGGAGATAATCGATTCTGTCTGGGTTGACAGCACTTTTGTTTCTACCCCGTTAGCATTTAGACCGGGTACGATTGCATCAATATAAGTGACAACGCCTGCAATCTCATCGGGGCGATGTGTATGTTGGATTAAGAGTTTCATTCTTTTAAGTTCAAGCGTCTCAAATAGAATGGACTGACCAAACTACTAAGTAACAATTGCTGTTCACAAACGACTTCTAAATTCTGCGATCGCCCGAATTTTACCCAATGAGTCATCAGCTTTCTCAAATCATTCAGCAAATAAATCGGCGTGATCAATGGACGTTGCCAAGCCTGCCAGCGAGTCATGCGAATCTGATGCCGAGCCAGTCCTACGCCTTTAATTAACTTCAATAAGTACGATTTCTCAGTTCGCCATTTGGGGATCTGATGATAAAGGTGCATTTCGGGGTTGTACCAGATTTCATGTCCTGAATTCTGAATGTGCAAAATGGCTTCAATATCTTCACTTGCCAGCATTGTTGCTGTTGTTCGTCCGACTAAGACCAATTTCTCGGGCATATGATCGAGCCAAACTTGCCGCCGCACCACTAATCCTGCTCCAGGAGGTAAAACTCGATCGTATCGATGTGGCTTCGACCCGCGTTCTACGATCGCTAAATAAGGCGCAATTTTTCCAATTCCACTGGGTGGCTCAACTTCGTACTCTGGATGAATCTGTCCCCCAAATGCACCAATCTCTGGATGTGTCTGCGTGAATTGGTAAGCCTGCGCGACCCAGTTTTCATCGGGTACTGTATCGTCATCAATAAAAGCGATCCATTGTCCTTGTGCTTCTTTGACCGCTCTCGATCGCGCAAAAGCCGTTCCTTGCTGCGCCTCAAACACATATCGCACTTTTGGATAAGCTTCGACCACCTGTTTTGTGTGATCTTGACTGTTGTTATCAATGACCAGAACTTCCCAAGTAATCGACTCTGTGTGAACTTGCGATCGCACTCCGTCTAAAACTTGTCCAATTCGTCCTGCACCGTTGTAAGTACAGATCACAACACTCAGATCCATGCTGCTTAACCTCGATCGTTTGCCCTCAGTATGGACAAGCTTGATCGATTAATTGCGCCATTTCACAGAGCATCCGACGGGATCAGTTGAAGTGGGTGAAATGGGTTGATGGTTGAGCAGTGCTGCAATCGCATTTTTCAAATATTGATGCTGAACCGCTTCAGGGGTTTGAGCATTATCATCGATCGCGCCTGCGTAGCAGACAATGCCTTGCTTGTTGAGCAGATACACCTGCGGAGTTTTTACAGCTTTGAAGGCATGAGCGACATCTTGATTCATATCCCGCAGATACAAAAAATTAAGTTGATGCGCTGTTGCAAAGGATTGCATCTTTTCGTAGCTATCTTCGGGAAATTGATCCGAATCGTTGGGATTGATGCCGATCAAGGTTACACCTTGAGGTTTAAGCTCAGTTTGAAGTTGTTTGAGCCGATCGAGATACAGTTTCACATACGGGCAGTGATTGCACATGATCACCACCACGATCGCCTGGTGCTGTTCAAGGTAACGGGCTAAATGATGAATCGCTCCATCTGTACCGGGGAGTTCAAAGTCGGGTGCATATTTGCCGATAAGTGGACTGTCCATAGTGCTTTGGAGTGTAACAACTGAGACGTTTTGCCCTCTTAGTTATAGACCAGCTTTCTGCAAAATCCGACATTTGCGGAAATTTGGCGACCCCGAATGTCCAAAAAATCGTTACAGTTTGTAAAGAGGCATTTTGGGAACAGGGAAAATGGTGACGGCTCCGACAGTTGCGATCGAATACAAAACCTGGAACTGGCAAGGATTTGAAATTGCCTATCAAACTCAAGGAAGTGAGGGAACGCCTGTTGTCTTGGTGCATGGATTTGGGGCTTCTTTTTTTCACTGGCGCAAGAACATTCCCGAGCTTGCAAAAAACTGTCGCGTTTATGCGATCGACTTGATTGGGTTCGGCAAATCTGCAAAACCTAAACCCCTTGAAGAAATCGAATATACCTTTGAAACTTGGGGCAACCAGATTGCTGATTTCTGTCGTGAAATTGTTGGAGAGCCTGCAGTTTTAGTCGGGAATTCCATCGGCTGTATTGTGGTCATGCAGGCTGCAGTCGATCATCCCGAAATTGCGCGATCGCTAGCGTTGCTCAACTGTTCACTACGGCTTTTACATGAACGATATCGAGCAACCCAACCCTGGGTAAAACGAATTGGAGCGCCAATTTTACAGAAAGTTTTGAAAAATCAAGCCTTCGGAGAATGGTTTTTCAAGCAAGTTGCCAAGCCAAAAGCGGTCAGAAATATTTTGCTCAAGGCTTATGCGCGATCGGAAGCTGTGACTGATGAATTAGTTGAACTGTTGCTCGGTGCAGCGAGCGATGAAGGCGCTGCTGCTGTTTTCGTTGCGTTTACCGGATATTCCACAGGGCCTTTGCCTGAAGATCTGTTTCCAAAATTGCCGTGTCGCGCGATCGTGCTGTGGGGTGAGAAAGACCCTTGGGAACCGATCAAGTTAGCCCGCAAATTTGCAGAATATCCCCAGGTGAAAGAATTTATCGAACTTCCAAATGTTGGGCACTGTCCCCAAGATGAAGCGCCGGAACTGGTCAATCCGATCTTGCAGCGATGGATTGACCAATCTTGATTTAAGCGATCGTAATTTCAGGCGAGAGATAAACATCTTGAATTGCATGGAACAATTTCACGCCTTCGTCAAAGGGGCGTTGGAATGTCTTGCGTCCAGAGATCAATCCAGTTCCGCCTGCTCGCTTGTTAATCACAGCAGTCCGAATCGCTTCTGCAAAATCATTTTTACCCGAAGCACCGCCCGAATTAATCAATCCTGCTCGACCTGAATAACAGTTGAGCACCTGATAGCGCGTTAAATCGATCGGGTGATCCGTTGTCAGTTCGCTATATACTTTTGGATCAATTTTGCCATAACTTTCCCCGGTCGCTTTCGCAACTGCAGCATAGCCGACGTTGATTTCTGGCAGTTTTTGCTTAATGATGTCAGCTTCGATCGTGACTCCCAAATGATTCGCCTGTCCAGTCAAATCTGCTGCGAGATGATAGTCTTTATCCTGCTTAAATGCACTGTTGCGCAGATAGCACCAAAGAATCGTTGCCATGCCATATTCATGCGCTAACGCAAACGCTTGACTCACTTCTTGAATCTGTCGAGTTGAATTTTCAGACCCAAAGTAAATCGTTGCCCCAACTGCAACCGCTCCCAAGTTCCAAGCCTGTTCAACAGATGCAAACATGATTTGGTCGTACTGATTGGGAACAGTGAGTAGCTCATTGTGATTGAGCTTGAGAATGAAGGGGATTTTGTGCGCATATTTCCGTGAAACGCTGCCGAGTACGCCAAGCGTTGTTGCAACTGCATTACATCCCCCTTCGATCGCGAGTTTGATAATATTTTCACTATCAAAGTAGATCGGATTCGGGGCAAACGAAGCTCCGGCTGAATGTTCAATTCCTTGATCAACAGGCAAAATCGAAATATAACCTGTATTTGCTAACCTTCCAAATGAATAAAGCTGGCGCAAACTCCGAAGCACTTGGGGAGAGCGATCGCTTTGAACAAAAACGCGATCGAGAAAATCGGGACCCGGCAAATGCAATAAATCCTTAGAAACTTTGGCTTGATAGGTGAGTAAATCTTCTCCTTCATCTCCTAGCCAAGATGTTACCGACTGAGGCGCAGAGAGTGTAGCGGTCATCGCAGTTTCCTCAATACTGTTCCCTCTCAATCTAACGTTTTGTTCCAAAATGAATTTATGTCTGGAAGGGGATTTTTATGCGCATCCAAAAAGCGTGGGTTACGATCGCAGCCTCACAATTCGATCGGTCTGTCAACTTTTATCAGCAACTTTTTCAGCAAGAGCCGCAGATTTTCACGCCTGAAAAATATGCAGAATTTGAAGCATTTGGTATCCGGCTCGGCATTTATCGCCCAACGGTTGAGGAATCGCCAGAGAAAGCGCCGATTACCTTATTTCCAGCCGTAAGTTTGTGTGTGCAGATTGAAAAGTTGGAAGAGGCGATCGCTTTACTCGATCGCATTGATGCGTTTATCAGTGAGATTCGCACGGTGTCTCATGGACGCGAAGCCTATGCCTATGATCCTGACGGCAATCGCATTATTTTGTACGAACCCAATTCGAGCGGAGATAATAGATAGATGCTCCTTCAACGATCTTGCTGGATTTTGAATTCACGATCGGAGAGAATTAGAGCTTTCAAGAGCGAATCTCCCTCAATTGCAAACAAAAAGCAAACAAAAAAATGAGGGCGAACTGCCCCCATAACTTTGAACCCACATAAATGAAAAATGATTGCTGTATGAAGTTTTGCTTAATAAGACAAACTTAGTAAGCCAGACCCATACTGCGAGTCGTTTCAGCACCCAAGTAAACCCGAATGCTGAGGAAGTCCGTCGGGCAAGCCGTTTCGCAACGTTTGCAGCCAACACAGTCCTCTGTTCTTGGTGACGATGCGATTTGACCCGCACGGCACCCATCCCAGGGAACCATTTCTAGAACGTCCGTAGGACAAGCACGAACGCACTGTGTACACCCAATGCAGGTGTCGTAAATTTTGACCGTATGAGACATATTATGGAAGGCTCCAGATTAGTGCTTATGATTTGGCATCATCTGTAGTTCTAGGATGAAGCGATACTAGACCGCTTCATCCTAGAATCATTGCCTAGTTTACTCTGGGGAGTTGACGCTATCTTTCAGACAGTTGCAAAAGTTTAAATTGCGTAATAGTCTAAACTGCTTACGTTTCGGTTGAACCAAATACCATCTGCACGACAAATGGTTTTCCACCTTCTTGATGATACCGATCGGCCCAGTTGCGTAATATTTCGTCCAGTTCTGCGATCGCATCTCTCACGCGATCATCTGGAATATCTAATTCTTCTAAGACGCGCATGACCTGATCTTCTCGCTTTGCCCAGTCTTGCATCAAGCGAAAAAATCGCGCTGTGTCTTCAATCATGACATAAGCGCGTTCTTCTTGGTCTTCAGGTGAGTAAGATGCTCGGGTGAGCGCATAGAAAGGCATTCCCCAAGGCGACTCGATGCGAGTGACGGTTCCAGAGTAAAGCAGGCGGCGCTTGATATGCTCTGCCAGTGCTTCACTCAAGGGCATTCGCTGCTCTGGTGGAAGATCTTCTTGCGATCGCGTATTCAGAAACTCGATGAGTTCTAAAAACTGAAAGGAGTTGATCAGTTGGGCATCGGGCAGATTGTTGGGCAATTTCTGTTCGATTTGGCGCTTTTCTTCAGAAGTCAAACTGGTTCCAGGAACTCGTGAGCGTCCCGGTTGCCAGGGGTATTGCTCCATCCAGACGTAGGGTAACTGAATCAAATACCGAGGTTCTTGTGACCCTAGCATTTTCAAGAGTTTGCCTTCGGTAAGAGCTTGTCTGACTTCTTCCACGATCGCCTTTACTCGTTTGGGTTCGATGTGGTGCAGATGACCCGTCATCCGGATGTTGCCATCTTGCTCCAAGTAAGTCATGTAAATCGCGCACTTGGCAGCTGTTGCGGCTGCGTCTAGGAATGCGCCATGACGATGACCGCCCGTTCGCATTGCGCTAAACGCCAGATACAACATAATCTGATCCATTGCACTAGGGCTGAGAAGTTTGATCAGATCTAGGTCATTTGTCATATCGATCGCGCCACCGCTGAAACAAAGAACACGAATACAATCAAAACGATGCCGAAATCCAGTCTACAGCGAGAGTCTGTATTTCAACAGGAATTCTCTCAATACAGAGCAAAACTTCATCGTTGGCATACGTTAACAATTTTATCTTTAATAGATTTCGATAAAATTGCTTTTTTGAACGTGCCCAACTCTCGCTGAAAACTCAACAGTTGGGTCTTATAGTGCTTCGTCAGGGAATAGACTGCGATCGTCGATGGAAAAAAATTAAAGAGGGAGATCGACCCTCTAGAAAAGCGATCTCCACACAGTTTGGAAGCTCAATGTAAACTGTTCAGATTGAAAAGCTGAGATTGAGAAAATTAGATGAGAAAGTTCATCTGTTCGAGTTGGGTTTCGATCCGTCCGCTGCCCCGATGGGCAAGTGTGTGTGGAATCAGTTGAGGGGCGTTTAACTGAGAGGCGGCGGGGAAGAAACGCTCGGTGGTGTAAGAACCGATAGCAACTGCTCCAATGAGCCAGCTAAAGAGTGCAACCAAAGTTTGAGCGCGCATATTTTACGTCCTCAGTGTTGATACCCCTTTCTTCACAATTTTGGGCATCACATCAGGACAAAAAATGCCTGAAAACTCAAATTCGGTAGTCGCACCTACTTGACAAACGCTTCAGGGTAGTGTTGATTATCCGTATTCAGCGCTTCTACTAAAATCCAATTTCCAGACTGATTAAATTTACCTAAACCACTCAGTGATTGTCCGGTCTGAATTTTCTGTAGTTGAGCGTTGACTTCGGGATCTACTGTGACGATCAGCCATTCAGTCTGGGATGGTTCTGTAGATTTTAATGTATAGTCTTGTACTCCTTTGCGGTGGAAAATTCCATTGAATGGTTTAGCTTGGTCGCTAGGTGCTTGAATGCTTTTACTGGCGGGACATTCACCGTTTGTCGGATAACTTTCTGGATGGTCGAGATAGTATTGCTGCCAGACGAGCCATTCTGGGTGTTTAGGTGACAAATTGAACAGAGGAAAAATTGCAGCGGGCGCGATCGCATCGGTGAGTAAGGCGAGTTGCAGCGATCGCACATCTAAATGACGGGGATGACAGATTTGTTCGATGCAAAGAGCGGCTGCCATACCTGCGGCTTGCCCAATTCCTAAAACGAGCGGTTGAAGCCGAGTTGCGCCGTTGGCGATGTGGGTGACGGAGATGTTTTTCTCACAGACTAGAAAATTGTCGATTTCCTTCGGAATCAAGCAGGTGTAAGGAATCGTGAAGGGGGTTCCTGTCCAACGCCCGCCCCAGCGGATGGATTTTGATTTTAATGGAATGTCGCCGCTCGGATAGTGGTGGTCGTTGGCGTAGTTGCCAATGGCGATCGCTTGGCAGAAATTTTCGGCGTATTCACAGCCGATCGCATCGACTTGGTAGGGGAGTGGGGCAACTTGTCCTTTGGGAAGCAGATCTTGTTCGCGCAGGGTGGTGATACCGATGAGACGGCGGCTTTCTCGATAATAGGGATGCAGAGCAAAGGCAGTGCCATTCGGAAAGGTGTTTTCGGCGAGTCCGTATCTGCGCCCTAATTTGGTTTGGATAAAGTGGGCGAAAGCTAGAGAGTGGGCTTTTGCTTCTTCATGGAATTCGAGGCGAGTTGAGCGATCGAGTAGCCGATTGGGATTCTCACCGTAGTCGTTGCCAGAGATGGGCCAGTTGATCATGAAGCGATCACCGGGAAGCCGTCCGTAATTCAAAAATGCTTCAGCGCCATAGTTTTGCCAAGCTTTCTCGAATAAGTCGGGATTGTAATGTTCAGGTTTGGGAATTTCTGGTGCTTCTGCTTCACCAAAATCTTGCATCACAACGACCCAGGTTGGGGCTTGAACGGGGTAGGTTTGAGTCAGCTCGTTGGATTCAGGCGGGGCGCTTGGCTCGTTGAATTCGGATTGCAGTTCCCAACCCCAGCGATGAGGAATGTTGCCCAGGGCTAAAAGATCGCCGAGTTCGGTGGCATCGATCGTAATTTTTGCCTCGACTCTGACGGTTTGGAATTCGACTCCGAGAATGCGTGTGGCTTCGCCGATACCGCAAGGGTCGTTTTCTTGCAAAACGGCGGTGGGAATTTCTCCGGCGATCCACTGCAAATTCGGTAAAGCCTTGACCCAATCGGCAAAGATTTCGGCTCCGATTCGGGGTTCGTAGGTGAAGAAACTGACCCAAGCGTTGTCGAGTCCTCCGGGTTGTCGGCGTTCTAATTCGCGCAGGAATGCACCCCAGATTCCGGTTTGAAAGGCTGCGAGTTCGTTGCCATCTGGGGCGGTTACGCCTGCGCTGGTGAGCATTCCGCCGAGCCACTCAAATTCACTGACGAGAATTGTTTTTGCACCGCGTCGGGCGGCTTGGATGGCTGCGGCTGTTCCGCCGGTTCCGCCTCCGACAACCAATACATCCGCGATCAGTTCTTGCATCGTTTTTTGAGCTAAAAAATCCTTTCAATCATCTAAGTGAATGAGGATTTCAGCAAGGTCTTTTAAAGTGCGATTTTTAAGACGTTGCAAGAAGCATTACATCTTGTCTCTCCGCTGCTTCAAGATAAAGATCTCTCCAGTAGCCGAAGAATCTTGCTGTATAGTTATCCCAACGCATCCCTTGATTTGAATCCTGCCAGCTTTCAGGAACATCAAATATTCGCTCTGGCGGAATGTCACGAAGAAGGTTTGCTCCCGTTTGAACAGTTTGAGCAGAAAGAAATCTAAAGTCGCTGGAAGAGAGCAGGTGCGGATCAAATAGCGCAGAACCGGAATAGAGAAGACTAGTAACAAGCTCGGATTCAGCACCTTGAGATGCGTTTAGGAATTGAATGAGGGCTGCCTTAATCTGACGCGATATATAACTTTCAAGCATTACATATTCAGGTATGGGGTTCTGCATGTATGCTTCAAACTGCTTCATGATGTGAAGCGTTACATCTGGTGTAACAAAGATATCTGGAAAATCTTCAACTAAGAATTCAATCTCTTCCTCAAGGTCTTCAGGATCTAAATCGAGCAAAGTGAAGTGACAACTGAAAGATTTTTCTGCAAGAACATAAGTCGCCTTGTCTTGGCACAATAGCTGATAAAGTTCACTTTCCAGAGACATCGGGAAGTAATAAGTTGAGGAACTCATACGTTGATTCGATTAGTATAAAAATACTATAAACGATCGCGCTGAAACCGCTTGTAATTTTGAATTTTTCGGTTGGCTTAGGTTTCGACTTCGCTCAATCCGCGAGGATTCTGCATCTGTTGTAGGAATCTCCTCTCAAATCGAAAAATCCCTCGTTGAGCGGAGTCGAATCGAGCCACCTAACAATCGAACCGAGCTACCTAACAGTAAGGCGTAACATCCTCGCCGCATTCGTCTGCAAGATATGAGAGTGCGCGGAATCGTAAACCGACCAACTGTTCATACAGCGGATTCAACTTGCACATGGGTGGAATATGCACAATCTTGTGCCCGAATAGCTTTACGTCTCGCTCAAAGGGGCATTGGGCGGGAATGAGTTTGCAGAGAAAATGTGCAACCTTTGGATCGTGAACTTGGAAGCCGTCGAGCCACGATCGTACAGGCTGCAACACATCAAGATGCAGTTCAGGATGCGGCTGGAGCGCTTGAGTTTCGGCATGTCGATCGCATAAAGTCAGCCGCAGATTTTCTAGAATCTCAGTTCCAGTATTCAAGGTCTGACAGAATTGTTCTAAGATTTCGTCTTCGCTGGATGTGTAGACTCCATCTGCGAGGGCAACCATCACTGCGGTTCTGAGAAAATTCTCGGCAAGCTGAGCGTCAGGGGCAAAGTGCGATCGCAGTTCTTCATTCGAGATCGGTTGAAACGATCGCTCTGTTTCTTCCTGGGTTAAGGCATGTTCAGTCAGAGAAGCAATTAACTGTTGCTCCGCTTCATCGAACTTATCATCTGCCCAAGCCAAAGTGAGAAGACCACGTAACCAAATGGAAATTTGGGCGTCAGTGTAGGTCGGTCGTACAGGGGTTGAAGAATTCATCGTGAGTTTTTCATGCTTCCAAAATAAATGTAGCTCAAGGTTTCCCGGTCAGACGCTCAAGCTAGCTGTAAACTGAAAAAGCGAAATGTGGAGAAAGATTTCCTGTGAGTTTTCAAGAATTTGCATTGTTTCTGATGTCGATCGTGGCAGGTGTTGCAGGTCAGTTTTTTCTCAAATCAGGAGCATTAAAACTGGGGCAACTCACTTCTAATAATGCCGTGAGTCATGTTCTCAGTATTGCCACAACGCCTGAATTGGTGATTGGACTAGGATGCTATGGAGCGGGTGCAATCTTATACATTTTGCTGCTGACTCGTGTTCCTCTCAGTATTTTGGCTCCGGCAGTTGCATTGCAATATGTATTTTCGGTGCTGCTCGGGAAATTCGTCTTTAATGAGCAGATTCCGGTGATCCGACTGTTTGGATTAGCGTTTATTATCTGCGGTGTTGTGATGCTGATGGCAAAAAAGTAATTAGAGATAGCGTTTGAGAATTTCGGCGGTTTGGTTCGCAGTAGTTTGCCAGCTAAAAGATTGAGCGCGATCGAGTCCTTTTTCTCTCAGTTGGGTTCGGAGGCTTGAATCTTGGACGATCGCATTCATCGCATCGAAAATTTCAGATTCACGGTAAGGATTGACTAAAATCGTCGCATCGCCTGCCACTTCAGGAATTGAGGACAGATTAGAAGTAATGACGGGAGTTCCACATGCCATTGCTTCGAGTACAGGTAAGCCGAAACCTTCCCACAGACTGGTAAAAACAAGCGCAGTGGCTTGATTGATCAATGCAGGTAATTCTGCATAGGAAACATAACTCAAGAATTTAATGCGATCGCGAATTCCCAAGCTTTCAGCCTGTTGTTGTAACTGAGGGGTAAATCTTGGATCGGGTGAGCCTGCGATCCAGAATTCATAATCTTTAGGAAGTCGAGAAAAAGCGCTGAGTGCTCGACCAATATTTTTATAAGGGTCATGTCGCCCGACGTAGAGAAAGTAATTTTTAGTGGGTAAATCTAGAAATCTGAAGTGCTGATTGTCGTAAGCAAGTGGAATGACTGTGATTTTATTCGATGGGATTTTGTAGAACTCGATCGCATCATTTGCCGTCGATTCTGAATCGCTCAAAATATGCTGAGCTTGGGCAAGAACATGGGGAATATAGAATCGATAATATTGAGTGAGTGGTGATGTGAAACGCGGAAATCGAAGCGGAATAAAATCGTGTAATGTCACGATATAGCGACATTTTGTAAAGATTGGAGCTTCAGGAATTGGAGAGAAAATGAGATTACTCTGAAGCTGATGATAGATTTTAGGTAATTCAAATTGCGTCCATTTCAATCGATTGAAATGCCCTTTTGTCCCTTGATCCGGTGTGAGTTGATCTGAAATCGGATAACACTGGTAAGGAGGGATATTTTGTCCAGATAATAAAACTGGATCAAGCGCGCTTAAACCAGGTAGTAAATTTTTTGCATAGACAGTGTGACCTGTCGGTTTTGAAGCTAAAAATGCAAGATTGACTAATATCACAGAACTAAGATCACAGAATTGATCGATAAGCTTTCAATGTTTCTTGAGCCGTATTTTCCCAAGAATATAATTTAGCTTGTTCTTTGCCCTTTTGAATCAAATTCTCGCGTAAAGTGCGATCGCGAATGACGTTCAAAATCGCTTCTCCTAAATCTTCGATCGCATTTGGCTCAATCAATAGTGCCGCATCGCCCGCAATTTCTGGCAGAGATGAGACATTCGTTGTCACAACAGGTGCACCTAACGTCATTGCTTCTAATACAGGCATTCCGAACCCTTCGTAGTGCGAGGGATACACAAATACATCTGCATTTCGGTAAAACTGCATGACTTGAGCGTCGGGAAGATAATCGAGATGCTGAATTTCACTTTGATACGGCGATCGCGCAATTTGATCAAAAATAGGTTCGTATAACCAACCTTTTTGACCGATTAGAACTAATTGATGCTCAATTTTATAATTTCGCTTTAGATATTCAAATGCAGAAATCAGCGATCGAATATTTTTTCTCGGTTCGATCGTACTGACAAATAAAATATAAGGTTTCGGAAACGAGAATTCAGGAATCGGCTGATCAACTTGATAACGACTGGCTAAATGAGTCACCCAAACTCGATCTGGATCAACCTTGAGATACTCAACGATATCGCGTTTAGAACTATGCGAGATGGTCAAAATTAAATCTGTCCAACGCAGGCATTTTTTTAACCGTTCTGTATAAGCGCTAACCGTTGAATTCGTAAATTCAGGATACTTGATAAACGTCAAATCATAGATCGTAATGACTCGACGACTTTTCCGAGTTGGAAAAACAGTATAGTTCGTTCCATGCACAATATCAGCTTGCTGGAAACAGGCTTCTAAGCCATTAGAAAATAAGAAGGGAAAGTCAATAATTAAATTCGACAATCTTACCGGAAGTGGAAATAGATTAAGACGCGAATAAGCTCGTAAATAATCAGGAAATGCGAAATCTCCCTTGAGCCATTTCTTGAGTCCGGGCTGATAGATGAGTTCTAAATCTGGAGAATCTTGCGATCGCATCAGCCCTTGAATCAAGTTTGAGACATAAAACCCGATTCCACTCGGTTTCGGCATCCAAGGGGTGACATCGATCGCAATTTTCATTGGGCTTCGCTCAATTCCTTCAAGTCGTGATCAACCATTAACTCGACCAACTGCTTAAACGGATATTGCGGCTCCCAATTTAGCTGTCTGCGGATTTTATCGATCGAGCCAACGAGCTGCACGGCTTCATCCGGTCGATAAAAATTCGGATCGACTGAGACATACTCCTCCCAATTCAATCCCACACAGTCGAAAGCAGTCTGCACTAACTCTCGAACGGAGTGCGTTTCACCGCTGGCAATGATGTAATCATCGGGTTGCTCTTGTTGCAACATCATCCACATTGCCCGCACGGCATCTTTCGCATAACACCAATCCCGCTTCGCGTCTAAGTTTCCAAGCTTCAACTCTTTGGCTAAACCCATTTTGATCAAGGCTGCCCCACGAGTGATCTTACGAAAGACGAACTCTGTGCCTCGACGCGGAGACTCATGCGTGTAGGTCACCCCACAACAGCTATAGAGTCCATACTGCTGGCGATAATTGATCGTCATCCAATGCGCGTAAGCTTTTGCGACTCCGTAAGGATTTCGAGGTCGAAAGGCGGTTCGTTCGGTTTGAGGCGACTCATCGGGTTGTCCGAACACTTCACTACTAGATGCTTGGTAAAACCTGGCATCTGATTTACAGCGACGAATCGATTCGAGTAACCGTGAAACGCCTAGAGCAGTATATTCTGCGGTCAAAGCGGGCTGTGTCCAAGACAGCGGCACATAACTTTGAGATGCCAGATTATAAATTTCGTCGGGTTGGGCGTAGGAAACGGCATCCATTAACGAACATTGATCCAGTAGGTCACCGGATAAAATCTCGACGGTTCCTGATAAATGGCTAATGCGATCGGCATTGCCCGAACTCGATCGACGAACTAACCCAAAGACTTGATAGCCCTGCTCTAGCAAAAGTTCTGCGAGATACGATCCGTCTTGTCCGGTCAGTCCGGTAATGAGTGCTTTTTTCACGATGATCTTGCTCGATTTAAGCTGATGAACGTTTTACCTGAATGTTGCAGAAGCAGCCATAAAATTGTCGGCAATGACTCGCCAATCATACTGCTGCTGCACTCGCGTTCTGGCGGCTTCGATTCGGGTCAGTTGAATCGTTGAAGACTCTGATCGCACTTGCGCGATCGCGCTTGCAAACTGGTCAACTTCTGCGACGATGCAGTGTTTGCCATGTTCCACGCCCAATCCTCGGATTCCGGTTGGAGTCGAAATGACTGGGATGCCTGCCGCAAAGTACTCTAACATCTTTAGGTTTGTCCCTGAACCAAAGGTGACTGGATTGAGTGCGACATCGGCAATCTCTAAAACGATCGCTTTTGTCTCTTCCTCTACTTCTCCTAAAAATCCCACATTCTCCGGGCGTTTTTTATCTTGAAATGCCCAACCTACACTTCCAACAATTAGAAAATTGATATCAGGCAGTGATGGAGCAAGATTCAAAATGGTTTCAACGGCTTTGAGGTTTGGATCGTGCCAACTTCCCAAGAAAAAAGCAGTAAAGTTATTAGAAATTCCTAACTTTTCTTTCATCGATCGCCGTTTTTCTTGAGAAATATATGCGATCGCTTCAGTGTCTACTCCGTTTGGAACCTCAATCATTTTATTGAGATCAATACCGTAAATTTGATTGAGCAAATTCGCATCATTTTGCGAACAAGTCATGATCAATTGACTCGCGTTACAGCATTCTAATTCGACTTTTTTAATCGATTCTAAGAGCTTCCGACTGACCGCATTATCCGGGAGGATTTTCGCTTTCAAATCGACTTCAACGTCTTGGGCTTCATACCAAATCGGTTTATCCGTAATCGATCGAATGGCGGGATAGAGGTAAGGATGACAAGCAATGACGAAATCTGAAGATGCGATCGACGTTTTTAATGCTTCAAGATATTCCGGAGTCAAATGAATCAAATCCGGCATAACGATATCGGTAATTGGAACTCTAGTTTCCTTTTCGATTTCTTGTTCTTTTTGCTGATGTTCTGCCGATTTAGGGATACGAATTTCGTAAACATGTTCGGCAATCTCACCTGCAAACGGAACCTGATCGAATCCGGTGACTGAAACAAATTCGATATCGAAATATTTGGCAAGATGTTTGTATAAATGGAAAACGCGGCTTTGTCCGCCTCCGCGTGGAGGAAAGACTGAAAATGTAACCGCGATCGTAATTTTTTGGCGAGATTTACTCATTCCATTGCTCATCGTCTTTAAGGGAGGTTCGCTTAACAAACGAGTGACCGTATTTTCCCAAGTAATTGTCTCAACCAGTTTTCGACCTGTGAGTCCCATTTGCTTGGCTTCTGTACGATGCTGATAAAAATAATCTATTCGTTCAGCAAGTGCAGCAGGTTCGGGTAAAACAGAAAATCCGGTTTCTCCATTAATGACAAACTCGTTCGGACCACCCGCATCGATTGTGGTTAAAACAGGTTTTCCACTCATCATGGCTTCAATCACGACTAAGCCATAATCTTCGTCATAAGGAAGATACGGAACTGCGATCGCATTGGCATACAGCCCAATTACATCTTCGTCATTGACGAATCCAAGAAATTCGATGCGATCGTCGTCTCCAGCTAACTCTTTTAACCGTTTTTCATCCGGTCCAGTTCCTGCAATTTTAAGCTGAACTTTTGACTTTACAAAGCGCATGGCTTCGACGAGTAGGCGAATTCTTTTTGCACTGTCTAAACGGCTAATTGTGAAAAAATAATCGCTACTTCCCTGCTCAAATCTTCTCAGGCTTGAAGGTGGATAAATTACATCGATCGCACTGCCACGTGGAAAATAATTCTTTCGATTTGCGACATTATGAGAGATAGCAGTGTATTTCTTAATGGCTTTGGGATCTAAAGCAATTCCATCAAAATAGTGAATCAATTCTCGAACAAAAGCGCCAGGAAAATGGGCGGCTTCTTCGGGTAATTTCCCACTAGATTCTAACTGTTTAAGCTGTAAAAAAATCTCTGGTAAATCGCCACGTTTTCCTTGTTGAATTCGTTTTTGAAGACGAGAAAGGGTTGGATGATTTGTCGTAAATCGCTCCGGTAAACCTGTCAAATGATAGGCATCATATAAGCCTCGCAATCGGTGTAGCATATAGCAAACATGATTCGGATGCTTGACCATCCAAGCCGGATATTTGCCGGAAATGACCAAATCAAAATGGCGCAAATCTAGCTCAGAAAATTGCTGATAACTATCAATCAACTCTGAAAAGTTCTGCTCTGGGCTGGGCAGTTTGATCAACTCAGCCTGATGCGATGTATTTTGATTGATTTCTTCTTGTAATCCCCACCAGAGTTTCTCGGCTCCACCAATACAAAATGGAACAGGACTGGGTGCAACGATCGCGATATGCATAAAATGAAAATTTAGAGACGAGTCGCAGTAAACGCAAACCGAGCATAGATCGAAGAATCGATCTCTTGTGCATTGCTCAAGTAGAAGAACTGGAACTTAAGTTTGTCTTGAGTCGGGCGAATGATTCTCTGCATAAAAGACTGAGGGCTATAAAAACGCCCGTGCCGATTTCCCCATCCTTCAGCGCAGTAAATGGTTGCAGTCTGATCAAACGGGACACCCGCAGGAACGCTAACCGTTGGATCAGTTTGAGTTGCTTCTTGATTAAAGACATAGAATGGCACAACGCAAACTGTTCCGCCTGGTTTTAAAACCCTCGCCAGTTCTTGAAACAGACCTGTATCTGCATCTTCTTCAAAATGCTCTAAAGAACAAGTGAGTGCTGCTTTTGTGATGAATCCATCGGGAATCGGCATATTACAAGCATTGCCGCCAATCTGATCGCCGTTAATTCCGTCAGGATACATAATGTCTTGACTGTAAGTTTTTGCTCCTGATAAACGCCGAAAAATTTCTGGGACAGGAGAATGTTCGCTGGCTAAATCGACAAAAACATCTTCTGAATTTAAACCTAATAATGAATAGCAAATATAGTGTTCTAATGTTTTCTCAGGCTGATTTCCTCGATAGTATTCAGAATAGCGTTTTGAGTATTCTGCGCTCTTGCAATACTCCTGATAAAGGCTAGGCTCGATTGAGAATTCATTAAATTCAATTCCAACTTGTTTGCCGAGTTCGATAATATTGGAGACGACTTCTGGGCGAGTATTCTCGATCGCATGATCAACCACAGAGCGTCCGCTGCGCCGAAGCTGTTCTACCCCTGTAGCAAAATCGAACTGAGCGACGTCTGGACGATAGATGTAGGGAGTTGGGCTTGTTTTGGTCGGTTTTCGATTGAGATTCTGAATCGAGTTCAATAAGCCTTTCAGAGAAATCATTACATTTACTCCACACAACAAGTTTCAACATCCTAATATCTTTTGCACAACATTAGCCCATGAAATGTCGAGTGCATTGTAGCGATCGTATCCTGCTGATCCCATTTCTTTCGCGATCGCTTGCTGTTCATAGAGATGATCAATCTTTTCGGCGATCTCCGTTGGATCAGCTTCTGTAATCCATCCGGTCTGCCCATTTACAACAAATTCAACGGGTTCACCCGAATCTTTGCAGGTAATCACAGGCTTGCGAGAGAGCATTGCTTCTAAGGTGACGTAACCGTAATCCTCGTTATAAGGCGCAAAAAAAACACCTAAACAATGTGCGTAATAACTGAGTTTCTCATTGTCGCTGAGCCGACCGAGCAGGCGGACTTTCTGATGGAGTCCAAATTGATCAATCAAACCTTGCAGATAAGGGTACTGACCGCCTTCGCCACCCATTAAGGCAACCACAGGCGATCGCACAAATCGCATGGCTTGAATCAGCAAATCCTGCCGTTTCAGAGTTTCTAATCGGCTCGGAAAGAAAATATAAGGTTCGGCAGGCGCGGTGTAAAACTGTTCTGCAAATTGGGGCGGATGATAGAGCGGGATAGAAGCGATTTGATTGAATTTTTGCAATCGCTTGGACACGGTTTTCGCGATCGTAAAAACGCCTCGAAATGTACTCAGGGCTTTCGTATCTTGTTCTGTAATTTCTTGTTTTAACTGTTTGCCTTCTGCACTGCGAGAAAATTCTGCTGTAAATTCAGTGTCCCATAGGTCATAAACACTGCGATGTTGATGTAAAAGCCAGCCCACTTTATTCGGATGCTGCAAATAGAATGCCGGAAATTTGAGACAGATCACACGATCGCATTGATAGCCATTCAAATTCTCAAAATTCTCAGATGCCCAAAGTTTCATACTTCGCTGAATTTCTGAGACAGGCGAAAATCGAAATGGCATCGCAATGATTTCAACCGAGTGTCCGGCTGCTTGCAGTGCATTTGCTAATCCGTCGGCTAAAATCTCCGCTCCGCCTCGAATAAAGGGAACTTGAACAGTGGCGATCGCAATTCTCATTCTTTTTCCTCGATCGCATCTAATCGAGCTTGCAAATCGCTAATTTCTGCCTGCAACTCTGAAACTTTTTTCACTAGGCTTTGATTCAGTAATAAAGTTTCTCGCAAAGCTTGATTGAGAGAGAAATTAACCGCTCGCTGTTCCTTGAAGAGAAAACTGTAAGTTTTCAAAGCGGCTTTCCCAAATCCTCTACCCAAGCTCCAGGGGAATCGTTTTAATTTGGCAGGTAAGTCGGTTCTAATTTGAGATTTTGCGCTGGCAGCATTCAAAAGTGCTTCGATATTGCTCGATCGAATTCGATTTGCCGCATCTATATTTGCAGGAGGTTGATATTGAGAAACGGTTTGTCTCTGGGCTGCTTCTTGCCGAATTTTATCGATCAGAGTGTCAATATTTACGGGGTCACTCATGTTAGATTCACTCCTTTTTTTGCTCTAATAACTTCACTTCAGGTTGACCCAATCGCTGTTTGATTTTCCACCAAACATTTCTCGCTTTCCAAAAAATGCTGTTCTCCATTTCTGAGATTGTTTGATGCGATCGCGCAATTTCTGCGTCTGCTTGCTGGCGAAACTGTGTAAATTCATCAACAGTTTGTTCTAGCGAAGATTGTGTCTGCTGAAGCGAAAGTTGTGTTTGCTGAAGTGTTAAATGAGTTTGATGATTCTGCTGCTGAAGTTCAACGAGTTGCTGATAAACTCCATAGAGTTCTTCTCGCAAAAAATGAGTGGAATCAAGCGTGTACCTTTTTGCCTGAAAGTATTCAGAATTCTCGAACGGTGCTGAGATTGCAATCCCTTGTTTTAGCTCATCATAGTAGCCGCGTCGAACTGCTTGGGTGATCGGAGTTCCGTCATTGAATTTGCTAAAAGTATAAGGAAACTGCCGCGTTTTCTCATAGCTATTCTTCAATAATTTGTCTCGATAAATATCTGCTAACTCTGCCCAAGGCGAAGTAATTTCTTCGGGATAAAGAGACGTATTTTTAGAAACAAAATGAGGACGATCAATATCCCATCCACTAAAGTGTAGAAACAGGAGAGGTTGACCGTTCACAAGTACATTTCCTTGCATGTCTCGCTCAAATGTCTTTTCATAGAAATTCCAATGACCAATATTGGTTCCTGGATGCTTTAAGAATTTGAAATCCGAGAAATAAAGCACGGCAAGATTCAGCCATAACTGGTCTGCGGCAAGTCCTCTCGGATCTCCGATCGCACAATCTAAAAAACAGTAATGAATTAATCTGTCCTTCCACCATTGGATAAATTGTCGGGTTTGCTCGGTTCTTCGCAATCCCATAAATCCACCGTTATTGATGCCATGAACTAAGAAGTTAATCTCATGGTCAGCCTGCTCTAATGGGACAGGTCGGCTACAGTGTGGACTAAAGATTAATGATGTTTCAGAAAGTTCTTGAAAGATTGGCTCTAGAGAATCACAAATTAAAATATCGCAATCGATAAACAGCCAGCTTTCAGCCGTTGTATGTTCCAGAATGTATTCATGCAACAATCCCCGTAGCGCACAGCAAAACTCTAAGGGAGTGTAATAGAAACTCATCTGAGCGATCGCATCTTGCTCGGGCAGATCTTCTAAGTAAATTAGCTCAAAAGGCTCCGTTTCTGGTTGAAAATAATCCTCAACCCGATCGGCAAGCAAAACATATAATTTTGCTTCTGGATTATGCTCGGTTAACGTTTCAGCTAAGGTTCGAGCATATGCCAAATAGCTCTTCGTGACGACAGTGCAAACAATTCTTTCAGGCATATTCTTCAACGCTCAACTATTCTTGAGTTGGCAATCCCAATTTTCGCTTGAGTTGGAACCAAGTTGCTCGTAACTTCCAGAATTTACTACTTTCCATTGCTTGAATTCGAGTCTGTGCAGCGGCGGCAAGTTGATTGACACGATCGAGTTCAAGTCGGGTTTGCTGAAGCTCTTGATTGAGCTGGTTAACCTGGTCTGATTGCGGTAACGTTTCAGTTAGAAGTCGCATCAAAAACTGAAATGCACTCTGCGAAATACTGGTTTGATTTTGCAACTGTGATTCATCTACATTCACGATCGCTAAATATCCATCAGCATTCTCGATCGCAGAAAGATTTTCTAAATACTCACGCTCAAAGAAATCCTTCGGCAGAGGGTTCTGATAACTCTCAAATCTCACGCCTTTTAATGCAGGTGAAATCGGCTTAACAATATGACTCGAAACGCTGTAGTGCTGCCCTAAAAATACCGCTTCACCAAACGTGCTCAACACCAATTCTCGAAACTCAGGAAATCGGAACTTATGCAAATGAAACTCACTGATCCAAGGCGCAACGCGATAATCATTTGGACAAGACAAAAACAGTTGTCCATCTGGTTTCAGTAAGCGTCTGAGTTCAACTACAAACTTTCGCGGATTCGGCAAATGCTCGATCGTTTCAAAGGAAACAATCACATCGAACGAAGCATCTTCTAATTGCCGCACATAATGAGCATCGGACTGAATAAACGTTGCATTCGGATGCGCGTGAAACTTAGATGCAAAATTCACTGCCGACTGATCCACATCGACCCCAACAACTTCTAAAGCGCCTTGCTGAGCGATAAACTGTGTCCCATACCCCGTTCCACAAGAGATATCTAACACCCGTTTTCCAACGACAAAGGGTGCAACATACGCATAGCGAATCATATGATCCACATTTGCAAGCGAAGTATCTGTTCCTGTCTCGTACACTGGCATATGCCGTTCGCTAGTCGGTGTGTAATCGGCAACTGGGTCAGATGAGATCATGGGCTTCGCTGTCAAAAGAATCGAAGATAGTATACCAAACTGATTGAATCTCCAACGGGAAAGTGGTTCCCGCGAATTCTCGATCGTCAGATAGATTTCAGCAAACCGCGCAAATCACTATGATGCTTAGCGTTGTTCGCGCTAAAACGGTACATGATCGTTAATCCGACTCAAAACGGCTGGCAAATTATTTATCATCGGGCACATGCGCTCCTTGCTGCACAGATTGCAGGGCAGTGGTGCAGAAAAGATGCTCCTCCTCGGCTGTATGAAACTGTTGCTGCGATTTCTCATCATGACGATCTAGAGCGCGAATGGGATGAGAACAATCTGAATAAAGCGGGTGCACCAAAAGATTTTACTCAAGATAGCGAGCAAGAAACCGACTATGACAGCTTGCGGCGACATCTTGAAGGTTCGTTGTATCGCGGGCGCTGGGTGGCACTTTTAACGTCGATGCATTTGCTGCGATTGAATTCTGCAAAACGAGGAACCTCGCCGAAAGCAGATGCTTTCCTGGATGAACAGATCGAAAATCAGAAACGCTGGCGCAAAGATTTAGAAATCTCTGAAACAGATGCGACGCAAGCGTATGACTTTCTGCAATGGTGCGATCGCTGTTCGCTCATTCTCTGCCAGCAAGAACTCCCCGCCGATGAACGCTGGCTCGAAATCAGCAAAGCTCATGATGAGCAACGCTATGACATCAAGCAATTAGAAAACGGATTAGTCACTGTCAATCCTTGGTGCTTTCAAGACGATCAATTTACGGTAAATGTCGAAGCCGTCACCCTTTCAGAGGTCAAATTCAAAGACAACAAGAGTCTGACAAAAGCACTGCAATCTGCACCCCGTAAAGTTTTGGAATGGACGTTTGTCAAAGATGCCGCCTGAAATTGATCAATTACTGAGTCAAGGTGATTTGTCTGAGTTAATGCGAGCGATCGCAGAGTATTTCAATTGCGATCGCTGTTTTTTCTACCTTCGCAATCCCCAAACTCGTCTCGGTCGCGTTCCGTTTTGTTGGACACGCAATTCACAAATTCCTATCGTCTACGATGAAGATTGGAAACCCGAGCCGCAGTCTTTACCGGATGAAGATCCAATGTTTGCGGCAGCACTAGCGACGAAACCTTCTATTTTTGTCGAAGATGTACAAACGGCGAGTGCTGATGTTTTGAATGCAAAATTTGAGCGAGAGAACTTTGGACATCGGGCATTAATCCATGGTCATGTTTGCTATGACAATCAGTTGTGGGGAGTTTTGCAGCCTTGCATAATGGATCAGCCCCGACCTTGGACAGCAGCAGAACGGGGAATCTTTACAGAAATTATTCAACGGATCACCCCAATTGCTGTTGCATACATCAAACAGCAAAGCGAATATCCCCCAGAAGAATGAGGTAGAACGTGACAAAAGTAGTGTTTAGTACTTAGGAACACTAAACGCTCATCTTTGTCGATGTCTGGGATGAATCATACTCCTTTTAGCCGAACGCGGACGATCGATCGCATTCTTGTGGTTGACGATACGCTTGATAACTGTTTACTAATTCAGGCGATCTTGCAGGATGAAGGCTATCAAGTTGAACTCGCAGATAGCGGCAAGGAGGCTTTGCGAATTATTGAACAATCTCCCCCTGATCTAATTCTGCTCGATGTGATGATGCCAGAAATGGATGGATATGAGGTGACACGCCGAATTCGGGCAAATTCTGCATTGCCATTTATTCCCATTCTCCTCACAACCGCTTACGATCAGCCGAGTGTCGCTCAGGGATTAGATACCGGAGCAGACGATTTTATCCGCAAGCCTGTTCACTTTGACGAATTGCTGGCGCGAGTCAGAGCACTCCTGCGGCTGAAGCATAGCGTTGATGAGCGAGATCAGATTGCCCGACAAAGAGAAGATTTTGTGTCTCGCCTGACCCATGATTTGAGAACGCCGTTAGTCGCTGCCGATCGCATGTTGAATCTGATGGCACAGGGCGCATTAGGCGATCTGTCTGATGATGTGCAAGATGCAATTGCAACGATGATTCGCAGCAATTCTAATTTGCTGACGATGGTCAATACTTTGTTAGAGGTGTATCGCTACGAGGCAGGTCGCAAGACGCTAATTTTCTCTCCGGTGAATCTACTTGAACTGGCTCAAGAAGTGATTCAGGAGCTTTCACCTTTAGCGATCGACAAACAATTAGCGCTGAAGCTCGAAGCAGAAGCATCAGAAGAATATATTGCAAAAGGCGATCGCTTAGAACTGTACCGAGTTTTAACGAATTTGATTGGCAATGCGATCAAGTTTACGGATGAAGGTTCGGTCACTGTTCGCTTGATCAAAGTAGATACAGGGCTTGTACCTGCGATCAAAATTGAGGTGCAAGATACAGGAGCAGGCATCTCAGACAGCGATCGCGCTACGCTCTTTGAAAGTTTTATCCCTGGCAAACATAAGAAATCTGGCAGCGGATTAGGATTACACCTGACGCGACGGATTGTAGAAGCGCACAATGGCAGAATTAATGTCATGACTGAACCCGATCAGGGCAGTACGTTTACGGTTTATTTGCCGACGCATTGAAGATGGATCGAACTTTCAGAAGATGGCAGATTGGGCAGAATTTCATTCAATAATGGTAAGAAGTCGTTTGAGGACTGCCCAGGTTTGATATCAGGTTTGAATCCCCTTCAAGTTTCCCAATTCATGCTGATGAGTATGGGAATTCGGATGTATTCGTATCATTCCGAGCGAGTTCCCCGAAATAGTGCAGTACTCGTCGTGAGTAATCATCGCAGTGTCATGGATGCACTGGTGTTGATGAGTGCGATCGAGCGTCCGATCCGATTTGCTTGCCATCACTATATGGGACAAGTTCCTGTGATGCGTGAGGTGGTAAAGCAGTTGGGATGTTTTCCGTTAGAAAGTGATCAGCATCGGCAAGCCAGTTTTTTCCACCAAGCGATCGGTTTACTAAAGTCCCAAGAAGCTGTGGGAATTTTTCCAGAAGGAACGTCACCGATGGTGCAACCGCCTCAGCCGCCTGAGATGGGAAAATTTCACCGCGGGTTTGCACATCTCGCCTTGAAAGCTCCGATCGAGGAATTAGCAATCTTACCCGTTGCGATCGCGCCTGAGAAAGAGACGATTAATTCTGCGATCCCATTAAGAGTCTTAAGCTTTTTCGATCCCACCGAGCCGCTATTTGACCAAGATGGCTGGCATCCGCTAGTTTTGTATCAGACTGTAAATGTCATGATTGGGCATCCGATTTGGATGACCCCGACTCATCGGGCTGATTATCAAGGTCGGTTTGCCCGGAAAGCTGTGGTTGAATTAGTCGATCGTGCCCAAACTGAAATTAAATCCTTATTAGACCAAGGCTGTCCTTAGATTCTCATGCTGCATAGCTCTCCTTGTTTTCTGACCCCCAAAGCGCTACGACCTCAGTTCCCACTGTTTGTCTTTTTGCCCGGAATGGACGGAACAGGGCAATTGTTACGAGCGCAGACGGCAGGGTTGGAAGCAAGGTTTGATGTGCGCTGTTTGGCGATTCCGCCTGATGATTTGACGAATTGGGAAGATTTAGCGCAGCGGGTCGTGGATTTGGTCAAAGGTGAGATGATCGCGCCCCGATCAGTTTATTTGTGTGGAGAATCCTTTGGCGGCTGTTTGGCGATGAAGGTGATTGAGCGTGCGCCGGAGTTGTTCGATCGCTTGATTTTGGTCAATCCTGCGTCGTCGTTTAATCGCAGACCTTGGATTGGCTGGGGCGCACAGATAAGTCAGCATTTGCCGGAGGTAGCATACCATTGGTCTTCGGTGTCGTTGCTGCCTTTGTTGGCAGCGTTTCAACGAATTTCATCCGTTGATCGCCAAGCCTTGATTGAAGCAGTGCGATCGGTTCCGCAACCGACCTCGGTTTGGCGAATGAATTTATTGCAGGGGTTTGAAGTGCCGAGTGAGGCTTTGCGATCGGTGAACATCTCAACCTTGATTTTGGCGAGTGCGAAGGATCGGTTATTGCCGTCGTTGACGGAGGCTTATCGGTTGAAGGCGAATCTTCAGAAGGCTGAGGTTGTTGTGCTGCCGGAGAGTGGGCATACCTGTCTGTTAGAGGCAGATGTGAATTTGTATCAGATTCTGGAACAGTATGGATTTTTGCAGGAAGTCGCTTAGATTATGTAAGGTGATAGGCAACCAGTTTGATAAGTTGCCCATCACCTGTGCCTCGCTAGTTTCATTTCACGCCTATTATTGCGTTAGGCAATTCCTAACTCAGTTCGCGTCTTAATACCAGCAATGCCATCACTTTTGAGTCCAGCGGAACGCTGGAACGCTTTTACGGCAGCTTCTGTATTTTCACCAAAGGCACCATCGATCGCACCTGGGTTAAATCCCTTGTCTAGGAGTCGCTTTTGCAACTTGATTACTTCGGCTCCGGTTGAGCCAAACTTCAAATCTACAAGCTGAGAACTATTCTTCAGTTCTTCCTCTGTAAATTTTAAGCCCAACTGATCTGCAACTTGTTTCCTTAACTGTGGCAATTGATTGTAAAGCCAGTTCCCTGGACAATCCGTATTGCTGAAATCTCGGTGTCCTTTAATATTGAGTGGGCTAATATTACAAGAACTACACAGCGATGCACATAGTTCTACAAGGCTCTCCCATTGTTTCTCACCCATTTGAAAGGTCATGAAATTTCCTTCATTCTCAATTCCTGGAGATTGATTCCCATTGGCTAATTTGCCTTGATCTTGTGCAGCATGGGCAGATTGAACACAAAACCCTTGCTCTACAGCATCCAGTGAACCATGCCGACCTTCTAGAATAAATCCGCCAGTGGTATTCAAGAAGTTATGCCCTGAGTCTGACCAGGACTGCTTCATGTGACCGTTTTGGATATTTCTTGCAAACTGCTTTGCTCCTTCGATCGTTCCTTTTGATGGATCATTGGGAGGGTTCTGATTGTCGGTGTGATGAACGATGACATAGTTAGGAACCGTTCTTTTGAAGGGAGCGTTTTTGGGTTCTGCGGCTCCCCATTCAGATGTGGTAATGACTTTTGCGGTGAATGGCATAAATAACTCCTAATTCGTTGAGTTAATGGAGATCAAAGCGCCTGAAGATAAGCGTTAGCAATTTTTTCAATGTGATCTGCTAGATCCATTCCATTAATAATTCTTCTGGCATTCAAGAAATTATCTCCAATGAAGTCACTCAAACTTAGTTCCGTGAAACTACCATCCCGCATTCCTCGGACTAAAATTAGGGCGGCAACATCAGGAGAAGCTGCTTTTTCTGGCTGATTGACGAGATCGATACCTAGCTTCTCTTTCCATTTCGCATAGTTCACTCGCCCAGTGATTTGGACAAACCCTCTGCCTTTAAATCGAGGTCCGTCTCCAGGCTCGGTATTGCCTAAATCCCCTCGACCTTCATAAGCCCATCCATCTGCGATTTCCATCATGTACCGTCCAAAATGGGATTCATGTTCGGCAGTCGCAAACACATAGGCAATCTGTCTCGGATCGGTCACGCCATCATTGAGGCATTGATTCAGAATCAATGGTAAATTTCTTCGGGCAAAAGAACGAATTGGAGAAGGAGTCCGTGCAATCTCTAAAATCTCATCCACACTGCGAAACCCAGATGGCATGACCGCAGGATTAAAGTCACGGCTGACCATCCTGATCTCATCTGGGTCAACTTTCATTAATTCTGCCCATGTATTCTGATCAACCACTCCAGTCATCTGTAGTCCTTGTGGGACAAAGGGACTGCCGGGAGGACGCATTCGTTGAAACTGCTCAACGGCTGCCTGAGTGGTGGAACCAAATAATCCATCGATTTTTGCGTCTTTGGGTAACACTCCCCAGTCTCTTAAACGTCGTTGCAAAACCTCGACATCATCTACTAAATGAGGTGTATCGATAATGCCATCATTGAGTTTTAACTCAACTCTTTCAATTCCCATATTGCTTTCTCCAACCGGAATGGTGCTGTTTTTGCCATTACATGAATGATGTGAAAATTTAGGCTGGGAGCTTTAACGATCGACGGGTTTGCGGACCGACTTGTCCATCAACGGACAATCCTTCCTTTTTCTGGAAGATTTCGATCGCAAGTTTCGTTGCCGCATCATAAATGCCAGTGACCTGATCCGTTTGCAGGAAACCTAAAGCCAATAAAGCCTGTTGCACTTTTCGGACATCTTCTCCTTCCATCGGAGGTGTCAGGAGTTTGAGAATTCTGGCGCGAGAGAAACCGCCTGCGGGCGATCGATCTAACCGCGATGCGGTCAAAGGTCCATACTGACCATCTAGCCAGTCGGGAGGATGAAGTTGATCATCAGGATTCTGTTTATTCCAAAGAATCTGGAACGCTTTGACTCCAATATCCCCGATATCATCTCGAACGCCGCCACCAATATAGGTAAAATGGACTTCATCACCATCACCAAACCATTCCCATCCTTCTGCTTCCAAAGCATCTCTCCATTCCATCCAATCTGGAGTGTCAATGGCAAAGCCATCCTCGTGGTTACTTCTTCCAGGTTTGGCGGCAATGCTTACAGCCCTTGTCCCCTGCCAGCTAAACAAAAGATGTTGTTGTACAACGGTTCGATAGGCAGAGGTCAATCTAAGAGTTTTTCCACGTCTACGAATTGCACGTCGTAGCGCATCCTTTGCCTTCGGTTGCAAGAAGAAGTTAACTGTTGCCTCATCACCCGATACGTCTAAATCATCAAAGCTGACCAGAACATTCGGAATGAGTAGGTTTATCTCATCAATAATTTGCAGGCTCAAGCCTTTTACAGCACGGGTGCTGAAAGTGCCATCTGCACGAGTTTCGACCACCTCTCTAACGATTGGCATGGATGTTCTCCTTATTAGTTCAACTGACTTTTGGAAAGATAAAGTTTGAGAATTCACGATGAAGACAGCCCCCAATGCTTTAAGGCACTTGTCTTACTACTAGTCCTCACTGGCGTGTTATCTCTATCAAACCTATCTGTTGCGATCACGTCTTGTCAGTCGGAAGCAGGTCGGGTAAAAGTCGGATAAAGGTTGGGTAAAGAAACAGTAGATTTACGGAGCAATCAAATAAAATTCTATGGGAAACTGAAAAAATACTGAGAAACGAACGGAAAGCAAGCGATCGATATGGATTCCTTTCTTATGGGGAAGGTCCTGGCTTTCAGCTTGTATCAAATCAGGGTGCATTCCCAAGCAAGTCACCGATTCACTAAGTCTCGTCCATCTGGACTATCGAATAACCCCTATCGCTCCGTCAGCTTACCAATTCACCTGTATCGACAAGGATTGAAGGGATGACTGCTGAAGAAGGATTGGAACTTTTAGAACAGATTTTAGCGCCAACCTCATTAAATAAAGTACAGAGCCTTGTTTTTAAGCACGCTTGGGAGGATCGATCGTATAAACAAATCGCGGATGAATTTGACTACACCTTGGGATACATCAAAGATACGGGCTGTGAATTGTGGCAACTGCTGTCAACCGTCTTCGGGCAAAAGGTGACTCGACGCAATTTTCAGACGATTCTCAAGAACTGGGTTCAAACTGGAACCCCAACACGCAACCTTGAAAAAGATGTTCAAATTTCCGAATTCACCCTGCACGATCGTATCGACTGGGGAGAAGTCATTGATGTTTCTCGGTTCTACAATCGCATCATAGAGTTAGCTACCCTGAAACAGTGGATTCAGCACGATCGCTGTCGATTGATTGCCATTCTGGGAATAGGTGGTGTGGGCAAAACAGCCCTGTCGGTCAAGCTAGCGGAACAGGCTCAGGACGATTTTGAATTCGTGGTTTGGCGAAGTCTACGTCATGCACCTTCCCTACCAGATTTACTTGCCGACTTGATTCCGTTTCTGTCTCAGCAGCAGACAGTAAAACTTCCAGAAGTCTTGGATGCCCAGATCTCTTGCTTGATGAGATATCTGCGCCAGCGGCGATGCTTACTGGTGCTCGACAACGTAGAATCTATCCTGCAAAGTGGTGAGCGCAGTGGACGCTATTGCCAAGGTTATGAAGCGTATGGTCAGTTGATCGCCCGAGTGAGTGATGAACGGCACCAGAGTTGTTTGGTGTTGACCAGTCGAGAAAAACCAGCAGAAGTGAGCATTCGAGAGGGAGACATACTGCCTGCACGATCGCTACAACTTACCGGATTAAAAGCTTCCGAAGCTCAGAAGATTCTGGATGAGAAAGGATTGCATGAGTCAAATGCCTATTGCCGTCAGTTGATTGAGTACTATAGTGGCAATCCGTTAGCGTTGAAGATTGCTGCTGCCACCATTCGATCCCTGTTCAATGGGGATGTGAAGGCTTTCTTGAATCAGGGAATCATCGCTTTTGGAGATATTAATGAGTTGTTTTATCAGCAGTTTGATCGTCTGTCTCAGCTCGAACAGCAGGTGATGTATTGGCTTGCAATTTCTAGAAAATGGCTCATGCTAGAGGAATTGCAAGAAGGTATTATACCAAAAACCTCACGGAGAGAGCTATTGGAAGCTGTGGCATCGCTGCAAGCCCGATCGCTGATTGAGACCAGTACTGCGGGATTTTCTCAGCAACCTGTGGTGATGGAATGCTGGCATAGTATGCCTCGATCACTATCTAATTCCACTGGAATTCCGACCGGAAGTGCTGCATTCTCGCCGTCATGTCCGAACGGTAAGCCTGAAACGATCGGAATTCCTAGATCCGAGAGTCGATCGCGTAAAACCTCTTCAACTTGAAAGCTGGGAATATTGGCAGGCGGATCGCACTGGCTGAATCGTCCGATCGCAATTCCCCGAATTTTTGCCAAAGCACCGCAGGTTCGCCAATGCGTTAACATGCGATCGATCCGATACGGGGCTTCTGTGACATCTTCGATCGCTAAAATTACGTCGGTTAAATCGGGTTGCCAAGGTGTAAACAGTAAATGGGTTGCAACGGTGAGATTTGCAGGAAGTAACAAGCCTGATGCTTTGCCCATGCCCCAACCGTTTCCTTGCAGCATCGGCAAAGCTCGACCTTCAACCCAATCAAACAATCGGGCTTGTGACCAATCGGGTTCAGATGCGATCGTCGTCAACAAAGGTGCATGAACGCCAGAAATACCTTGTTCTGCATACGCCCAGAGCAAACTTGTAATATCTGAAAAGCCGATCAGCCATTTCGGCTCAACCGATGGAAACGACCATTTTTCAAGTAATCTTGCACCGCCCCAACCACCGCGCGCGCAGAGAATGCCGCGACAGTTCGGATCTTGAAGCGCGGTTTCCAGTTGAATGCGGCGATGTTTATCGGTTCCAGCGAGATAGCCATAGCGATCGTCAAATCCGGGAGTCAATTCAACTCGATAGCCTCTTTGTCGCCAGACTTTTACCCCTTGCTGAAATGCCGTCAATTCGCGCAAGGCTCCGCTTGGGGCAATCACCCGCAATAAGTCACCCGATCGAAGTGGAGCCGGAATCTGACAGCGTTTCATAGAAGTATCCGTAAGATGCGTTTTGGCTGCGCTTAAAGCTTAAGCTCCAGGCTAAGCACAACCGAAACTCGAATTTCGGGATTGTACAATGCGATCGAGCCAAATTTCTAAGCGATTTCCCATCGCGCTCAAAGAATACTCCAGTTCGGCATCCTGCCGACACATTGCGCGATCGATGTGGTCGAGTTTTGCGATCGCGCTGACTAATCCCTCAATGCTATCGGGTTCAACTAACCAGCCTGTTTTACCATCTTTGACAATTTCAGCAGGCCCACCGCGACGATAAGCAATCACCGGAACACCACACGCTAGCGCTTCAATCGCAACATTGCCAAATGCCTCAACCCAACGCGGAGTCATCAACAAAGCTTGTGATTCTCCTAAAGCTTTTTGTAAGTCTTGTGTTGGAAGAAACCCGCAGTACTCGATCGCAGCATCGGGATAGTTTGCTTGAATGCTTTGCCAATAAGATTCGTCTTGAATCACGCCCCAAATTTTTAAGGGGATTCTCGCTTTTTCTATCGCTGCGACGGCATCTTCTAAGCCTTTCTCCGGCGCGATTCGACCCACCCAAGCTAATTGATGTTTCGGAGTTGGATTGAACTGATATTGAGTCAGATCAAAGCCGTTTTTCAAATTGAAACAGGCATCTTTGAAGCGAAAGGTTTCGGCTTGAGCAAGGCTATGAACGGCGATCGTGGTTGGAAAGCTGGATGCAACCTGTTCAATGATGTGATCCATTGCATCGGTGAGTGACCCCATGCTCACTAAATGCGCGATCGCACAATCGAAAAAGGGCGTGAGATAGAACGGCAACCAATCATAGGCAAAGTTGATGATCACGTCATAGTCGCTTTGATTGTGACGCGCATAGTCCCACATCTTGCCCAACACTGAATTAGGAGGCAACGTTACTAAGGCATCTCGACCTTGAGATTGAGCAGTAATTTGCAGATGACCGGGAATCTGAATCAGCGGAATGTCTTCTAAGGCAGAACCTTCGGGTGCAACGACCGTGACAGAATGATTCAGAGCAATCAGCGATCGCGCAATATTTGTCAGTGTTAATTCAACTCCGCCTCCTAAACCAGAACCGATCGCACCAACGGGTGTTGAGAGTAATAAGAGTCGAGCCACAAAATGTCTTGATGAACAGCTAATTGATCTTAGAAGATAACGTTGACCGCGATCCAAGAAAGGTAATTGCCATAATTTAGTCAGGCTTTAAATCAAGCACCGCCGCATGAGTCATGTGCAACCCAAAAAATCCCAGAGAAAATTCAGGGATAGCTTTGGGTCAACTTGATTCCTATTCTTAGGCGATCGAAAAACCGCCTCGCTTACTCCGATCAATTTAAGATCCAGTGATACAGTTGATCAGCATCATTTCCTGACCTCGTTATGAGCCTACCGTTTCCTGATGGCACGATCGTTCAAAACCGTTACCGAATTCAACGCATGTTGGGTCAGGGTGGCTTTGGTCGCACTTACCTAGCAGAAGATACGAATCGTTTCAACGAAACTTGTGTTCTAAAGGAATTTGAACCTGCCTCACAAGGTTCAAAACATGCCCAGAAAGCGGAAGAACTCTTTACTCGCGAAGCTAAGGTTCTCCATCAACTGCATCATCCTCAGATTCCGCAGTTCCGCGAACTGTTTCAGATCAAAACGCAGAATCGGGAATTGTTTTTCTTAGTTCAAGATTACGTCGCAGGCAAAACCTATGAGCAATTGCTAAACGATCGCCGAAATCGCGGCATGACTTTCAGCGAATCGGAAGCGGTTCAACTCTTGCAACAGCTTCTACCCGTTTTAGACTACATTCATCGATCGGGCATTGTGCATCGTGATATTTCTCCAGATAACATCATTCTGCGAGATCTCGATCAAAAGCCTGTCTTAATCGATTTTGGTGTCGTCAAAGCGGCAGCAACTCAAGCAGTACATTCCGGGCAAACCTTAGTCGGTAAACCTGGCTATGCTCCCATCGAACAGCTTCATAAAGGCAGCGCGGATTCGAGTAGTGATTTGTATGCGTTGGCTGTGACGATCATTGTTCTGCTGACGGGACGCGAAGCCCAATCGCTGTTCGATTCGATGAATATGACCTGTCAGTGGAAGCAATACACGAACGCTTCGCCCGCGTTCGCGCAGGTGATCGATCGCATGTTGAGTAATCGCCCTCGCGATCGCTATCCTGCTGCTCAAGAAGTGATGGAAGCGCTGTCCAGAGTTTCATCTGGTTCTATGGTTCTAACCCATGCGCCTGTTCCTATCCCGCCGCCGATCCCTCCTAACTCAACCCATTCAACTCATCAAGGAACAGTTGCGCTGGCAGGCAAAAGGCATCGCCGTTCAACGGTTGCGAACTCAACGACTACTGGAACTTATCCGCGTCCTTGGTTTGAATCTGCATTTGATGTGCCACTTGCGTTATTCCACGGGGCTTACAAACTGCTGAAGTGGATGTTTCGAGCGATGTTTGGCATCGTGCGATTGACGATGTTCGGTATGACTAAATTAGTCGTACGAGTGCTGCTTTGGATTTTAGCGATCGTCAGCTTCATCTGGCTTGTGCCGCAAGTCTTTCCGTATGTTGCTAAATCGGTTCCTGATTTTAGTAAAGCCGTTCCTGACTTTAGTAAAGCCGTTCCTGACTTTAGTAAAGTTCTGCCAAAACCAACGAGTGTGCAAGCGATCGACTACGAAGCGGAATGTCGAAAGTTGGGCATTGATTACAACGACTTCATTGCTCAAGTCAACGATGAGTTTTACCGTAAGTTTCCCGCGCGACGAGGCAAGCCGCTTACTCAATCACAAGCTGATGAGAAGTTTCGGAGCGAATGGCATCGAATTGCTCAGAATCTTCTGAGTGAGAAGTCAGGCGATCTCAAATCTCAGCGCAAAGTGGCTGAAGATTCTAATTTTTAAATCTCTCTACGGGTTACGGGTTGAGCAGAGCCAAAACTCAACCCCAATCAAGCAGACTAAAGCACGTTCTCTAAACAGTCAAAGCTCCCAATTTGCTAAAGCCTGACTCAATACAGTTTGAATCCGCTCTTCTACCTCGTCCTCGCTCCCACTCGCGTCAATTCTCAACACCCGATCGCGATCCCGTTCAGCTAAAGCTGCAAATCCCGCTCTAACCCGATGATGAAAATCGAGACTCGCCTGCTCAATCCGGTCAGGTTTTCCGGTTCCAGAAGCATCGCGTTGTCCCCGTTTCTGCATCCGTTCTAGACCTGCTTCCACCTCGATATCTAACCAAAGCGTCAAATCGCTCTGCAAGCCCCCAGTGGCAATCTGATTGAGCTGATCAATCAGTTCAAAATCCAACTCTCTTCCATAGCCTTGATAAGCGATCGTCGAATCCGTATAGCGATCGCACAAAATCCAATGTCCCTGTTCTAAGTGCGGGCGCAAAAAACCTTCCACATGTTGCGCACGGTCGGCAGCATACAGTAATAATTCTGTGCGATCATAAATTTCTTCTTCTCCGTGTAGCAATAGTTGTCGGATTTCTGTTCCGAGCTGTGTTCCTCCTGGCTCACGAGTTGTCATCACTTCGCTCCCCAACTGCGTCGTCAGCCATTGGCGCGATCGCTGCAACTGCGTCGTTTTTCCACAGCCTTCAATCCCTTCAAAGACAATTAATTTACCGTCCATTTGTTTCGATCGCTTTTCTCTTCGACATTTTAGAGTATTGCAAAACTCGAACTTTTCTATTTGATCCTGGCAAATTAAACCACTTTTAGAGGAATTCGGTATAAAGGGAATGATGACAGATTGACAGAAACACGACAAACTGGAAAACACCTTCGCTGCCTGAGCCATCCTCTTAGTCCGGAAGCCAGGATTAAAATTTAAGAACACTTCCCTAGACCGGGGTATCGTTTTAGCGTAGGTTGGAAACATAAAGTGAAGATTCGCTTGTCACAAGATTGGGGTTTGATATGGCTCGATACACCTGTCTATTCACTGTTGGAGTCCCAATGCAGCAGCTCCAGCCGCTGTTGAATCAGACGTTGAAATCCTGCAATCTGGATGTGATTTACGCGACTGAGGATTATTTGATGGCGCGTGAAATCCCCGGAAATGTGGCATTCCCAAAACTAGTCACTGTTGAAGTGCTGATCGACAAAACGACTGCGACCGAGAAAGAAACTCGCCTCAATTTCGTGATCAAAAACGAGGAGTTACCGCTCCAGCTCGAGAATCACTGCCGCAAAATGTTTAATTTGGTCAATCAAACGATTACCGAGAATCAGGGGTGGAATTTGATTGAGACGGTGACGGGGTGATTGGTTGGGGGATCAAAAAAAACGCCCTAGCAACATAAATCTGCCAGGGCATTTTTTATATCAAAAGATAAAACTCAATCATCCTCTGGATCACCCACCATATTCGGGCTAATTAACGTAATATCAAACTCATCTGGTGGAACTGTCAAAACGGCATCCCGCTTGAGCAGATAGTAAATCGCACGAACTTGAGGACCAAACACAATTTCGTCCTGGTTGCGAAGATCACACTGTTGCAGTTTCCGACCATTGATTAGTAAGCCATTCGCGCTGGGCTTACCTTTGAGATTGCCATCAACGATTCGATAATAGTGAGTCCCATCTTCATTTGGCAATTGAAGTAAAGTCGCATGACGGCGAGAGACAAACTGAGACACCAAGCGAATGTCACACTTGGCATCGCGTCCGATCGAGTAAACAGGAGCATCTAACACAAACTCCCGGCGACCTTTATCGTCTTCGATAATTATCAGGTGGTTTTGATGCGGTTCTGAAGGCATTGATATTCAGCTTGAAAGGGTGGGCGAATAGAAAGGGGATCAGCCTAAGATGGACTTAGGATAGACCGAGCTTGATCGGATCAACACAGTACGAGTACCGACATTTCTCGAGATAACTTGCTGCGGGATTTCATTGTAATAAATAAAACATGGTCGGAGCAAATTTGATCGAAATGATCCTGGCTCTCATTGATCAGCCCTACTTTAGCTGATCATTCCGAAAATGACGATTTTGTAAATCCTCGTAATAATAGAGAATTCGTAACGACGCTGACTGAACTCAGTGCCATCAATGCCCCTGCAGCAGCCGGACTGAGTAAGAGTCCAAAGCTAGGAAGCAATGCACCTGCTGCGATCGGAATTCCCAACAAGTTATAACCAAATGCCCAAAACAAGTTTTGCTGAATTTTAGTAAAAGTGGCACGACTGAGCCGAATCGATTCCACAACATCCGTCAGTCGATCGCGCATTAAAACAATACCTGCTGTTTCGATCGCGACTTCTGTGCCGGATTGGAGCGCAATTCCGACATCTGCTTGTGCCAGTGCGGGCGCATCGTTAATTCCGTCTCCGACCATCGCGACTTGATGCTGGTTCGCTTGCAGTTGTGCGATCGCGGCTGCTTTCTCTTCGGGCGGAATTTCAGCCAGAATTTCAGTAATTCCGAGTTCAGATGCGATCGCGCTTGCGGTTTCTTTACGATCTCCGGTCAGCATCAGAATTTTGAGATTCAATTTCTTCAGCGCTTGAATTGTTGATTTTGCATCTGATCTCAGAGCATCGGACACAGCAATAATGCCAATCAGCTTATCAGTCGCAACATAGACGATCGTTTTTCCAGAGGCGGCGAGTTGATTCGCTTGCTCGATCGCTGATGCAGAAATTTCGATCTGATTTTTCTCCATCCATTGTGCAGTTCCGAGAAAAGCAGGCTGCTGATCAACCGTTGCTGATACTCCAAATCCAGGCAGGGTATAGAAATCTTCAGCAGGGAGCAGGGGTAAATCGGTAGCGGCTTGCTGGATTGCAGCAGCTAAAGGGTGACGGGTTCCGCGTTCGACCGCTGCTGCAATTTGGAGCACTTGGTTGTTCTCGAATTCAATCACGTCTGTGACGACTGGCTGACCTGTAGTTAGCGTTCCAGTTTTATCAAAGACGATCGTATCGAGGGAATGTACTCGCTCTAAAACGTCTCCTCCTCGAATCAATAAGCCTCGCTCAGCGCCAATACCTGATCCGACGAGAATCGCAGTCGGTGTCGCCAGTCCGAGCGCACAAGGACAAGCGATCGCGAGTTTAACACTCAACAACATCGGAGACGGATGTGACATCATTCCCATGCTATGAGAATGCTCCATCCCAATTGTCCAAGCTCCGGCGTTTGACCAGAGTTTTGTGCCGATAAATTCCCAAAACAGAAAGGTCAGCAGCGCGATCGACATGACACCGTAAGTGAAATATCCTGCGATCGTATCTGCGAGTTTCTGAATCGGAGCTTTCCGCGCTTGGGCTGTTTCGACGAATTCGAGGATTCTTGCCAAGGTCGTTTCTTTCCCGACTCGCGTGACTTGTAGCGCGATCGCGCCGGATTGGTTCATGGTTCCAGCGGTTACAAAATCGCCGACTTGTTTTTGTACCGGAACGGATTCCCCAGTCAACATCGATTCATCGATCGTCGTTTCACCCTTCACAATCTCGCCATCAACGGGGATCTGCTCACTGGGTAAAACTTGGAGCCAATCTCCGGGACGAAGATGCGCAACCGGAATTTCGATCGCGCTTTGATGCGTGTCTTGTTTGCCGATTAATCTTGCGGATTTGGGCTGCAATGCGGCGAGCGATTGCAGCGCGATCGCCGCTTGTCCACGGGCGCGTTGTTCGAGCGTGCGTCCTAACAAAATAAATCCGACTAACATCACAGGCTCATCAAAAAAGCACTCCCATCCGAGTTGTGGGACGATCAAGGCAATAAAGCTAGCTGTAAATGCAGTCAGTGCGCCCAAACTAACGAGTGTATTCATGTTGGGGACATTGCGGCGTAGTCCCTGCCAGCCCTCTACAATCATCGATCGTCCTGGAAAGCTCAAAGCTGCGATCGCGAGTCCGCAGTGAACCCAAACATCGCTGAGCAAAGGAATTCCCAAATGCCCGATCGTCGAGAAAATCAGCAACAGAATCGCGATCGCTAAATTGGTCGTCTGCTGTTTTTGTTCGAGTTGCCGACGCTCGGCTAAATCTTCTGCACGGGTTGAATCTTCAGACGTGCGAGGCTGACTTGGAAATCCAGCTTCTGTCAAAGTTGCAGCAAGATGGTCAGGATCAACTGAGCGATCGCATTCCACGGTTGCGAGTTCAGTCACCAAATTGACTGTGGCAGATTTGACTCCGGGTTGTTGGATTAATTGTTTTTCAACGGCTCGAACGCATCCGGCGCATTTCATGCCAGTGATATCGATCGTGACAGTTTCAGTTGATTCGAGAGTAGGTGATAAGAGAGCTTCAGACACAATTCAGCGCTCCGGAAAACTTCTTTCTTGAGCGTAGAAGAGTTTGACTAAATTGTGGAGAGTTTTTCTAATCTTTCAAGGTATCGCGCCGAAACCAGAGGAAGTAAATGACTAAACCAATCTGCACCGGAACGAGCGCGAGATAATTTTTCAGAATTGGATTGATATCCAGCGAGGAAAAGGCATTGAAATATCCCATTCCTAACAGGGCACAGAGAAAGTACAGCGAGGGTTTGGGCAGTTTTTGCAGCATTAGGGCGATCGCTCGAAGTTGGGAGAGACTAACGAAACTCCGAGTTTTTCAAAAACTCGGAGTTCTCACATTACGTAAAACTTTTAGCGGTTTGACTAAAACCAGCCTTTTTTGTTCTGAACGTAGGTTGCAACAAAGTCCTCGTCGGATTTAGTCAAATAGATGATCCCTTCAACCAATCCAACAATCCCTGTCAAACCGCAGGTCGGAAGGCAGGCAATGAGCATAATAATGCCTTCAGTTGTATATCCCAAAACAAACTTGTGAACACCAAGTCCACCTAATAAGATGCCGCAAATTCCTGCTGCAACTTTCTTGTTCGCGTCGCTCGAAGACCCACTCGTCATATGTTTAAAGTCCTTATCGAAACTCATCTAATACGACCGCAGTGTACCCTAGCTTTATCAATTCCAAACACAAAATTTACACTTGTTCTAAGTAGATGTACTGCCTAATAAGAACAAAGTTAACAGGGTTCCACTATTCCAGAGTGCATGGAGTAGCACTGATGCCATCAAATTTTGAGTACGGGTATAAACGAATCCCAGAATAATTCCTAACACGGTCAACGGTGCAACTTCGGACAAACTGAGATGCACGATCGCGAAAATTAACCCACTCAACACGATCGCTTGCCAAGTTGTGAAATATCGCGTCAATGAAGGCAGTAAAAATCCTCGGAAAAATGTCTCCTCAAACAAAGGAGCTAAAATCGCTGCGGTAATGAAAAACAGCGTAATTGCGATTCCGTCTTGACCTTCGAGTGCGATCGACAATAAAGGATTACTTCCTCCGCGCCCTTGCCAAATCTTTTCATTGACCCAAGAAACTCCCACCAGTAACGGATACGCCGCAACATAGCCTCCAACTCCCCACAGCAGCCATTTGCCCTTCAAGCTGAAGCGAAACCAATTGTCTTCTAACGATAAGAACCGTTTAATCGAGGCATAGAGCACGCCTAAACCGCCCGCAGCTAGACAAACATAAGTAATCAGCGCGAGAACTGCGCGATCGCGAACTGTAAACATCGTCGGATCAATCTGAAACGCCGATTTCGCCACTGCAAGTCCTGTCGGCAGAAGAATCTGCCCAATCAAAATTTGACCAACAGCAAAAAATCCAACGACTAAAACCTGCCAAGTGATTTCATAATCCCAAGGCACCGTCCATTTGATCAGATTTGTGCCGACTAAAAGCGACTGTTTGCGCTGAAGCAGCCATTGACCTGCTAGAAAGAGCAGCAAGCCAAATCCAAGAACCATAGCAATGGTTGGAATCGCATTCGCAGTGACCCATTTCGTGAGGGCTGACTGAGACTCGACTTGTTCGAGCGATCGCAATTCATTCAAAGCAGTTTCTCGTTGCTCTAAGGTGTAGAGCTTTTCTAGGGCGCGGTTGCGAAACCAGCCGTTGAGATTTTGTTTCAGAATAGATTCTGCTTGCGGTGGTAACGAATTTTGCCAAAGGGCGGTGAGGGTAGTCGCCGTCGATCGTAATTCGCTGCTTTTCTTGGTTTGTGATCCCGTTGTCTTCAGCGTTGCCCAACTTTTCAGTGCGGCTTCTACTTGGTTTTGCTGCGTTTGAAGAATACCAATTCTAATATCTAATTCATCTCTAAGGGTTTGCTGTTTTGCAAGCTCTACCTTGATCGGATCGGTTGCAGAATCTTCCTCAATTTGAGACTGAGCAGACACGATGGCTTTCTCAACCGACGATCGTGTGTCTTGATAGGCTTTCAATGCTGTTTTTTGCGGCGTTCGATCCGTTAAAACGGGCGTGGTTTGGTTGCCTCGATATTCCGCTGCCTCTAGAAGTAAATCATTCTGGGCTAGCTCTAAGCGGCTTTGAAACTGAGGCTGACTCCAACTTCCAATCAGATCGAACGTAATTGCTGCGATCGCAACGAACGTTAAACCCCACAATAAAATCCGCTTCGCTGTCATAAAGTTCTCCTAGTGCCCTTAGCTATTTTAGAGAACCGCGACGGAACTGAAGATCATTTCAGGAGGTCATTCATGCAGCAGTCTGGACTGGCATGAACGCTGAAAAAATTAGGATCGCCTGAAATGCTGATTCGATTTGGTGAAAAAGGCATGTAGATTGTTTTTTCTCTATCCGTTTACTTTCATCGCTTTCCGGTTCCCTGCTATGATCCCCTCTAATCTCCTCACAAGTCCTGACTGAATGGCTCAAATCAACAGTGCATTCACGCTCTTTATGAGTTTGATGGTCGAGGCAATGCCCTTTTTGCTACTTGGGGTGCTGTTCTCTGGCTTGCTGCAATTTTTTATCGATGAGCGAAAGCTTGTGGCGATTTTACCCAAAAACGCTTTTCTGGGTGCATTTGTCGGTAGCTGTATTGGATTTCTCTTTCCGGTCTGTGAATGCGGTAATGTGCCTGTGGCTCGACGGCTTTTGTTACAAGGTGCGCCGACTTCGGTCGCGATCGGGTTTCTCTTAGCCGCGCCGACGATTAATCCGATCGTATTTTGGGCAACTTGGACCGCTTTTCGTGATCAGCCCGAAGTCGTTTTCTTTCGTATCCTATTTTCGCTGATTATTGCGACCGTAATCGGCTGGGTTTTTAGTGTGCAAAAAGATGTCCGCCCTTTGCTGCAGTCGGGTGTTGCCGCTTACATGAATCGCAAGTTAGAAGCCTCGTCTTCAGCGTCGCCATTATTACAATCTGGCACTTATTTCCTAGGACAGTCGAATAAACCTCTGATCACTGACCCGCTCGAATATCAAGCGATGCTCAGTAACAAAACCGAGAAACCTGCAAATTATCGGTTTCACCTGTTGCTCGATAACACGATTCAAGAGATGCGCGAGTTGGGTGGAGTCTTGGTTTTAGGTAGTGCGATCGCGGCAATTCTCCAAGTCTTCGTCCCGCGTGACTTTATTCTGGGATTGGGTCAAGATAATGTGACTTCTATTCTCGCAATGTTGCTGCTGGCAGCAGTGGTTTCGATTTGCTCGACTGTGGACTCGTTTTTTGCGTTGTCATTTGCTTCGACTTTTACCACAGGTTCACTGGTCGCTTTTCTGGTATTTGGTCCGATGATCGATCTCAAAGGTGTGGGATTGATGCTATCGGTATTTAAGCCGAGGGCAATTCTGTATATCTTTGGATTGGCGGGTCTGTTGACGTTTCTGTTCTGTTTATTTGTGAATTTGTATATCAGCTAATGATGTCTAGAATTCCTTGGCGAGTGTTGACTCCGTGGTTAAATTTGATGGCGATCGCGGCTTGGGGATTTGCCATTCTCAAGTTTTGGCTGACGGAACAGTTATTTCTGCTCATCCATCCGAATTACAATATTTTGACGATTTCGGCTGGATTTGGACTGCTGTTTGTTGCTGGGATAAAAGGCTTTTACCTTTGGCGAGCACGGCGAGAACCGCAACTTGTGCAACCTGATCTGCCTCATGCGACGTTCTTTCCGCCTGCATTCAGCAGTGCACTGCTGTTAATCGTTGCGATCGCAGGATTGGTGATTACGCCTCGTCCGTTTGCAAGTCAGACGGCAATCGATCGGGGGGTGAATGATTCGATTACGCTGACTCGTGTCAGACCGCAGACGTTTCAAGCTTCGGCGCGAACTGAAGATAAGAGTTTAATTGATTGGATTCGCACGCTTCAGGTGTATCCCGAACCGGATGCTTATACCGGACAAAAAGCGAAATTGCAGGGCTTTGTGGTGACGACTCCAGAACTTTCAGAGCAGTATTTCTTACTGACTCGTTTTGTCATTACTTGCTGTGCAGCAGATGTGTATCCCGTGAGATTGCCTGTGAAATTAACCAGCGGCAAGAATTCAGATTACAAAGTCGATTCTTGGCTCGAAGTCGAAGGGCAAATGATCACAGAAACGATCGCAGATAAGCGCCAATTAGTCGTTCAAGCCAGTTCGATCAAACCGATTCCCGAACCGAAGAATCCCTACGATTATTAGATTATTCGTTTATAACTGCTATGCTCATCTGGACACTTCAGCACTTCCCGATGCTTCACTCACTTAGTCCGAAAATCCTTGGGTCAAATATGCAGGAGCTTTTTGAACAATCTTATCCTGTGAAAGTTATGGAGCAGATGAATGCTGACTGGCAAGGCAAGGATGATCGCGATTTGTTTCAGATCCTAAATCTCTAGATCGAGGATTAGAGTTGATTATAAAGCTTGATATCTATGCAGTTCCACAAATTTAGGGCTTCGTAAGATTGAGTAGTCTCTCTTGAGTGATCGCAACTTCTTCACCCGTGAAGAACTTAAGCTGTTTTGTTCTTGGTTGGCCGATTCATAAATTATAGGAAATTCCTTGAGATCTTGACAGTTAGGCTTATGTGCCTGTGGCTTATTAATTTAGCCGAATCGGTTCTCCCATCTCAGTTTTTTCTTCGTTAAACTGATGTGTGAATTGTCACGCAAGCGCTATGACTGACAAGCCAATTAAAGTTTTCATTTCCTACTCACATCGAGATGAGGAGCTTATACATCAACTACTGAAGCACCTGAGCAATTTACACCGTCAAGGTCTAGTCTCGGAGTGGCACGCTCGTATGATTACGCCAGGAAGTGAGTGGAGTCGAGAGATTGATGCTTCATTGAGTTCAGCCGACATTATTCTGCTAATGGTGAGTTCAGATTTCTTAGCATCTGATTATTGCTGGGGCATTGAGATAGAGAAAGCGTTACAGCGGCATGAATCAGGAGAGGCATGTGTGATCCCTGTGATACTGCGTCATGCGAATTGGCAAGGTGCACCGTTTGCACAGCTTCAGGCATTACCGAAGAATGCAAGACCGATTACGAGTTGGTCAAATCAAGATGATGCATTCTTTGATGTAATACAAGGAATTCGCATAACAATCAAAACGCTTCTACAAGCCAGAAAATCTCAAAGCATGTCTGATTCTCAAAGGATGTTTGCACGAGATTCTGCTGATACGCATCTTTTAATTGACCAAGCAGATGGTACTCCCTTAGCAGAAAACTCTAGAAGACTTTTAGAGACGAGATTGACTAAGTTACATGCAGAGTGGAGTACAGAAATCGAAAAAGTAGGAGCACTACGTCAATCTCGAGCTATTGAGACGAATGTACTTATGAAGTTTCAATTAGAAAAAAGAATTCAAGCGGAACAAAAAAAGTTAGAACGCTTGGAGAGCCAGTTATCTGAAATTGAACAAATTCTCTCTTCGTCAGAAGAGAAGAGTGTTACGACAGAGCAATATCTTGAGATTCCAAGACAAATGGAACAACAATTTCAGCAAGAAACTGAAGAGAAGGGCAAACCTTCGAACTCTGAAATACTACCAACTATTACTCCAAACCCTACCGTGTACCGATTAGGTGAAGTTTTCAAGGCTTCGGGTGTCCCCACGGTTACATTTGTTGAGCCTGAACGATTTTCTGAAATCAAACTTGTTCTAACGCAGTCTAGTGCTGGAATTGTTCTTGAAGGGGCATCAGGTATAGGAAAAACAACGGCGTTACGAAAGGCTCTCGACCAAGTTGATTTCTCATCAGAACCCAAATTTTTAAGCGCCCGAAATCCTGACCATGTTAACCAAATTAAAGGAATAAGAAGATGGCATCAGGGGCTTGTTGTAATTGATGATTTACACCGCCTTGATGCAAATACATGCTTGTTAATTTCAGATTATTTGAAGTATTTAGCTGACAATGAATTTATTGATAGACAACTGGTAGTTATAGGTATTCCTGAAACGGCGAAGCGGCTAATTAACTTTTCATTCGATCTTGCCTTGCGCGTCAAAAGATTTCCATTAGGCAGGGTGGGAGATAAAACAATCGAAAACATGATTAAAAAAGGTGAAGATGCCCTAAATATTGTATTTTCTCAAAAGCTAGAAATCATTGCAAAAGCTAATGGAAGTCTTAATGTAGCCCAACTACTCTGTTATTATATAGCTCTGTTAGCGGGAATTGAAACAACGCAGTCAACCACTCAGATCATCACTTCTGATCTGGATGAATCCCTTTCCCGCGTTATGGAGGACATAGAACCTAAATTTAATGATCCAGTTCGTCAGTTTGTATTGTTGGGAGGACATAATGACTCCACTTCCGTAACAATTCTAGAAGAGTTAGCAGCTAATGATAATGGGGTTCTATCACTGCATCAGTTAAGGGATTCTCGTCTTAGTCTAGAGAAGGCGATTGGCAATTTCTTAGCTTTGAACTATCTACCAAATCTATACAAAAAATCTCCTCATATCAGCAAATTTATATGTTTTAATCAGGACGATATGACTCTTGTAATTGATGATCCTCAGCTAACTTTCTATCTCCGTCAACTTTCTACAGATGGACTAATACAAATGGCTAATAAGATTCGATCTTCAGCTCGTGATAAAGTCTTTGTAAGTTATAGCCATAGTGATGAAGCTAAACTAGACTTTCTTGGTCGTCTTCTCACTCATTTAAAGCCGCTAGAAAGAGAGGGACTTATTGATATATGGAGTGACAGAAAAATCAAGGCTGGCTCATATTGGAAACAGGAGATAGAGCAGGCTTTAGGCTCAGCTAAAATCGCGTTACTTCTTGTTAGTGCGAACTTTCTTGCTTCAGACTTCATTGTAAGTAATGAGTTGCCTCCACTGCTGGCTGCTGCTAGTGATGAAGGCACAGTTATAATTCCTGTTATTCTTAGCCCTTGTAGATTACCAAAAAATATTTCTGAAATTCAATCTGCTAATTCCCCTTCAAAGGCTCTAACATCAATGAATTACAATGAGCAAGAGGAAGTATTTGCAACACTTGTAGAAATCATCGAGGGATACTTGGGACTATAGTGAACTTATCTAGAATTTTTGCTTGCTAGGGAAAGCGACAGGCGATCACTGATTTCTAAAAAGTCACTTGTCTCCATCAGCAATAAGGCAATTCAGAAAACCATCAAAAGGCTTTGGATCGTACTCAAAGAACTTCAATCATAGGGTCTAAGGACTGTCATTAAGTAACCTCAGGAGTTTCTAGATTAATGTCAATGTCGGTGATCGGCAGAATGCAGTGCTGATGATGTAAGCCCAGAACAATCCCATCCTCCAAGGTGTTTTGCAATTCTTCTTGATATTGGCTCAAGATTTCTACATTCGCCCATACGCCTTTGAATTTTGGAATACTGCCGTAAAATGTGCCGTCTTCTAAGATGTTGTATCCGGCTTGTTTAAGCGTCGATCAAATATATTCAGTCAACCTAAGCTGAACACAAATGATAAAACTTGTGTTGTAACTCTCTGGTTTGCCGACCTTAAAACTTTGAGAAATGTGATGAATAGCAGTTATCGACATCAATGCACCCCTGCAATTTGAGCAAACACTGATCGCCAGCTTCCTCCTAACCACCATTCGCCAATCACACACACGACGACTCCGAGCAGTGATCCCGCAATCACTTGCACAGGCGTATGTCCAAGCAATTCTTTCAGGCGGTCTTCATTGAAATGATGGTCGCCTGTAAAAAATTCATCCATGATTTGATTGAGAATTTTCGCCTGTTTTCCAGCCGCCTGTCTTACACCCTGCGAATCGTACATGACCACAAACGCCACGATCGTTGCGATCGCAAATTGCGTACTACTCCAGCCATCGACCATGCCCACACCCGTTGCCAACGCTGTAACTAAAGCCGAATGCGAACTGGGCATTCCACCGGTTTCGACTAACACCCGAAAATTGACTTTGTGATTGACAATCAGTTCGATCACGAGCTTAGTGGCTTGAGCAATCAAACAGGCAACGAGCGCTAAGAGCAGCACTTCGTTATCCAAAATTCCAGCAAAGTCCTGCATACGGTGGGGGGATAGAGGGATAGGTAGAGTTAGTTTTTGCGGGCAGTGATGTAATCAGCGATCGCCATAAGTGGCAGCGCTTGTTCACCAAATCCAGCGACCTCAGCTTTCGCCTGCTCAATGAGTTGTTGAGCCTGACGTTTCGATTCTTCCATGCCTAAGAGGCGGGGGTAAGTCGCTTTCTCAACATTCGCATCTTTGCCGATGCTCTTACCCAATTCTTCTTGAGTCGAAGTGATATCGAGTAAGTCATCAACAATCTGGAACGCTAATCCGATCGCTTGAGAGTAACGGCTGAGACGTTGCAGATCAGACTCCGACCCGCCTGCCAAAATACCGCCACTGACGACGGAGGCTTCAAGCAATGCCGCCGTCTTGTGCGTGTGAATAAAGTTCAGTGTATCAAGGGTAATGTCTTTTACGCCTTCGCATTCGAGATCGACCACTTGACCGCCAACGAGTCCAGCCGCACCCGCCGCACGACCCAGGCGAGAAATCACTTTTAATAAGCGATCGGCGCTGACATTGCGAGTTTCTTCCACAATGTGCTCAAAGGCATAGGCAAGTAATCCGTCACCCGCTAGAATCGCAACCGCTTCTCCATAAAATTTGTGATTGGTGAGTTTGCCGCGACGGTAATCGTCGTTGTCCATCGCAGGCAAATCGTCGTGAATCAGCGACATCGTGTGGATCATCTCCAGCGCGCAGGCAGTCGGAATAGACATCTCTGGTGTGCCATTAAACAGATCACAGGCAGCGAGACAGAGGACAGGACGCAGCCGTTTTCCCCCTGCGAAGAGGGAATAGCGCATCGCTTCATAAATCTTATCGGGATAGACGACGGGAAAGGCTCGATCGAGAGCAGCTTCAACTTGTTGCTGTTTTACTGATAAATAGCCCTTTAAATCGAATTGCGCTGCTTGATTCGATTGAGTTGTCCCGGTCGCGACCATTCCCGTATCCTCCTAAGCCTAAATTCGTGATGTCAATTTGAAGTTGCTTTATTTTTGGAAGCGCTGTTGATAGCTCCATACTGTATTGTGCAACAACATGGTGACAGTCATCGCACCTACTCCACCTGGAACAGGAGTAAGATATTCCGCCACGGATTGTACCGCATTAAAGTCTACATCTCCGACAAGTCGGCTTTTTCCTGTGGTTTCATCAGTGATGCGGTTGATCCCGACATCCACGACGATCGCGCCCGGTTTGACCATGTCTGCCGTGATTAAGTTGGGACGACCGACTGCGGCAACGAGAATGTCAGCGCTGCGAGTGACTTCTGCGAGATTCGGAGTGCGAGAATGCGCGATCGTGACAGTGGCATTGGCATCGAGCAGCATCAATGCGATCGGTTTACCTACGAGAATGCTGCGCCCGACGACAACTGCTGTTTTGCCTGCGGGATCAAGGTTATAGGCTTCTAAAAGCCGCATCACTCCGTAAGGGGTGCAACTTCTCAATCCTGGCTCTGTTCTCACCAACCGCCCTAAATTCATCGGATGCAAGCCATCAGCATCTTTGTCTGGATGAATCTGATTGAGCAGGGCGACGCTATCGAGATGATCGGGGAGTGGGAGTTGAACGAGAATGCCGTCTACTCGATCGTCTGCGTTGAGTTGTGCAATCATGTCCGCAACTTCGGCTTGGGTGGCTTCGTTAGGAAAATGTTTTCCAAATGAAGCGATCCCTACTGCAGCACAGGCTTTTTCTTTGTTACGCACGTAAGCGGCACTGGCGGGATTATCTCCGACCATCAGCACAGCTAAACCGGGAGGACGACCATATTGGGGAGTCAAAGACTGAACTTGTGTAGCGAGTTCAGTCTGCATTTTTTGAGCAAGGGCTTTTCCGTCGAGGAGTTGCGCGATCGAAGACATACGTGAAGACGTGAAAAAAGTTGACTAAAAACTAAAAAGATCGGACAAAATGTGAGACGTAACATCTCAGGTTGATAAAGGTTTGATTTGAACTTCCCGATGATGAGGAAGCTTTTTGCATTGGATAGATAGTGACTTTACATTAGTTTCGCAGATTCACGCATTCTTGGGTGAATTGAGTTTTTGCGGGGAAGGTTGCTCTCGAAGTGAAATGACGAGTCGGTAGGGTGCTATCGCGTAGTTTTCTCAGGAAAGGGCGGGTGACTTATGGGTTTCTCACGGATTGGAGTTGTGCTGTTGTGTGTGAGTGCAATCGGGTGTACGACTTCGCCAGATTTGCCGTCTACGTCAAATAACGTGTTATCGGTGCTTGAGCCTGGAGAGCAGGTAAAAGCGAATCAGGTGAGTCAGAAACGCGATCGCGTGGTGCAAGTACAGGGTCAAATTAAGGCGCAGGCTCCGCTCATGGGCGGACAGCGAGCGTATGAGGTGCAGGATGAGACGGGCAGTGTTTGGGTGGTGAGCGATCGAACTGTGCCTGCAACCGGAAGCCGGGTGAGTGTGCAAGGTAGGGTGAAGTTTCAGAAGATCGAGATTGGGGGGAAGGATCAGAGTTCGGTTTATATTGAGCAGCAGTAGAGAGGGTGGGGAGTCTATTCCCTACTCCCCACTCCTCACGTTCATCAAAACCTGCCACTATACCGTTCCTCTTTCCAGGGATCGCCCCGATGGTGATACCCATTGCGTTCCCAGAATCCGAGATCTTCTTTCGGAAGAAACTCTAGACCATTAATCCATTTAGCGCTTTTCCAGGCATATAAATGGGGAACAACGGTACGCATCGGGCCGCCATGATCTGCGGGTAAGGGTTCGCCAAATAAGGTGTGAGCGAAGAAATTTTCTTCGCGGACGAAATCATCGATCGAAATATTTGTGGTGTAGCCTCCGTAGCAGTGTTCCATGATATGCACTGCTTTGGGATCAACCTCGATCGCATTCATAAAATCTGTGACTTTTACGCCAACCCACTTCACATCGAGTTTTGACCAAGTGGTGACACAGTGAAAATCTGCCGTAAATTCACTTTGCGGCAGTGCCATAAAATCATCCCAAGAAAAAGTCTTTTCTTTTGCCAATCCCCAGACTCGAAACTGCCAGTCTGCACGATCGACAATTGGGGTCTCTCCATAAGTCAAGACGGGAAATCCTGAAGCGAGTCTTTGACCTGGAGGAACGCGATCGCCATGTTCGCTGCCTGGTTTTTTGAAATACTTACCTATCATGATTCTGACTCCTAATCATTACCCTAAATCATAGGATCAGAATCAGAAATGCGTGACTCTTCATTGCGTCGGAATCACGCATTCTCGTTATTCTTCGTCAGTTTCTTCGTCAGTTGGATAGACGAAGCCTTTCGCACGTCCGGTCAAAATTGACTTGCCGAGGGACAAAGCGCGTTGTGCTTGCAGGTTTGCTTTACGTTTCCAGGTTGCTTTGCGCTGGTCACGCTTTGCACTTGAGGTTTTCTTCTTAGGTTGTGCCATGATCGGCTCGGAGTTTAAACAGCCTTCCTATTCTACGGCAGGATCGCAATTTCCGGAGTCGATCGACTCCAGAAATTTGCATCCACTCTATTTCGCTGGTTTCAATGCCAGGACGGCTTCAACTTGGCTGGTGGTTCGGTCAATTTGGCTAGTCGTACTGCCGATGCTGCGCACGGACTCCAAGAAGGCGCGGGCTTCCGGGTCGAGTTGGGCGGCTTGGGTTCCCTGAGTGAACTTAGTCATCAAGGCGGTCATTTTCTCGACATCCATGTAGAAATAACCCGTATTCTGCTTTGGCAAAGCCGCCATCACGCTTTTGAAGCCATCGCTGCTTTCGAGTGCCGGATTCGCTTGGCTTGAGAAAGAAGAAACGAGCGGTTCACCCGTGGCAATAAATAGCGTATCGTCGTTGATCCAGCCATGTCCTAACAGCGCACCTTGAGGAGTTTGCCACTCGGTGACTTTTTTGCCATTTACATCGCGTTGCGCGATCGACAAAGATTGGTTTTTCGCCAAAGTATCCAACTTGCCTAAAGTCGATTCGGCAGTTTTGCGATCGCTGGTTTGAAATACAAGGGCTTGACCAAATCCCAAATCCGCCATCATGCCTTGGTTCATCGGCATCAGTCCGATCGCGAAGTCGCCGGTCATCCAACCAAAAATGTCTTTGTCGAGGTCAAGCCCGATCATCTGACTGCTGCCTCGCATCAAATCGACGATTCTTTTAGCCTCCTCATTGTTTTGTGACTGCTCGGTCACTTGATTCCAGTAAGAATTGAGATTCGAGCCAGAGATTAAAGCAAACGTGTCAGCGGGGAAAAGAGCCGCGGCTTTTCCTGCCGAAGGTTTGAAGTCGATCGCGATTTTGGGATCAACTTTGACTTCTCCTTTGAAGCGCAATCCGACATCGGCGATGCTGAGTGTGCCTGTTACCGATTGCAGACTTTTTAGAGATTCGATCGCTGTCGCATCCATTTTGGGATCAGCGCTCATTGCTTTCGCGATCGCAGGAATAGGCATATAAACACGGGCAATCACTGCTTCTCCAGCGTCTGGTTGAGCGAGTTGCGTTGCCGTTTCGGGATTGGTTGCGAAAGAGGGGTTGCCTTTGGTTGCCTCGATTGATTGCTCAATGCCAGCGCGATTGCTTGCGATGACAAGGTAAGCGTCGTTGAGAACAGCGGTGTAGTAAGGTGTTTTACTCTTCTCCGGCAAGGTTTCAAAGATTTTGACTCCTTGGTATTCGGTTTCGGTGGTTTTGGCTTTGGAGTCGCTCTTCACTTTGTTGGCGAAACTCAAGGCACTCATTTTGTCTTTGATGCCGATCACGGCAACGACTTCGGCGTCTTCTCGCTTGCTGCTGGGCATGACGGCAATCATCATGTTGCCCATCCAAGGTTTGATATCCTTGTCGAAATCAAGCTTGGCATCGCTCATCATGTCTTGCTGCATTTTTTGCAGGTTTTGTTCGATCGCTTTTTGAGCGGCGGGCGTACCGAACTTTTTCAGCTTTTCCCAAGTCTTCTCATCGGTTGAAACGAAGGTCGCCATGTACGCTTCATCGGGAAGCACTTTGGCGATCGCTAAAGGTGTGGTTTTATCAGAAGATGTGCGATTGAGAAAAAAGAAGCCTGCAGCACCCCCCACGAGAGCGACTACAGCCAGACCAGGTAGAATGAGCTTTTTTAAAGCCATGAGCGTTCCTCAAAATTGTTATCGCTACGGTGAACTTCACCTCAGTTTGGGATGAATCCGGGCGGGCAAAATGATGTCGAGGTGAATCCTTTTAGAATTCCCGCTCACCGAAGCAATCAACTTATTTCAGGCTGGCGGCAAGTTTCTGCCACTCTGCGAGCATGGCTGGATTAGAAGGTTGACCCTTTGCAATCATCACAACGCCGTCTTCGACTTGCAATACGCCATATTGTTTTTCATTCACGAGTTTTTCAAGCAGCGGCAGCGTTTTCGTGAGGTAGAACTGGCTGTCTTTGAAGGCTTTGCTGTATTCTTTGAGCTGCCACAAATCCGCGATCGCGTATTCGAGTTGTACTTTCTGATTGCGATCGTCATAAATTTCGATCAGGGGTAATCGCACGATCGCGCGTCGAGTCGAAAGCTGTGGAATTAAGTGCGTTGTCGTCGTCACGCTGGCATCTTTTGGAACATTGCGAATCACGTTGTAAATATGACCTGCATGTTCCCATTGGCGGGTTAGGGGAACAAACACCCAAGGACGAAACGAATCGGGAATCATGAACGAAAAAGTTCGATGGGGATTGCCGCTCAGCATGAACAGTACAGACAGAATCATGGCAACTTTCCACCAGCGGCGAAACTTGGGTGTGAATTTCTGAGGATTGCGTGACCACCAGAGAATTGCACCGTAAAACACACCTGGAACGACTGCAACTGCGTAGCGAATGTTGACTGCTAAAGCAGTCACCCCAGATTGTGCAAACAGTGAGATCAAAGGAAAGCCTGAGACTGTCCAAGCGGCTCCTGAGACAGCAGGAACAAATGCTAATGAGAGCCATTGACTTGCCAGATAGTTAATTCGGCGATCGACCGGGGTGAATAAACTTTCTGCAAGTTCAGCGGGATGGGTGATCATTCCCCATAAAACTTGTAATGTCGTTGGATTGTCGCTATTTACAAACTGCCTGAAGCGAGCCGCTAAATAGAGTCGAGAGACATCAGTTGAAAATCTCGGCTGTACAAAGTTAGTGACAAAAGCAACATAGCTAAAACTGAGAATGCAGAGTGCTAAACCAATCCAGGGATGCCGACGGCTCAGTAAGAGATACACTCCAATCCCGAAGAGAATAATGCCTGCTTCTTCGCGAACGCCTAAGACTAGAACAACACAGATCCAGAACCAGACCCATTGCTTTTTTTCTAATGCGAGTAATGTCCCAAAAGCAAACAGTGGAATTTGACAGTGTTCGTAGAAGTTTGCGATCGTAGAACCTGCAACTGCGATCGCGCTGTAGTAACTTGCAGTAATCCAAACAGATAGCTGCGGTGCAAGGTAATGTCGTGCCAACGCATAAAGCATTAAGCCACCCACAGTCATTAAAGCAACTTGCAAAAAGCTCAAGGTCAGAGGGTGAGGAAAGAGCGCATATAAGGGCAACCAGAGTAGAAAATCTAAAACAAGATGCTGTCCTAAATGGACAAAAGATACGGTTGGAGTAACGCCATCTTGAATCGTAGCAACGGAATTTCCAGAGGTGAGTGAACTCTCAAACCAACGCCCGTGCAGGTTATTCCAGAAGACTTGGTTGAAAAGTCCTTGGTCGTAAGAGGTATAGAACGTGAAATAGCGATTGATTGAGATGATCAATGTGATGGTAAAAAAGACGATCGCGCAATACCAGGCGCGACGCAAGCCAACTTGATCTTGACTGGGCACGATCGCTTTTAATGCTGTAGAGAAGTTCATCACGTTCAAACACACTTGAGATCAGGAAAAACTATAGCATTCCGAAGTCTCAAACACCTTTTGATATAATCAACGCACGGTCTGATAAGAGGCAGCAGAACATGACTCAGGCGAAACTGCGATTCTCTAGCTTTGAGGAATATTTTGCAGCGGGCGATGATCTCGAACTCGAAGGACGCTACGAATTGATCGATGGAGAACTCGTCCAAGTGCCACCCGAATCAGAAGAGAATAACTTCTTCGCTTTGAATTTGCGAGATTTATTCGCTGCGCTCCTCCCTCGTCGATGGGTTCGCATTCATCAGTGTGAGATTCAAGTCCCTGTTTTAGAAAAAAAGGATGCTGCAAATCGGTATCCGGATGTTGTCATTTTGCGCCCAGAACATATCGCGCTTACGAAAACTCGGTTAACGATAAAAGCAGATATGCCACCTCCACAGTTAGTCGCAGAAGTGATCAGTCCGGGAAGTCAAAACCGCGATCGAGATTTCAACAGAAAACGCGCCCAGTATGCTGAGCGCGGAATTCCTGAATATTGGATTCTTGATCCTCAAACTCGTTCGATTACGGTTCTAGAATTGCGCGATCGCGACTACGTTACGTTCGGCATTTTTGCAAATCATGAACTCATTTTCTCTCCCACTTTTCCCAATCTCGACTTTACTGCTGCTCAAGTTTTTAGCGAGGAGTAGAACTCGGTTGTGGCGATTTTGTAGGTTTCGGAGAAACTTTCACCGACTGTGGAGTTGCCGGAACTGGCAAAACGCTTGGCTGTGGACTAGGGGCGACAATCGGAGCCTTCTCGCCTAGAATGCCCGCGCCTCCCGTATCAAATACACCTGCGACACAGGCAATCATCATTGTGGCTAATGTGCCGACAAATAGTGCTTTCCAGCCCAATTCAGAAATGTCTTTGCGGCGAGAAGGAATGAGAGCGATTGTTCCACCCACAAAAATTCCCACGGATGCTAAGTGAGCAAATCCTGAGAGCGCATAGCTGACAATTAGAACGGCTCGATCGCTGATCGGATTTTCGGGTCTTGCTGCTGCTGCTGCTAATGCTTGATAAGGCGGAATTGCGGTTTCGAGCAAACGCCGACCAATGATGACCGAAGATTCCCAAAGCTCATTCCACTCTAATGAAACCCCAGTCAGGAGCGTAAATGGCAAGAAGATCACCCCTGCAATATTTGCCAGTGTCACGACTTGGAAAGTACTGCCAATTGGACCCGGTATCGTGGCTAATCCAGCAAAGATTTGATTGATCAATGAGACTAAACCCAGAATCAAGATCAACACCGCCGCGATCGACACCGCCATTTTTACCCCATCCAATGAGCCGATGATCGCTGCATCTAAAGGGCTAGCTTTCTCGATCGGTTCAGCTAGAGCGACCTCTTCGAGCATTTCTCCGTCTTCTGCCAACCATTTCTTCTCTTCTTTGGGAATTCCACCCATCGTCAAAGGCTTTTCAGTTTCTGGCACCAGAATCTTTGACAGTACAAAGCAAGCTGGAATCGCAATAATCGAGGCAGAAACCAAGTGCCCCAAAATATTGGGAAACACAGGACGTAAGAAACTGACATAGATGGCTAAGGTCGAGGAAGCAGCCGTCCCAAAACAGCACGCCAAAATGGCACAGAGTTCACTGCGGGTCATTTTGGGTAAGTAAGGCTTAACGACGATCGCGGCTTCAATTCCAACAAAAATGTTGGCTGCTCCACTGAGTGATTCTGCTCCACTCAACCGCATGGTGAGATAGAACACTTTCGCGAATGCGTTGGTGACGATTTGAATGACACCTAGATTTTGCAGGAGTGCCATCAAGCCTGAGAAAAAGATCACAGTTGGCAAAGCCCGAAAGGCAAAAATATATCCCAAATTTACGTCGGGTGGAGATCCAGGAGCAGGAACGATGTTGCGCCCAAAGACAAAACGCGCCCCCGTGTCTGCCGCAGTAAAGACGCTATCGAGCAAATTGCTGAAAATCTGAAGCGCATCACGGGTTCCTGGCACGATGAAGACGAATGCACCCAAAACCAATTGCAGTAAGATTCCAGTCGCAACGACTCTCCAGGGAAACACTTTAAGACTGCGATTTTCCGAGAAGAGCCATGCGATGATGCATAAGCCGAAAATACCAAGAAAAGAGACGAGGTTGAGTAAGCTCATGGGTAGAGGCTGGGTAATAAATCGCACATTACAAGTGCCCCTAGAAAGATAGCTAAGATTTCTCAGTTCGGCGCAATTTTTTCCTTGGTTAGTAGGCAACTGAATAAGAAGTGGGGAGTGGGGGAGCAGTCTGGGTGTGGGTTCTCCATATTCTCCCGTTTTGCAAAATAAATGCAGTAACGACTCAGTTTCTCAGCGCTTCTCCAATACGCCCGATCGCTTTAATTCGTTCAAATCGCGCGTTCCGGTACAAAAGAGTACCGTTGTAATTTCTGCTTCAAGGATTTCGACGAGCAGATGCAGCGCTGCTTCTGAGTCATTCGCTGCTTGTAAAAATGGTAGGGCTAAGCCGCCGAGATCTGCGCCGAGTGCGATCGCTTTTGCGACATCTAACCCATTTCGCAATCCCCCAGAGGCAATTAAGGGAATCGTTGGCGCGACTTGCCGAATTTGTGTAATGCAGTCGGCTGTCGGAATGCCCCAATCGGCAAAGGTTAAGCCTAATCGTCGTTGGATTGGATCTTGAGCGCGACCGCTTTCGACTTTTGCCCAAGAGGTTCCTCCGGCTCCAGCGACATCGATTGCACTGACACCGATTTGAATCAGTTTTTCTGCCATTTTCTGGGAAATCCCATTGCCAACTTCTTTGGCAATGACAGGCACAGGCAGCGTTTCACAAAGCTGAGCAATTTTGTCGAATAAGCCTCGAAAATTTTGATCCCCACGGGTTTGCACCGCTTCTTGCAAAGGATTTAAATGCAAAATCAATGCATCGGCTTCTAGAAGATCGATCGCGCGTAAACACTGCTCAACTCCATAGGTATAGTTCAACTGCACTGCACCAAGATTCGCAAACAGCAAGGCATCTGGAGCGATCGAGCGAATTTTAAACGAATCTGCAACGGCTGGATTTTCGATCGCGACTCGCTGCGAACCGACTCCCATTGCCAGCCGATATTCTTGTGCGATCGCAGCAAGTCGGTAATTAATAGTCTTCGCTAAATCTGTGCCCCCGGTCATTGAGGAAATCAGAATCGGCGCACTCAGGCATTTATTGAAGAACCGAGTGCTGATATCAATTTCAGCGCGATCGAGTTCGGGCAAACAGCAGTGTGTAAAGTGATAATTTTCCAATCCCGTGGTTGCTTCACGACATTGCACATCATCTTCTAAGCAAACTTTGAGATGGTCTGCTTTGCGGTTTTGAGTTTCGATCGCTCCGTCCATTTTTATCCTTTGATAAGTTCAACACCGTCTCGTCCATCGATTTCTTGCAGATAGACTTTGACTTTTTCTTCTTTCGCCGTGGGTAGCTGTTTTCCAATGTAATCTGGGTGAATGGGGACTTCTCGATGTCCGCGATCGATTAATACGGCTAATCGAATCACTTCGGGTCGTCCGTAGTCATTGACTGCATCTAATGCCGCGCGGATTGTGCGTCCTTTGTAAATCACATCGTCGATTAAAACAACCGTTTTACCCGTGAGATCGAAGGGAATGTCCGTTTTTGCAGGGGTGCGAACACCGATTGTGTCGAGGTCATCTCGGTAAAAGGTAATGTCGATCGCGCCTAGGGGAACCTCAATTTTCTCTAAGATTTGAATTTGTTCGCACAGCGTTTTTGCCAAGGGAACACCGCGCGTATAGATTCCCAGTAAGACTAACTTGGACAAATCACCCGATCGCTCTACAATCTCTGAAGCAAGGCGATTCACGGTTCGGCGCACTTCTTCAGTCGATAAAATTTCAATCTGTTCTAGAGGCATGAGCGATCGTCAAAAGGGATAGCCATAGTTTACATGACGAAAAATCAGCAATTACAATGCCTCAAGACATTGATTCTTTTCTCTAAAGGTTGATAAATTAAGCTGTGATGTGAGGGTGTGACAGAAATTTAGAAGAAAACGTTCAATTCTGATGAACTGTCGCTATAACTAAGTATCATTAAACGTCCTTGAACGTTAAACTCCTCTGCTGAGCTGAGCTGATTACGTCCTGCAGGTTATCCCATGAGTGAATCTGAAATTCCCAATTCTTCCGCTGATTCGATCGAAGCTCCTTCAACTCAGGAGTCGGGTTGGACAACTGTTAACTTTCCGAATGCGATCGACCTCGATAGCATTCCAGAAGCTGCGCCTGAACCAACGCCTGAACCGACTCAAATTGGCATTCGGGTCAAGGATTTAGAGCAGCAAAATCAACGTCTGCGATCGCGGGCTGCGGAGTTGGAGTTTGCGTTGGGTGAAGCTCATGCCACCTTGCGCTCTGAGACGAAGCGCTTAGAAACTCAGTTGAGTACCCAGCAAGCAGAGGCAGAACAGCGAGCGCTCAAAGAAGCTCAGCTTTCTCAGCAGCAAACGGTGATGATTGCCAAACAGCGTCAAGCCCTAGATGCGTCGCGCCAAAGATTGCAAGATCAAGAAGCACAGCTTTCGGAACAAGTTGAGGCGATCAATGCAGTTCAACTGGAAGTGAAGCAGCTGGCTCAGAATTTGGATCAAGCGCATCAAGTGCATCAAAAACAGCAGATTTTAATCGAGACTTTGACCGCTCAGCTTGAAGCGAGTCAGGCTCAAGTTGCCCAGTTAGAGCGAGATTGTGCGTTAACCAAGCAGCAATATGACGAGCAAATCCAGCAATTGCGCCAATCTGAGGCAGCGTGTCGGGATTTGCGATCGCGCTTGCATCGCCAGCAGCAATACACGCTGCAATTCAAGGCTGCTTTAGAAAAATGCTTGGACGTGTCCGCAACTCAGAAGATTGAAGAGTCTGTGGATCAAGCGATTTCACAGAGTGAATGTCATACTGAGCCAGTTGGTTTTGTCAAAGCGCAGCCAGTTCAACCTTGGTCTACGACGCTCGATAGTACGACAAGCTGGAACGAACCTGAACTGACTCCAGCCGCTTGGGCGACTGCACCAGATGATGACATTTTGTTTGAGCCAGAAATTTCAGATGAGATTGCACCAGAAGTTGAGCCAGTGTCTCTAGATGTAGATGTAGATGACACTCAGGTTGAGCTTCCTGAACCGATCGTGATTAGCCCACCATTGAGCTATACGATCAAACGATCAACGGAAGAATCCCCGTCAGTCCATCACGATATTCATCTGTTTGAGCCGACTGCGGTGCAAACAGAACCTGAGAATTTTGTAGTCAGTGAACCTGCGATCGACATTGATTCGATGCCTGCCATTGAACCAGTCGAGGAAGTAGCAGCAAGTCCGACTCTCGCTTTGCCACCTACAATTGAGCCAACTGTTCCGGCTGCTTCTCCGTTTATTACATTGGGTGTGAATGATCGAATTCGACGGGATGAACCGGATGAGGATCTCCCACCTGTGGGAGAAAGCCCTTCGCCTGTCGTGTATCCTCAGCGATCGCAAAAGAAACTCGACTCTTTAGCAGCAGTTGAACTGCCAACTTTCCCGAAAAAATAGGATTTAGATCTCAACAATTATGCCTTGCAGTAGCTCTCCAACTTGGAAAAGCGCTGCGAGGTTTTGTTATGAGTAGTTCAGCGCCAGCAATCGGATAGGGAGATAGAGAGCAATCTGAGTTTGGGTTCTCCTCATTTCCCCATCTCCTTACTCCGGCTTAAAGCTCACTCACCGGATTTCGCTTTGTCAAGCGATAAACGATCGCTCTCGCTGCAAACTTTGGTAAAGCCATCATCCGCTTCCATCGCCAAGGTTCTTGATACAGCCGATACAGCCATTCCAAATGGTTATCGCAGAACCACTGAGGCGCGCGCTCTTTCGTTCCTGCCCACACGTCAAAACTCCCTCCTACCCCAATCCAGACCGAATTTGGGCAAATGTGGCGATGTTGGGAAATCCATAGCTCCTGACGGGGCACACCTAACCCGACATAAATTAAGCGCGGTTGTAGCATTTTCAAGCGATCGAGAAATTCCCGCTCATTTTCTGGCTGTAAATAGCCATTTTGCGTTCCCACGATCGAGATTTCGGGTACTTTTTTTTGCCAATGTTCTGCTGCGGTATCGGCTACTCCTGGTGCACCCCCGAAAAAGAAAATTGACCAGGGTTCGCCAAATTGCGTCGATCTCTCTAGCAACGTCTGCGCAAGTTCAATCCCTGGCATTCGCTGCACCCGCTTGCCATGAATTCGCATGTAGAAGACAATCCCCGAACCATCTGGAATGACTAATTCTGCTTGATGAATAATATGTGCAAGTACTGGAGTCTCCTCTGCTTGCATTGTCATTTCTGCATTCAGTGTAATGACATGACATCCCAAACCCTGTTCTAAACGATGCATAATCCAGTGCGGATAATCCTGAGCAAGGTGCATCGGCAAGCCCAAAACCGAGACAGGCTGCAAGATATCCGATGAATAGGGAATGTTCGACACGCGATCCTCACACATTAGGTGTTCAGGGACAGAATTGTACCAGGAATTGTGCCTTACGACAGGACTAAATTATCGCGATGTACAACGGTTTCTTCCCCGGCATAGCCTAGAATTTCAGGAATTTCATCGGATTGACGTCCGCGAATTTTTTCGAGTTCGTCATGACTGTAATTGACAATCCCTCTCGCAATTTCTTGCCCAGTCCGATCGCACAATTTCACTGCCTCCTGACTTTCAAATGCTCCTTCAATCTGCACAATTCCGGCAGCTAATAGCGATCGACCACTGCTACGAATCGCTCTAACAGCACCCTCATCTAAGTAAATTTGCCCCGTCGGCACCAATCCATGAGCAATCCAACGCTGACGCGCATTAAATGGGCGGGGCTGCGGTTCAAACTGCGTCCCAATTAACTCACCTGATAGTATCTTGCTCAAATTCTGCGGCGTGCGACCTTGAGTAATCACCGTTCTCACTCCTGCTCCGGTTGCAATGCGAGCCGCTTGGATCTTCGTCACCATGCCCCCTGTGCCCCATTGCGTTCCAGAGCTTCCAGTTTGGACTTCTGCGAGTTCATCGAGATTTTTGACGATCGTAATCGGTTGAGCATTGGGGTTACTACGCGGATCAGCAGAATACAAGCGATCGACATCGGTTAACAAAAACAACCAATCCGCATCGACCACACTGGCAACGAGAGCCGACAACGTATCGTTATCCCCAAACTTCAACTCATCGACGGACACAGTATCATTTTCATTGACGATCGGAATGACATCAAGCTTTAGCAGTTCTTGGAAGGTATGCAACACATTGATATAGCGATTGCGTTGAATCAAATCGCCGCGAGTCAGCAACACTTGAGCGATCGGTTGCTGTAATGCAGTGAAAAAATCATCATAAATTCGCATCAATCGCCCTTGCCCAACTGCTGCAACGGCTTGCTTTTTTGCCATCGATTTCGGACGTTCGACCAAACCCAGCCGCGCACAGCCTACTCCTACTGCACCAGACGAGACTAAAACCACTTGATTTCCTTGAGCGCGGAGTTGGCTGAGCACTTCGACCAAAGACGCGATCGTAGATAGTGCTAACATCCCCGAATCCGGAGTGGTTAGACTCGACGTTCCAATTTTCACCACGATCGTTTGAGACATGAGCGCGAAAGACCTAAAACCGCTCAAATATCCTATCAAACGGTTTCACCGATTAAGATGTGACAAAATATTTCACAATTCTGGAAAATACGTAGGATCTTCTAAAGAATAAAGGGCAAACATGCCTACAATTTAGACTGCCAAACGTGCGTGGGTGAGAGATATGAACCTTAACAGCATTGCATCAGGAACCGCAACTATTAATTTGACGACTGTTCAGACCAATCAGACTTTGACACGAGAACTTCAGCAACGCCTGATTGCATTAGGTTTTCAACCGGGTCCTGTCGATGGAATTTGGGGCAGTCGTACGCAGGCGGCTTATGCTGCTTTCGCGACTCGCAACCAGTTCCCAACCACTGCAATCAGCCCGCGTGCGGCTCAAGTCTTACTCGGCATCAATACCCTAAATAACATTGCATCAGGGACAGTGACGATCGCACTATCGACGATTCAAAATGTACAAACAATCGTCAGAGAGCTTCAACAGCGCTTGACAAATTTAGGCTTTCAACCTGGACCCATTGATGGAATCTGGGGCAGTCGTACTCAAGCAGCTTATGCTGCTTTTGCAACCCGTGCTCAGCTTAGAGCGACCGAAGTGACTCCTCGTGCTGCCCAGTTGCTACTAGGACGTCAATCTCTTCCAACTCCGACCCCCACGCCTGCTCCGACCCCCACGCCTGCTCCGACCCCCACGCCTGCTCCGACCCCAACTCCGACTCCGACCTCAGTTCAACAACCGACCCCAACCCCGACTCCGACCCCAACCCCTGCTCCGACCCCGACTCCAACTCCAACTCCTAGTTCGTCTCCTCGCTTTGCTCCAGCAACTCAAGCTTTACCGACTGGACTACGTCCCATTGCTAATGATGTTTGGATTTGGCAATTGAATCGAATCAGCACAGATGCTCGCTTGGTTCGTCAGATGCAACAAGGATTAGATGCAATGGGGCACCAGCCTGGATCGATCGATGGACTCTGGGGAGGCAGAACGCAAACGGCTTATGCCGGGTTTACTAGAGTTTATGGCTTTCAAGCCGATGAGCTTTCACCGCAAGCAGCTTTGATGTTGTTGGAGCCTGCGATTCCTCAGATTGGGGTTGTCCGTCCAGTGCGATCGCTACAATCGAAAGATTTTCAAGATGTTGCCAGATCGATTGGCTGTGAGGTTGCAGCCGTGAGAGCGGTTGTCGAAGTTGAAGCCGCAGGGTCTGGATTCTTGCGGGATGGTAGACCGAAGATTCTATTTGAGGCGCATTGGTTCTCAGAATTTACCAATGGGCGCTTTGATAATAGCAATGGTGATATTTCTAGCCCAGTTTGGAACCGTAGTCTCTATATTGGGGGTGCAGGTGAATGGGATCGATTGTATAAAGCAGTGAATTTGAATCGGAATGCGGCTTTGATGTCTGCTTCTTGGGGACTGGGGCAAATCATGGGATTCAATCATAGTGCAGCGGGCTATCGGGATGCTGAATCGTTTGTGCGAGATATGCATGAGAGTGAAGGAAAGCAGCTTGCGGCAATGTTCAATTTCATCAAGAGCAATCGTCTCGATCGCTTTTTGATTAACCGCGATTGGGCAGGATTTGCGCTTCGCTACAATGGCGAGAGCTATCGTGTGAATCGCTACGATGAAAAGCTTGCCGATGCGTACAGTCGTTGGTCAAATGTTGCTTAGGTGTGCAGATTCAAACCATATCGAGCCTGGTGTATGGAATTCACTGGGCTGATGTGGTTTCAAAATTGGGTTTCGCAATGCTGAGGTTTAGAATGCGATCGCACATCCGTCTGCTCTCGGTTCTGAACCTGCAATCAAAACCTTGCCAGACTTGAGAATCATCTGTCCGCGTCCGAATGCACTCGGTTCGGCGGTGAGTTGAATTTGGTGATTTCTGTCGGTCAGTGCGATCGCAATATCAGATCGCACAGTCTGTTCTAGTAAAACTTGGTTTTTTGCGAACCATCGCCAGCGTGGAGCATTCAAAGCCGTTTGCGGATTCATGCCATAGTCGATGAGGTTGACAACCATCTGTAAGTGACCTTGAGGTTGCATGAAGCCACCCATCACACCCAAAGCTCCAATCGGTTGATCATTGACACTCAAAAAGCCAGGAATGATCGTGTGATAGGAACGTTTACTAGGTGCAACTTGATTGGGGTGTCCAGCTTGAGTTGAGAAACTTAAGGGGTGACGACACGACTGAACGGTAGAAAGGATGCCGGATAGCAGCATTGAGAGACAGAAAAAATGAGGTGATTCCACTTGTTTCACCCCATCAATCTAAAAGATGTTGCCCTCATTCTATCAAACCTGTTTACAATCGCAATTAACGGAAGCGCAATTTGTGACGCTAGAAATCTTGGTCGAACTGTTGCAAAAAGAGCGAAGAATTACGATTGAACGGATAGCGACCCTGTTTCCGCAACCGATTCTATTTGAGAGCAGACGGCGGAATATTCAGCGATTCTTGAGTCTGCCGCAACTGACTCCACAAGCGATCTGGTTTCCGATTGTCAAGCAGTGGATCAAACGACATTACTCAGGTAGAACTCCGCTTCACCTGGTGGTTGACCGGACGCAATGGCAAAACCATAACTTGATCATGGTGAGTCTTGTATACCAGAAGCGGGCAATCCCATTGCACTGGATGTGGCTGAACAAGCAAGGACAGAGTTCGCTGGCTGAACAACGAAAAGTGTTATGTCCGGTATTTCATCTGTTGAAAAAGTATCGCTTCATTTTGCTCGGAGACCGTGAGTTTCACAGTATCGAGCTTGCTGCTTGGTGTGTGGAAAAACAAGTCAAATTCGTGTTCCGTTTACCGAAAAGTACGACCATCAAACCGAATGACAGCGATGCGTTTACTCGCCTCGACGATTTGCCACAAACGCCCGGAATCACTGAGCAATATCTGCACATTCAAGTCACGCAAAATCGCGGGTTCGGCAAGCATAATTTAGTCTTGCGCCAAAAACGCGCCTACCGTCAATCGAATTCTGATGCTTGGTATCTGCTGACCAATCTCGTCGGTGCCGAACAAACTCTGAAAGCTTACTCTAATCGCTTCTCCATTGAGCCGCTGTTCAAAGACTACAAATCCGGTGGCTATCATCTCGAAGATTGCCATGCCGATTCACGCCGATTCAATGCACTACTGGTTCTGATTGCCATTGCTTATTCGCTCTCAACGCTTCAGGGACGACGCATTCGCCAAAAGCAAGTGCAATGCTACGTCGGTCGAGTCAAGGAGCCGAAGCGAACCCGAAACCGACATAGCAATTTCTGGATTGGCTTGTATGGCAGGTTGTGGATTGAACCCTTGCAATTGTGGTCAACTCTGGCGACCAAGTTGATGGCACTCAAGCCGCAAAAACGTCCCTTTTTTCAGCGAGGTCTCAATGCCATTTCCTTGATCCAGTCTGCTCTCTAGCTTCGTTGTCACCCCTTGAGGTTGAGAAACCTGAAGCTCGGTTCTGAAGCGCAATTCCAGTACCAGGAATTAAAATGCCGCTGCCAAATCCTGCATAGTTCGATTGAATAAAAGACACCATAAAGTCCTGATCTGCGGCTGCTAGATAGACGGTTCCACCTTTGGGTAGTCCCGAACTCGTTTCAGGCAAAGCGTTGTCACAGATGAGTTGTCGCCTTTGAGCGGCATAGGTTTTATCTAAGAGATCCGCAGCGGAGACGATCATTGACGCAGGATCGCTCACATGACGATCGACATCTGCAAATGCAAGTTTCATGGCTTCAATCTGCAAATGGAAGCTCTCGACCGAATCGCGTGGAAATTGAGTCAAGTCGAATCCCTCTAAAATGTTCAGAGCCATTAATGTTGCGATTCCGTGCGTATTCGGTGGAATTTCCCAAACATCCACGCCTCGATAATTCGTTGAAATCGGAGTTACCCAATCTGCTTGATGAGTTGCTAAATCTGTGCGATCGATCCATCCTCCCGTCTGTTCTGCAAATTGGGCGATCGCGTCTGCGAGTTCACCTCGATAAAAAGACTCTCCTTGGCTTTGAGCGATCGATCTGAGCGTTTTTGCATGATTCGGGCTGCTCCAAATTTCGCCTGCACGGGGAGCACGTCCATTCGGAAAAAAGACCGCTTGAAAGGGCTGATATTCCGCGCCTGAAAGTGGAGTAAAAATTTGCTCGGCTCGTTGCCAAGCCCGAGCCGTTTCAGGAGAAACCGGAAAGCCTGCTTCCGCATATTCAATGGCAGGTTCAAACAGCTTTTCAAACGGTAGCTTTCCCCAACGCTCTGAGAGCGATCGCCAAGCAGAAACCGCACCCGGAACCGTCACCGTTTTCCAGCCTAAATCAGGCATTCTCGGAGCATTGAGCAGCGTTTCGACTGGAATATGACGCGGGCTTCTGCCGGAAGCATTGAGTCCATGCAGTTTGCCATCCCAGACCAGTGCGAAAGCGTCAGAGCCAATGCCGTTTGAGGTCGGCTCGACAACCGTGAGCGCGATCGCGGTTGCAATGGCAGCATCGATCGCGTTTCCACCTGCAAGTAGCATTTGGATGCCTGCGAACGTTGCTAAAGGCTGGCTAGTTGCAACGGCTCCTCGCGTTCCCATCACAACCTGTCTCATCGTCGGGTAAGGATAATGAAGAATCTGCCTTTCAGCAGAGAATCGCTCCCACGCATTCGTCTCCAAGATGGACTCCCTTTGGCTAATTTTGGTGCTGTGCTGATCTGAGCTAGATGATAACTTTATCTCTAGTGGGACAGACCATCTCCTGATCCGGAACCTGTTTCCTCGCTCGTGAATCTATAGACAAGAGGACAGTGCCTAAATCGTCTCAGTTCAGGTACTGACGCATATGAACAAAACTGCACTTTTGACTGGAGCCGTGGTGCTAACTGCCGCCGTCGCATCAACGATCGCGACCGTCACCTATCAACGTCCGACAGCAGAAAAAGTTGAGCAACCGCCAGTTGAACAACCTCAACCTGCTCCCACATCTACCCCCCCAACAGAGAAATTCAATCCCCCAGTTGCAACTTCTCCCACGCCTGCATCTTCTCGTCAGCCGATTACTCTAGTCGATGAGTCTGTGCAATCGCCAGAATTTGCGAAATTTCTCGATCGTACAAAACAAGCGGTTCGCGATCGCGATGCAAAATATATTCGCAGTATTGTCACCCCAGCAACTCGCTTCAGTTTTGGCGAACATCGATCGATTAACTATCTCAATCCCGACAATCCCAAATCTCCTTTCTGGACATCCCTGGAAAAAGCCTTATCGCTTGGTTGTTCGCAGGAGGCTCAAGCCTATTCTTGCCCAACTGTATTTCATCAATTCGACGAAGCTATCAAGAAGAGTAATGCGGACATTGATGCTTTTTCTGCCATTGTCGTAGTCGGACAAAATGTGAATGTGCGATCGCAACCTCAGGAAAATGCTGCTGTCATCGCTACTCTGACCAACGAAATTGTCAAGTATGACATGGAAACCTTTCAGAATTCCGCTGCAAAAGAGGCGCTAAGACTGGATGATCCAAACGGTTGGACTCCGATCGTACTGCCCAATGATAAACGCGGATATGTTTCGAGTCGATATGCTTACAGTCCAGTCGGTTATCGAGTTTTCTTTGGCAAAGAACAAGGGGAATGGAAAATGCAAGCCTTTGTGAGCGGAGATTAGTGTGAGCGGAGATTAGTCCGCATGGCGATGTCCGTCCGGGTAAATCGTAAAGGCATCAACGATCGCACCTGTTAAGTCGAGATCAATTGCTCGATCCAAATTGGCTCGGCTCAAATTCGCGCCGCTCAAATTTGCATCGCGGAAATTCACGCGACGCAGATCCGTATTGCTTAAATCTGCATCGCTGAGATCGGCGTTTCTCAAATCCGCTCCCGCTAAATCGGCTCCCGTCAAATTTGCTCCGCTTAGATTTGCAAAACTCAAATCCGATCGCGAAATTTTCGCCTGCTGTAAATCTGAATTTGATAAATTCGCCTGATGCAGTTGGGTATCACTCAACTCTGCGAACTGTAACTGAGTCGATGTCAAATTCGCCTGTCGCAAATTCGCATACGGTAAATAGGCTCGATTCAAGCGACATTCAGCCAAATTGATATCGACTAACATCGCCTCAAAAAAGTTTGCTTGTTCTAAGTTACACCGTTCAAAATTCCGTTCTCCCTGGTTGTACCTTGAAATTAGCTCTTCTGCTGCGATCGTATCCATTACCGTTCTAAAGTCCACCAATCAACGCTCATTACAAAAATGTAAAAAAGAATTGTAATAGGTTAAGGATACTTAACATTTTCTTTAGGGATCATCCAAAAAAGATCTTGAAAATATGGGGAACGGCAATCCAAGAAATTGAAAAGTCTCTATCTTGGAATCAAGTTGTTCTGCGAACGACTAGCTCTCAACCCCATCTCGTGTCAATATCAGAAACAGTACGCTGCCGAACCAGGACTATGCCGGACTTGCAAGTGTCGATCGCTCAACACTATCACGAACGTACCAAATACGACCCCCAAACGATTCATGCCAAAAGCCAAGCCCTAAATTGGGAAGAACAACCCATTCCGTTCAAAGCATACCGATTTGGCACATCGTTCGATTTGAAGCCCTATCTGAGCGAAGAGACCAACCAAGGCGATGAGACGATTTGGTGGCAAAGGCTCTCTAAGCTTTTAGTTTGTAGTTACGGTTTGACCGGAGCAATCCCCACCAATGGCGAACCGCATTATCTGCGATCGTCCCCATCGGCAGGCGGTCTTTATCCGGCGGAGATATATTTGATCTCACGCGGCACTCCCTATCTTCCTGCCGGACTCTACAACTATCAATCGAAAACGCATACGCTGATTCATTTTTGGCAGAGTGATGTCTGGACAGCTTTACAATCGGCGTGTTTTTGGAATCCAGTGCTCGAAGATACACAGCTTGCGATCGTGGTTTCTGCTGTGTTTTTCCGCTCGGTATGGCGGTATCAAGATCGAGCGTATCGACGGATTTTTCTCGACAGTGGGCACTTACTAGGCAACATTGAACTTGCCTGTGCGATGACTGATTTTCGTCCCCATTTGATTGGGGGATTTGCCGACGAAGCGATCAATCAATTGCTGTATTTTGACGTGAATCAAGAAGGTGCGATCGCAGTGTTACCGATCGCAGATTTACGAGAACTGCGCGAAAATTTGCCCCTAGCTCGCACTGCGCTACCCACGACTCCTCAGCTAGAGTATCCTCGTATTCCAGACGGCAGTTTATTGAGCTATTTTCATCAAGCCACCCAAATTCCCGACAATCCGAATGCAAAAGTAAATTGGCAAGTTCCTGAACCGAAAGCGCAGCAGGATAAGTACAATTTTCCGTTCTGCTTAAAGGTTTCCATGACTTGTCCACCGATCGATTGGAGTCCGAATTTATCTGGACTTGAACAAACGATCATTCACCGTCGCTCCACTCGTGCGTTTAGTGGAGAGAAGCTATCGCTGGATGAACTTCGCGCTGTCCTCGATTTTACTTATCAACCTCAGCATTACATTGAGCAAAACTTCGATCGATCTCCCGATTATTTTGATTTAAGCTTGGTGGAGACATTCATTGCGGTATCTGGGATTCAAGACCTGGAGGATGGATGTTATTACTATGCGCCTGCGACTCAAGAACTTCGGCAGATTCGGTTTAAAAACTTTCGCCGAGAACTACATTTTCTTTGCTTAGGACAAGATTTAGGGCGAGATGCGAGTGCGATTGTGTTTCACACGGCTGATTTACGCACGGCGATCGAGCAATATGGCGATCGAGTGTATCGCTATCTGCATATGGATGCCGGACATCTTGGACAACGAATAAATCTGGCTGCCATTCACCTCGGTCTAGGCGCAAGTGGCATTGGTGGATTCTTTGATGATCAAGTCAATGAAGTCTTAGGGATTCCCGAAGATGAAGCGGTCTTGTACATCACAGCCTTGGGACGACCGAGAAAGCGAGAATAAGTTGCTATAGTGAAAAACTGAATCTATTGCAGATATCCGCTTATGTTTCCGGTGATCTATTCCGATGAGTTTCTGCTGCACGATACGGGGCATTTTCACCCCGAAAACTCTGGGCGACTGACTGCAATTCAAGCTGCATTAAAAGCAACATTCCCCAGTCAGATTCACTGGCAACTTCCGACTCCGGTCGAAACTCGATCTCCCCTTTTATCGGTTCAAGCGGTTCACACTCAGCATTATCTAGATCAAGTTCGGTTGACTGCAAATCGCGGGGGCGGGTTTGTCGATGGTGAAACTGTGATTTCTCCACGCAGCTATGAAGTTGCACTGCTTGCGGTCAATGCTTGGATTGATGGGGTTGAGATGGCGCTTTCGGGTCAGCCTTGTTTTGTGATGGCACGCCCGCCTGGACATCATGCGATCGCAGATTTGGGTATGGGATTTTGCTTACTGAGTAATGCTGCGATCGCGGCTCATTACGCGCTGCAAAAGTGCGATCGCGTTGCGATTCTGGATTGGGATGTACATCACGGGAATGGCACACAAGCGATCGTCGAAAAGAATCCGAACATTCGCTTCTGTTCGCTGCACGAATCGCCTCAATATCCGAGAACAGGAGATGCTTCTGAAAAAGGGTTTTATCAGAATGTTTTGAATTTGCCTGTGTCGGCGGGAAGTACGATCGCAGACTATGAACCGCTCTTTCAGCAGAAAGTGATTCCATTTCTAAGTGAATTTGAGCCGGATCTGCTGATCGTTAGTGCTGGATATGATGCGAATGCTGCCGATCCTTTAGCAGGCGTTTCACTCCAGCCCGATGATTATCGTGTGTTTACAGAATACTGTTTGGGGCTGACTCGCAAGATTGTGTTTGGGTTAGAAGGCGGATATGACTATGATGCGTTAGCGCGATCGGTGGTGGCAACGATCTCACCCTGTCTGAAGGATTGAGAGTGCTTTTTCAAGATTAGAGCCACAAGGTTTAGAGACTGATTAACCCTCAGTTCGCAATGCTTCTCGAACAGTCTCAAACTTGTCTAATCGCTCACGTCCTCATCCTGCTGTAGCGTCGCTCGATAGCTTTGCGGAACTTCTTGAGGTAGGGTCAGCGATGAATCATCGTGGTTAAAAAAGTTCGATCGCGTGCGCTTCAATCCCCCTACTGTATCCCTCCGAGATTAATACGCGAATCTACTGTTCTGTGAACTGCCGCTGTGTCATGATCTTTATAGCTCTCCTCATCCCTTATAACTTCCTAGCCGATCTTATTGGTTCATTTTTTCTTAACTTTCTGAGCAATTTTTAGCTAATTCTTCTTGTGTTTTTTTACCGTTATCTGGTTGTCTAAATCTCTTAAGTTTATTTCCCATTCTATAAATATCTGAAACTCGCAATTCTAAAAGAAAACTTAAATCTATCCAACTCCTTGGATCTCAGATTGATTTAGTCTTTTTTCCATCCATTCATTCACTTTAGTCTCTAGGAAAGCCCTGAATAACTGGCTTTCCGGCACTCGATTGTTGCCTTATGGATGATTTGATTTGATTGAGATTAGCGATCACACTTTTCTTAAATGTGAGACAGAATGATCGATTTCTATCTTCAGGCATAGACCATGATTTGCATTAATTGGGAATTACTAGACATATAGTCTCTAGAAAATGCTTTTCTCAGACAAAATTTAGAATTCTGCTCCAATTGATCGTCACAAAACGAATTGACAAAGTTGTTCTTTTTTAGCTTAGAGAGATGACTTAGGAAGCAGTGCGATCGAAGCATCTCTATTATTCATTTCCCTGCCTTCTCACATTCCTTAGGTCTATGGCTTCTTTAACCACTGGTTATAATCTTCAACTTGTTCTTGTTTCAGTGCTCATCGCTGTTTTAGCCTCCTACTCTGCTATAGATCTGGCTGGAAGAGTGACTGCAACCCAAAGCCGAGTTCAAAAGATTTGGTTGTTCAGTGGTGCTGCTTCGATGGGCATCGGCATCTGGTCAATGCACTTTATTGGTATGTTGGCATTCCGATTGCCTGTTCTGGTAAATTACGACTTTCTCACCGTTCTTGTTTCGATTGTGCCAGCCATGATTGCTTCAGGATTGGCGCTATTTCTGGTTAGTCGTCCAACATTGGGCTGGTCTCAACTTCTAGGTGGCAGTATCTGCATGGGCTTGGGGATTGCCTCTATGCACTATATCGGTATGCTTGCAATGCATGCCTCGGCAGTCATCCACTATGACGTTCGCGTGGTTGCGCTCTCGGTTCTGATTGCGATCGCCGTCTCGTTTGCAGGACTGTTTTTGGTCTTCCAGTTGCGAGAAGAAACCACATCGCGCCAACTCTGGAAAAAACTCCTAGCTTCCTTAATTATGGGGATAGCAATTCCGACGATGCACTACACTGGCATGGCTGCCGCCTGTTTCATGCCGATGTCTAATATGCTCGCGGAGTCAAGCTTACAACCCCCCAAAAACGTAGTCCCTTTAGCTGCTGCTGTGATTGTTGGCACGCTGATTATTTTAGGACTCGCATTACTAGCCGCGTTTTTCGATCGGCGGTTATCTGCTCAAATCATCTATGCCCAGGCGATTCAGGAGAGCCAACAATATCTCAAAACAATTCTTCAAGGCATTCAAGTTGGTGTATTGGTGGTTGAAGAAGATGCTCAAATTCAGTTATCCAATCGCGCAGTGCTCGATCTATTACATTTCTCCAGTGAAGCAGACCTACAAAAGCTGTGGAATCAAGGTATTACAAGCTGTCTGGATTCAACTTTGCTTGAGGATTCAGAGAATCCGCTGCTTCATTCAATGCAACCTGTATTGCAAAACATCCTTGCCAAACAGCCAGTACAGAATGCTGTGATTTATGTTGAAGCTGAGGAGCAAGAACCAACGGCGCTTCTAGTTAATGCTGTTCCTTTGAAATTATCGAATGCTGCGGTCACTCAGATGGTTTGTACGTTTAATGAGATCACTGAGTTAAAGCGTACTGAAAATCGTCTCAAGGAATCCGAAGCAAAATTCAGAGACTTAGCAACTCAGGAAGAACTGCTCAACCAGCTTTCATCTCAGATTCGAGAATCTCTGGATCTTCCGACGATTTTGCAAACGGCAGTCTCCGAAGTGCGGAAACTATTTGCTGTCGATCGCGCTTTGATTTACCAATTTAATGCGGATTGGCGGGGACAGGTTTCACTTGAAGATGTGGCAGAACCTTGGTCTCCTACCCTAGGCGAGGCAGCAGATAATTGTGCGCCCGGTGAATGTTTTGAAAAATACCGCCAGGGTCAAATTCGAGCCATTAACAATGTGCTTGAAGCGGGGTTAGATCCAACGCATCTTCAGTTCTTGCAACGCTTGCAGGTGCAAGCTAATCTGATTGTGCCGATCATGGTGGGCGATCAACTCTGGGGCTTGCTGATTGTGCATCAATGTAGTCACCCTAGGGTTTGGAAGGAGGAAGAAGGCAATCTACTGTATCGCCTGGCGGGTCAGCTAGGGATTGCGATTCAACAAGGAGATCTCTATGCCCGGATGGAGAATACTGCACTGCAAGCTCAAGCTCAAGCTGAACAATTGCTCGAATCTGAAGTCCGACTGACGCAGCAAACTCGAACTCTCCAAAAAACCCTGGAAGAGCTACAAAGCGTTCAACTCCAACTCGTTCAGAGCGAAAAGATGTCTGGTTTAGGTCAACTGGTCGCGGGCGTCGCTCATGAAATCAACAATCCAGTCAACTTTATCCACGCTAATCTGAATCATTTACAAACCTATGCGTGGGATTTATTAGATTTTGTACAGCTTTACCGCAAGTATTACCCCGATGCGATGCCAGAGATTGAGGCGAAGGCTGAAGAAATCGACCTCGAATTCTTGCAGGAAGATTTGATGAAACTGCTGACTTCAATGAAGACTGGCACTGATCGTATTCGTCAGATTGTGCTGTCGTTGCGTAACTTCTCGCGCATGGATGAATCAGAATTTAAAGCCGTCGATATTCACGAGGGAATTGAAAGCACCTTGATGATCTTGCAACATCGGTTAAAGGGAAGTAAAAACCGTCCAGCGATCGGGGTCATTCGGGAATATGACAATTTGCCGATCGTGGAATGTTATCCTGGACAACTCAACCAGGTATTGATGAATCTGCTCAGTAATGCGATCGATTCTTTGGAAGACCAGAACGAAAAACGAACCCTGCAAGACATCAAAGATCATCCCAGTCAGATCACACTTCGCACATCCTCGATCAACGCTCAATGGATCGAAATAGAAGTGGTCGATAATGGTGCGGGAATTCCTGAAGAAGTTAAAGAACGGATTTTTGATCCATTCTTCACCACAAAACCAGTTGGGAAAGGAACTGGTATGGGATTATCCCTGAGCTATAAAATCATCGTTGAACAACATGGTGGCAAACTAGAGTGCTATTCACAGCCTAATCAGGGCGCACAGTTTGTGATCCGGATTCCTATCAAACAGTAAACCTAGAAGAGTGGTTTAATCTCAAATTCCGACAAGCTCAAATCGTTTGGACTGTCATGCTATCGCTGCACATCTCACCAGCCAATTTCTAAAAACCTTACTAGCCGATGTAGAGTTCATAACAGTCTTAAATCGGTGTGAAATAGGGGAATAGGGAAATCGCTTCTCGTTCCCCTGTTCCCCCAACTTGCAAGACCTTATGAATCAACCAGGAGTGCTCTATGTTTGCGAAGATTCGGGATACACAGATTTACTTTGATATTGAAGGCGCAGGACTCGTTCCCGATGGCGATCGTATGCGAGAAAAGCCGATCGCCTTCCTGATTCATGGTGGTCCTGGTGCGGATCATAGTTCTTACAAGCCGACGTTCTCTGCCCTGAGTGATCAATTGCAGCTCGTCTACTTTGATCATCGCGGACAAGGACGATCGGCAAGAGGCGACAAATCAACTTACACGCTCGATCAAAATGTCGAAGATATGGAAGCACTTCGACAATATTTGGGACTCGAGAAAATTGCTGCGATCGGCGGTTCGTACGGGGGCATGGTTGCTCTAACCTATGCCACTCGCTATCCCCAAAATCTCTCTCATCTGATCGCGATCGCCACTGTTCCCGATTTCCGCTTTCTCAAACGTGCTCAAGCAATTCTCAACGAACGAGGCACCCCCGAACAAATCGAGATCGCTCAATATCTCTGGAATGGCAACTTTGAAACCGAAGAGCAACTTGCCGACTACTTCCGAATCATGCAGCCGATGTACTCTGTGAATTGTCCCGTTGCAGAAAGTCGATCGCGTACCATTCTCTCGATCGATGCAATTAACATGGCGTTTGGAGGATTTTTGCGATCGTATAACGTTCTCGATCAGCTTCACAAAATCACTGTTCCTACGCTCGTCATTGGCGGACGGCACGATTGGATCTGCCAACCCGAATTCTCAGAAGAAATTGCCAACGCGATTCCCAACGCGGAGCTGAAAATTTTTGAGAACAGTGGACATCTCATCCGTTTAGATGAACCACAAGCCCTACTGAGTGCAGTTTCAGAATTCATTGCTAAAAAATAGGGGCGATCCCTCAGAATCGCCCCGTTTTGCCTATGCTTCGCTTGTTACGTTGTCCGTGCCTTCGTCGGTTCGACGTTTCACGGGTTTGGGAAGAGGTTCCGTCCGACGCGGAGCCGCCTGTGGTTGAGGCGCAGCTCCTGACGGTCTACGATCGCCGCCACTCGGTCTACGATCGCCGAACGGTCTTCTGCCGCCACCACCGCCGCCGCCAAAACGCCCGCCTGGGCGAGAGAAGCGACCGCGTTCGATCTCCTCTTTCGACTTCTTCCGAGGCGGAATCATGCCGATCGACTTAGCAGTCATGACGACCAGATCTGCACCTTCGCGCTTCGCGTTAATTTCCCAGAAATATCCAACCGATTTTCCGGTCAACTCACCGCGCAATTTCAGCTTGAAGGCTTTTGCACGATCGTCTTTCTTGCGTGGAGCTTGCTGAATCTTAATCACCATCGACTTCTCTTCAGGCGTGTGAAAAATCACTTCGCCTCGAATCGAAAAGTAATTATCTTCTACCTCAGAAGAAGGCAGATAATTCGGGGTTTCCTCGGCTTCTGACTCTTCTTCAGACTTACTGAGATTTTCAGGCTCCCAAACTCCGACGATCTGAACATGCAGATCTTCGTGCTTCTCACGAGTGCGCGGATACACGACCCAGAGATGCTCTTGTTCGAGGTCTAAATGGTTTTTCACTAAACTCATCACCCGACCGAGCAGCACGGCTTCGATCGTGGTTCCATCTGCGGTCTTCATCTCGCCCCGCGTGAACTGTTCTTCAGACGGAGTATAGCGACCTCTCAAAAGCCCGATCGCACGATACTGCATCGGTTCGCTCGGAGCCGGAATCGGCTGCTGGCGCAAACTTGCAGGATCAAACAATTCGATCTCTGGCTCAGGAGGCTTCTCCACAGCAGGCGGAGGTGAGGTCGGAGCCGCAGGAGCAGGTTGAGGGCGCGCGACAGGTCGCACCAGCGGGCGCTGGGCGGTCGGCGGCTTTGGATCAGATGCATCTGGGGATTGTGGCATGTCAGAGCCTTCAGCCGCAGTCTCGGCGGCATAGGATTTAGGAGGCTGGAGTGGTCGGTTGGGCAAGGGACTCATAGGCTGTCATCGTCACAGGCTGAGGGCAAAAAGCAATCAGTCGCTTATTGTACTGAATGCAGGCTGGCTTTCAAGAATCCGAACGCTTTTAGACCGATTTACAAAAAAAATATTTCTCATCGGCTAAACTTGCGGTTGTTTCGGATTCTCCAGAGTGACTACGAGAATGCCATACTGGAAAATACGGCACTTCATAGACCTCTTTCTTAGCATCTTCGGCATCGTGTCAGCAAGAATACTATGCCTATGATACTGATTTCTAATGCCGTCCAAATCGCTTTGGACGGCAACAATCTTAAGATTTCCCGTGATTTGATTGAGATCAACAGAGATTTCTGCCTGTGTGTCTCTGTTCGGAAATTTCGATATAGAAATCTACCCAGCAGTAGAGAGCCTAGAATCAATACTTATGGCGCTACACGAAACCTTGACAATTACGTTAAAATTTGTAAACGAGTAATACATATCGCTTCACATCCGTCGCCTCAGGAATCTTTCGGATGCGAAATGAAGTCATTGTGAAGCAGATGTGGATTAGCGCTCCTTTGTATTTAGTGTTTCACCGAGTTTGGTGAGTTTGAACATGCAAGTTCCGTTTTTTGGCAAGGTTGGCAAAAGTCAGCCATCTCGTTGGGTATTGGCATTGCTTGCAGCAGGCGCGATCGCGATTCCAAGTGGTGTATTTCTGGCTTCACGGCAGTCTAGCCCTCGTCAGGAAACCGCTACAATTTCTGTCGAATCGAAGACCGTGACTGCGAGAATTTCAGCGAGTGGCGAGATTATCCCAGTTCGCACGGTTAATTTAAGTCCGAAAACTGCCGGGAAGATCGTTCAGTTGCTAGTCGATCAAGGCGATCAGGTGACGCAAGGACAGGTTGTGGCGCGAATGGAAAGCCAAGATATTGAAGCAGAACGCAATCAGGCTCAAGCGCGAGTTGCGGAAGCTCAGGCGAAGTTAGATCAATTGAGAGCGGGAACGCGGGTTGAAGAACTGCGCCAAGGAGAATCAGAAGTTGCGAGAGCAGAAGGCGAAGTGCAGCGAGTGCGAGGATTAGTTGCGGATGCGAACTCTGCGCTAGATTTTGCTCGAACTCAAACGCGCCGACAGCGAGATCTGGCAAGCCAGGGGGCAATTTCGGCGAATTCACTGGATGAATTTGTGCGACGGGAACAGAATGCGAGTCAAACGCTGAGTCAAGCTCGTGCGCAGTTGAGCCAAGCGGAAGCTCAATTGAGTCAAGCAAATCAACAATTAGAACAGCGCCAGAATGGGGCGCGACCGGAGGAGATTCGGCAGTCTGAGGCACAGTTAGCATCCGCGATCGCTCAGCTTCAGCAAGTCCAAAACCGTCTTGAAGATACTTTTATTCGTGCTCCTTTTTCAGGAGTCATTACTCAGCGATATGCCACCGTTGGAGCGTTTGTCACGCCGACGACTCAGGCAAGTGCGGGAGCAGATGGTTCGGCATCGACTTCGATATTCGCCTTAGCCAGTGGATTAGAAGTGCGGGCGAAAGTGCCAGAAGTGGATATTGCTCAGATCAAAAGCGGTCAAGAAGTCGATATTCGAGTCGATGCTTATCCGCAAGAAACCTTTAAAGGTCGAGTTCGTTTAATTGCTCCTGAAGCTGTGACAGAGCGGGATGTGACATCTTTCTCAGTGCGGATTGATATTCTCACAGGACGCGACAAACTGCGATCGAAGATGAATACCGATGTCAGTTTCTTAGGCGATTCGATTCCTGAAACGCTGGTTGTTCCGACAGCTGCGCTTTCAACTCAGAAAGGTAAAACAGGCGTTTGGGTTCCAGGTGAGAACAATAAACCGCGTTTCCAAACCGTGACGACTGGACTGAGTTTTGATAACGAGACTCAAATTTTAGAGGGAATTAAGGCAGGCGATCGCATTTACGTACAGCCACCTGCAGGACAGAAAATCGAGAATTCCAATCAGTAGGGTAGAGCAATGGATTTTGGTGAGAGCTTAAAAATGGCAGCGAAGACGCTGACTGCCAACAAGCTTCGCAGTAGTTTGACAATGTTGGGAATGATCATTGGCAATGCGTCGGTTATTGCCATGATTGGCATTGGACAAGGCGCGCAAAGGCTTGCTTCTGAGCAATTTGAATCGTTGGGACCGAATGTATTGTTTGTGTCACCGGGCGGAAATCAGGCACGGCAACGGACGAATAATATCCCGAGAACCTTAGTCTGGGACGATGCAAAAGCGATCTCCGAACAAGTTCCGAGCGCAGCAGGCGTTTCTGCCCAGAAAAATGCTTCGTTTCCAGTGGTGTATGGCAGTCGAAATTCTACGTCGCTGATTGTGGGTGCGACCCCCGAATTCTTGACGGTGCGGAGCTTTGATGTTGAAAAAGGGCGATTTATTTCCGAGATTGACTTGAAGCGAAATCAGCGAGTCGTCACGTTGGGCGCAGATTTGGCAAATCGGTTTTTCGGAGATAAAAATCCGATCGGAGAAGAGATCCGAATTCGCAACGTCAGTTTCAAGATTGTCGGTGTTCTGCAAGCGAAAGGCTCTTTTCTTGGCAGTAACCAAGACGACGCGGCTTATATTCCTTTAACGACCATGTCGAGTACTTTGACGGGTCGATCGCCCTACGGATTAGATCTGTCGTTTATTTCGATTTCAGCGAAAGATGAAGCGAGTATTCCGGCGGCTGAGTTTCAGATTACAAATTTACTCCGACGACGACACAAAATTGTCACAGATGATGATTTCACAGTGCAAACTCAGAAAGATATTTTGCAAATCGTTGGTACGATTACGAGCGGATTGACGGCAATGCTAGCGGCGATCGCGGCTGTTTCTCTGCTGGTTGGCGGTATCGGCATTATGAACATCATGCTGGTTTCTGTGACGGAGAGAACTTCAGAGATTGGTTTACGCAAAGCGATCGGAGCATCAGGGAATGACATTCTGATGCAATTTATGATCGAAGCTGTCATTCTTTCAGCAGCAGGTGGATTAATTGGAACGATCGTTGGTGTGGGCGGTGTGGTGCTGGTAGCTGCCTTTACGCCGCTTGAAGCGATCGTTGCTCCTGCCGCCATTATTCTTGCCGTTGGAGTCTCAGGCTCGATCGGCTTAGGATTTGGTGTAATTCCTGCGCGCCAAGCTGCCAAACTCGACCCCATCGTTGCGCTCCGGAGTGCTTAATCATGCCAAATTCAGTCATTATTCGCTTAGAAGAAGTTACGAAGGTCTACGGAATCGGAGATACAACTGTTCATGCTTTAGCAGGAGTCGATCTGATCGTCGAACAGGGTGAGTACTGCGCGATTATGGGGGCTTCTGGGTCGGGTAAATCGACGATGATGAACATTATCGGCTGTCTTGATCGACCCACTGCCGGACGGTACTATCTCGACGGAGAAGATGTTGCTCAGTTAGACGATAGGGCTTTAGCTCATATTCGTAATCAGAAGTTGGGCTTTGTGTTTCAGCAGTTTCATTTACTTCCGCAACTGACTGCATTAGAGAATGTGATGTTGCCGATGGTTTATGGGAATGTACCTGCTCAAGAGAGGCGCGATCGCGCAACAGAAGCTTTGATCAAAGTCGGCTTAGAGCAGCGAATGCAAAATAAGCCGACTCAGCTTTCGGGGGGACAGCAGCAACGGGTTGCCATTGCTAGAGCGATCGTCAATCGTCCGGTGCTATTGCTAGCAGATGAACCGACAGGTGCATTAGACTCGACCACGACTCAGGAAATTCTGAATATTTTTACCGAGTTGAATGCGAGTGGAATGACAGTTGTGATGGTAACGCACGAACCAGAAGTTGCTCGGTGTACTCGGCGAGTGATTTGGTTCAAAGATGGACAGGTGCTAACGCCTTACTTAGCTCCAGAAGAAGTAGGCGTTGCAACCGTGAGCTAGGAAATTCAGGAATGAATTGATATCTCCTGCGAGAGAAGATCTAGCAAGTTTCTCGCGATCGCTAAACATGCTCTCGCTGGCGACTGCAATAGCGAATCAATGCAATGAATAAGCCAATGCCTGCAAAATATTTCAGGGGATCAGGCACGATTGGACTCGGTGAGAAAAAGCCTTCAATCACGCCTGCAACAATCAACATGGGAATAACTCCAAACATGAGTTGTGCTGCCTTCAAACTGTAGACTTTAATCGCATCAATCCGTCGATACTGTCCTGGAAACAGAATGCCTCTTGCAATTAACAATCCTGCTCCGCCAGAAAAGAAGATGGCAGGAAGTTCCAACGAACCATGTGGAAACACAAACGCCCAAAATGGAAAAGCGAGATTGTTCTGTCCCACTAAAGTGCCTACCCCCCCAATCAGCAAGCCATTCATAAATAGCAAGAAGATCGTAAATAGTCCGAGTGTCATACCCCCTGCAACGGCTCGAAAAGTCACCCCTAGATTGTTCGTCATAATCTGGCTTGCTGCTTCTGGTTCAATTCCTAGAATCGAACCCATCCAAAGTCTCCCATCATCCCGTACAGTGCGAATCAGATGGTCTGGAACAATCATTTCGAGAAACTGCGGATCGCGCCAGGAAAACCACCAAGCGATTAATCCACCTAAGCAAAATATTCCGGTTGCGATCGCAGTATAGCCGAACGTCTCCTGCACCACCGCAGGCAAGCCCCATTTGTAAAAGTCGATCGCAGTTTTCCAATCTTGCTTGCGCGATCCCTGATAAATCTGACTATATCCACGAGAGGTGAGCCGTTGTAAATCCTGGACGAGCGTATTGCCAACCTGGGCTTGATTGGTGCGTGCTCTGGCTAGATCGGCAGATACCGAGCGATATAAACTGGCAAGACTTTTAATTTCTTGTGTCGAGAGCGATCGCAGTCCTCGCTTTTCTATCCGGGTGAGAAGTTCGTCTAATTGTTTCCAATTCGGCTCACGTCGAGCAATCCAGCGCTTAACATTCATAGTTTGTAAAATTTTCGGGTGTTTCGGACAACCTCGCCTAAGATAGCCTCAGACCGTACGGTTTGATTCATTCACGTCGAAATTTATGTCTAATCTTAGCCCTAGTAATCCCATTCAGCCCCTCAGTGTTGGAGATGTGATCAGTGCAGGTGTGCGTCTGTACCGCTCCAATCTCAAACGATACTTGATTTTAGTGTTGCGGACTTATCTTTGGATTTTTGTTCCCGTGTACGGATGGGCAAAAAGTGCAGAAATCACGGGTCGCATCTCTCGCCTTGCTTATCAAGAATTAATTAATCAACCAGAGACTCTCACTGAAGCTCAGCAAAACACTGAACCAAAAGTCTGGAATTTTCTAGGCGCGGGATTACTGATGGGGTTAATTGTGATTGGGATATACATGGCTTTTTTAATTGCCTTTTTCATCCTGATTGTGATTACAGCAGCATTAACAGCGGTGAATCCGCCGTTAGGAATCGTTGGTGGCTTGTTAATGGTTGTTGCATTCATATTTGGATTGTTTACTTTTATCCGGATTATGTCTCGGGTCTTTATTTATGATGCGGCGTTAGCAATCGAGGATAATCTGGATGCTTCGAGTTGTATTGGTCGCAGTTGGAATCTGACGAAAGGATCGGTCGGTCGGATTCAGTGGATTTTCTTTGTCACATTCATCCTGACGCTGATCGTCAACGTTCCTTCTCAATTTGTGGGTGCAGCGTTTCCTGTAGGGGAAGATACTGATCCTGCCATTGCTGTGACTGCCACACTCTTGTTTTTTGCGATTAGCCTAATTGGCAGTGCGTTCATTACTCCGCTGTGGCAAACCATTAAAGCGGTGGTGTACTACGATTTGAGAGCGCGACGAGAAGGTTTTGGCTTGGAATTGCGCGATCGCGGTTAAAGTGGGAATGACTTGAGATAGTCCTCCTTATCGAATCACGGTCATGAGTCTGTTTAACCACATCAAAGTCCGCACTCCAGAGAGCGTCGAATTAGAGTTTACGCTCGCAGGAATTGGCAATCGTACGATCGCGCTGATTGTGGATTACCTCATCTGGGGTGCGTTGCTGATCGGTGTATTAATGGTTTGGTTAATTCTGTCTGTCCAAATTCAGCAGTATTTTCCAAATACCAGAAACATTGAGATGTGGTTGACTGCCATTTCGATCCTGCTTTCGTTTGCCATCTACACGGGCTATTTTGTTCTGTTTGAAACCCTATGGCAGGGACAAACGCCAGGAAAACGCTATACCAAAATCCGAGTCATTCGAGATGATGGGCAGCCAGTGGGGGCGACTCAGGCAATTTTACGAGCATTGGTTCGCCCGATCGATGATATTGCTTTTATCGGGATGTTGTTAATTATTCTGACGAAACGTGAAAAACGTTTGGGAGATTGGATTGCGGGAACTTTGGTTGTTCAAGAACAACGTCCGATCTCGTCTGCGAATTTTAAGCTGTCTCCAGAAGCAGACTCGCTGGCAAATCAACTGGTCGCAACTCAAAATGTTGCCGTGTTGTTACCTGATGATTTTGCGGTTATTCGGGAGTATTTGCAACGTCGATCGATGTTAGACAATCGAGCTAAAAATGATCTCAGCCTGAAGTTAGCAAGACAGGTCAGAGATTTACTAGAGATGAAAGAGCTTCCATTTGAAATGACAGCAGATTTGTTTTTGGAAGCAGTCTACTTGGCATATCAGAGACAATAGACTCAGAAACAATAGACGGAGAGTAGAGGAATCGAACCCCCAGGTATTACCCAGTCCTCGTTTTCAAGACGAGTTGCTTGACCATTTAGCGATACTCTCCATTTGGGGTGACTGACGAGACTCAAACTCGCTAACACTAGTTTCACAGACTAGCTCCTCGATCACTTCGGATTCAGTCACAGTGGATTCGGCGGGATTTGAACCCGCAACCTATCGTGTGCAAGACGATCGCTTTCCCAGTTAGAGCTACGAACCCAAGGCAGGAGTGATAGGACTCGAACCTACAACATCCAGGGTCGAAACCTGGTACTCTTCCAATTGAGCTACACTCCTATGTTTTGGCGAGAGTGGTAGGACTTGAACCTACACAGATCGGTTTAGAAGACCGATGCCCTTCCATTAGACGACACTCTCAGATAGTTCTTAGATAGTAAAAAATTGGTATGGACAGCGAGACTCGAACTCGCACCCAGAGTTTGGAAGACTCTCATGCTACCGTTACACCATATCCACAAATGGGGCTGATGACAGGAATCGAACCTGCAACTAGCTACTTACAAGGTAGCTGCTCTGCCAAATTGAGCTACATCAGCAAGAACTTGAAATACTGTGTAAAACTTTCTAGACAGTTTTTCTAACGCATTTAAGAACGCTTATAGTATTTTCATGGCTATTAATCCTCCTCCAAAAACATGCCTACACTGCGGGCAACTCTTTCATAGGCGCGAAAATGAGCGTCTTTCTGACTTCAAAAAGAAGAAGTTTTGCGATCGCTCTTGCTCTGCGTCGTACAACGGTAGGATGTTTCCCAGAAAAATTACAATTTCACCAACAGGGGGTATTCTTCCCTGTCAACGATGTTCTGCACCTATTCAGCTTAAGCGAGCAGCAAGAGGTGGGTACTACAAGAGAAAGTACTGCGATTCATGTTTGAAACGTTCTCTATCCGAACATGGCACAACAGTTATTGCCAAGAATACTAAAGAGTACCAGGCTAAGAGAATCAATGTTCTATCTTTAACAAAAGCAGAATTGTTTAGTAGAAGAAAGAACTGGCAATCAGCTAGAACTAGCATTAGAAATCATGCCTCAAGAATCTATCTTGCTAGTGGTGGTCGAAAACAATGTGCTATTTGCGGGTATAGCTTGCATATAGAAATCTGCCATAGAAAGCCTGTTAGTCAATTTTCAGATCATGCTCTTATCTCCGAAATTAATGCTTTTTCAAATTTGATTGCTCTTTGTCCAAATCATCATTGGGAGCTAGATAATGGATTACTCTTGTTGAAAGAGTTGGACGCGGGGCTGGGAGTTGCACCCAGTGATCGCAGCGTATGAGACTGCCGAGCCACTCCTGCTCTACCCCCGCTATACCCCCGACTGGACTCGAACCAGCAAGACGCTTATTTTAAGTAAGCGATGTCTTCCCAATTGCATCACAGGGGCAGATGGTCTAGTGGGCGCTACAGGAATCGAACCTGTCTGAGTCTGATTAAAAGCCAGATGCATCACCGCTCTGCCAAACGCCCTGGTACACCGAGCAGGACTCGAACCTGCTAGTAACACGCTCATCAGGCGTGCGCGTAGACCACTTCCGCCTTCGGTGCATTTGGTACTCTCGACAGGATTTGAACCTGCATCAACTCCGTCCCTCAAACGGAGGCGTTTACCGTTTCGCCACGAGAGCACAGTACCCCTGGTGGGAGTCGAACCCACAAAACCTGGTTTCTAAGACCAGTGCATATTCCGTTCTGCTACAAGGGTGAATTGGTCGGGATAGTAAGATTTGAACTTACAACCTTCGACTCCCAAAGTCGCTGCGCTACCAAATTGCGCCATACCCCGATCGTGTTTGGTACTCCTGATGAGATTTGAACTCATACATGAACTATTTTTGAGATAGTTGCCTCTACCAGTTGGGCTACAGGAGCAAAAGACAGGAGGATAGAAGTGCTGACCCAAAAGCATTTCATGCCCCCCGACTGGGAAGGAAGGAATCGAACCTTCAACCATCTGTTTCAAAGACAGATCGCTTTACCTAATTTGCGTACTTCCCACTATCGATTTGGATGATCTGAATGATTTGAATAGTGTGGATGCCGAGGTTGGATTTGAACCAACATCTCCATGATTCAGAGTCATAGCAACTTTCCAAGTCGTCCACTCGGCATTGATTGGCTGCCCTAGTAGGATTTGAACCTACAACCCTCCGATTAACAATCGAATGCTCTGCCAGTTGAGCTATAGGGCAATGTTCCTGAAGATTTCAGGATGGGAATGGCAGGGATCGAACCCGCGTCCTCAGAGCTTCAACCTGATGCTAAAACCAACTCAGCTACATTCCCTTAAAAGTTTGTTTGGCGGAGAGAGTGGGAGTCGAACCCACAGAGGGAATTTCCTCGATCGTTTAGCAAACGACTTGCCTTGCCAATGGCGACCTCTCCATTTGGTGGGTCGAGTTGGATTTGAACCAACGATGCTTGCGCAACCGTTTTACAGACGGCTTCCTTGATCAGACTTGGATATCGACCCAGATTTGGCAGTGCTGACGGGAGTTGAACCCGCAAACGCAACTTTGAAAGAGTTGTGGCTTTACCAATTTGCCTACAGCACCATGAAATTCGATTTGGCGAAGGGACTGAGACTCGAACTCAGATCGTCGGTTTTGGAGACCGAAATGTTACCGTTACACCATCCCAACGTGTTTGGTCGCAGTGCGGGGAGTTGAACCCCGAATGTCTTGGATATGAATCAAGATCCTGACCGTCAGGACACTGCAAAACTTTAGAATTTGGAGTCCGGGAGGGGAATCGAACCCCTGTTGAGCAGATTTGCAGTTTGCCGCCTTCCCACTTGGCTACCCGGACAGGCGAGGATAACGAGATTTGGCACAAGATTTGAACCTTGCGATTTCTGGCTTGATAGTTCAGTGCTTGACTCGGCTGAACTACATCCTCTGAAGAAGCAGGTAAGATTGCTAGGCTTACCTGCTCTGGATCATATGGGTGAACTATTCAGTTTTCATGGTTCAGAAGTTAGTGCAGTCTAAAGTAGTGTTCGCCGTTGCAAAAAGCCTTCACTTTGCACTTTTGAAACGGCTTCGGCTTGTTTTCGCCGATCCGATGCTGATTGATCTCTGCGTCGATCCCAGCTAAAGTTCCAGGAGTCCGATCGCGGATGTCTTAGAAACAGAATCATTTCGTCGCCTCCGGTTTGTCTTCTCTTGTGCTACATTAATACTACATTCTGTATTACAGAGTTGTCAAGAGCGTACTACAACTTTTTTTCAGATGCCTTCCAGAACTGTTCAGCAAAGGCAATTGCGGGATGAATCGGGGCTTTCGGCTTGGTTTTAAGCTTCATTCCGAGTTCAGATAAAAAGCGATCGCCTTTTTTAGAATTACAGCCTGCACAAGCCGTCACAACGTTATCCCAGGTATGAGTTCCACCTCTGGAACGGGGAATCACGTGGTCGATCGTCAACTGCTTCTGAGTTCCGCAATACTGGCAGGTGTGGCAGTCTCGGCGGAGAACTTCTCGGCGACTGACTGCTGGCACTTTCCAATGCCGTTCTGGATTCGATCCCGTTAAACGGATGTGCTCAGAAACATGTAGTACAACATTGGGAGAACGAACTTCCCATTGCCGAGCATCTTCAAAATCGAGGGCTTCGGCCTGTCCAGAAATAATCAGAACAATTGCACGTTTGATGTTGATGCGCGCGATCGGTAAATAGTTTTTAGAAAAAACCACGATCGACGCTTGTAATATATGTGGTTCAGTTGCCTGCATGACGGTTTCACTCCTAAAAAAGAACCCCGCTCCTGATGTGCCAGAAGCGGGGAAAGGGTGGTGAGTAAATGCCCTTACGCTGGAGATAGAATCTCCCGATTTCGCCCGCTTTTTGCACCATGATTTTTCAGCCAGTTTTCCGACATGCACGCACTTTCTACACCCGGAACTGGGGCAGATGTGCAGTCACATAAATGGGAAAAGCCGTAAATCATTGCGATGTAGTATCTGTAGTATGATTTATTTACATACTACAGATATATTACAAATTTGTCCAGGCGATTTCGGGAATTTTTTCGTCAATTCAGCTTTGAACGATCGTCAATCTCGTCAGAAACTCTCTCGATTCAAATTCGACAACCCATGTTGACGACGTAACTCATGCAAGGTGAGATAGTCTGCACCATAAAACGCTTGCTTTTGCCGTTCGTCCATCTCATTGCAGCCATAAAGATAAGGACGACCTCCTAGAGCACAACATTGTTGTAGTGCCATTTGTAAAACTGGAAGCGTCTTGGTCAGCAGCATCGGGTTCCAGCGGCTCACCATTGTGTAAAGCCCCACGCTAAAGAGTAATGTTCCTTTCGGTGCTGGAAGAAAAGCAAAATTCGTATGGTCTGCTGGGCGACGAATCATGAGAATGTAAATTGCTTTGAGTGCTTCAGATAGAGGCTGTTCTCTCATCAAAGGTTCCAGAAATTCCATGAAGCGAACTACGTTAGCATAGTCAAAGATATAATCTGTCCAAATCTGAAAATGATCTGGGAATGCGGAAAGCCAGACATCTCTGCGCGCTTGTAGCTGAAAGGGAAAATCTTGCTCACTCTTGACTTGATCTGAATCTTGATACAAAGCAGGGGCAATACAAGAGTCACTAAATTGCTCTTGCTGGCTCATATAACCATACTCAGAAGCAATCTCATTCAAAGAGATATAGCCATTGAAATGCTGAATTCCACTGTTCGGGGCAGCTAGCTCTGGTAAAAACTCCAGCATTTCAGAAACGTTATCATGCTGTCGCTTAACAGTATGTGTAAATTTTGAGAAGGGCTGAGTCTGCATTACGACTTTGTCAATAATGCCAACTTGTCCTAATCCTGCCAAAGCAAAGCGGAACAGCGTTTCATTCTCGTGCGGAGAACACCAAAGAACCTGTCCATTCGGCTGAATCAAACGCAGGCGACGAACTTGATCGACTTGGAAACCATGCGCGATCGAATTCAGCCCCATTCCACCTACTGAAAGCGTTCCACCCACTGACAAATCCAGATAATCAGTCAGAACGGCTGATTGTCTGCCTGCCTGGTTCAAACATTCCTCAACCGCACGCCAACAGCTTCGCCCCGAAACTTCAACCAAGCCATCTTCTAAGAACTCAACTTCAGCCGATCGACTAAAGTTTTCAAGAAGAATGCCTCCAGAATTGAGACTCTGCCCATTACATGAATGACCAGCCCCTCGAACTGTTAGCGAAGTTCCAGTCGTCTGAGCCACTTCTAACGCATGAAGAATATCTTTCTCCTGATGCGCTGTTACTAAAATGCCAGGTTGCTTGCGTCGCAACCCTCCGAAATCAGTTTGATACTGTGCAGGCACAATATCTGTAACTTCGCCCTGTATGCCTTGCCGAAGTGAATCTAGAATGTCAGACATAATTACTTATCCAGAATCATTTGAGCTGCTTTCTCACCAATCATGATGCAGCTTGCGTTAGTATTCCCACTCACAATCACAGGCATAATCGAGGCATCGGCAACTCTCAGTCCTTCAACCCCATGGACTCGGAGCTTTGAGTCCACTACTGCCATTTCATCTTGTCCCATTTTGCAGGTTCCAACAGGATGCCAAATCGTCGTTGCCTGAGTGCGAATGAGACTGTTCAAGTCATCGACATCTGCTGTAAATTCGCCGCCATTGAACTCCATTAAGCTTGAAGTATGAGTCAGTTCACGAGCGAGCTGAATCCCTTGTCGTAAGACTTTCAAATCACGATCGCAACTCAAATAATTTGGATCAATCCTTGCTGAATCCAACGGATTGGCAGAGCGCAAATTGATCTGACCTCGACTTTCAGGTTTGACTAACGTTGGCGCACAAAAAAACACAGAATCTTCGATCGATAATTCTTGAGGAATCAATCCACGCATATTTCCTGTGAAGTGAAATTGTAAATCTGGTGCTTCATGCTGATCATCTGTATTGACAAATAATCCAGCTTCTCCTAGAAAAGTAGGAATCTCAAGATTTTGTTTAGCTCGATACATCAAAACCATCATCAGATGATCGTGTAAGTTCTGTCCGACTCCTGGCAAATTGACTTGAACTGAAACGTCGTGCGCTTTAAGCTGAGCGGTAGAACCAATTCCAGAAAGCATTAAAAGTTTGGGTGAGTCGATCGCTCCTGCACAAAGGATGACTTCTTGATTGCAGTAAACTCGCTGAATTTCACCTGCTTGAATATATTCCACACCAATGGCACGATTGCCTTTTAGCAAAATACGAGTGACTTGGACTTGTGTCTGAATCGTTAGATTCGAGCGGTGGAGAACCGGATTGAGAAATGCGATCGCGGCGTTACATCTTCGCCCATCTGGAGTTACATTCACTTGATAAATGCCCGCTCCATTTTCTTGCTGCTCCCCATTAAAATCCCAATCTACGCCATAGCCAAGTTCTCTGCCTGCTTGCACAAAAGCTCTTGAAACGGCAGTAGGTTCAGGACAATGCCGAACACTCAGCTCGCTTCCCATCCCATGAAAATTAGAGACATCTCCAGCATAATTCTCTGACTTCTTGAAGATGGGAAGTACTTCATCGTAGCTCCATCCCTCATTCCCTAAGTTCTTCCAGCCATCAAAATCATGACGGCTGCCTCGAACGTAGATCATCGCGTTAATACTACTGCATCCCCCTAAAACTTTGCCTCGTGACATGAAGATGCGGCGGTTACAGAGTCCAGGCTGTTCCTCAGTGAAGTAAGACCAATCGTGTTGAGATCCCCAAAGACTAAATAATTCCGACGGTTGATCAATATTAGAATGCTTTGCTGAACCTCCTGCTTCTAAGACTAAAACAGTAGTGTCAGAATCAGCACTGAGACGATTCGCAATTACACATCCAGCGGAACCCGCACCGATCACGACATAGTCAAACGACTGCTGCTGTAGCATCCCGCCTACTCCAAGGTTCTTTTAGATTCCAGCGAAGTTCCCAACTGGAGGCGATGAAAAGTCAGTGCCATCATTGATGATTTTGATTGCAGATGCCATGCGCTCCATCTGCGATCGCAACTCTGGATAGTCTTGCATTGTATTCACGAATCGCCCTGCCTTGTCTTGAAACTCAATGCCATTAAAGAAATTCATGACAAGATAGTTGCCTTCATACCAAATAAAACCATAAGACGTGAGATGAAGTTCTTGATAACTATCGAGATGCGAATCCCAAGCATCGCTCGGAGCAATGAATAACTCTGGAATACCCGACTGAGGCATGTTATCCCCCAAACCACTATGCATTTTGTAAGTGACTTGAAATGACCATCTATCTGTTTCAATCTGTTCTAGTTCTTCAATTTGGGTCGGAATTGAAACAGGAGATGGATCTCCCATGCGGCGAAGCCAACCTAAGTTATCTCGATTGCCGAGTTCAGCAAAAATCTCTGGCGGTAATCTCTGTCCATCAACAGATGGAATCACATAGACCCCAAAAAAGGCATGAAAATAAGGACTCGTTGCATCAAAATGAGCAGAGTAAGAACAACCAGGGGTAGGTGCAGGAAACAGCAAATAGCTTGTCCCCTTGAGATCTTGAATGGCATCCCCACATTGAATGTGTTGCCAGTGAGGTTGCATGGCAAGGCAGAAAATCTTAGGCAACCAACCTGCTTCAACGCGAAAGACAGGGCGCGGATTCCATCCTCTCAAGTTAAAAATTGTTTGGACGGTAGGAGCGGATTGTAGTTGTTTCAGCATTAATAGTTGACCTGTTCGTTTGCCTCTAATAATGCATTCTGGTTTTGATAAAGCATCTCAATATCAAAGGATTCCAGATGGTAACCTTTGCTGACAAACCACGATTGCATCTGCTCAGCTTCGGGAAAAGGCAGAACAAGATTGAGTTCTTGAAGCAAATCGGTTTGAGTCGTGATATCTAGAATAAAATCGGTGTACGTTTTCATGAGAGTACTTCCTATTGAAGTCAAATTGTAGATAATTCTTCCAAGGGGCAAGCGAGTTGCCGCAACTCAGAAGCATAGGTTTTGAGGGAAATTGATTCTGCTGCCTGTTGGGCTTCCCTTAACCAGAGAAGAATGTAAGAAACGAGAGTAGAAAGCAATTTCGTTTCTTCGAGATGCTGTTGCAGAATTCTCCATTCAGGAGACTGATGATTTTTCCCTCCGCACCCCAACCAGACGAGTTGGTATTCTGGAGACAGTAGGTGATACACAGCTGAGAGTTCCCCTGCAAAGGCATCGCTGCTACAGTCGCGCAAATCATCTAACAGTCGCCATGCAATACAAAATGCCTCGTAAGCAGTTTGAACCGCGATCGCATCACTTCCTGTACGATGTGCAGTCAACATCGGTGAAATTAAGGTCGTACTCAACTGCTTACGGAACAATTCGCAGTAAGCATCCAACCCAACTACTGGAGTCGGGCAATGCACCCCACTAAAGTATCGAGCTAACAGAGAGTTAACAATCGTTTCGCCTTCAGGTAAACATTGAGCAAGAGATAAGGTCTCTTGATTAAACTTCATCCATGCCTGTGTTCTCAGTTGCAGGAGGAGATGACTTGGTGCAAGCTGCCCATCTGAAATGTGATCGTCCAGCATATGTAGGAAATATGCCATTGCCTGTGCGCTCAAGGCAGCTTTTAGCTCATCTTGTTGCAGAGTAGGCTGATTTTGCTGCATCCAATAGATGATCGACCAACTTGGAGTATAGAATTTCGTAAAGAAGTTCACCAAGTTTGAGAGTTGAAACCCTGTGTAGTGTCTTTGAATTGTGAGAAGAGCAGATCCGCGCAATGGCTCTGGTAGGGCGCGACATAGCTCAATCATTTGGCGATTCATGAAGGAGAGCATTGAAGTTTGCTCTGGATTGAGTGACACCTGACCAAAATTGACGGATTCAAATTCTGGGACAGTTAAGAGCTTTGCTGAATGATCGGATGAGATTCGAGAGAGCGCTAGAGCATGCATGATTTAACTGAAAATCGAGTAGGTCATGGTTTCTGCACCTTGATGAAATTGGGTTGAGTAATAGCGAGAAGGTAGTACTCAAGTCAATTGTGATTTCATCTTGAGCTTTTAGCCTATCAATTTATTTCTTCTATTTAATTCAGTATTAACACTAAATTTTCAGCCTGGAAAAATTGGAATTTAGGCTTTTTATAAATGTGAAGCTCTTATACATCAAGATTCAATGAAGATTTTATATATTAATTGATTTGCTTAGAATTGAGCTTTAACTCAATACGAATCCGCTATTTTAAACAGAGCAAAATCTTTAGAATTCGTGAAATATGTTGCTTTGTCTAAGTTAATTTTTAATAAAATAGAGTGAAAAAATGGTGAATCCTGCTATCAATTTTCTGAAGATTGGATTAATTATATCTTTACGAAAAAAGTTGACTCAAACTATTATCTTTTGGGCACATTAAAGTTGAATTATGCTCTGTTCTCCTTATGCGCCCTTTACTTTGTTCCCTTGGTTTAACTAGTATTGCGCTGCTTGGATTAAGCTTTGCACGTCCAGCATCTGCTCAGCTTCGAGTGGTTGAAGATGGTACGTTATCGACAAAAGTCACCTCTCCAGATGGATTAAACTTCACGATCGATTTTGGCGATCGTATGGGTAATAATCTATTCCATAGCTTCCGAGAGTTCTCGATTCCAGCATTCGGGTCGGCAAGATTCAATCATGCCTCAGAGATTCAGAACATCTTCAGTCGGGTTACAGGTGGCACTGCATCTAGTATTAATGGCGTGATTGAAGCTCAAGGCACTGCTAATTTGTTTCTGCTCAATCCAGCGGGGATTCTCTTTGGTGCGAATGCACAGTTGAATATTGGCGGCTCTTTTGTTGGGACAACAGCTTCTAGTATTCGGTTCGCAGATGGTGCAGAATTTAGAGCAACAGATCTTAATGCGCGTCCTTTACTAACCGTCAGTGCCCCGATTGGCGTGCAGTTTGGGCAGCCTGCTGGAGCAATCCAAGTTCAAGGTATTGGACATCCATTAACGGGTAGAACACGTCCAGATGTGAGAAATCCTCTTGTAGGTGCAGGAACGAGCACAACAGGATTGAGCGTAAAGTCTGGAAAGACGTTGGCTCTGATTGGCTCTGGCGTAACACTTGATGGCGGAATTCTCAGTGCACCTGAGGGGCATTTGGCGTTGGGCAGTGTAAGTTCAGGCTATGTGAGTCTTCTGCCCAATGCACAGGGCTGGCAGCTAGGCTATGAACAAGTCCAGGGTAAGCAAAACATTCAACTGTCTCAGAAGGCTCTACTCGATGCGAGTGGTTTAGGAAATGGATCTATCCAGCTTGATGGTGCTCAGATCTCGCTAAGTGGAGGGTCTGTTGCGCTGATTCAGAATCAAGGAACGGTATCTTCTGGTCAAATTCAAATTCGCGCTTCTGAAAAGCTTTATCTGAGCGGCACGACACCAGATGGCACGATTCAGACTGGGCTGCACATGCAACAAGTCAATACGGGAAATGGAAATGAGATTAATATTGTTGCGCCACAGGTTGAAGTACTAGCGGGGGCAGGAATTAGCAGCAAAACCTTTGGCAGTGCTCATACAGGAAATATCAGAATTGATGCTGATCAAGCCGTCCGAGTACAGGATTTTTCAGCGATCGATTCTTCTAATTTCTCTTCGATTACTAACTACACTTATAGTCGAAGCAGCAGTGCAGGAAATACAGGCAATATCAGTATTTCAACTCGCGAGTTGAGCAGTGTAAATGGAGGATCAATTGGGCTTGGGACTTTGGGCGCTGGCTCAACCGGAAACCTAGATATTAAAGCAACTGAGTCTGTAGAATTGGGAGGAGAAGAGCCAAGATTCCGGCAGTTTAGCACTCTGTTTGATGTCTCTTTTGGAACAGGAAATGCAGGCAACCTCACGCTTGATACAAAGCGATTGTTGATTCGGGACGGGGGACGGCTTGGTGCTTCGACGGTTGCTTTTGGTAATGCTGGAAATATTACTGTCAATGCAAGTGAGTCTGTAACTGTGAAAGGAATTGCGCCTGTTGCCAGAATTCCTAGCCAAATTAGTTCTGCTGGCAATATTCTGCCAGAGAGCGTACGTCTACTCTACAATACTCCACGTCTGCCAAGTGGGAATGCAGGCAGCGTCACGATCAATACGAATCGCTTGCAGGTAGCCAATGGCGCACTGGTCACAGTGAGAAATCTTGGCTCTGGAAATGCTGGAAGCTTGAATGTCAATGCAAATTCAATTTATCTAGATCAAAGAGGAAGTCTTGCTGCTTCGACGACGGTTAGCAATGGTGGAAATATGAGTCTTCAAGTTCAGGAGTCGATCATCATGCGTCGTGGAAGTGGAATTACGGCTGAGGCGAGGGGAGGAGGCAATGGAGGCAATCTTACTGTCAATGCGCCGATTTTACTAGGGTTAGAAAACAGTGATATTGTTGCTAGGGCTGAGCGAGGCAATGGCGGTAATATTCAAATCACGACTCAAGGCATTTTTGGCTTAAAGTTTCGATCGCAGCAGACCCCTGAAAATGACATTACTGCGAGTTCGGATTTTGGTGTGAATGGCAGTGTCGCCATTAAGAGTCCTGATGTAGATATCAATGCAGGATTGTTGCAATTACCTGTTGAGTTCCTCGACGCAGGACAGCAAGTTGCAAAAGGATGTTCAGCGCTCGAAGGCAGCCGTTTTGTCGTCACAGGGCGAGGTGGAATTCCAGAAGATCCGACTCATGCTGTGGCTCACAATTTGGTCTGGTCTGATTTGCGAGATCTTGCTGATTTAAAATTGTCAAACGGTCGTGCATCTCGCTCAACAGTGTCTTCGGGCAGTGAAATGCATGAAATGATGGTAGAGGCAACCGAATGGCGACGCAATGCGGCGGGTCAGGTTGAATTAATTGCGAAACACGCCCCTGTATCATCAATTTCCGCACTGAATTGCGCTGGAGAAAACATTAATTCAGCACCTTAGTTAAAAGATTGAGTATTCTGAGATTTCCAAATAAGGTTAGCACTGAGAGCTATACAGGCATTGCTGTAATCTATTATCAAATAAACCTATACCCCTCAAGTCTTCAGGCAGTGAAGATTTGAGGGGTAAATTGCAGATTGCAACAGCGCTATGCCATCACATGCGATCGCGCATCTGTTATGCGATCGCCCGTTGCCACATCAAACCAATGAATGGTTTCATCTGAAAAGGCTAACTGCACGGCACTTCCTGCTTTTAAGCCCGAATGGACTGGGAGGATCGCGCGCAGGTTGATCGGTTCACTTGTTCCATGTCCGATCCGTACACTGACCAAATCGTGCATGCCTAAATTCTCGGTTAGGAACACTTCACCCTCTAGCGTCGGTTCATTGCGGTTTTGCGCAAGATGCACATGCTCAGGACGAATTCCTAAGATAATCTCTTGAGCGCTAACGCTTCGGGGTAGAGGAATTTTAGTATTGCCCACGATCGCATTGCCATTCTGACAAGGAACCCGTAAAAAGTTCATCTGTGGGCTACCAATAAAGCCTGCAACAAATTGATTGGCAGGTTGGCTGTAGATCACATCAGGTCGATCGAACTGTTGCAGGTAACCATTATTCAGCACAGCTACTTTGGTTGAAAGGGTCATTGCTTCAGTCTGGTCGTGCGTCACGTAAACAACAGGCGCATTTTGTGAACCAAACAATTGCTTCAATTCAGCCCGGACGTGTTCCCGGAGTAACGCATCCAAGTTACTCAGAGGTTCGTCTAGTAGGAATAAATCAGGACGACGAACCAAGGTTCTTGCGACTGCAACTCGCTGTCGCTGTCCGCCAGACAGTTGACCCGGCTTACGATTCATCAGATCATGCAATCCTAGGAAATCTGCGACCTCACGAATTCTTTCTTTGATCTCTGCATGGGGCGTTTTCCGCAGTTTTAGCCCGGATGCGATGTTGTCATACACGGTCATGTGCGGATAGAGTGCATAGCTTTGGAAGACCATTGCAATATTGCGATCGCCCGGATTCAAGCGGCTCACATCCCGACCATTGATCAGGATTTGTCCACTAGTCGGCTGTTCTAATCCCGCAATCAAGCGCAAGATCGTCGATTTACCGCATCCTGAAGGTCCTAACAAAGTGAGAAATTCGCCTTGTTCGACACTCAAGTTAATGTCTTTTACAGGAACAATTTGCTGAGTGTAAGCTTTTCTCAAGTTAATGAGTTCTAGTTTCTTATCCATGATGTTTGAGAAGAGTGAATTAACCTTTGACTGCGCCAGACGTTAGCCCTTGAACAATGCGGCGTTGGAAGAAGAGAACTAACAACACCAGTGGAATTGTTCCGAGAACCGTTGCTGCTGCGATCGGTCCAAATGGAATTTCAAAGGGCGAAGCTCCGCCGAGCTGTGCGCCTGCAACTGGAACTGTTTTCATGTCTTCGCGAGTGATGAAAGTCAGGGCAAAGATGAATTCATTCCAGGCAGAAATGAAAGTCAAAATTCCAGTCGTCACGAGTGCTGGAATCGTCATCGGTAGAACGACTTCGAGCAGCATTCGAGGGGTGCTATAGCCATCGACTCTTGCCGCATCTTCGAGATCTTTGGGAAGTTGCTGAAAGAAGCTTCGCATCACCAGAATCGTGAGCGGCAAGTTAATCGCGGTGTAAGGAATGATCAATGAAAGATAGTTGTTTCCAAGATGAAGCGCCCGAACGATTTCGAGGAGTCCCAGGAAGAGCAGAATCGGTGGGAATAGCGTCACGATCAGAACACCTGCTAAAATCCAGCGTTCTCCTTGAAGTTTCAGTCTGGCGAGCGCATAAGCTGCGGGAGAGCCGACTCCTAAAGCGAGGATAGTTGAAGCAAAAGAGACGATCGCACTATTGAAGATATAGTTCAAAAATGGGCGACGCTCAAACAAAGAACGGTAATGATCTAATGTAAATCGAGTTGGGAAATAAACATTGGGAATTGCCGCAATGTCAGCATTCACTTTGAATGAGGTCAAGAGCTGCCAAAGGATTGGAGCCAGGCAAAAGATGACAGTAAAGGCAACTGCAATCGGCAAGACGACTTTTCGCCCAATTCGAGTTGATTTGCCTCCTGGCATTCGTCGATCTACGGATTCTGGAAATACAGTTGTCATATTAAATTGCTCCCGATGCTTTAGCTCTGGATCGAGTTAGGAAGTAACTTGCGATCGCAACGGCTAACACTAACAGTAAGAACGTCACCACAACTAATGCTGCTCCATAACCGAAGTCTAGATAGCGCATTACCGTAGCGTAGATGTAGAGCGAAACCGTTTCAGTTGCACCGCCAGGGCCACCTCCGGTCATGACACTGATTAAGTCAAAGATTCCGAATGCCTGAGCGAGCCGGAATAACAGTGAAATGACCACTTGCGGCATCAGCAAGGGCAAGGTAATCTGTCGAAAACTTTGCCAAGGAGAAGCTCCATCGATCGCTTGTGCCTCGTACAGATCATTTGGAATGGATTGCAGTCCAGCGAGCAATAGAATGCTGATGAAGGGTGTTGTTTTCCAAACATCTGCAAAGATGACTGCTAGCATGGCTAAAGTCGGATTGCCGAGCCAGTTGATACCAGTATCGATGAATCCCAACCGCAGCAAAATGTCATTGACAATCCCGTATTGATCATTGAAAATCCATGTCCAACCGAGTGCAATCAGTGCGGTCGGCAAAGCCCACGGCAGAATTGCGATCGTTCTTACTGCTCCTCGACCTCGGAAAGATTGGTTGAGTACGAGCGCAATTCCCATCCCGAGCACAAGTTCGATCGCCACGGATGAAAACGTAAAAATCGCTGAATTGACCATACTTTGCCAGAATCGCCCGTCTTGAGCCATCCGGGCAAAATTAGACAATCCTGTAAAATGTGGATTCAGTTGATTTCCTAAGTTCTGAACAAATAGACTTTGCCAGAACGCTCGCAGAATTGGATAAGCAAAGACCAGCGTCAAAATCAGCAAGGCTGGAATCGTTAAGAGCCAACCTGTACGACGTTCTCGCTCTCGAATCACATCTTTCATCGGCTAAACTCCTAACAATGCGCGTGTTTCACGGGCTGCTGACTTCATCGCTTCTTCGGGTGAAATGCGTCCTGAGATTGCGGAACTGAGATAGCGCTGCAAAATATCAGACGCTTGGGCATATTGCGCGATCGGAGGTCGAATTCCAGGATTTTCCAGAGCTTTGAGCGCGACTGGGAAAAAGTCGTATTTCGCGAGAATTTCTGGGTCTTTGTACAACGCTTTGCGACTCGGCAAGTACCCAGAGGAAAGGGATGTGGTTTTTTGAACGTGGGTTCCTGTAAAGAAGTCGAGCGCTTTCCGAGCTTCAACGGGATGCTGAGTCGTGCTAGCGATTCCCCAACCCCATCCGCCTAGACAAGACACGCTCAGTTTTCCAGGTGCGTGAATCACAGGTTTGACGGCGACTTTGCCGCGAACAGGTGAGTCTTCTTTATTGAGTAATGCCCAAGCGTAAGGCCAGTTTCGCATAAATACGGTGTTCCCACTTTGGAAGAGGAGCCGCGCTTCTTCTTCTTGATAGGTACTGACCCCAGCTGGTGTCACACCTTTGTCAACAGTGGTTCTTAAGAAGTTTAAGGCTTGAATCGCTTCGGGTCGATCGAGTCCAACTTCATTTGTTTGAGGATTGACCCAGAAGCCGCCATTGCCTTCTAAGACCTCAATAAACATCGCAGCAACGCCTTCGTACTGTCGCCCTTGATAAACGTATCCCCACTGTGCGCCATTCTTACCTTGAATTTGCTGCGATGCTTTGATCAACTGATCAAAAGTTTCGGGTGGCTGAAGTCCTGCTTGGTCGAGCAAATCTTTCCGGTAGAAGAGTAACGCTGCATCTGTTCGCCAGGGCACTCGATAGAGTTTGCCTTGATAGCGACTGGCTTCGATGTCTCCGGGCAAGAACTCGTTTAACTGTTCTTGGGGAATTTCATTAGTTAAGTCACGCAGCCATCCTGCTGCTGCAAATTTTGCGACCCAAGTGACATCCATATTGACGAGATCATAAGGCGCACTTCCTAAAAGAAAAGCAGACGTATTCAAGTCTTCGATCAAGTTTGAAGCGTTGGGACCTTCAATCATGTTGAGCTTGATGCCTGGATTTTGCTTCTCAAATTCTGCAATTAAAGGTCGCAGATTTGGCACTTCGGGTGCATTCATCAAAAATGTGAGAACGACGGGCTGCGATCGCGCAGGTAACACGATCAGAAGCGCAGAGATGGCAAAGATGGTAAGTAAACTAAGACTGCGAAAGACGATCGAGGATCGCCAAAACTGCGCTAATTTATAGCGATATTCTTGTAGCATTTCCATAGGCGTGTCACCCTGCGATCGCAACTTCACTCACGATCGCGCTTTAGTGAATAAATGGTTTGTTTCACACTTCGATCGCTAAAACTCATCATTTCTGTAGAAGTCCTAGCATTGGAAAATCATACGAATACGGTGATCCCTACCTCATCTCCTCTAAGATGGATCGCCTGAGAAAAGCTGTTAAGTTACTTGAATAAACCTACCAATACCTAATAATAATTCGCTCCGTTTTTCTTACCCGTTTGGGCACTGTGGATGTTTTGTAGGGGCGCTTAGGCTGAAATGACAAGCGATAGAAATGCAGTGCATAAAGTCTCGATCGCTTCCCTATTAACCCGTATCCACTCATTTACTGGAGCTTCAAGGAATATGCAATCTAAACATTTGTTAGCAAGCACATTATTGGCTGGGCTAATGTTAAGTTTAGGCACAACAGCCGGGTTTGCAAATGAAATTAAACCGATTCATGTGAATCCGAATCTGTTTGGTAACTTGACTGCACTGAATTCTCCAAATCCTGTTCTCGCTTTCAAAGGAACCGAAAACAAAAATGGCTATACTTACTACAATTTGACGGTTACGAACTGGCAGCAAATCAATGCTGCGCTGTTTACGAGTGCTCCGGATTTGCCTGCTTGCGGTGCGAACACCAATTCTTCGAGAACTTGGGTTGATATCTATGATGCTCAATCGAATCAGAGAATCTATGGGTTCTGTGCTTTTTCAAATCCAGAAAATCTGACGAAGCTCTGGTTTGCAGTTCAGCAAGGCAAAACCCCGCCCCAATCGGTTTACATTGTGTTGCACGATCGTAAAACGGATCGAAAATATCGATCGAATGCAGTTTCGCTCGGTCAAACTGCGCTGAATGAAGATTGCATTGCGTTCAATCCTAATAATACAGCCGTTGAGAATGTTCAGGGGCGTTGGACGATCGTGGAAAATGGCAATCATTTGATGTTTAATTTCGAGGGCGATCGCGCAAGAGCAGAACAGTCTCTCCGCACGATCAAGCGCTATGGAATGAACAAGTCTTGCTTTGTGGGCAGACCTCAGCCTTCGTTCCAATATATGTTGGTGAACAATGCTGCTCCAGTAGGCGCAATGCGCGGTGAAGATTGTATTCCGTTCAATCCGGCGACGACGACGGTGAGCAAGATTAACAATCGTTGGAAAATTGTAGATGGCAATCACTGGATGTTTGATTTTGAAGGAAATCAGGCTGAGGCAGAACAGTCTTTGGCGGTGATTCGGAAGTATGGATTTAAGCAGTCTTGCTTTGTGGGCAGACCGAATGCGAAGTTTACCTACCTGCGCCGTTAGAGGGTGTTTTAAAAGTATCAACCGTTTCCTCGCTCCGTTCTAGCTCGCCCCGGAATGAATTCGGGGCTAACGGTGCGAAGTCCTTTGAAAAGGACTGAAGACCCCATTCTGATTGGCTGTTAGTCCCTTCAGTGGACTTCGTTCAACTAGCCCGGAATTCCATTCTAGGGCGGGTGAATGCGCCTCAACGATTACTTTTAAAGCATACTCTTAGGATGTGCTCCGATTGAATCGTCGGGAAGCAAGCTAAACTGAAGCAATTTCTACTCCTTCAAGCTTTCTATCCGATTGTTCATAGAGCGCTCTAAGTTTCGATAGCTTCTCATCATCGGGATTCCAAAATCCTCGTCCGTTTGCTTCTAGCATTCGTGCCACAATATTGCGAAAGGCTTCAGGATTCGCTTCTTGAAGTCTTTTTGCCATGTCTGCATCTAAAGCATATGTATCCGCCGCTTGGTCGTAGACCCAAGATTCTTTGAAGTCAACTGTGCCACTCCACCCGATTAAAGCAGTCATGCGTTGTGAAATTTCGTAAGCTCCTCCTGATCCTTGGGCTGCCATTGCTTCTGCCCATTTTGGATTTAGCAGTTTTGTTCGATACTCCATTCTCAATAGGTCTTCTAAATTTCGAGGCGTTGTATCTTTTGAAAAGCTTTCGACAAAGCTCGCTTGAACTTTCGTTCCTTTTTGCTGTTCTGCCGCGCGTTTGAGTCCGCCTGTGTTGGCGTAGTACTCTTGAATATCAGTCAAGCCATATTCGACTGAATCTATTTCTTGAACAATGCGATCGGTAGTTTTTAAGAGAGTTTCTAAGACTTGAGATCGCACTTCTCCTTTATCTTTTCTGCCATAGCTAAAGACATTTCGACTCTGCCAGGTTTGTCCTAATTCTTCACCGGATTCCCAGTTTGAGGAAACAACTTGATCGTTGACGAGCGAACCATAATCACCTGCGGGATTGGAGAATAAGCGGGCGGTTGGATTGTCTACTCCTTGAGTTTGCAGCGCGATCGCATGTTTGCGAATAAAGTTTTGGTCTGCTGGTTCATCTAGTTCTGCGGCTCGTTGAAACAAATCGTCGAGTAGCTCAATGATATTAACAAAGCTATCGCGGAAAATGCCTGAAAGATTCGCGAGAACATCGATTCGAGGATGTCCAACTTCTGAGATTGGCTTGAGTTCGTATCGGACAATTCTGCCTGTTCCTTCTTTAACAGGTTCCGCTCCGACGAGTTCGAGTAAGATTCCGATCGATTCACCTTTGGTTTTAATCGCATCCAGTCCCCAAAGCATGACTGCTACCGTTTCTGGATAGGTTTGATGCTCTTTGAGATGCTGATCGATAATTTTACGAGCAATCTCGCGACCGCGTTCATAAGCAGCAGGAGAAGGCATTCGATAGGGATCAAGGGCGTGAATATTTCGACCCGTGGGTAATGCGCCTAAGCCATCTCGAAGTAAATCACCTCCGGGCGCAGGAGGAATATATTCGCCATTCAATCCGCGTAGTAGATTCGTCAGTTCGTCAGTCGTTTGTAGTAGCAGATTACGAATATCAACGGCTTCTTGCCATTGTGCTAAATCTTCACCTTGAGCAATTTGAGCGATCGACGATTCAGGAATGCGATCATCAAAATATGCTTTGAGATAACTTTCAAGCATCTCTGGTGAGGGCATTTCACCTAAGGTATGTAAGCCCGATGAGAACAATCGATTTTCTAAGACCTGCAAGTATTCGTACAGAGTAATCAGATAACGATTAAAAGCATCATTGCTAAAGAGATTGATATTCTCAAGATTGAACGCAATGCCTAGTTGCTTTGCTTCTGCAAACGGGCAATCTGCATCAATTCCTATATCGATGATTTTTTGCACGATCGCGGATTTGAGCGCATAGTTCTTTTCTGGATCTTCGCGATACTCTGCAATTAAGTCTCGAATGTTGACTAGCTCTTTGTACAATCCTGCTCGACCATAAGGCGGAACATTGTGAGAGATTAAAGTGCCATAGCCTCGGCGCTTTGCCAGAATCGATTCTGAAGGATTATTTGCCGCGTAGACATAAAGATTTGGAAGATTGCCGAGTAAGATATCTGACCAAGAATAACCTGTATTTCCAAGCGGTGAACCGGGGAGCCATTCGACGGTTCCATGCATTCCGAAATGCACGATCGCATCTGCTCCAAAGTCATTCTGAAGCCATTTGTAAAATGCTGCATACTGCGGATGAGGCGTTAAATCCCGCTCAAACATCAATCGCATCGGATCTCCTGAAATTCCGAGTGGAGGCTGCACTCCGATCCAAACATTGCCAAGCTGAACACCTCCCCACACTAAATCATCGCCGAGTGTCTTAATTCCACTATTGGATAACGATTTCCACTGCTTTTCAACTCTAGAGGTAAGCAGATAGCCTAACCATTTTCCTAGTGTTTGAGTTGAAATTGCGATCGCATCTCCTTCATCTGAGCTTTTGACGGCTTGAATCAGAGTTTCTCCATCTTCGGGTAAATCCGCGATCGCATATCCTTGCTCTTTCATCGCCTGTAATAGTTTGATCAGCGATCGCGGCACATTCAGCAATGCTGCTGTTCCAACTGCTCCATATCCGGGCGGAAATCCATATAGTAGAATCGCAATTTTTCTTTGCTCAGCAGGAGTTTGGCGGAGTTTAATCCATTGATTTAATCGCCCGGTTAATCGGTCTACTCGTTCTGGAATGAGGTAAATGGTCTCTCCGACTAGACCTCCGAGCGCAATCGTATCGATCGCGCCATCTAATTCAGGCAGCGCATACAACACCACACTCTGCAATCCGCCAATTCCCTGCCTTGTCCAAGAATGAATGTCTTGAATGAGTAATGGAGCCGCAACAATGTAGGGAACATTCTTAGCGCTGAGAATGCGTTTAGCAACTTCGATCTGTCTTCCTGCTTCCATTGATCCGGCGGGGCCTCCGACTAAGGGAAATCCAATTGTAGAAACAATTGCATCTACCTTTACCGCTTGATCTGAAAGTGAAAGCGTTGCATTGATACCGCGATCGCGCTGTTGCTGTTCATAGTCTGTCGTCATCAAATCACGAACAGCAACATGACCTTCAACGCCGTTAATAAAAATTGGAACGGGAATTAAATTGGCTTTCTCAAACGCTTTGATTAATTTTGGAATATATTGCTGATTTGTAATGACATGCTTTCGATAGAGCAGTATTCCAACAGTCGGATGATCAGAATTGAAACGCTGGCGATACCAGTCTAGATATTGCTTTGGAGATTCAAAATAGCCATCATACTCAGGATGCAAAAGCCCAATATTTGGAGTTTCAATGGGGTCTGCAATTTCGCCAACGGTTAGACCTAAATACTTTTGAGCGATCGTACAAAATAGAGCCGCGACATTCTCTGTTCCGCCTGCATTCCAATAGCCATAAATGATCAACCAATTTCGCAGATCTTGAACTTTTTGAACTGGGACAAATTTCAATAATTTTGGGCCTGTTTTCAGAAAGCTAATATAGCCTGCAAGCTTGTCTTCTTCTCGCCCATTGCTGAATTTATCGAGAATGAATTTGACAGGTTTGGGCATTCCTTTGGGCTTATCCCCAATTGCAAATTTCCCTAACTGCGTCAAACTCATTAATTCCAATGCCGATTCAAACACCAAGCGAATGGGAATCGTCTGTACTCGTTCTCTTAGCCAAAGTACTTGATCGTAGTCAAACAGCAAACTGGCAAAAAAGACATCAGCTTGCTGCAATGCGGCTTCTATTTTTGTCGGATTTGAGGTGAGATCGCGATCGCTAAATACTCGAATGTCTAGCTGTGAGCATTGTGACTGTGCTAAATCTGCCGCCTGCCGATACAGCCCTGCATTAAACGATTCAAATCCTGCAATCAGAACAATCCGCTTCATAAGCCTTAGAAAATGTCTCAAACCCTATTGTAGAAGAGTCAGCAGAAAGGAGAGGACAGTCTTGAAAGAACCCTCGGTTATCTCTCTCTACTCTGTACACACAAGTTGATTGATCGGTGATTGCTTGAACCTCTCGCCCCCTAAGTCCCCCAAATTTGGGGGATTTAGGGGGCTGAAACCGCATGAAACGAAGTGAATACCGATTTATGCTTACACAGTAAGCTGTCTCGCTTGTGAATGCTTACAAATCTAAATCGCCAAAGCATTCACCGCAGCTTTCACCAAATCATAATACGGTGCTTGTGAAACATCGACTTCTTGTATTGTTTTATCGATTCTTCCAAGTGTTCCAATTTTCCGTCCTTTTTGGATCACTAAAATATCGCCCTTCGCATTTTGAATTCTTAATTCTTTCTGATCGAGCATTGTGCAGTGATAGACTCGATCGCTAAATCGAAATTCTGTCTGAGAACTCTGTCCTGGGAATCTCACACCGAGAATTTCAAGCTGGACAGAAACCTGATTATTCCACTCATTCGACTTGACTCGATATGCAACATCTAAGGGGCTTGGTAACGGAAAATACTCACCCCAACGCCACGCGATCGCATTGACTTTTTGCCCCGCAGATTCTAAGACTAGTTTGATATGTCCCTTGCCAATGCGCCGCTGCTCGGTGACTAAAACATTCGGTGTCCAAAATACAGGCTCAGGATTCTCCATCCCGCATGGATGTAAAACATCAAGCTGTGCATGAAGTGCCAGATCAATTTGAGCTAGATCTGCTTCAACATCGATCGTCACTAAAGGCTTAAGATGCTCAGTTTTGAGAGATTGATGTGCGAATGTTCTCAAGCGATCGCGAATTTCATCTAAACGATCTGCCTTAAACGAGAACCCACCTGCTGCTTTATGTCCCCCTGATTTCAGCATCAGATCCTTGCAAAATTCTAATGCCTCAAACACATTGAATTCTGGAATACTCCGAGCCGAACCGCGAATATGATCGTCATCTTCGTAAGTTCCAATAAACACGGGAACTCCATAGCGCTCAACTAATCGAGATGCAACAATCCCAATTACACCATGATGCCAATCTCGCTTTACTAGCAGTAATACTCGATCGGCTTTTGCATCAAATGAACTATCTTCGTAATACTCGATCGCTTCTTTTTCAATCTGTTCGCAGAGTTGCTGCCGCCGCTTATTCTCGATTTCGCACTTCATTGCTTGTTCTAAAGCAACGCCGTCATCATCAGTAACAAGTAGCTCAATCACAACTTGCGGATCGCCAATTCTCCCGATCGCATTAATTCTCGGTCCTAACCGGAACCCGATCGCTTCTGGCTTTAAGTTTTTCTCATTGCTCAATCCAGCAATTTGAATCAGAGCTTGAATTCCAGCCATTTTAGACTTCGGTAAAAGCTGTAAGCCCCGTTTTACCCATCGGCGATTCACCCCGGTTAAAGGTGCTAAATCCGCGATCGTGCCTAATGTAAATAGCTCTAGCAAAGAGTTCTGCAATTCTCTCGTCTGTCCAAAACTTTGAGCTAAACAGAGCGCCAACACATAAGCTACTCCTACCCCTGCCATACTTCGATACGGCGACTCTTCTGCAATTAGCTTCGGATTGAGAATTGCATTTGCATTTGGAAGCTCTGGGGGTAGATCATGGTGATCCGTCACAATGATCGTTAAACCTAGCTCTCTAGCGCGCTCGATCGGCTGATGGGCAGCAATTCCATTATCGACTGTGAGAATCAGCCCTACGCCTTCTTCGTAGAACTCTTCTACAATTCGAGTGTTAATCCCGTAGCCTTCACTCATCCGACTGGGGATCGCATAATCTACTCGCCCACCTAAGTATCGCAAGGCTCTGAGTAACAATGCTGTACTCGTCATTCCATCCGCATCATAGTCTCCACAGATAGCAATCCGAGTTTTGTCATTAATCGCATTGATCAAGAGTTCCAAACTTACGGCTAAATCCGGAAAATCTTCCAGTGCAGACGGCAACTCTTGCTGTGGATCGAGAAATTCTTGAATGTCCTCGAAAGTTTCTAATCCGCGATTGAGCAGAACTTGCGTTAACAGTGGAGAGCGATTTGTCTCTAAGGCAAGCTGAAGCGCTCGATCGCTTTGATCGGGATGAATATACCAACGTTGATCTGGAATACGCGATCGCGAAAGAGACATACGCTGAACATTTAAGGAGACGGAAACGATTGTACTCCTGAACGCTGCGATTTCGGATCAAATTCCACTTGATTTTTGATTGCTTCCGCAAAACGATGAGCTAATAGCGCATTCGTATAATTTTGATGCACCGAGTTTCGTCCTGTTTCGGCTAAAGAAACTCGCAACTCTGGCTCTACAATTAATCTTTCAAGCGATCGAGCAAGCGCGATCGCATCTCCTTCTGGAAAAACTACTCCACCTTGAGTCGCTTGAATCAGATACGGAATTTCTCCTGAGTCAGACCCTACCACCGCTGTTCCACAGGCCATCGCTTCAATAATGACTCGCCCAAATTGCTCTTTCCAATTTGATCGCGTCTCAGAGGGTAAGACGAGAATATCTAACTCAGAAAGATAGTTTGGTGTTTCTGTAAACGGCACAAAACCATGTTTTTCAATGCGATCGCTTAAATTCAGCGATCGAGCAATCTGATCAAATTCTGGCTCAAATTCTCCGCTTCCAATCAGAACAAATCGCCACGGCAAATGTGCAATTTCTCCAAGTGCTAGTAATAATGTCTTCAAGCCTTTCTGTTCAACAATTCGCCCCACATATCCAATTAAGATTTCGTCAGGTCTAGACTGCTGTTCTCTGGGATAGTAAATCGCCGGATCAATCCCTGAAGGTAGCAAAACACTTTGTCCAGTAAAACCTTTTTTTCGCATCACTGCTTCTGCACTGTGCGATCCTGGAAACATCACATCTGTATGTTTCAAGATCCAGCGCTCCATTTGTCGAAAAGGAACTGGATAGTTCTTAAAAATGTTCTGCCAAGTAAAAAAGCCAATGGACTTACGAATAGTGAGATAGTTTGCTAAATAAATTTGCAGAGTGACTAACGCATAAGGTTCTTGATGCACATAGATAAAATCAGGAGCTAAATCTCGCAACAGGTTGAAAAATAAAGACCGATAAATGTGTAATGGAATACTCCCTGATTTCCAAACAGGTAGACTAATAAGCTGTCCTGTAAAGTCTTTCCACCGCTCTACTGTACGGACGCGATTATATTCATCTTGCCAATTACTGGGAACAACGATCGTAATCTCCCAACCCGTTTGCCGTTCAACTTCCGCATAAAACTGCTGTACAACGGGAATCGTACAGGAATGATTAATAATTAATAGCTTCATACGTCAAAACTTTAGGTTACAAGTTCATAGGCTGGAGTACGTTTAACTTTATGCCATTTGTAGTAGGTCGTCCACTTCAACGCTTTACGATCGCGCCAAAGCACTGAATAATTCCTGCGTAGTTCTGCCAAAATCCACCCCGCTCCAAACTCACTTTCGATACCTTGTTGTTTGCGGTATCGCTGATGCTTATAGCTGTAAACCAAAAGTCTTGCTGGAATACTCAAGAGCATCATGAAGAGTGGCTCGTTATAAACCGCAGCAAAACATTTATTCCGGCAACCATTTCTGAGCGCAATTAAATTGTTGCGTCCGATCGGAGATTGGTGATGAATGATGCCTGCATCGGGAAGATAGACGACGTAAAAACCACGATCGAGCATCCGTTTACAAAATTCTGGCTCCTCATAATAAGCCGCGAACACTTCCCGATAGCCTCCTAGCTCTACAAATAGCTCGCGCCGCAGTAAGCTTCCATATCCAATAAAAGTTGGGGCGTAGCATCGATAACTTGCGGGTGCAGGCTGTCCAGGTAACAATTCTCCTCGCTCATTGGTTTGAGACAGTGCTACAGCCCCGACTTCTGGACTTGTTTCTAACACTCGGATTGCTGCATAAATGCTACTCGCACTGAGTAACTGAGCATCATCATCAAGACAGAACAAATACGGTGCATTTGCGCGCTGTGCAAGTTCATTCCGAGTTGCAGGAATCCCGCGATTCTGCGCATGGCGGAAAAACTGAATTTTAGAGACAAGGCTAGGATGAATTTCTTGAAGAACCCGATCCGCGATCGCGATTTCCGAAGCATCATCGATCACAATGATCTCAAACTCGATCGTATCGAGTAATACTAATGAATTGAGACATCGGATCAAATCCGCTGGACGATTCCGAGTTCCAACACAAATAGAAAGCTGAATAGCACTCACAGATTTCATCATAACTAGGGTCTTAACGACTCGTAACCTAATGTGAGAGATTAAATATGTTCGTTCATCTTTCTAAGGGAAGGCTTTAATGCACACAGTCAAGATTGTCTATCCCAATAGGCATAATGTTAAAGTCTTAGTTTCAATCATCAATTAAGCGATAGCACGAGAATAATATTTGATTCAGTTGATCAGAGCCAAGCTATGCAAACGTTTCTTGTCACCGGTGGAATGGGTTTTATTGGCTCTAATTTTGTATTGAAGGCTTGCAAAGAACAATGGGCAAGCATTATCAACCTCGATAAGCTTACATACGCTAGTAATTATCAGACTCTCGCAGAGTTAGAGCAGCATCCTGACTATACTTTTGTTCGAGGAGATATTTGTGATCTTGAATTACTGAAGGATTTGTTGGAGCAGTACAAGCCAGATGCAATTGTGAACTTTGCCGCAGAAAGTCATGTCGATCGCTCAATTTTGCATCCACATGCATTCATTGAAACCAATATTCTAGGCACATTTCGCCTGCTCGAAGCGAGTCGAGCGTATTGGGAGAAATTACTGGGTCAGAAACGCGATAGCTTCCGCTTTTTACAGGTTTCAACCGATGAGGTCTATGGCTCACTCAACCCAACTGATCCAGCATTTCGGGAAAATACGCCTTACGCACCAAACAGTCCTTATGCAGCTTCTAAAGCAGGGGCTGATCATTTAGTTCGGGCTTATTATCACACCTATGGATTACCAACGCTGACGACAAATTGTTCTAACAATTATGGGCCACGCCAATTTCCGGAGAAGCTTATCCCCTTGATGATTCTGAATGCCCTTAATAGTAAACCACTGCCGATTTATGGAGATGGGCAAAATATTCGAGACTGGCTCTATGTTGAAGATCATTGTGATGCACTTTACCAAGTCTTGCAACATGGGCGAATTGGAGAGACTTACAACATTGGTGGAAACAACGAACAAACGAATCTTGCAGTCGTGAATCAGATTTGTACTGTGTTGGATCAACTAGCTCCCAAGGCGAATTTTCAACATGCTGAACTGATTACCTTTGTCAAAGACCGTCTTGGACACGATCGCCGTTATGCCATTGATAACAGTAAAATTCAGCGTGAGCTAGGTTGGGAACCCAGAGAAAGCTTTAACAGTGGCTTACTCAAAACAATTCAGTGGTATCTCAATCACACTGATTGGGTCGAACAAGTCCAATCTGGAGCGTATCAGGCTTGGATTGAACAGAACTACGGCGATCGTAATTCTTCAACTGCTGTATAAGCCTGCTTCTGGATGAAAAAACTCGAATAGAAGTGCGATCGCGATAAATCTGGGTTGCAAGTCGAACTCATAACGAGTATGATTTAGGCAACAAAGATTTCAGAGGTGACTATGAACTTCTATCGAATTGAACATATCAACAAGGTTTGTCAGAACTTAGAAGCAACCTTGCAGTTTTACCAAACCCTCTTTCCTGATTGGTTTATCCGTGCCCAAGAACAGTCAAACGACATGAGCTGGCTGCATTTTGGTAATCAGCAATTCTATCTCTCACTCTACGAACGACCCAACGCATCTCAAGCCAGTCCACTTCATACCGGAAATATTGATCACATCGGCTTTGTGATTGCAGATGGCAAAAAAATGACCGCGTTACTAGAAGCAAACGGAATTGAATATATGCTTGAGGATTCTCCAGAAACCAAGTACCGCATCTATGTAAAAGATCCCGATAGCACATGGCTAGAACTCGTAGAGTATAAAGAAAGTTACGCACTGCGATAGCAATTCCGATGTTGACTCTTGATTGAGGGAAAAATTGGCTAGCAAGAGTTTTCGCGGTTTAAAAAAGTACAAGCGAGCTCTCCTCTCTTTTGGCAGATTTTTTACTACTCAAAAGTGCAACTTCTTAGTGATTCGGAGCTTTCAAGATTGACTGTAGGATGTACCGTGCGATCGTACTCACGCACGCGCGACTCTTGAAGTTAATTTCTAACAGTATTTAACATGCAAAGCTACGACGCGATCATTATTGGTGCAGGGCATAATGGCTTAGTCTGTGCTGCCTACCTCCTCAAAGCAGGCTATAGTGTCTTACTGCTTGAAAAAAATTCCATTCCAGGCGGGGCAGCGACGACAGAAGAACTGATGCCAGAAGACGCTCCTGGATTTCTGTTTAGTCCTTGTGCGATCAATCATATTTTCATTCACTTAGGACCTGTTGTTGAAGAATTAGAGCTAGAAAAATACGGGCTGGAATATCTATTCTGTGACCCAGTTGTGTTTTGTCCTCACCCAGATGGCAAGTACTTTTTAGCGCGTCGCTCAGTCGAGCAAACCTGTGCTGAAATTGCACGATACAGTCCCCGTGATGCAGCGAAATATGCTGAGTTCACTGACTTCTGGCAGCGGGTGATTGGAATGCTGACCCCCCTATTTAATGCCCCTCCCAAGTCGATCGTGGATATGGCGGGCAACTACGACATCAGTAAAATCAAAGATATGATGTCATTGATGGGGTCAGGAGACAAAACGCTGGATCTCATCCGCACCATGTTATCTAGCCCGCTTGATGTGATCAATGAATACTTTGATTCAGAGTTTTTGAAAGCGCCTCTCGCAAGACTTTCTGCTGAACTTAGCACCCCGCCTTCCCAAAAGAATATGGCAGTGGGTTCAATTATGATGTCATTGCGGCACAATCCGGGTATGGCACGTCCCAAAGGTGGAACTGGGGCACTCACGCAAGCGTTGGTTCGATGTGTGCAGGATCTCGGTGGTGAAATTCGGACGGATCAGCAGGTGCAACGGGTTTTGATCGATGATGGAAAAGCTGTAGGAGTTCGGCTTACTAATGGTCAAGAATATCGATCGACGATGGGAGTGATATCGAGCTTAGATGCTCAAAGACTATTTTTACAATTAATCGATGAGCGTGATGTTGATGCTGCAGATGCTGAACTGCGAGAACGAGTTTCTCGTCGCATCGCGAATCACAATGAAGCCATCCTCAAAATTGACTGTGCATTGTCAGAATTGCCTCGCTTTGAAAATCACAATCATCAAGATGAATACTGGATGGGTTCAGCATTGATTGCAGATTCGGTCGCGCAAGTGGAGATTGCTCATACTGATCCGACTATTGGCAGAATTCCAATTGATGATCCTTCGATGTACATGGTCGTGCCATCTTTGCTTGATTCATCCCTAGCTCCAGAAGGTCAACATACACTTTGGATTGAATTCTTTGTGCCGTACCAGATTGCAGGAGCAGAAGGCACTGGGCTAAAAGGAACAGGATGGACAGAAGACTTAAAAAATCAAGTCGCAGATCGTGTTCTCGATAAACTGGCTGAATACACCCCCAATCTCAAATCTTCAATCATTGCCCGTCATATTGAAAGTCCACCAGAACTAGAGCGCCGGATTGGAGTTTCAAAAGGCAATTACTATCATTTGGATATGAGCTTTGATCAAATGATGTTTTTCCGTCCATTACCGGAACTTGCGAACTATAAAACCCCGATCGAGGGACTCTTTCTCACAGGTGCAGGAACTCATCCCGGCGGATCAATTTCAGGCTTGCCAGGACGCAACTGTGCGCGAGTCATTTTGCAAACGGAACATCCTGTCTCTCAAACGCTATCGGATACAGGCAATGTGATCAAATCAGCCGCAAAATCTTTGTTTAGTCGATCGTAAAATACTTCAAAAGCTTCGCAAATTCGATTCGCGAAGCTTACAAGTTGACCGATTCACACGAATTAATTTTCTCGCGTGGGTCGTTTGGGAGCATCAGTGCGGGGAGTCGGTCGCCCTTGAGGACGATCGCGTCTGGGAGGGCGATCCTCAGAATCTTCTCGACCGCTCCCGTAAACATCCAGATTTACCGTCTGTCCTGCCGCCTTCGCAACACCCTCGATCGTAGTCCGAATTGCCTGCACATTTCGTCCACCTCGACCAAAGACACGTCCTTTGTCCGTGCCTTCAAACGCTAAACGAATCCAAATCCGCGATCGATTGGCGAGCACCTCACAGTCGATTTTCAGCGCATCTGGCGTTTCGAGAAAAGGTTCAACAAGAAACCGGATCAGTCCGGCATAATCTGGAGTCACAGGTTTCACAAGAATTACTCAGCTTTCAATTGCTCAAGTACATTGTTTTTGAAGAGGATATCGCGAACAGTATCCGTCGGCTGCGCGCCTTTCTTCATCCAATCCAAGATCTTCGGAACATCTAAACGGACTTCATCTGATCTGGGATTATAAAATCCAACTTCTGCCAAGGGGCGACCATCGCGACGAGTGGTACTTTGAGCAACAACAATCCGATAGCTGGCTTCACGCTTTTTACCAAAGCGCTTTAATCTCAATTTGAGCATAACTAGAACCGAGGACTCCTTTCTGATAGTTTCAACGTGATATGGCGGAATTGCCACACTTCCCGGAATAGTCATCCTAACATGGTGCGGGGAAATTAGAGACACTCACTCTATTACTTACCGCAAGGCTGCTAAATTCCTAAGATTGTTTGTAAGAGTTGATGCAGATCTTGCTGATCAGAAGATTGCAAAGTTCCGAGTTTACGAATCACTAATTTTTGTTCGATCGTTGTAATCGCAGGTTTAATCATTGAGGCTTTTAACAAGCCTGCGGACTGCCAATCTTGAATAATCAAGTCTCCAAATCGGGGAGTTGAAATTTGACTGGTCACTGCAATGAGAATTAGATCTGGATGAGCTTGATGATACGCTCCAGAACTAATCACAACGGCAGGACGCTTTTTGTTTGTGGATTGGTCGCTGAGGGGAAAAGGAACAAGTAAAACATTCCCGAATTCATAAGTTGTCGTACTCGGCATCGTCGGGATTATCCCAAATCTTCTGAAAAACGGGTTCTGAAAGCTGAGTTGCGATCGCAGTGAGCTGCTGATTCTCTTGCTCTCGTTGCGATAAGAAGTCAATAAAATTCTCGACTTCAGCTATCTTTTCAGGTGAGAGTTGCTGGAGCTTAACCAGTAGTCGCTGTTCGGAAGTCATTGAGGTTTCCATCGCGTTTCAAGTGAGTGATAGACCAACGCAAGAATCGCAAGAATATTGTGAGGCTGACGTTGGTCTTGAATTCAAACTCTACAGATTGCCGAAGCCTTTTTTCTTCTTATCTTTGCCGCCTTTTTTCTTCTTCCCGCCTCCGCCTTGATAGCCTCTAAATCCAGGCTGGGGTGGACGCATTCCACCACCCGTTCCGCCAAATGGATTTCCACCCCCAAATGGATTGGGCATTCCACCCATCGGACCCATTCCAGGAAAACCCATCTGACCTGAACCCATTTGTTGCATCAGCGATCGCATTCTTTGGAAATTCGTCACCAATTCGCTGACTTCCTTGTCAGAATGTCCGGAACCCTTGGCAATCCGTTTCCGACGACTAGGAGAATTGGCAAGCAGATCGGGATTTTTCCGTTCCTCGACCGTCATGGAGCCGATCATCGCTTCGGCTTTTTTCAGTTGTTCTTCACCTTTGGCAAGCTGTTCTTCGTTCACCATCTTGCCCATGCCAGGAATCAGCTTCATGACACCGCCGAGCGATCCCATGTTCTTCAGCAGGCGAGTTTGCTTGAGGAAGTCAGAGAAATCGAATTTTGCAGATAGAATCTTCTCCTGCATTTTTTCGGCTTCTGCCATGTCCACTTCTTCCCGCGCTTTCTCAACGAGGGTCAGGACATCGCCCATGCCCAAAATCCGTGAAGCCATCCGGTCAGGATAAAACGGCTGTAATGCGTCAACTTTCTCACCGATCCCGATGAATTTGATCGGCTGTCCAGAAATTCGCCGTACCGAGAGTGCCGCACCCCCGCGAGTATCGCCATCCATTTTGGTAAGGATTGCACCCGTTACGCCGATTTGCTCATGGAAGGTGCGAGTCAGGTTAGCAGCTTCTTGACCCGTCATCGCATCGACGACCAGCAGGGTTTCATGCGGCTCGATCGTGTCTTTGATCCGCTTCAATTCGCCCATCATGGATTCGTCAATCTGCAAACGTCCGGCAGTATCAACGATCACGACATCAAATCCATCGGCTCTCGCTTTTTCAACCCCTTGACGTGCGATTTCTACGGGGTCGGCATCTTTCCCCATGTCAAATACGGGGATATTAATTTGCTTACCGAGTGCGATTAATTGGTCGATCGCAGCAGGTCGGTAAACGTCGGTTGCGACTAACAATGCTTTTTTATCTTCTTTTCTTAAATGCAGCGCCAGTTTTGCGGTTGCAGTCGTTTTACCTGTCCCTTGCAAACCCGCCATGAGTACGATCGTCGGAGCGGTTTCTGCTTCAGCGAGGGGCACATTGGCATCGCCCATCACTTTGACCAGTTCGTTATAGACGATTTCGATGAACTGCTGGTCGGGACGAACGCCTGCAATGACTTCTGCACCGAGTGCATTCTGTTCAACTTCTGCGACAAAATCTTTCACGACTTGCAGATTCACATCTGCTTCAAGGAGCGCGCGCCGAACTTCCCGCAGCGCGTCTTTGACATTCGATTCAGAGATTTTGTCTTGACCGCGAACTTTTTTCCAGGCTTGTTCTAAGCGATCGGCAAGAGCGTCAAACATAGGAGAAATTGATCAGAAGATATCCTTCTCAGAGTAGCGTGTTTCCAGCACAATCGCGAAGTCGAGAAACCCGTCCGAATCCGTTAAATTAGATTGTCCTGTTTTTATTTCTCCAAATGTCAAATCAAACTGTTGTCGATCGCATTCATGAGTTTAATCAGGGGCGCGATCCTGAACTGCTGAAACTCAAATATCAAACGATGGCAAAAAATGCGTTTTCGTTTTTGCGAGGAACTTGTCATCTGTTTTATCAGGATTTACCAGTTGAAGGCATTTTTGCCTCTGCACCGCCTGTTTGGAGTTGTGGCGATCTGCATTTACAGAATTTTGGCAGCTTCAAGGGAGACGATCGCTTAGTTTATTTTGATGTCAATGATTTTGATGAAGCGCTCTTAGCCCCTTGTACTTGGGATGTTGTGCGGTTTTTAACGAGTGTGATTGTTGGCGCTCATACGCTCAATATTGACGATGAAACAGCGATCGCACTTTGCCGTTGCTTCCTCGAAACTTATATCAAAGAACTCTTGACCGGAAAAGATCGAACTGTTCATGGTGAAGTGTCAACCGGGTTAGTTCGGGAATTGTTACTAGGATTGAAAACGCGGAAACGCAAAGACTTTCTAGATGAACGAACGGAACTGAAATCAAAAGTGCGATCGCTCAAACTTATTGAAGGCAAAACGAAACCCGCGACAGAATCCGAGCGCGAAAGGGTAATAGAAGCGATCGCAGAAAGCACTCAAACATATCCAGAACCAGAGTTTTACACAATTCTCGATGTGATGCATCGAATTGCAGGAACCGGAAGTTTGGGACTCGAACGCTATGTGATCTTAGTCGAAGGCAATGGCTCACCGAATCAGAACTATCTATTAGATCTCAAGCTATCTCGATCGTCTTCCTTGCAAGCATATACTCCGTGCCTACAGCCTGATTGGAACAGTGAAGCAGATCGCATTGTTGCCATTCAAAATCGATTTCAAGAATCTCCGCCAGCCTTGTTACATGGATTAACCATTGCAGAAAAATCTTACGTCTTACGCGAACTTCAACCGACTGCCGATCGCGTTGACCTCGATAAAAGCAATGGCAAAATAAAGCGATTGAAAAAAGTGATCAAAACCATGGCAGAAGTCACAGCTTGGGGACAAATGCGTAGTACAGGGCGACAAAAATCAGCGATCGCAGATGATCTCATCGCATTCGCTGAAACTGCTTCGGTCTGGCACGATTCTGTACTTGACTATGCTCGATCGTATGCCGTACAAGTTGAGCGAGACTACGCAGAATTCAAAGCACAGGTCAATGAAGGCTAATCAAGGGGTACTCTGGGGGTTGGAAATTCACTCTTTTCTCCCATGAAAAACTGGTGGCAACAGTTCAAACCCCGAATTCAAGTCATTCCAGAAATTCAGCCTGAAGACTCGATTTTGTTTCGAGTACTCGCCCAATCGCTCGTCACGATTGGAATTTTGGCAATTGACTTAGCCGCAGAAACTCACATTGGACTGTGGGCAATTCCGCTGAGTGCAATTGGGGCGAGTTGGAGTTGGTACTGTCGTCGCAAGAAGAATACTGGATTTAAATTCTTACTGGCGATCGCGATGATGGTCGCATTACTCACGTTTTTTAGTAAGCTACCGACGGCTTGGCAGACGGGCGATACTCGGCTCGTTTTAGCAGAATTTCTCATTCAAGTGCAGGTTTTGCATACATTCGATTTGCCGCGCCGCAAGGATCTGGGTTACTCGATGATGATTGGGCTTGTGTTGCTCTCGCTCGCAAGTACTTTAAGTCAAACGATGCTCTTTGGTGGCTTGCTGGTTGCCTTTTTAGCGATCGCGCTTCCGACGTTGATGTTGGACTATAGTTCACGGTTGGGCGTGAGTGATGTCAAAGTCGATCGCAGTCGATTGCAGAAAATTACCTTTGGTAAGCTGCCAATGATTTTCGCGATCGTCGTTGCTTTGGGATTAGTATTTTTTCTGCTGATGCCACGGTTTCCTGGCTATCAACTGAGAATGTTTCCTGTAAGTGCGCCTATAACGGTTCAGGAAAGATTTGATAATCGAGAGATTAGAACTCCAGGTGCAGGTCGGAGTGCCTTAGAATCACAAGTCCGAGGCGGAGGAAGTTCAGCGCAACGGGGAGAAGTGCGCGATCGCAGTGATGAGCTTTATCCAGGCTTTGGAAACAGCATTAGTCAAAATCGCCGCAAACCTTTGAAGCCACGGGTGATCATGCGGGTGCGATCGCAGATTGAGGGATTTTGGCGGGTGATGGCATTCGATCGCTACACCGGACAAGGGTGGGACGTGTCTCGCAATGCTCAAACGAGAACGATTAAGCGGACACCTTGGTCATATCGATTCTTTCTTTCGCCTCCGGTGACGATGAGCGAGACAAAAGAAGTGATTCAGACGTTCACGATTTTGTCTGATCTGCCGAATTTAATTCCGGCGCTTTCGGCTCCTCGGGAATTGTATTTTCCAACCGATGAGATTGCGATCGATACTGAATTCGGTCTGCGATCGCCGGTTGAATTGCATTCTGGCATGACTTATAGCGTGGTTTCAGATGTGCCTTATCGCAATCGCACTCTGCTACGGTTGAATTCGCTCAAAGCAAAGTATCCAGAAAATAGCCCCTATGTGCAACTTCCAACTCGGCTGAAGCAGCGATTAGCAGAGGAAACAGAGCGAATTTTAGCAACGTCTGAGAGACCGATTGATTCAGATTATGAGAAAGCGCTCTATCTGGGTCAATATCTGAAACAGCGCTATCGGATTCAAGATTTTCAGGAGTTGAAACCGGGCGAAGATGTGGTTGAGGCATTTCTACGCAATCAAGGCGGCGATCGCGATCATTTCTCAACGGCATTAACGCTAATGTTGCGATCGATTGGAGTTCCGGCTCGATTAGTCGCGGGCTTTGCACCTGGAGAATTCAATCCGTTTACGGGGCTATACATTGTCCGCAATACGGATGCTTATGCGATTACAGAGATTCAAGTGCCGCGATCGGGTTGGTTTACGATCGATCCGATTCCTGGACATGAGTTAATTCCGCCTTCGGTAGAGGAGTATCAGCCGTTTAGCTTGGTGCAACGGTTTTGGAGTTGGGTGGCAGGATGGTTGCCTTCTCCGGTTACGGCTTGGTTTGCTGAGATTTTCAAAATTGTCAGAACTACGCTCTCTGGGTTCTTCGGTTTGCTGAATCAGGGCTTATCAGGTTTCTTTCAGGCTTCGATTATTTTGTTTAGTCTTGGATTCTTGGGTTGGCTGAGTGTGCAGGGCTGGCAAAGATGGCGACAGTATCAGCGCATGCAGCGCTTGCGACCGATGGAGCGGCTTTATCAGAATATGCTGAACCAGTTAGCAAAGCAGGGCTTTCAGAAACATTCTGCTGAGACTCCATTGGAGTATGCACGACAGGCAAAGCGAACTCAACAACCGGATCGGGCTGCTGTGATTGAAGAAATTTCTCAGGCTTATGTGAGTTGGCGCTATGGTCGATTGGTGCCGGATTTGCCGGAGTTGCAGCGGAAGTTGAAGGAAGTGATGAAAGGGCGATCGCGGCGTTAGTAGATAGTTGTGCTGAACGACTCGCTTCTCTCGTAATAAAACGCACCCTACAATAAGTAAAGCCCTCTCACCGACGAATTTTCTCAATGGTACGTGCTGTTAATGTTTTCGTTTCTTACTCGCATGAGGATGAGCCGCTTAGGGTAGAACTGGGGAAGCATTTGAGTTCGTTGCGGCGGAGTCGTGCGATCGCAGAATGGCACGATCGAAAAATTGATGCGGGGGCGGACTGGGCGAAGGAAATCGATCGCAATCTCAAATCTGCTGATGTGATTTTGTTGCTGATTAGTCCGGCGTTTATTCATTCAGACTATTGTTCTAGTGTGGAGTTGACGCAGGCAATGGAGCAGCATGAGGCGGGGACGGCTTGTGTGATTCCGATTATTTTGCGCGCTTGTGATTGGGAGGATGAACCGTTTGCGAAGTTGCAGGCGTATCCGAAGAATGCGAAGCCTGTGACAACTTGGGAAAATCGAGATGAGGCGTTTCTGGATATTGTGCGCGGGGTAAAGGGTGCAGTTCAGCGGATTGCAGAACGCTTGCTAGAGAGTTCGACTTCAGAAGAGGTGGGTCGAGAGACGGACGCGATCGTGCAAGAGATTGTCGAGTCGGGACAGGGAGAGAATCAGTATCGAGAAGAGGTTTGGTTTGTTCTGAGTCAGGATGGGGGCGAGATTTCGCCTGAGAGTCGGATTCTGCTGGAGATTTCGCGCAAGAGTTTTCAGCTTTCTGAGGATCGAGCGAAAGCACTTGAAGCTGAAGTAATTCGACCGTTTCAGGAGTTTCGAGAAGCAGCGATCGCGCTAATCAAGCCTCAAGGATCAGTCACATCGAGAATTCAATCACTCCTCGATCGAGCACAACAGAGATTAAATCTGAGTGATGTAGATGCGGTGGCAATCATTGAAAATGTTCTGGCTTCTGTCTCAGAACCTGTGATTGTTGTTCCTCCGAAGCCGTCGCTGCCGACTTTTAGCTTTGAAGTGATTACGGTCAACGATCGAGGACAGGAAATCGATCGTCATCAAAGTCAAGTGAGTTACCGTCGAGAAGAACTCGCGAAAGGTGTCTTTCTCGATATGGTTGCGATTCCAGGTGGAACCTTTTGGATGGGTGCGGGAGAGGGAGAGTTAGAAGCAAAAGATAGTGAGAAGCCGCAGCATCAAGTCACGATCGAGCCTTTTTTCATGGGTAAGTATGCGGTGACTCAAGCGCAATGGAAAGCGATCGCCCAATTCCCCAAAATCAATCGAGATCTCGAACCAGATCCATCTAAGTTCAAAGGCAATAATCGACCTGTTGAACGAGTGTCTTGGGAAGATGCAATTGAGTTTTGCGAGCGATTAACTCAGAAAACGGGAGAGCGATACCGATTACCAAGCGAGGCTGAATGGGAATATGCGTGTCGGGCTGGAACGACGACAGCATTCCATTTTGGAGAAACGATTACACCTGAGTTAGTCAATTACAACGGCAAGTACACATATGCGAATGCAGCGAAAGGGAAGTATCGCGAAACAACGATCGAAGTCGGAAGTTTTCCTCCGAATGCGTTTGGACTGTATGAGATGCACGGAAATGTATGGGAATGGTGCGCTGATGCGTGGCATGACAGCTATGTAAATGCGCCTACGGATGGTCATGTTTGGGAAGTGGAAAGCGACTACAGAGTATTGCGGGGCGGCTCCTGGTTCAACAATCCGAGGCTTTGCCGTTCTGCGACTCGCCTCAATGCTGTTGCGGGGGCTCGCACCTACCACTTCGGTTTTCGCGTTGTGTGTTCTGCGCCGAGGACTCTGTAGCCCTTTGCTCTCTTGCCTTTTAGCCCTTTGCTCTTGTTTCTTTTCTCTTCTTATTCGCGCAGAGCGCGAATAAATTTTTTGAGCATTTTGGGATGATTTGCGATCGTTGAATCAACGATCGTCGTCTGTGATTCATTAGATGTCGATCGCGAGAGATCGATCATCGTTTGTGAGTGATCGATCATCGTGAGCGAATCATTGAATGTCATTCACGAGTATATCGATCAACGTTCGCGAGGAATTGAACATCAAGCGTGAATGTTCGATCATCAATGATGATTCATCGATCGACGTTAGAGATGTATCGATCGACATTAGCGAGGAATTGAACATCAGGCGTGAATGTTCGATCGACGTTAAAGGATTTTGAAAAGTATCAACAATTTCCTCGCTTCGTTCTATCCCGTCCCGGCATTCCATTCCGGGACAGGTGAATGCTATGGAAGATAAAGAATCTAGCTAAGAGTTACTGCTGAGATTAGTTCAGTTTGCTTTGCGATCGCTGGAATACCTGCCAGATCTAGAATCTCTGGAATTAAGTCTTCGCGCTTTACTGCCATCATATGCACACCCTGACAGACCTCTTTTGCCAGTTTGACTTGCTCAGCCGCAATAACCATTCCTTCACGTAAAGGATCAGAAGCTTTTTCTAAGCGATCGATAATATGGTCTGGAATATTCACCCCTGGAACCGCCCGATTAATAAACCGCGCATTTTTTGCCGACTTCAGTAAGAAAATTCCAGCTAACACAGGCTTATTGCACCCCGCAGCAATCTCGTTCATAAATTTATCCAATCGCTCAAAATCAGTAATCAACTGACTCTGGAAAAACTGTGCCCCTGCTTGTATTTTCCGCTCAAATCGTCTCTGTAACCCTGACCAACTCGCACATTGTGGATCAACTGCTGCACCAACAAACAGATCCGTCTCTCCATCCGTCAATTCTTTATCGTTCCAATCACTGCCGCCATTGAGCTTACTAATCATCTGCAACAAGCGCACTGATTCAAGCTCAAACACCGCTTTCGACTCAGGATGATCCCCTGCCTTTAACGGATCACCCGTTAAAGCTAAAACATTCCGAATCCCCAAAGCATGAGCACCGAGCAGATCCGCTTGTAGCCCGATCGCATTTCTATCCCGACAAGCAACTTGATAAACAGGTTCAATTCCTTGCTGCAAAAGCAATGCTGCCGAAACGAGCGAAGACATCCGCATCACAGCCCGACTGCCATCTGTAATATTGACCGCATGTACTCTTCCCTTAAGCACTTGCGCCATCTGCACCATATGAGTTGGATCAGTGCCTTTGGGAGGCGCAACTTCAGCAGTGACAAGAAATTCGCCATTTCGAGCGGCTGTACGGAACGCAGAAAGCGGGGCGTGACCGAGGGGCTGTGAGATTTGAGGATAGGTCATGAGCAACGATCGTTAAAAGTGCAACTTCTTGACTAGCGTATCGGGGAACGTTGAGAGGTTTGAAGTTTTTTCGCGAAACTTTTACAGAATCGGCAAGAAAATCGAGCGTAATTAAATCTTTACACAATACTTACACTAAAAAGGATTGCATCTGTTTTGTATAAAAAGTACCGAGACCGATCCGAAATCCTTCGTACTGCGACGATCTAACGCAAATGGTAAAAGCCGTATTTTCACTAAATAATCTCCGGCTTGCCCCTTCTATTTACTCAGTTTATACTGGCAGCCTAGAAAAAACATGGGTTTATCTCCAGTATAAAATGTAATATTTTGCATAATTTCTACTCAGGTCATCTACTGAAGCCTATCTGCGAATCGAGATACCTTGGCAGGTTAAAGCCAAGCGAAGTCTCTGAAAGACTGAGTGAAAAGTTTGATTTGAGAAATCAGTCGAATTTTTGCGGACTTTAGGATTGATGAAACAAGTCTCAAATAATCTCTCCTCATGTTTTCATAGCAGTCCTAAATTGGTTGTGAAATTGGGGAAGAGGGGCAAGTTTCTCTACTCCCCCATTCCTCCAACTGGCAAGATCTGACAAATCAAACAGCAGTGTTATACACAGTTGCAGTTCTTTAACTAGGAAGCGTATATCCCATTGCTTTCTTCACTTTATTCAAAGTTTGATTTGCAACTTCAGAAGCTTTCTCTCTTCCCGATCGTAGAACAGACTCTAAGTAGCTTTGATCGGCTCGAATGGCGTGATATTTTTCCTGAATCGGTTGAAGCGCCGCGATCGCGGTTTCCGTCAACAGGGGTTTAAATTGTCCCCAACCCATGTCTTTACACTCTGCTGCGACTTCATCCTTGGGTTTGCCAGAGAGCAACATATACAGCGTGAGTAAGTTGTTGCATTCTGGACGCTCTGGATTGCCGAATTCTAGCCCTCGAACTGGGTCAGTTTTGCAGCGTTTGATTTTGTTTTGAATCACATCCGGCGGATCGAGCAGATTCAGGCGGCTCAGTTCGGACGGGTCAGATTTTGACATTTTCTTGGTGCCATCGGTCAGACTCATCACCCGCGCGCCATCGGCTCGGATCAGAGGATTGGGACGTTTGAGCACCGGAGCTTCAGGAGTCGCGAATTTGAAATTAAAGCGATCGACTAAATCGCGCGTTAATTCCAAATGCTGTTTTTGATCTTCGCCCACTGGGACTTTATCCGGCTCATACAGCAAGATGTCTGAAGCCATCAAAACCGGATAAGTCAACAAGCCCGTACCGACATCTTGCCCTTGTTTAATCCGCTTTTCTTTGAACTGGATCATGTCTTCGAGCCAGTTGAGCGGAGTAATGCAGCTTAAGAGCCATGCGAATTCAGCATGAGCGGGGACATGAGATTGAACAAAAATGGTTGTGTGTTCTAAATCAAGTCCGCACGCAAGATAGAGTGCCGCAACTTCGTAAGTGTTTTCTGCCAGCGTTGTACGATCGTGCGGGACGGTAATAGCGTGCAAATCAGCAAGGAAAAAATAGTTGTCGTACTGGTTTTGCCCTTCGACCCAGTTACGAATGGCTCCCAAATAGTTGCCAAGATGAAGATTTCCGGTGGTTTGAACGCCAGAAAGAACACGCTGCTTAGTCATACAATTAGAATTAGTCGCCCGTCGTTACTCAATGAATTTAGCAAACTCTTGGCGACTAAATCCTGATTTTTTGGCTAATCTGCAATTCAGACTTACCGTGTCGCTGTCGCAGTGAGAGCAGGCTGCAAAATCCGATCGATTTCTTGTAATTCTGCTGCACTCAACGTCACATCAGAAGCCGCTGCATTATCTTCCACTTGCTCAGGACGACTCGCCCCAATAATTGCACCTGTTACTTGCTGATCTCGTAACACCCAAGCGAGAGCAAGCTGTGCCATCGAGATATTCAGTTCTTCCGCGATCGCGCTCAAATCCTGCACCGCGCTCAAAATTTGATCGTTGAGAAAATCTCCCATAAATCCATTCATCTGGCTATTTGCTGCGCGCGAATCTTGAGGTGGAGCTTCACCCGGTTTGTACTTCCCGGTCAATACTCCTTGAGCAAGCGGCGACCAAACAATCTGTCCAATTCCGTTGGCAGCACATAAAGGAAAGACTTCCGCTTCGGGCTTCCGCCATAGCATCGAGTATTGAGGTTGGCTCGAAACAAACTTCGCCACATTCGGAAGATTTAAAGCGGCTTGAATCTGAGATGGACTCCACTCGCTAAAGCCAATGTAGCGAGCTTTCCCCTGTTGAACGACTTCGGTTAAAGCCGTCATCGTTTCTTCTAAAGGAGTGTTCTCGTCATAGCGATGACATTGATAGAGATCGACGTAATCCGTTTTCAAGCGCTGAAGCGACGCATCAATTTGTTTGCGAATTTGAGCGGCAGACAATCCTTGATCCGTGTCGGACATGGGAAAGTACACTTTAGTTGCTAGAACGTAGGAAGAACGATCGATCCCCTGTAAAACTTCTCCCAAAAACGATTCGGCTGATCCTCTACCATAGACATTCGCCGTATCGATAAAGTTAATCCCAACGTCAAAAGCTTTATGCACACAAGCTTCAGCATTTTGTCGCTCAACTCCGCCGCTATAAGTGAGCCAAGAACCTAGAATAATTTCTGAAACATTGAGATCGCTATCTCCTAACCTACGATATTTCATAATGATTTCCTCTTGAATGAAGCAATTGACTAAACCGACCTATCTTATAGAGCATTTGATTTCTACTCCTCTATCGGACGGATTGCTTTCCTCACAATCTTGCCGCGTAGAGTTTAAGAAAGAGAGACAAAAATGTGAAAGGATTGAAAATAGTCCATTCCAGCCTTGTCAATGTTTGAAAGCTTTTTACCGTCCGAAGTCTCCCAACTCACTGAAGAAACCTCGATCGCGCTAGCCCGCCAAATTCGGCGCGCTCCCATTCCAACTTCAATCAGCTTGGAATCGATTGAAACTGCATATGTGCATCAAGGCGAAGGCGGAATCCCAATTCTCTTACTCCACGGTTTTGATAGTTCAGTATTTGAATTTCGGCGATTGCTTCCTCGGCTTGCAAGCCATCATGACACTTGGATGGTTGATCTACTCGGATTTGGGTTTACCGATCGCCCAATCAATACGCCATTTAGCCCAGAAGCCATCAAAACGCATCTCTATGATTTTTGGAAGGAGAAGATTGCGCGTCCTGTAGTTTTAGTCGGTGCATCAATGGGAGGCGCTGCTGCGATCGACTTTGCCCTAACTTATCCTGAAACAGTTGCAAAACTGGTCTTACTCGATAGTGCAGGTTTTGCGGCTGGCCCTGCGATCGGTAAATTTCTGATTCCCCCGCTCGGCTATCTAGCAACCGAATTTCTCAGAAAACCGAATGTGCGGCGCAGTGTCAGTTTGAAAGCATATTGTGATGCGAGCTTTGTCACTGAAGATGCTGAACTCTGTGCTGCATTGCATCTTAAACTCTCTCGCTGGAATGAAGCTTTAATTGCGTTTACCAAGAGCGGCGGCTATAACTTTTTGAGCAATAAAATCTCTCAAATCGCTTGTCCTACCTTGATTCTCTGGGGTGACTCTGACCAAATTTTAGGCACAAAAGATGCAAAAAAATTTGAAAGCGCGATCGCGAACAGTCAGTTGATCTGGATCGAGCAATGTGGACATGTTCCCCACCTTGAAAAACCAGAAATTACTGCTCAACACATCCTTGATTTTGTGGCGTAATGAAAACTGGCATAAGTGATTCGCTCCTTCAAAGCTTGACCTCGCACAATCAAGCCACAAGCTTTGAAGGTATCGTGCGATGTCTGCATATTTAAGTTTTGCTTTCTCGATCGTAGCACTCGTTTTGCTTTGCTTCGGTGGATTACAATGGCTGAACATTCCAACGGGAAGCTTTTTGGATTGGGTGATTGGAGTTGCTATTTTTGGTTGGTTAGTGGTGATTGTTACGGTTCCCTGGAACATTCACTTTGCAGCAAGAGAAGCGATCGCAGAAGCAGAATTTTCAACGGATGCAAATATCTCAGTTGATCCCGCACAAATCAACTATCTCAGACAGGTACAATCTCGCTCGCTCTGGGTTGTACTTGTGCTGCATGGGCTGTCTGCACTGGCTTTGTATGCACTCGCGATCGCGGAAATTACGCCGGTTGGCTATATCGGCTCAGGTGCAGCTTTACTCCTGACTGGATTACGTCCTGCAATTCAAACCTATCGCTACTTTGCTTTTCGGATTGCAACCCTACGCGAACAATTCAAATATCCCCGTGAAGATGTCCTAGAACTTCGCAACCGCCTGATTACGCTAGAAAGTACAGCTGAGCGGTTAGAAACTCAATTCGATGCCGAGAATCCTAGTTCTTGGGTAGCGACTCAACAGCGAGAAATGCTTGCACTGCGCCAAGATTTGACTCGACTCGCATCGCTTCAAGAAGAGTTGCGATCGACGAATCAAGCCGATCACGAACGGCTCTCTCGTGAAGCTCGACAAGCGATCGCGCAAATTACAGCAGACGGACAATTTTTAGAACATGTTCGAGAAATTATTCGCTTTTTTAAGTCTGCATAAGCAAGACGATTTTAGTCAGGGCTTGCCGCTCCATTGCTATATTCCTCTAGTGATTGGTAAATCGATTTGCCTAGAGCATGAGAAACATATCACTGAAGCCTTTCGGATAAGATTAGATTTGGGGGTCAGAAGACTCGTTTGATCTGAGATCTGCTAATAAGAGATTGATTCGTTCTGCTACATCTGCTCTTCCTTCTGCTGGAGCATCGCGGAGAAAGACATCAATAATAAACCAGCGACATAGGAGCGGATCGACTGACACGAGATGCAGGATCACCTGATTGAGAACCTCGGTGAGAAGTCCATCCGGCAGACGACGCAGTTCATTGCGAATGACGATCGCTTCTTCTAGATTTTGGCTCTGACCTACTTTCAATACAGCTTTGACGACAGACTCGACTAAATGATTGAAATCTTCGGCACTGGGTTCTTGATTAAATGACTGACCTTTCAAAAGAGAATTCCTTTCTAAGTTAAATGAGCAAGACCTACAATCTAAGCAATGAATTTAGCGAAGTGCTAAGCAAAGCACTATACTACGCCCGCGTTAAAATAGGTTGATAGCTGTGTATTATCTTCTATCTAAAGATAGAAAGCAGCAAAGATTACCTCCATTGGTAGAAGCCATTCATAGATATAGAAGACGGATAATGAGTCCGAATATGTCTCTGGTATTGGATTGAAGCAGAGAAAATTCTGACTTTGGCTTAAACTACCCGTTCACTTTGCTATGACAACCGCACCTCTCACCAGCGAATCAGATAATCTTGATCTTCAGCAGCTTCTCAGAACACTGATTGAAGTAAAAAGGGGAAATTTCTCTGTCCGAATGCCGATCGATCAAACTGGAATTGCAGGAAAAATTGCCGATACGCTCAATGACATCATCGAGATGAATGAGCAAATGGCAACCGAGCTAGAACACATCAGCACTGTGGTTGGCAAAGAAGGAAAAATTAGTGAACGAGCGACGATCGACAATGCGCGCGGCGCTTGGAAAGCATCGATCGGCTCTGTGAATACGCTGATTACCGACTTAGTACAGCCGATGACTGAGACGACACGAGTGATTCGGGCAGTCGCAACCGGAAATTTAACCCAAACGATCGCGACTGAGATTGATGGTAGACCTCTGCAAGGAGAATTTCTGCAAACGGCTCAAATCGTCAATACAATGGTCGATCAGCTCAATTCCTTTGCCTCAGAAGTGACGCGAGTAGCGCGGGAAGTCGGAACCGAAGGCATGTTGGGCGTGCAGGCAGATGTGCCCGGAGTTGCGGGTACATGGAAGGATTTGACCGATAGCGTCAACTCGATGGCGGGCAATCTCACAGCACAAGTGCGGAACATTGCCGAAGTAACCACAGCCGTGGCAAATGGGGATCTCTCGAAGAAAATTACCGTCGATGTCAAAGGTGAAATTCTAGAGTTGAAAAACACGATCAATACAATGGTCGATCAACTCAATTCCTTTGCGTCAGAAGTAACGCGAGTGGCGCGGGAAGTGGGAACCGAAGGCAAACTTGGAGTGCAAGCAGATGTTCGAGGGGTTGCAGGGACGTGGAAAGATTTGACTGATAGCGTCAACTCGATGGCAGGCAATCTGACCGCACAGGTGCGGAACATTGCAGAAGTGACCACAGCCGTGGCAAATGGGGATCTCTCGAAGAAAATTACCGTCGATGTCAAAGGTGAAATTCTGGAGTTAAAAAACACTGTTAATACAATGGTGGATCAGCTTAATTCTTTTGCTTCGGAAGTAACACGGGTAGCACGAGAAGTAGGAGCAGAAGGAAAGCTTGGCGGTCAAGCACAGGTCAAAGGCGTTGCAGGTACGTGGAAAGATCTCACGGACAGCGTGAACTTTATGGCGGGAAGCTTAACTGCACAAGTGCGGAACATTGCCGAAGTAACCACAGCCGTGGCAAATGGTGATCTCTCGAAGAAAATTACCGTCGATGTCAAAGGCGAGATTTTAGAGCTGAAGAACACCATCAACATCATGGTGGATCAGCTTAATTCTTTTGCTTCGGAAGTAACACGGGTGGCGCGAGAAGTCGGAACAGAAGGGAAGTTAGGGGTACAAGCTCAAGTGCGTGGCGTTGCCGGAACTTGGAAAGATCTCACCGACAGTGTGAACTTCATGGCAGGTAATTTGACTGCACAGGTCAGAAATATTGCTGAAGTTACTACAGCTGTGGCAAATGGGGATCTCTCGAAGAAGATTACCGTCGATGTCAAAGGCGAAATTCTCGAACTGAAGAACACGATCAACACCATGGTGGATCAGCTCAGTTCATTTGCGTCAGAAGTGACGCGGGTGGCGCGAGAAGTGGGTTCCGAAGGAAAACTTGGAGTACAAGCAGATGTTCGAGGGGTTGCAGGGACGTGGAAAGATCTCACCGATAGTGTGAACTTCATGGCAGGGAGTTTAACTGCACAAGTGAGAAACATTGCAGCCGTGACGACGGCGGTCGCAAATGGGGATCTCTCGAAGAAAATTACCGTCGATGTCAAAGGTGAAATTCTAGAGTTGAAAAATACCGTCAATACAATGGTTGATCAACTTAACTCATTTGCTTCTGAAGTCACACGAGTGGCGCGGGAAGTGGGTTCCGAAGGCAAACTCGGAGTACAAGCAGAAGTTAAGGGCGTTGCTGGAACTTGGAAAGATCTCACCGACAGCGTGAACTTTATGGCGGGAAGCTTAACCGCACAAGTGAGAAACATTGCTGAAGTTACAACGGCGGTCGCAAATGGCGACTTGTCAAAGAAAATTACGGTCGATGTCAAAGGCGAGATTTTGGAGTTGAAAAACACGATCAATACGATGGTGGATCAGCTCAATTCGTTTGCTTCGGAAGTCACACGAGTCGCGCGAGAAGTGGGTACTGAAGGAAAGTTAGGTGTGCAAGCCTATGTCCGAGGTGTGGGTGGTACTTGGAAAGATTTGACTGATAACGTCAATTTGATGGCAGGCAATCTCACAGCACAGGTACGGAACATTGCAGAAGTCGCAACTGCGATCGCGAATGGCAATCTCTCTAAAAAGATCACCGTTGATGTCAAAGGAGAAATTCTCGATCTGAAAAACACCATCAATACAATGGTCGATCAATTGAGTTCCTTTGCTTCTGAAGTGACACGGGTGGCGCGAGAAGTAGGAACTGAAGGGAAGTTAGGCGGTCAAGCGCAAGTCGTTGGAGTCGCTGGAACCTGGAAGGATCTCACTGATAACGTCAATTCGATGGCAAGCAATCTCACAGCACAAGTGCGAGGTATTGCACGAGTGGTAACTGCGGTTGCGAACGGAAACTTGAAACTGAAGTTAATGCTCGATGCCAAAGGTGAAATCGAAACGTTAGCTGACACGATCAACGAAATGATTGATACGTTGGCAACGTTTGCAGAACAAGTGACTACCGTTGCGCGAGAAGTTGGAAGTGAAGGCAAACTGGGAGGACAAGCGAAAGTTCCGGGGGCATCAGGAACGTGGCGCGATTTGACCGACAACGTGAATGAACTTGCAGCGAATCTAACAACGCAAGTAAGAGCGATCGCTGAAGTTGCAACGGCGGTCACGAAGGGAGATTTAACGCGATCGATTTCTGTTGAAGCCAAAGGAGAAGTCGCGGTTCTCAAAGACAATATCAACCAGATGATCGCCAACTTGCGCGAAACGACGCAAAAGAACACCGAACAAGACTGGCTCAAAACCAACTTGGCGAAGTTCACGCGAATGCTACAAGGTCAGCGCGATTTAGAAACCGTCTCCAAACTGATTTTGTCAGAATTGGCTCCCTTAGTATCGGCACAGCACGGAGTCTTCTATTTGATGGAAGCGAGCGAAAATCGTGCATCTTATCTCAAACTCCTCAGCACCTATGCTTATCGAGAGCGCAAGCACTTAGGAAACCGCTTCCAACTTGGAGAAGGGCTGATCGGACAATGTGCGTTAGAAAAAGAACGCATTTTGCTGACTGAAGTACCGCCTGAATACATCACCATTAGTTCGGGATTGGGCGAAGCGGCTCCATTAAATGCAGTTGCACTACCTGTGCTATTTGAAGGACAGGTAACAGCGGTGATCGAACTTGCTTCATTCTCTCGGTTTAGCGATATTCACTTAACTTTCTTCGATCAGTTGACCGAAAGTATTGCGATCGTCCTCAATACGATCGCGGCGAGTATGCGCACCGAAGAACTCCTCAAACAGTCGCAATCTTTGGCAGAAGAACTCCAAAGTCAACAGAAAGAACTCACAGAAACCAATCAACGATTAGAACAACAAGCACAATCGCTGAAAGCTTCTGAAGAACTCCTGAAAAACCAACAAGAGCAACTCCAACAAACCAATGAAGAACTCCAGGAAAAAGCTGAACTATTAGCCGTGCAAAACCGGGAAGTAGAACGCAAAAACCAAGAGATTGAACATGCGCGTCGATCGCTAGAAGAAAAAGCCGAACAACTTGCCTTAAGTTCTAAATACAAGTCTGAGTTTCTGGCGAATATGTCCCACGAGTTGCGAACACCACTCAATAGTTTATTAATCCTGGCTCGTCTCTTTGCCGACAACACGGAGAACAACCTCACGGATAAGCAGATCGAGTATGCTCGCACCATCTATTCTTCTGGAAATGACTTGCTCGGACTGATCAATGACATTCTCGACCTCGCGAAAATCGAATCGGGAACAATGTCGCTCGATCCAGAACCCATGTCATTTACTGACCTGCGAAATCATCTCGATCGCACCTTCCGGCAAGTTGCCCAAGATCGCAAACTTGATTTTCAGATGCACTTTGATTCACAGTTGCCGCGCAGTTTGTACACCGATGCGAAACGGTTACAGCAAGTGCTGAAAAACTTGCTCTCGAATGCGTTCAAGTTTACTGAACAAGGTCAAGTGAGCCTTAGAGTCAGTCCTGAAACTGGGGGATGGAGTTTTGATCAAAACATCCTGAATCGTGCCGATCGTGTGATTGCGTTTGCCGTTTCTGACACTGGAATTGGTATTGCACCGGACAAACAACAGGTGATTTTTGAAGCCTTTCAGCAGGCAGATGGGACGACCAGTCGCAAGTACGGCGGGACAGGCTTGGGCTTATCGATCAGTCGAGAAATTGCTCGATTGTTAGGAGGCGAAATTCGATTACAAAGCGAACTTGGGCGAGGCAGCACTTTTACGCTCTATCTCCCCCAAAATGATAGCGGGCGTTGGGATTCCTCTAGATCTGCATCAGCGATCGCTGCGTCCCCATCTCCGATAGTTAGGTCTGCGGCAATGCAATCCGCCTCTGAAGCTCCAACCTCGACCAGTAATCCGCCAGAACCAGCAATTACAGTGCTTGAGCAAACGATCGAAGATGACCGAGACAGCATTCAGCCTGGAGACTTGACCCTGCTGATGATCGAAGACGATGTGAATTTTGCTCGCATTTTACTCGATGTAGCACGGCAGCAAGGCTTCAAAGGCATCGTTGCAACGCGCGGCAATGTTGGTCTAGAACTCGCACAGCAGTTTAAACCGACGGCAATCATGCTCGATATTCGCCTGCCTATTCTGGATGGTTGGATGGTGTTAGATCGGCTGAAGCATCACAATGCTACTCGCCATATTCCCGTTCACATCATGTCCGTCGAGGAAGGCTTACAGCGGAGTTTACGACAGGGTGCGATCGCTTACCTGCAAAAGCCTGTGAACAGTGAATCTCTGCGCGATGCTCTGTCAAGTATCAAAGAATTTGTCGAGCGTCCCGTGAAAACTTTACTGGTTGTGGAAGATGATGACGTGCAGCGTCAAAGCATTGTCGAGTTGATCGGCAATACGGATGTCGTCAGTACGGCTGTAGGAACTGGGACAGAAGCGCTAGAAATGCTGCGGTCGCAACGCTTTGATTGTCTTGTACTCGATCTAGGATTGCCTGATATGGATGGATTTGCCTTCCTAGAGCAAGTCAAGCAAGAACCGAGCCTCATCCATTTACCCATTATCATCTACACCGGAAAGGATCTGACTGCTCAAGAAGAACGAGAACTGCGACGCATTTCAGACACTATCATTCTCAAAGATGTGCGATCGCCAGAACGCTTGCTGGATGAAACTGCTTTGTTCCTGCATCGAGTGCAAGCGAACTTACCAGAAATGCAGCGACAGATGCTAGAGCGATCGCAGCAAGAGGATAGAACACTTGCAGGCAAAAAAATTCTCATCGTCGATGACGATATGCGGAATATCTTTGCGTTGACGAGTGTTCTAGAGCGATATCAGATGGAAATTCTCTATGCCGGAAATGGTCGAGAAGGCATTACGATGCTGCAAGAACATCCAGATATTGATTTAGTGTTGATGGATGTGATGATGCCAGAAATGGATGGCTATGAAACAACACGAGCAATTCGACAAGACCACCAGTTCCTCAACTTACCGATCATTACACTGACTGCAAAAGCAATGCGAGGCGATCGAGAAAAATGTATGGAAGCCGGAGCATCAGACTACATCACGAAACCTGTCGAAACTGATCAACTTCTCTCGGTACTTCGAGTTTGGCTTCAGCGCTAGTTCTATTGTTTTTGGGAGGCATAGAGATGCCTCCTACATTCGGCATTACTTCATGGATCGAACAGGCAAACAAATCGTGAATTTAGTTCCCTGCCCAATCGTACTACTTGCCGTGATCGTGCCCTCATGGGCTTGGATAATGCGTTGTGCGATCGCAAGCCCTAATCCTGTACTACTACCTTTTCGCGACGGATCACCCGTGTAAAACTGCTCAAAAATTCGGGGCAATGCAGTTTGATCAATGCCAGGACCTTGATCTTGAATGATAATGATGATGTGCTGACCGTCACGTGTCCCCGTGATAGAAACTTGAGAATGTTCTTTGAAATATTTGATAGCGTTATCCAAAATATTCAGCAAAGCTTGCAAAAGTCGCTCTGGATCACCAACGAGGGAAACCCTTGCAATATTGAGATGAAACGACATGTGGTGCATCTGCATTCGCGTTTCTACCGCTCGAACTGCCCGATCGATTAACTGCCTCAGGTCAATTCGCTGCTGCTCTAGCACCGTTGCCCCCGCTTCTAATCGCCCCAAATCGAGGAGGTCATGAATCAAGCGGGCTAATCGCCGTGTTTCATCTTCAATGGTTTGAAAAAAGCGATCGCGCAAATTCGGTTCTTCGACTGCTCCATTTTGCAGGGCTTCTACTGTCACTTGAATATTGCTAATGGGGGTACGCAGTTCATGTGAAACATTTGCGAGAAAAGTACGCCGCTCTTGATCCAATGACGCTAACCGTTCACTCATACGATTGAGTTCGTTCGCAAGTTCATCTAACTCATTACTTTGACGAATACTTAACTTGTCACCAAAGTGACCGCTGCCTAAACGAATGGCAAAATTTCGCATCGTTTGTATGGGGATAGAAACACTTCTAGCTAAGCGATCGCTAATCACCGCACATAGAATCATGGTCAGCAAGAGCGTCCCAATGACCGTCCACCATAAAAATGAAAACTGTTGTTGGAATTGTTCTAGCGTCACTGACATTCGCAGCACGCCGAGAAACTGCCCATTACGCCAAATCGGGCGTGCAACATACAAGCGATCGTCGCCTGAGAATATCCCTTTCGCTGTTCCCTGCACTGTCCGATTTTGCAAAGCTTCTTGCACCCCCGGAACCGCCAGCCAGTTTGTAATGTGACGGTCTGTCTGGGCAGAAGATGCGAGGAGCTGCCCTTGTGGACTCAAAACGCGCAGCGTTATAGTTTCGGGCTTCCCGTAGCGTTGCATGAACTGTTGAACTCGCGCAATATTCTGCTGTTCTAACTCATCTGCAACACTCTCGCTAATCGCAGTCGTCCAATTTTCTAAATCGGTTTGTCGCATCTGGATAAAGTAGCGAGACAGCGATTGCAGCAGAAACCCTGCCATCAGTGACGTTCCTAGCACTGTGAGCAACCAGTAAGTGACCAAGAGCTTTGTGTGTAAGGAATTCCACTTGATTGAACTCAATGGTTTAAGCCGCATTGCCCTTACTCTACGATCGCTGATCCTTCACCTGCTGAATGCCGCCGCAACAACACTGCCCGAATCCGCGCTAGCAATTCCCGTGTGTTAAACGGCTTGGTGATGTAATCATCGGCTCCGGCTTCGAGTCCCCAGGTTTTGTCGAGATCTTGATCTTTTGCTGTCAGCATGACGATGGGAACATCAGAAAACGCTCGAATGCGCCAACACACTTCCATACCTCCCACCTCTGGCAGCATCAAATCCAGTAAAATTACATCTGGTACTTGCTTATGAAAGAGTTTTAAGGCAGCAGCACCGTCCGCTGCGGTTGTGACGTGATAGCCTTCCTTCTGCAAAGCGTAGCTTAGGCTATCCCGTAAGGGTGCTTCATCATCAACCAGTAAGACATGAGGCATAATTCGTAACTCAGACAGTTTCGCCCTAGAGAATTCACTTTCTATCTATTTTCATCTTGAAGGGACAACGATCACACGTCCGAATTGCAAAATCCTCCTTTAGTCAGGTTTATCTCTATCTATGAGTGTCATATTCTTCCTCCTAAAGGAGGAGAAAGACGATGGCAACTCGGGCAGCGCTTTTAAAGTTGCGTAGAGCAATAAACTTAACCACACTACGGCAGTTTTTCCAAAGCGGTTTAGAGCAAGAAACAACTCGAGTCAGGCACTACGGTCTTGCGCTGCTGGTCATTGCAGTTGCTTTAGGCATGACCTTGTCCTTCGCCTCCCTATTGCAAAACACACCGACTGCACTATTTTACCTGGCAGTCATGATCAGTTCCTGGTTTGGAGGCTTTGGACCTGGCTTGTTTGCAACGCTATTGTCCACGATTTTTCTCAACTATTTTTTTCTAGAACCCTACCATTCGTTCAGTGCTATCGATCTTAAAACGGTGGTTCAGTCTGGCGTATTTGCAATCGCGTCAATTTTGATCAGTTACTTGAATGAATCTCGCCTGAATGCAAACCGTCGAGCTAAGGCTAACTTCAAAGCTTGGCGCAATAGTGAATCTCAATGGACTCACATTACGAAGTCGAATATTATCGGCATCTTTTCAGCCAATTTTCAGGGTTCGATGACCGATGCCAACGATGCCTTTTTGAAAATGATCGGCTATACCCGAGAAGATCTCCTCGCTGGAAGAATCCGGTGGGATACGATGACCCCGCCAGAATATCAGCAGGTGAGTCAGCGATCGCAGCATGAACTTCGCACGGTTGGGTTTTGTAAACCGTTTGAAAAAGAATACATTCGCAAAGATGGGTCGCGGGTGCCGATTTTGCTCGGCTCGGTGCTGCGTGACGATCGAACTGTCATCGGCTTTGTGCTGGATCGCAGCGAAGCAAAACGCAACGAAGCAGAACGCCAGCAGGCAGAAGCCGCATTGCGCCAAAGTGAGGAAAGGCTACGCTTGGCGATGGAAGGCGCACAAATGGGCACTTGGGATGTGGATCTGATCACCGGAAAAGCCCTATGGTCAGACCGACATTTCCTGATGCTGGGGTATGAACCAACCCCGACAGGCGAAGCGTCCGAAAAGATGTGGTATGACCGAATTCATCCAGACGATCGCGAACTGGTGGCGTTGGAATGGCAACAGTCTCGCCAAGAGCATCGAAACTACTGCGCCGAGTGTCGCATGATCCGAGCAGATACTCAGCAGATTGCTTGGGTATCTGGACTCGGTAGTTTTGTTTACAACTCAGATGGAACAGCAATTCGATCGATTGGAGTCTTGTTTGATATCACCGAACGCAAGCGGGATGAGGAGGCTTTACGACGGAGTGAAGAACGGTTCCGCATCAGTCAAGAACTCTCGCTAGATGCCTTTACGCTGCTCGATAGTGTACGGGATGAAACCGGGAGGATCATCGATTTTATTTGGACTTATGCCAACCCCAAAGCTGCCGAAATTCTCCAGCACCCTGTCGAAGACTTGATTGGTCAACGACTCCTAGAAGTGCTTCCCGGCAATCAAATCAACAGCGAATTGTTTGAACGTTATGTGCGTGTGGTGGAAACAGGCGAACCCCATGATATCGAACTGTCTTATGTAGCTGACGGCATCACCGGATGGTTTCGCAATATGACGGTGAAATTAAGAGATGGGGTTGCCATTTCGTTTGGTGATATTACCCAACGCAAGCAAGCAGAAATTGACCTGCGGGAGAGTGAGGAGCGCTTACGCTTGGCGTTAACTGCTGCCAATCAGGGATTGTATGATCTGAACGTGCAAACCGGTGAAGCGATCGTCAATGCAGAATATGCGCGGATGCTCGGATATGAGCTAGATGAATTTCAAGAAACCAATGCCAAATGGCGCGATCGCTTACATCCCGATGATCTCGCTGTCACCGCTCAGGCTTATGAAGATTATATTGCCAACAAGCGGAATCTCTATCGGGTGGAGTTCAGACAACGCACGAAATCGGGCGATTGGAAATGGATTTTATCGATCGGTAAGATCGTCGCGTGGGACGATCAGGGGCAGCCGTTGCGGATGCTAGGAATCCATACCGACATGACCGATGCCAAAGAGCGTGAAGCGGAACGCAGTCGGGTGGAAGTCACATTGCGCGAACGAAAACAACGGCTTGACTTGGCAACCAAGGCAGCAAACTTAGGGGTGTTTGAATGGAACATCCAAACTGATCAAGCCGTTTGGGAAAACTCCCGAATGTACGAGATTTTCGGGCGAACTTTAGCCGATGGCGCACTCAGCAAAACGGAGTTAATCAACACTGCCGTTCATCCCGACGATCGAGAGTCGCTTGAATTGAAGTTAACGGAAAGCATGGTGCAGGGCAGTGCCTATCAGGCAGTTTACCGCATCTGTCGGCACGATAATGGTCAGTGGCGCTGGATCGAGGCTAATGGGCAAGTCGAGTTTGCAGCCGATGGTATGCCCCTTCGTTTGGTTGGGATATTGAATGATATTACCGATCGTAAGCACGCAGAACAAGATTTACAGACTGCGGAGGAGCGGTTGCGCCTCGCGCTCAATGCTGCACGAATGGTGGTTTGGGATTGGGATTTGCTTGCAAATCGAGTAGTTTGTTCCGAGAATTCTGAGGAAGTTTGGGGCACACAAATTGGCACTGTGGATGATTTCCTTACTGCAATCCATCCCGACGATCGTGCCCCTGTGGCACAAGCGATTGGAGACGCGCAGCAGGAAGGAATGTTCCAGTGTGAGTATCGAGTGATTGCCCCTGATCAAACGGTGCGCTGGTTGCACAGCCGAGGGCGCACCTATTTCAATGCGCAGGGACAAGCAGAACGAATGATTGGAGTGTCTCTGGATGTAAGTAAACGAGTGCAAATCGAAGCGGAGCGAGACTTACTGCTCCGGCAGGAACAAGCTGCCCGTGGAGAAGCTGAACGAGCCAACCGCATCAAAGATGAATTTTTAGCGGTTTTGTCTCACGAACTGCGATCGCCGCTTAATCCGATTCTCGGTTGGACAAAACTGCTACAAAGCCAGAAATTTAGCCCGGAAAGAGCGGCTCAGGCACTTGCCACGATAGAACGCAATGCCAAGCTGCAAGCCCAACTCATTGAAGATTTGCTTGATGTCTCGCGAATTTTACAGGGCAAGATGGCGGTCAATGTTAGTTCTGTGAATTTGGCAACGACGATCAAGGCAGCGATCGAAACCGTTCGCCTCGCTGCAGAAGCGAAAAATATTCAAATTCACGCCACTCTCGATGACGATGGAAGTCATGAAAATATTGTTGCCGGAGATGCGGCTCGGCTTCAGCAAATCGTTTGGAACCTTTTGACCAATGCAGTCAAGTTTACGCCGCAGGCTGGACGGATTGAAGTACGCCTCGATCGCCGCGATGGGTTTGCTCAAATTCAAGTGCAGGATACGGGCAAGGGTATCAGCCCCGATTTTCTCCCTTATGTGTTCGACTATTTTCGGCAGGAGGATGGAGCGACGACCCGAAAATTTGGCGGTCTGGGATTAGGACTCGCGCTTGTGCAACATTTAACCGAACAGCATGGCGGAACAGTCAGCGCAGAAAGTGCTGGAGACGGACAGGGAGCTACGTTCACGATTCGCTTGCCGTTGCAAACGCTGCCTTGCGAAACCGCCTCAGAGCCACCGCCCACGACCTCAACGGCTGACCTACGCGATTTGAAGATTCTGGTCGTCGATGACGAAGCGGATATGTGCAACTTGATGGAGACGATTTTGGAAACCTATGGCATAGAGGTTAAAGTTGCTGCCTCCGGAATGGCAGCGTTAACGATTCTGGAACAATGGAAGCCAGATTTACTCATTAGTGATATTGGGATGCCGGAGATGGATGGCTATATGTTGATGCGCCAGATCCGACGCTTGGAGGCTGTGCAACGCGAATCTTTGTCAGCAGAACACCCTGGAAGCAATCGTGCGATCGCAAAACAAGCTAACCTGCCCGCGATCGCACTGACTGCTTATGCTGGAGAATTCAATCAACACCAAGCATTCAATGCCGGATTCCAACAACATCTTGCCAAACCGATAGAGCCAGAGCGATTAGTGAATGCGATCGCATCCCTGGTTAAAACTCGCCAGAATTGCTCCTGACCTAGTGGAAGCCAGCACTATCACATCAGAAATCTGACGACTCGCTGGCTGTGAAATTATCGAGTAGACCTTGAGGGTATCGAATTTCTGTCTGCGTTCATCTCGAACTCATTGATTCGCCGTTATCGACCAAAACAGTAACAGCCGCCGCGCTTGATTTTGCTCGCTCTCTAGCTTGCTCCACCGTATTGCCGAGCGCCAAAGCAACTCCCATCCGACGATTCCGATAAGCCCGAGGCTTGCCAAACAGACGAACTTTACTCGTCGGGATCTGCAATGCTTCACTGATTCCCGTAAATCGAGGATTGTCGCCTGCCACATCGGCGAGAATCACAGCCGAGGCTCCGGGTTGGATGAGGGTAATTTCATCGATCGGAAGCCCAGTGATTGCCCGCACATGCAACTCAAATTCAGACATATTCTGACTAATCAGCGTCACCATTCCAGTATCGTGAGGACGAGGACTCACTTCACTGAAGTAAACCGTTTGCTCGGTGTCGCTAGCTCCCTGAATAAAGAGTTCAACGCCAAAGAGACCCCATCCTCCAAGCGCTGTCGTAATCTTTTCCGCAATCTCTTGGCACCGTTCTAGCGTCTGGGGATGCAGAGCGCAGGGTTGCCAGGATTCTCGATAGTCGCCACTGACTTGAATATGTCCAATGGGTGGACAAAAGTGTGTCCCCGAAGCAGAGCGAACTGTTAGTAAAGTAATCTCAGTGTCAAAGGAGATAAATCCTTCAATAATCACGCGCCCGCCTTTGGTGCGTCCCCCAGCTTGGGCATATTCCCAGGCAGGGTTTACGTCTGCCTCAGTACGAACGGTACTCTGACCTTTTCCAGAGGAACTCATGACAGGTTTGACGACACAGGGGAATCCCACCTCTGCGATCGCTTGCTGATATTCCGCTTCTGTCTCAGCAAAACGGTAGGGTGAGGTTTTCAGTCCTAACTCTTCGGCAGCGAGCCGTCGAATTCCCTCTCGATTCATCGTCAGCTGAGTTGCCTTTGCGGTGGGAATGACTTTCCAGCCTTCCTGTTCCAGTTCAACCAGGGTAGCCGTCGCGATCGCTTCGACTTCCGGCACAATCAGTCCCGGTTTTTCCTGCTCCACAATTTGCCGCACTTGTGCTCCATCCAGCATATTGATCACATGCGATCGATGGGCGACCTGCATTGCAGGTGCATTCGCATAGCTATCAACTGCAATGATTTCCAAGCCCAGACGCATCGCTTCAATAGCAACTTCTTTGCCCAGTTCGCCAGAGCCAAGTAAGAGAAGCCGTTGAGCAGTGGAAGTCAGGGACGTACCCCAGAGTGTCAGATCAACCATGATGAAAAACGAAAGAAGGTTTAATTTCCTTTCATTATCTGATGTAGAGGAGGGAAGTTAACTTTCAGATCACTCGCATCAGAATGCTTAAGATCCCGGATGAGTTTTATAGAAGCAGCAAAAAATAGAGAGCAATTAAGATGTGAGATGGAACTCACCTATCCGTATGAGGAGCGAGCCGATGACAGCTACCGACGATATGATTCCGAAGCAGTTCTATCATGGCACACGAGCTAACCTGAAGCCGGGAGACCTAATCGAACCGGGCTACAACTCAAACTACGGTCAGAGGAAGAAGGCGAGCTACGTTTACTTGACTGCCACTCTAGATGCAGCCATTTGGGGAGCAGAACTGGCAGTTGGCGAAGCGCCCGGTAGAATTTACATCGTGGAACCAACTGGCTCAATTATGGATGATCCCAATCTGACAGACAAAAAATACCCAGGAAATCCCACGAAATCCTACCGCTCACGGGAGCCACTGCGGGTGACGGGCGAGGTTACAGATTGGCAGGGGCACTCTCCCGAAGCGCTCAAGACCATGAAAGACAACCTTGAGCGACTGAAACAACTTGGGATTGAGGCGATCGACGACTGACACGGATGTACATCCGATGAATGATTTCACTTAACCGGATGTCATCAACTGCTGCAAGACGCGATCGAGATCCGAAGTCATCGGTAGCTGCAAGCGAAATAAATCTTCTAGCACATGATGAAACTCGGTCACATCTTTCAAGATCCGCCGCTCGGTTTGCCCATTGAGATAATGAGTTGTGAGTTGATTGTTCAGCAAGCTGTAGCGACAATCGGTATCTGGGCGGGCTGCCATTAACCCTGTGACAAACCGCGAGTTTGGATGAGTGGAAACATACCAGTTGCTCACTTCGTAATCTGACAAGTATTGTTCTTGTAAATCAAATCGATACAATGGTTTCCACTCGCCATTCAACTTGGCTTGCAGGATGTAAGTCTGCTCAGTAGCAATGACCCGAAATGGCTCGTGTGGCGTTTTTTGCTCAATGTCTGGTGTGAGTGACAGTGGAGCAGTCTGAGTGATGCCACCAAACCCCACATCTGCTAGATAGGGCTTGCCGTCAATTTCGACGTGCAGCAGCATATGACTGCGGGGCATGATTGTGCCTTCTGGAAGATTCCATAGCACTCGTGCTGCTAAGTTCTTCACCTGAAAGCCCAGAGCAATCAGCACCGATCGCAGTAATAAGTTCTGCTCAAAACAATAGCCACCCCGTCGATCGTGAATCAGCTTTTTCTCTAAGGATTTGAGATCTAAAAGAACAGGTTGCTTGAGCAAGGGAGTCAGGTTCTCAAATGCGATCGTTGTTGCATGATGCAAGTGAATCGCCTGCAATGTCTCAAGCGTGGGAGATGCGCTGCCTCCATAACCGATTCGCTGGAAATAGGCATCTAGATTAATGGTTTCTGACAAAGATTCCACTTTCGTATCCTACAACTGACACCAGTTCTATCATGTCATAGCTCTAGCAAATGGGAGTGATTCCTGAAACAACAGTTAGACCCTGACTCACGCAGACATTACTAACATAGCCGTAGTTATGCTGTACCTTTTGTTGTTGACGCTCATCGCTATTCAGACTGCAGAACCGGATATTGATCAAATCGCTGCATCAATTCTAGAAGTTCTTCTTGGCTGGGTTGTCGTCCATCTTTGGTTAATTCTGCCAAACCCTCAAAATATTGTTCACGAGAATCAGCAGGACAAAACAAGATTAATAGCGTTGCCTGAGTCTGACCCACGTTAGCGAATCCATGCGGTGTATTTTCAGGGACGAGGATAAAAGCTTTGGGTTCAGCAATGATATGACGTTCACCTACAAGCAGTTCGACTTCACCTTCCACAACGTAAAACATCTCAGTCAGTTCTTTGTGAATATGCGGACTGGCTCCATTCGCTCCCGCTTCCATCACAAACTCGAACAGTCCAAAATGCCCATGCGTTTCTTGCCCAGTCGCTTTAAATGTACAGGTGCTAGTGCGAATTTGGACAGAGCGCCCTTCTCCAGGTTGCAGAATTAATGGAAGTGACATCAGTTTCTCCGAGAACTAGGGTTGGAAGATAACCACGATCGCGATGCAAGCGAAGTCGTCTCCTTTATTGTTTCTCGCTTGGGGTGTTTTAGGGTCAACAGACGATGCAACACTGACTCAACGATTGCGGTACTTTTGACTTTGTGATTTCATTTAGCCGACTCTAATTTTGATTTTATCGAAGCTTTTGGAATCCTGTGCTTTCACATTGAAGTTTTAATTCCTCTATTTGATGCAAGAAGCTATGACACGCTGTTACCCGTTTCAAAAATGGATACTAAGCTCAGTTGTATTGAGTTTAATCGCCGGAACAACAATCGCTTGCGAAACAAAATCACCCACAATTGAAAACTCTCCTGAAAACTCTCCGACACCTGCTGCACAGGTTGCTTCAGCAGGTGTTTATCGCAACGATCGGTTAGGATTCGAGTTTCGCTATCCTGAAAAGAATTTTGTTGTTGACCCACAAACCAAAGTTCCACCCACTGAAGAATTGACGATCGCGACAATTGAAATCTGGACTCAGCAACAGTATCAAAAACTCAAAGCGGGTGCTTATGAAGGTGGAACAGAATACCCTGCAAATGTCCAAGTCGCAGTTTATCAGAATCCAAAACAGCTAGACTTGCAAAATTGGGTAGCGCAAAACAATCGATTCTCAGCCCCGAAACAATTCAAACCGACGACGATCGCAGGACGATCAGGAATTGCTTTTCAGTCGAGTGGGCTGTATGAACATGAGCATATTGCCTTTCGATCGGCAGATCGTGAGATTACTCTGATCACATTGGCTAAAATAGGCGACAGCAATAATGATTCAGCTTACCAAACGGCATTTGATCAAATCATCCGCTCATTTAAGAAGATTTAGCATTTTGCTCTGGTAGGTTTACTTCTCAAGAAGAACTCAAATGAGTTCTTTAAAAGCAAAGTCCGCCTGACACGGACTCGCCTGCTATTGGGATTTGATTTGGAAGCACAGGTCGGTTTATTGCTTTGGCTTGGTTTGTCGATCGCTGAGCAATTGAATTGCAAAAATCGAGATCGCAATCAGCCCAAACGAGAATAGTGTAGTAAGTGTTCCCAGTGCATAGAGTGCCGGGGAGGTCACATTTGTGGTCATCCCAAAGATTTCGAGCGGGAGCGTATTCGTTTCTCCAGAGATCAGCGAAGTTCGAGTAAATTCATCATAGGACAGAGTAAATCCAAGGAGTCCAACCCCGATCACGCTTGAAGCAATCAATGGGAAAACGACTTGCCAAAAAGTAGTCATCTCACTTGCACCCAGATCACGTGCCGCTTCTTCGTAAGCTGGGTTAAATCGCCCAAAGATTCCTAACATAATCAAGAAAGCAAACGGTAAACTCCAAGTGAGATGTCCCCCTAATGCAGAGGTGTACCAGTCGTTGCTTAAATCTAGCAAGCTAAAGACAATGCCAATTCCGAGTGAGATGAGAATGCTCGGAACAATTAAGCTAGAGATTGCTAAATAAAACAGTGCCGTTGAGCCTTTGAAGCGATCGCGAAATGCCAGTCCCGACATCACGCTAATCGTGACCGTGATGATTGAAACGAGCAAGCCCAAAAAGAGCGATCGCCAAAATGCATCGACAAAGTTTCCGACTCGTTGTTGCTGAAACACTTGTCCTAACCAATAAAAGCTAAACCCTTTCATGGGGAAGGTGAGTGAGCCTTCAGGACCTTGAAGCGAGAGTATAAAGACGGCGAACATTGAACCATAAAGGAACAACACAAATAGTCCAAAAAATCCAGCCAGAAGATAGTATGAGAATGGTTTTTTAGCAGTTTGCATCACTAAAGCTCCTTACGAATATCGACAACGCGCAGAATGGCAAAGACGAGCATCAGAGTCACGATGAGCAATACGACTGCATTCGCTGCTGCTAATGGATATTGCAAACTTCCAATCTGGTTTTTGATCAGATTCCCAACGGATGCAACCTGTCCACCTCCCATCAATCGCACGGTTGCAAATTCTCCCATCACCAAGGTGACGATGAAAATTGTCCCGATCGCAATTCCCGGTGCACTCAACGGCAAAATAATTTCTTTCTGAATTTGAAACGGCGACGCGCCTAAATCTTCTGCCGCAGCAACGAGCGATCGATCAATTCGCATCATGCTATTAAACACAGGCGCAACCATAAACAGAGCATAGAGATGTACCATTGCTAGTACGACTGAGAAGTCTGAGAACAGAAGCTTTTCAAGCGGTTGATCAATCACATGTAAGGCAAGAAGAGACTTGTTGACCAGTCCTTCTCTTCCAAGGAAAGGAATCCACGAAATCATCCGAATAATGTTCGAGGTGAGAAACGGAACTGTACACACCAAAAACCAAATCGTTTGCCATTTGGTGCTTTTAATGTGAAATGACAGAAAATAAGCAACGGGATAGCAAATCAGCAGACAAATCGCCCACACCAATGCCGCAAACTTAAATGTGTTCAGATAAGTTGCGATCGTCGTACTTGAGAAAATGCTGAGATAGTTACTTAACGTAAAAGCTGGAGTCATGGCGTAGCCGTTGAACTCCCAAAAACTAACAATCACGATCGCCGCGATCGGCAACACCAGAAATGCCAGCAATACCAGCGTTTGAGGGGCTGCTAATAAATAAGGGCGAGTTGTATTCCAAGTTCGCATCAGTGAGCCTCTATGTAACAACAAGCTTAAATAAGCAATCAGAATATTTTTAAGAAATAGAGGCAATCCTAGCGATGATTGCAGTCTTGCCTCTAAAGTCATGGTGTGAGAGAAACGATTAGAAATTGAAGGTTGTCCGCAGAACTCCTAGATAAACAGTGTCGTTGGCGCTGTTGTGTTCTGGATTGGTAATCACAATTAGTCCCGGTGTGATGCCAATCTTGTCGTTCAGCATATATCGATAGAACGCTTCAATTTGAATTGAGGTATTCGGATCTCGGAAGCCTTGCACATCATTCGAGGTTGCTTTGGACGGCATCCCCACAATCAAGCCTCCTAAATTCCCCTTCTTACCCAAATCCGGGAACGCTAGTGCCACTGCCCACGCTTGAATGGTTGCATCGGCTCCATCTGTCACGCCACTTTTGGAGCTTGCATTTGCCCGATAGTACCAGCCATTGATGCTGAACGTTGGACTAAACCGATACTCTGCTTGAACCCCAAAACCATTCGTCACTACCGGAGTCGCTCCAAATGGGAAAGCAGCATTTTTACTGCCAAAGAATCCCCCTGGAGGCGCATTCCCTGTACCGTCGTCGTAAGCATTCAGATAAGTTAGCGCGATCGCAAATTTATCATTGGGTCGGAAGGTGACTTGACCCAGTGCGCCATAGGGTCCGTTGAACAATCCACCTCCGCTCGAAGGATTGTTTGCAGTCGGATTTCCTGCTAAGTAACCCCCTCCAATGTTGATCGTGTCAGTGATGTTGTAATTGAAGCCGACTCCGGTTACGCCACTGGGGAAGTAGATTGGACTCCGCAAGCTAAACCCAGTCAGAACCGTATCATAGTCTCCGTCGAGCGGGTGTAATGTCGGAACAAATAAATCTAAGAATCCAAATGCTTCGATGAATGCTGTTCCACGATCGCCTAAGGGAAACCGATACTCAAGCTGGTTAATCACAACCTGATTGCCTCGGGTTTCCTGAAAGGATAGCTTTGCAGAATCGGTTCCGGTTGCAAGAGCAAGATTCGGTGTATTTCCGGCTTGTAGACGGGTGATGAGCTTATCTCGTCCGGTAAAGCTGGTCGTCAGCACCAGTCGAACGCGATTGGAAAAGATGATATTGTCATCGATCGGCACACGCGGTTGCGCGGGAACAACTCCGGGTGCGCCTGCTTGTCCAGGCGGATTCGGTGAAAGTCCTGCACTCGAACTCACCGCTTTATCTGATCCAAATGCACCAGCAACCCCAAAGACTACATTTCCAATCAATTTTGTCGTCGTTGAGAATTGCTGTTTCTCAAGCGTTGAGGTTCGCGCTTCCAATGAATCTACGCGACCTCGGAGCGTTGCAAGTTCAGCCGCAAATTGTTCTTGCAGCTTTTGCAGTGTTGCAAGGTCTTCTTTCTTGACTAAGTCGGCAGTTGAAGCCGCAATCAGTTCATTGACGCGATCGAGACAAGCATTCAGACCTGCTGCAAATTCATAGCGCGTGAGTGCACGATTGCCGCGATAGGTACGGTCGGGATACCCTGCAATACAGCCATATCGCTCAACAAGGGATTGCAAGGCTTGAAACGCCCAATCGGTAGGTCTGACATCGGAAAGCTGTGAAACCGATGTGACTTGCCCGAAACTCTGATTCGTAGAGTCAGCTAAATCGCTGACTTTCGTGAGATCTTTGGTGAGATCTTTCGTAAGATTTTCGCTTTGGACAGCCTGAGAACCTTCTTGGGCTGTTGCAATTTGATTGAGTAATGCGATCGAGAAAAAGACAGCAAAACCCTGTCCCAGCCCATGTCTGAGAAAATTAAACATCAATAAAACTCCTCACAGAATCAATAATGCTCAATCGCCAAGTGTAATCAAACGCTGATTAGACCTCGCGAATTAGAACAACTTAAGCAGCGACAAACTCATTCCACTTCTGCACCAGATAAGTCTGCTCTTTCATGACTGAATTCCAGCAAACAATGTTAGAGAAGCGATCTTTGAATGAGCCACCGTCGCGAATTGCACCTTTTGAGTCGATCTTTTTGCCGAACGGATCAACAATGTCGATCGCAGCAGGTTTACCTTCATACCAATAGTCCCACTCCTCTGCTTTCATAAATTTCCGCGCAGTTTCAGGAGCAGCACTGTAGTAACCTTGACGACCCAAGAACGCACCCACCCAGCCATCGAGCATCCAGTTCAGGTACTCGTAAGCCGCATCGAGCGCGATGCCGGATAGATTGCGAGACAACCCGATTCCGCCACCCCAACCGCGATAGCCTTCTTTCAACGGCGCATAAGTACACTGAATCCCTTTCGCTTTCACGGCTGTAACCGCAGGCGACCACATTGATTGCAGGGCAACTTCTCCTGAAGACATCAAATTCACCGATTCATCGAACGTCTTCCAGAACGCGCGAAACTGTCCGTCTTTCTTCAGCTTCACGAGCATCTGGGCAACCTTATCGAGTTCCTCTTTGGTCATGTTGCCTTTATCGCCAAACTTCATCATGCCAGCAGCTTCGAGTACCATTGCTGCATCCATAATCCCGATCGAGGGAATGTCTAACAGCGCCGTTTTGCCCTTAAACTTGCTATCGAGTAGTTCTGCCCAAGATTCGATCTTCTTGCCCGTGAGATCAGGACGGTAGCCAAGCGTATCTGCATTGTATTGGAATGGAATCAGAGTTGCCCAATCTGTTGGAGTCGTTGAAAATTCCTTGGAGTCCTTGTCTTTGACATACATGACCTTAAATGGTGCAGTTCCTTGAGAGTCATTCACGCGTGAACTGCTATCGAACTTGCCCGTTGTGAAGTAAGGCACAATCTTATCCCAGTTCTTGATGCGCTTCACTTCGATCGGCTGTAAGTTTCCAGACGGAAACACCAAAGGGAGACTGAAATACTCACCGTCGAACATATCATACTGTTTCGGCTGAGTAATCGCGATTTGGTTGTTTTCCTCAGTGCTGAGCGCACGTAATTGCAGCTTGAATCCTAACTCTTGCTCTGCTTTTTCCTTGATGTCGTTGATTTGGGCTGCACCTGTTCCAATCATGCGCAGCGTTACATCTTTGATCGAATTGGTAATGACAGTAGGACCGCTACTTGCTGATTGCCTTTTACAGCTTGTGGCTGCAAGCAATGCACCTGCTGCTAATCCTGAACGAATTACAGTTCGCCGACTCATCTTCGTCATAGTTGATAGCACTCAAATTGTAAATGTTGAAAAAAGTAAGCTTAAGGTCGAAAAGCTAGGAGGCACACAGTGTTAATGAGCCAGAAACACACAGTTTTCGGCTGACCAACGGAGCGTGACCAGTTGCCCCTCTGCGTATGTCTCATTGTTCCAATCTTCAGTTCGGACTTTGTAAAGCAATTCCTGTCCCGTTGCTTCTGCCATCAATGAAATGCGCGTGACGTATCCAGTCATCTCGATTCCAGTGATTCGGGCTGAAACTCGGTTTGCGTAAGGAGTTGGAGCAGATGAGGTGGAGGATTCGATCGACATTAAATCCGGACGCACTGAGCAAGCTGCCATCTGTCCTGGTTGGACGCAATAGCCTTTTGCCATCAATGATCCCAGTCCTTCGATTTCCAGTTCCACGAGATCCGTACCGTCGGTGTCCGGAGCACATTGAATGACTTTGCCCGTAAAGATGTTATTGTCGCCCATGAACTTTGCGACAAACTGTGAGGCAGGAGTGCTAAAGATCTCTTGCGGTGCTGCGACTTGATCGAGTTTTCCGTGGTTCATTACGACCACGCTATCTGAAAGCGCAAATGCTTCTTCAACATGGTGCGTCACTTGAATAAAAGTGAGTCCGAACTGCTTTTGAATGTTACGCAACTCGGTTCGCATCTTCACGCGCAGGTTTTCATCGAGCGCGCTCAGCGGCTCATCTAACATCAAGACTTGGGGACGAGTTACTAAGGCTCGAGCCAGTGCAATTCGCTGTTGTTGACCGCCGCTGAGTTGAGTCGGTTTACGATCGCTAGTATGACTCAGCCCGACCATTTCTAAGATTTCTCCGACTCGCGCTCGTCGCTCTGCTTCAGGAACATTCTGCATTTTTAGCCCAAAGTCCACATTCTGCCAAATGGTCTTATGTGGAAACAGCGCATAGCTTTGGAACATCATTGACGTACTGCGTTTTGCCGCAGGAATGTCGTTGACTCGTCGATCGCCAATAAAAATCTCGCCGCTCGAAATCTCCTCGTGACCTGCAATCATGCGAAGTACCGTAGTTTTGCCGCAGCCACTTGGTCCGAGCAAACAGCAATACTTTCCAGCAGGAATGTCCAGTGTAATGTTTTCGACAGCAGTAACACTGCCATACTTTTTCGTGACGTTGCGAAGCCCGACACCTGCGGCAACACTCGCTAACGCTTGTTGAATACCATTTCCAGTCAGTTGAGTGGCGTTCTGTGCCCCGGAGACACGCCCAGAGTTCACGGTCATGATTTTCCCCTGTGTCGGTGGTGTGAATTGCGATATTTTCAGCGGGTTAGTTCGGCAAATTAGCTCAATCGTGAAAGCTCAGTCAGTTCTGCTCAGAATTGCAAGACATTGCATCGAATCTGTTCTACAACCCATGCAAACTGATAAGTTGCAAAAATTGTATACGATTCTTGTAACCAATTTGCTGATGCAAAAAAGTGTTGACGGATACGCTTGAATCGATTTTTTTGGCTTTTTCGCTACAATTTTCAATTAACTTTAGATTCTCCGATCTTGAACTGGGATAGGGATCAAGACCTTAATAAAGCGTCAAGAAAGCGCAGATTTTTCAAAAGTTGTATACACTTATTGAGGACTTATGCGGTTGGCGTGTTACAACTGGATGAAATAGTATTAAAAATCGCAATGGTGCAAAATACTCTTCTACGTCCGCAGAGCTTGTAGATTGGAGTTTAGAACGATTCACTTCTCGATTGAAGCATCCCACAATTGTACATTTCTGCTCTGAAAACTTCTTATGCGTACTGCTCCATTGCCCGCTGGCTCCAAACCCAAGCCGACCGAAGAACTAATCTACACTGAGCTTTTCGACTCGATTTTAGAGCGCCGCTTGCCACCGGATACCAAGCTGGGAGAAAACCTCTTGGCAGAGCATTACGGTGTGAGCCGCACCATTATTCGGCAAGTTTTGATGCGGTTGGCACATGATCAGTTAGTCAAGTTGGAGCCGCATCGTGGGGCATTTGTAGCGAGTTTGACACTCGATCAGGCAAAACAAATTTATGAAGCTTGGCGACTGACTGAAGCGGCGATCGTTCGTGATGTGACCCGCAACATTACCCGTAAACAGGTCGCTGCACTTCGATCGCTGGTGAAAGAAGAACGCCTCGCATGTGAACAGAGAGATGTGCCGCGATTAAGTCGATTGTCTGCTCAGTTTCACATCCAACTTGCAGATCTTTGCCAAAACAAGTATCTCGCTCGCTTTCTCAAAGAACTGATCCCGCAAACTTCCCTGGCATTTTTTTACGAAGTCCAGGGTATGCCGATCTGCACCAAAGATGAGCACAGCGAGATTTTAGATCAGATTGCATCAGGGGATGAAGAAGCGGCTGTTCATGCTGCGATGCGTCATCTCGACGGAATTGAATCAGCACTGAATGCGCGGGCATCGCTGAATGGCAATGCGAGTCTCGTCGATCTTTTGAAATCACGATCGCCCTCTCTACGCTGAACTATTTGTTATTAGACGATGACATCACATCAGATTTTGACTGTTTGACCCAAGAATGAATCGTGGTGTGGCGAATGCCTGTCAATCGCTCGATTTCGCGCAGTTTTAAGCCGAGGTGATACATTCTCAAGCAGATTTGTTTCACCTCGTCTGAGTAGCCACGCCGCGTGTGAACCGTAATGAATTGCCGATCGCAGTCCTTACATCGATAGTTCTGTTTGCCCTGCCGATGCCCATTCTTTCGGATCATGCTAGACCCACAATACGGACAGTTCATAATTATTGTATACAAAAGCTGTATGAAATCTTGTATACAATAATTAGGTAAACAATTCAAGATTTTGTCGCTAAGATTTAGATACGGCAACAGCGAAAAAGCTGATGGAACTCAGAGCCGACAAATTTATGAAAATTAAAGTAATCAACCCGAACACCAGTGCGAGTATGACTGAGCAAATTGGTGCTACAGCGCGGAGCATTGCCAGTCGAGAAACAGAAATCGTGGCGGTCAATCCAGACATGGGACCTGTTTCGATCGAAGGGTTTTACGATGAGGCTTTGAGTGTGATCGGTGTCCTGGATGAAATTCGCAAGGGTGAAGCCCAGGGGACAGATGGTTATGTGATTGCTTGTTTTGGTGATCCTGGATTGTATGCAGCGCGTGAACTGGCACGAGGTCCTGTGATTGGGATCGCAGAGGCTGCAATGCGTACCGCAGTCTTGCTCTCTTCAGAATTCTCGATTGTGACTACGTTGGCTCGGACTCGAATCATTGCTCAGCATTTAGTCGATCGATATGGAATGAATCAATTTTGTCGGAACATTCGATCGATCGATCTTCCGGTATTGAGCATTGAGACAGATACAAAAGCACAGACTGCAATTTTGGAAGAGTGTTATCGAGCCATTAAGGTGGATCAAGTTGGTGCGATCGTCTTAGGGTGTGGTGGAATGGCGCATCTTGCAGTTCAACTGACTCAGGAACTCAATGTTCCGGTTATCGATGGAGTGAGCGCTGCGGTGAAATTGGCTGAAGCAGTGATCTCGCTCAAGCTCAAAACGAGCAAAGCTGGAAGCTACGCATTCCCGATCGCGAAACCTTATACAGGAATTTTTCAATCTTTTTCCTCGTCGGAAAATCCATAGGAGAACAGTTTAGAATCGTGAATCAGAATAGTTCACAGCCTTGCAGATGAAAGTTGCGCCTACACAAACGAAATCCGTCGATCAATATTTGACCAACCTGTACAAACAGTTTTTCAACGCTTATTTTTGGCGTAAGGGATTTAATTGCTTGAGTTGCTGAGATTGTTCTTTTAACCGAATTGCTAAGCGATCGCACACCAACTCACATAGTTCAAAAATTAGCGGATCAGTGATTTCGTAGTAAACGCTCACGCCTTGGGGCTGCCGAGAGACAAGACCTGCTTGCGCTAGAATCTTCAGATGTTTCGACACATTGGCTTGCCCTAATCCCGTTTCGTCAATAATCTCGCTTACATTCTTAGCTCCCGATCTCAGGCTACACAAAACTTGAAGCCGACTCGTCTCGGACAATACTTTAAAGTAATCTGCTACAGGAGCTAATGCTGTAGGAGAAGCTTGCAACTTCGATCGACTCGCCATATCAATTCTTAATCTATTACCGTATGACAATATTATAGGATAAAGAATCTCAAGTTTTGGAAAGTCAGCAGACCTTAAGTGAAATCGAACATTGCTAGGCATTGCTATCTTGTCAAACAGATGAGCGAAGCTCTCAAAATTAATCTGTTCAAAATTAATCTGTTCAAACAAGAGCGTCACAATTTTTTCGCTTAGATTGAGTGCGCTCTCTTCGATCCAAGGGGACAACCTGTTTTCTGCGGAGAGGCAGAAGCAAAAGGGATAAATGCCTAATTTCAGTGTGCTTTGATAAATCTTAAATTTCCGCCAATACATTCTTGCTTTTATACTACTAATTCGTTATATAATGAATTCACGAGATTTAATGACTTCTTCCTGAACAATCTCAGCGATCGAGAGTAAGCCTGCTCCTAGTTTGCGCTGCTTAGATTCTGCTTGAGATAGATTTGCACTTGAAAAAAAGCGTTCTTTGTAAACGAGACGCTCATTTGGAGAATTGACTATGAACCTTTTTGGCACTCATCCTTCCCAAACCCTTAATGCCCAAACCTTGAAACAACAGCTTGATCAAGACACCGTTATCCTCGTTGATGTTCGTGAACCCTTTGAATATCACAAAGAACATATTCCCGGTGCAATTCTTGTGCCCTTGTCCCGATTCAATGCTCAACTCATTCCTCAAACGGCTAAGCGGGTTGTGCTTTATTGTCGTTCGGGTCATCGCTCTGCGATCGCTGCTCGGAAGTTACTGAAGGCAGGTTTTTTGGATGTCATTCAACTCGAGCATGGAATCGGTGCTTGGAGACAATTCGGATATCCGCTCGAAGTTGGAAAGGGAGCATAATGATGATTTGGATCATTGGACATCTTCTCGCTGTTGGTATTGGACTCAGCTTGGGCTTGATTGGCGGGGGTGGCTCGGTGCTAGCACTGCCTATTCTGGTCTATGTGATGGGTGTTGCGCCGAAATCCGCGATCGCGATGACGTTAGTGATTGTCGGGACAGTCAGCTTACTCGGTGTGATTCCGCATTGGAAAGCTGGAAACGTCAGCCTTAAGACCGCTTTGGTGTTTGGTGGAGCAACGATGATTGGGGCATTTGTGGGAGCGAAAATTGCCGCGCTGCCCTTTGTATCTGGAACCTTTCAAATGCTTTTGTTTGCGGTGATGATGGTGCTGGCAGCAGGATTTATGATTCAGAAGAGTGCTAAACGCACTCGATCGAGCGAATTGGACTTCTATCCAAAGCCTGTCTGCAAGTACTGTTGGCTCTGGTTGTTGACCGAAGGAATTGGTGTTGGAGTCTTGACTGGACTGGTGGGAGTTGGAGGCGGATTTGCGATCGTGCCTGCGTTGGTGCTGCTTGGTCGCGTCCCGATGAAGCAAGCGATCGGCACATCACTGCTCGTGATTGTCTTAAACTCGGTCGCCGGATTTCTCGGCTATCTGGGGCAAGTGCCGTTGGATTGGGAATTGATGGGATCGTTTATTGTGGCAGCGAGCCTCGGCACAATTCCTGGCGCATATCTCGCCCGATTTGTGCCAGCGCGACGATTACAACAGACGTTTGGCTATTTTCTGTTAGCCGTCGCAGCCTTTGTTCTTGCGCAAAATCGTCATAGCTTCAAACTCTCTCAATCTCATAACAGCGTTCACGCACAAGTCATTCAACAATCAAGTAGACAATTATGACTTTACTGTATTACTATATAGTAAGATAATGAATCAAAAGCCTTTTGTTTGGAGTTTACTCTCATGCTATTCCGACAACTCTTTGATGCAGAAACGAGTACTTACACATATCTAATTGCTGATCCAACCACAAAAGAAGCAGTTCTTGTCGATCCGGTTCTCGAACAAGTGGAACGCGATCGCCAGATCCTCAATGAATTAGGCTTGACGCTGAAATTCTGTCTCGAAACGCATATTCACGCGGATCACATCACAGGAACCGCAAAACTCCGAGAAGCAACAGGCTGTTGCGGAATTGTGCCTGAAAATGCCCATGCCGCTTGTGCCGATCGCAAAATTCGAGATCGCGAAGTTCTGGAAGTCGGCAGTGTCCGAATTGAAGCGATCGCAACCCCAGGACATACAGACAGCCATATGGCCTATCTAGTGAATGGCACTCATTTGCTCACTGGAGATGCCTTGTTTATTCGCGGTAGTGGACGGACTGATTTTCAAAGTGGCGACGCTGGAACTTTGTATGATTCTGTGACAGAACGCTTGTTCACTCTACCAGAAGCAACGCTTGTTTATCCTGGACATGACTATCGAGGACACACAGTTTCTACGATCGCTGAAGAGAAACAATGGAATCTCCGATTCAGCGGACGCAGCCGCAATGACTTTATTGAATTGATGAACAGCCTCAATTTGCCCAATCCGAAAAAGATGATGGAAGCCGTCCCTGCAAACGAACGCTGCGGCAACTTGATCACAGTTTAGTTTACACAATGATTCACAGAAGAGATACCATGACGATGATGCGATTGAAAGAATTAAAGACGATCGATGCTCAAACTTTGAAACAAGCGATCGACCAAGATACAGTCACGCTGATTGATGTGCGAGAACCCGGAGAGTACGCTGGAGAACATATTCCTGGCGCAACACTTGTTTCGCTTTCTCGCTTTGATCCAGCTAGCATTCCACAGCAGCAAGATAAAAACATTGTCTTGTATTGTCGATCGGGAAATCGATCCGCGATCGCTGCTCAAAAACTATTGGATGCAGGTTTCGAGGACGTCACTCATCTTGCTGATGGACTCGTTGCTTGGAAAGAGGCGGGCTATCCGCCTCAAATCGATCGCGCAGCACCCATCAGTCTGATGCGCCAAGTACAGATTGTGGCTGGATCAGGTGTGGTACTTGGTACACTCTTAGGTGCATTTGTGTCTCCTTGGTTTTTGCTGTTGAGCGGCTTTTTTGGTGCAGGACTTGTATTTTCTGGAGTCACAGATACCTGCATGTTAGCGATGATCCTTGCCAAACTCCCGTACAACCAACGTTATCGCGCTAGATTGTAGTAAACAAAGTGAGCACTGCATCATCTCACAACCCTTGCTTGTGCGGATGATAGCAGGCTCATACAAGTTACTTCAAAGTCGTCTAAGTTTGAAGATTTACCGCTACAAAATTCAGCAAAGGGTAGCTACGTTCCAGAAATAATTGCTGCTGGCAATGATGTTCAAGCACTTGTTCTGTAGAACTGTGGCTACTTTTTACTTCGATCGCTAGAATCGCGAGTAGAAGAAAAAGTGCAACTGTTAGTATCTCCTTCGATCATCTCCAGCAGCAATCAGATATATTGAAAGAACAGCATTGAGTGATTGTTTCGCTTCATTTTTCTCAATGACTGAAGAATAAGAATCGCTTCATTTTCTGAATTCAGGAGAAGAAACTATGATTCATCGCCAACCTATTCTCTACAGTCTTGCAGGTCTTCTCGCAGGTGGTGTGCTCACCGCTTTGATTCTGCTGACGGCTAGACCCACAGCCCCCTCGAATTCCTCGAATTCTGATCCCGTATCCAATTCAACTACGGCTCCTGCAAATCCCGCTTCTGTTCCTGTTAGATCCCGGATAATGGGACAAACCGATCAACACTTCATTGTGATGATGATTCCGCATCATGAGGATGCTGTAGCGATGGCTGACTTAGCATCGAATCGCGCTCAGCATTCTGAACTGAAAGCTCTAGCACGATCGATTAAAACGACCCAAACCCGTGAAATTCAGGAGATGCAAACCTGGTACAAGCAGTGGTATGGCACAACGGTTCCGCAATGGCAACCAGGAATGGGAATCAAGAGTCCGAGCAACCAGTTGGCTCGATCAGCGGGTTCTCCTGGTTGGGGGATGGGAATGATGGGGCATAGAGGCATGATGGGAATGCGCACAGATTTGGTAGCGCTGCAAAATGCCAAAGACTTCGATCGTACCTTCATCGAAGAGATGATTCCACATCATCAAATGGCAGTCATGATGGCACAAATGGTACTGACGAACTCTCAGCATCCTGAAATTCAGCGTTTAGCGGAATCCATTGTTAAAACTCAAACTGCAGAGATTAACCAGATGCAGCAGTGGTATCAGACTTGGTATCCGTCCCAAACCCAATAGAACTTCTTGAGGGCAGACACTCAAGATTCAGCCGATTTCACTCCAACCCTAAACCGGAGAAACACTTCAGATGAGTTATTACTTCAGCAAAATGCTCCATACCTCTTTTGATCAAGCCATTGAACAAGTGAATCAAAGTTTGAAGCAGCAAGGATTTGGCGTTCTCACGGAAATCGATGTGCAAAACACGCTGAAAAAGAAACTTGATGTCGAAATGCCAGCCTACAAAATCCTAGGAGCTTGTCATCCATCTTTTGCTTATCAAGCCCTGCAACTCGAAGATAAAGTTGGAACTATGCTGCCTTGTAATGTGGTTGTCCAACAAAAGTCAGAAGGTGTCGAAGTGGCAGCCGTTGATCCGATCGCATCAATGCAAGCGATCGAAAACTCAGATCTACAGGGAATTGCAGAGCAAGTCAGAGCCAAGCTGAAAACCGCGATCGAGACTTTATAAGCTAGGTTTTGTTCTTATGAATCATTCAACGGCTCCACACCCTGAATCGAAGTCTCCTCGGCTTAGTGAGTCAATTTGCCAAATCGTCGATCGATTCTAAGCTCGTGCTTTTGATTATCTTAGTTGCTTTGCGCTTCGGAATGGGTGCAATGGCAGATGTCTCTGTACAAATGCCTGGGAGTCCACCATGATAGCGACATTCCGGCTCAATCAAAGGGATCAATGCGATTTGCTAAAAGTGCAACCGGAATCATTGGCACTGCGGGCAATAAGCAGATGAGCCATTGAGTGAGATTTAAGGGAGCTGTTTTAAATAGAGTATTCATCACACTCCATTGGCTAAAGACAATCTGTAACATCACAGCTCCAGCAATTCCATAAAGTATGGCACGGGTATCACCGAATGAAATAGGTTGTTTCCCGCGAAGTTTAGCCATGATCGTCTTGCCTAATTGGCTAATGCTGAGTAAGTAAACAATCCGACCTGCGACAAGTGCTTGGATTGCCATCGTTCGCGCTAGTTCCAGATTTCCAGTACTTTGACGCACCCATTCAAACATCCCGAAGATCAAAATCCAGTTAAAGACGGAGATGACTAAAATTCTGTAGATCAGAGTTTTTGATAGTAAAGGTTCACGCGGATTGCGCGGCGGATGTTGCATAACCCGCTCAGTTTTTGGCTCGAAGGCTAGAGGAACCGTCATCGCGATCGAGTTCACCATATTCAGCCACAAGACTTGCAGCGATAGAATCGGCAAAGCTCTCGCAAATAAGGCACTGATCAAAATCGTCATCGATTCGCCACCATTGACCGGAAGAATAAACGCGATCGCTTTCTTGAGATTCTGATAAACGGTGCGTCCTTCTTCCACAGCAGCTTCGATCGACGCAAAGTTATCATCAGTCAGCAACATATCTGCGGCTTCCCGCGCTACATCCGTTCCCGCACCCCCCATCGCAATGCCGATGTCTGCTTTTCTCAGTGCAGGCGCATCATTCACGCCGTCTCCCGTCATGGCAACAATTTCACCCTTCGATTGCAAGGCTTCGACGAGCCGAAACTTTTGGGCTGGGGCAACCCGCGCAAAGACAACACTGTTTTCTACAACCTGAGAGAGTTCTCGATCGTCCATGCGTTCGAGTTGCTGTCCATCGATCGCAGTGGCATGACCTGCGTTTTGGAGTCCGATGCGTTGAGCGATCGCTTTCGCAGTCGTAATATGATCGCCCGTGATCATTTTTACTTGGATACCCGCAGACTGGCAGGACTGAACAGCCGCGATCACTTCAGACCGAGGCGGATCGATCATGCCCTGTAAACCTAAGAAAATCAATCCAGAATCAAGGTCATGATGATCGATCGACGACTGAGATTTAGATACAGTTTTCTTCGCAAACGCTAGCACCCGTAAGCCTTCTTGCGCCATTGTTTCGACTTGTTGTTCAATGTGTTGACGATCGAGTGGATGCTTCTCGATTGTATGTTCACACCGTTTGAGAATGGCTTCGACGGAGCCTTTTACATAGATGATGTGCTCAGTTGCAGTATCATGCAAAGTTGCCATGTATTGAAATTGCGACTCAAACGGAATCGAATCAATGCGAGGCAGGGATTGCGAAATGTGAGCCAGATGAAATCCTGCTTTGTTCGCAGCCGTGATCAATGCGCCTTCGGTCGGATCACCAATCACAAGCCAACGATCGTTCTCTTCCTCTAGATGGGAGTCATTACACGCGAGTCCGGCAGTGAGGCATTCTTGTAAAGCGCGTGCATTGGTCACCCTCACGATTGCTCCAGTGGAGTCAGCAATCTCGCCGTCGGGACTATAGCCTGTTCCACTGACTGAGTAAGTCTGATCGCCTGCATAGATGGCTTGCACCGTCATTTGGTTTTCGGTCAGCGTTCCGGTTTTATCCGAACAAATCACAGTGGCACTTCCAAGGGTTTCCACCGCAGGGAGTTTTCGCACGATCGCGTGTCGCCGCGCCATGCGATTGACCCCGATCGCTAATGTCACGGTTACTACCGCAGGCAATCCTTCGGGAATCGCGCTCACTGCTAACGCTACTGCCGCTTCAAACATTTCCGCTAGTGATTGTCCTTGTCCCACCCCCACAGCTAAGGTCAGTGCTGCCAGTGCGAGAATGATGTAGAGCAAGGTATGGCTAAATTTAGCGAATTTGCGCGTTAGAGGAGTGCTGAGATCCGTTTGTTGATCGAGCGATCGCGAGATCTTGCCGACCTCAGTTTCGTTTGCCGTTGCTACGACAATGCCGCTTCCTTGTCCAAACGTGACAAAACTGCCCGCATACGCCATATTTTGTCGTTCTGCCAGCGGTGTTTGGGGTTGCAGGGGTTCCGTCAGTTTTTCAACCGGAACAGATTCTCCGGTGAGCGCCGATTCATCAATTTGTAAGTTGCGAGTAGTAATCAAGCGCAAATCAGCAGGAACTTTGTCGCCTGAAGCGAGGAGGACTAGATCTCCTGGAACAAGCTCTTGTGAAGGAATACGTTGTTTTTGTCCGTTGCGAATCACCGTTGCTTCTGTGGTGACTGCTTTGGCAAGAGCCGCGATCGCGCCTTCTGCTTTCGACTCCTGCACAAACCCAATGATGGCATTAATGATCGTCACACCCCAAATGACGGCTGCATTCGTCCACGATCCTAAGAATGCTTTAATTGCACCAGCAACAATCAGAATGTAGAGCAACGCTTGATTGAACTGAAGTAGAAATCTTAACCAAGCTGGCTTTCCCGGTTTTACTGTTAGCTCATTCAAGCCATAGCGCTGTTGATTCTGGCTAACCTGAGTAGAAGATAACCCAGCTTTAGGATCGCTCTGAAATTGTGCAATGACTTCTGGAGCCGTTGCTTCATAATGCGAGCGAGACAAAGCTTGAGAGCGTGTATTTGTCGTCATAATAGTAGTGTCACGAGTCAAATTTGAGATGTGATCAGTAACAATAAAAAATCGCTCGCGATCTCTCCTCACTCAAGAGTGCAGAAGAATACCGCTCACAACTCTAACGAATTTGTAGAACTTAACCTAGAAAGGCGATTGTTGAGAGCTAGATAGCTGTTGTGTAAGTTGCTCTGTCACAATTTTCAGCAGTTTGGACGGATAAAAGGGCTTCGTAATATAGATTGCATTGAGTTGTGTTGCTAATCTGCGGCAACTCTCGTCTTCAGCACTTGTACAGATGATAACAGGAAGGCTAGCCGTTAAGTGATTTAATCGAATTTGTTGTAACACTTCTAATCCATTCATTCCAGGCATATCAATGTCTGAAATTACGAGGTCTGGATGCTGCTCTTGAATTTGTGCGAGTCCTGATTGTCCATCTGCTGCACAGACAACTTCATAGCCTTCTGGAATCAATAAACTGCACAATAAATCCTGGCTCAGAACATTATCTTCTAGAACAAGAATCTTGACCATTGTTGAATGATGAACTTAAGGGCAAAAACCCTAATTCTTTGAATCGACCTCAAGAATTAGGGTGCGGTAGGAATCAGAACCAGATGAATCGTCACAACAGCGCTTCGCAGCCTGTTTAAACAGTGCTACTGACTTCATTAGTACCACGGGAGATGTTAGAGAACAGGGGGGATTTCGGGGGGATTTCGGGGGCTTCTCAATCAAGTTGCTTCATCCGGTACCCTAAGCCGTGGACAGTTTCGATCAAATCATCAGGTGCGCCGACGTTTCGGAGTTTTTGCCGTAAGGTTCGGATATGAGTTTTTACGGCTTCTTCGGTCGGAGACTCGTCGATCGACCACAATCGATCAATAATTCCCGGTCTACTTAACACTCTGCGACCGTTAGCTAGTAATAGTTCTAACAGCGAATATTCTTTCCGGGTTAATGTCAGGAGTTGCTCTCCATACATCACTTCGTAGGTTGTCGGATCAAGGCACAAGCTCCCCCAACAGAGTTTGGGACGAATTCGGGTACCGCCCCGTCTCAGCAGTGCGCGAATTTGAGCCATCAGTTCTTCGAGGTCAAAGGGCTTTACCATATAGGCATCGGCTCCCGCATCTAGCCCAATGATTTTGTCGGCGATCGTATCGCGTGCAGTTAACATCAAAACCGGAATGGCAGTATTGCGATCGCGTAATTGTTGACACAATCGAATCCCATCGATTTTAGGCAGGGTGACATCTAATAACACCAAATCATAGTCCGATAGCTCAATCCAATGCCACGCAGATTCGCCGTCTTGGGCGACATCCACGGTATATTGACGGTTGGTTAACGCTTCCGTCAACATCTCTGCGAGTTGAATATCATCTTCTACAATTAGAATTCGCATTGGAGCTTGTAATCAGACTTTGTTAAATTATGCCGTTCTAGTCATAATTTTGTGAATGGTGACGATTGTAGATGGCTTAAAAGGAGTGCTGATGAAGAAGTCACTCGAAGGACAATGGATTCGGGCGGGGCTAGGATTCGCCTTTCTCTTAATGGGAGTTGTCAGTTTTGTGTCATACCAAAATGCAACTCAGTTAATGGAAAGCTCTCAGCAAGTGCGACAAACCAATGAAGTCTTACAATCTCTCACTGATATTTCTACAACGTTGACAGAAGCAGAGTCTGAACGCTGGCGCTATCGTTCATTTCAGGCGAACGAAGATTTAGAGCGGTATCAGATGGCAGTCAAGAGACTGAGTGATCAAGTGAATCAGGTACAGAATGTCCTCACCACTACCCCCGATCAACGATCACAGGTTGAAGTTCTAAAACGTCTGATTACTACCCGAATCGCATTGTTACAGCGCTCTCTCAAGGCTCGCTCCGACGCAAACCCGGCTCAAAATCCTCTCTTCGCTGAGCTTAGACAAAATCAGGAGGCGATTCGCCAAGTCATTCACCAACTCCGTACGACTGAAGAAGACCTCTTACAAACTCAAATGCGGAGATCGCAAACGAATCTTCAGGGCAGAATGCTGATTGAAGTGCTAGGAACCGTATTCACGTTTATCGTGTTGTCAGGAGTTTATGCCTTGCTCTATCAACAGATGGTCAAGCGTCAACGCGCAGAAGCGTTACAACAGAGCTTGGCGCAGCAGAAAGAACTGAGTGAGCTAAAGCTTCGGTTCTTTTCGATGGTGTCGCATGAGTTTCGCACTCCGCTGAGTTTGATTTTAGGATCAGCCCAACTTTTAGCAGAAAGCTTAAAACCCTTGCATGACCCAATCAAGCTGAAAAACTTAAATCGCATTCATGTCTCGGCTAAAGCGATGACTCAATTGTTGAGCGATATGTTAACGTTAGCACGCGCTGATGCAGGACAATTAGAATTTCATCCCGCTTGGGTGGAGATGCAAACGTTTTGTCTCAATCTGATCGAAGATTCTCAATTGTTCAGTGAATCGCGACGATCGATTAAATTTATTCAACAAGGCAGTACAACTCATGCTTGGGTCGATGAGAAATTGCTCTATTCAATCCTCAGTAACTTGCTCTCAAATGCCATTAAATATTCTCCAATCGACAGTACTATCTATTTCACGTTCAAAGATCAGATTGAACACATGATCTTTGAGATCAAAGATGAAGGGATTGGCATTGGAATCGAGGATCAACAAAAGCTTTACGATCCCTTTAGTCGCGGGAAAAATTCAAGAGGCATTTTAGGCACGGGATTGGGATTAGCGATCGTGAAAAAGTGCCTCGATGTACATCAAGGCACAATTGATGTAGAGAGTACACTAGGCAGTGGATCAACTTTTACGATTCAAATTCCCCACGCTAAGCTGCAAGATTCCGCTTAAGGTAATTCTCTCAATGATCTAAAAGCGCGTTACTAGAAAGGATAAGCTCTGAATTGTATGGAACATCTCATGCTAACAACATTGATTGCAGAGGCAACGATCGAAAGTAACCTCAAACCTTTTTTACTGGTTCTCGCTGTGTCTCTCAGTGTAGCAACTCTCCCTCAGTTCTTTGGCTGGTTTCGCCGGATTCCCTATACGCTGCTGTTGGTGATTGTGGGACTAGGGTTAGCATTTGTTGATGTTCGCCTCGTCAATCTTTCTCCGGAATTAATTCTCTCGATCTTTTTACCCCCACTTCTGTTTGAAGCAGCATGGAATCTGAGATGGACAGAGCTAAAACAGCAGTGGGTTCCGATCGCGCTGTATGCCATCTTAGGCGTAGTCATTTCCATTCTAGGAGTGGCATTTGGCTTACATTACCTCGTGAGCCTGCCACTTACGACAGCATTGTTAATTGGAGCAAGTTTATCTGCCACTGATCCGGTTTCAGTGATTGCTCTTTTTCGAGAATTGGGAGTAGACAAACGCTTATCTACAGTGATGGAAGGCGAAAGCCTATTCAATGATGGGATGGCAGTCGTTGCCTTTAGTCTGTTAGTCGGATTACCTCTAGGAACTGCAACCTTGTCACTCCAATCGATTCTGGGTCAGTTTTTCGTTGTCGTTGGAGTGGGCGTTGCAGTTGGGACTTTGATTGGATTTAGCATTTCTTATCTCACCCAGCGATTTGATCTACCGCTTGTCGAGCAATCCCTGACGCTGGTTTCTGCCTATGCAACCTATCTGATTGCAGAAGATTTAGGTGGCTCTGGTGTAATTGCAGTCGTTGTTGTCGGACTGGTTTTGGGGAACTTTGGGTCACGCATTGGCATGAATCCCCGGACTCGGATTATTGTGACCGAGTTTTGGGAGTTCCTTGCCTTTTTTGTCAATTCGATCGTATTTTTGCTAATTGGGGATCAGATCCGCTTTGCCATCCTAGACGACAGTTGGAAAACGATCGTTATCACGATTCTCGGAATGATTTTGGCGCGGGCGATTACAGTGTATGGTTTAGGACGGTTGAGTAATGCCCTCACAACCACAGATATCTCGATGCGAGAGCAAACCTTGTTATGGTGGGGCGGCTTACGGGGATCAGTTGCGATCGCACTTGCCTTGAGCGTTCCGATTGTCTTACCGGAGCGAGAAGAGATCATCGCTGTGGTGTTTGGCGTGGTTCTCTTTACTTTGCTGGTTCAAGGTTTAACAATCAAACCCTTGCTAGAAGTTCTGAAACTGCTCGGCGATCAGCCACTCCGCCAGCAATATGCTGAGGTAATTGCCCGGTTAACTGCGATGAATCGAGTGTTAGATCACCTGCACCAAGTCCAACAACGTCCAGGCATTGAGCCAGAATTCTATTGTTACCAAGAGGCTCTTGTGAAAGGAGAAATCGAGCGACTCAGCCAAGAAGCAGCGCAACTTCAGTCTGAGTATCCGAGTCTAAACGGCTTTGCAAATGACCAACTCCGCGAAGAACTTTTAGCAGTGGAAGCCGAAACTTATGCCGAGCTAGTTCAATCGGGTCAACTCAATCAAGAACTCGCTCCTCTGATGCAACACGCATCTGAAATAGATTCTGTATAAATGTGATGTTTAGGACTTATTCGCTCTACTCTCGTGTGATGTCCATATCTTGATTTCAGGGATCACAATCACTGCGTGATATCTCGGCGGGATGTACATTAACTACCGGAGTTAGGGCGATCGCAATTGAGAATTGAGGCGTTTGATTAACCAATAGCTCAGCGCAAGAGCGAAGATCGCAATGCCTAAAGCGATGAGTTCCGAATGACTAAACTTACTGAAATCAAAAATAATAATCTTGCGCGCGATCGCAATCAGCGACGTTGCAATTACGAGTTCTAGTCGAACTGTGTTTTCTTGTAAGTAGACCGTGATATTTTCAAGCAGTTCTAGCGCAATGAGGATATTGAGAAATAATCCAAAAATATCAATTAATGTCCGATTGAAAAATCCGAATGGCTCCTGTAATAAATCTCTAGCTAAAATCAGAATCAGATCCAGTAATGCGACAGATATCACAATCAGCATAGCGGCTGAAAGCACTTTTGAAACAAATTTTTCAAATCGCCGAATCGACCTCACATAGGTATCATCGGCAAAAAAGGATGAAAGATATTGAATGAACTTCTCCCCTACAGATCTCATAATGATCGCTTCTAATCATCAGCAACAAGAAATCTTGCGCGGAGGGTTTGACTCGCCCTCACTGCACAGAGCATTTCAACGTTAACTCACTGTAACCTTTAAATGAGTGCGTTCCACCGCTTGATTGAAGGTTTTGGTACGATCGCTGAAAAAAGATCACTCGAATATCCCGAACTCACATTAGCTGAGAGTTCGGGTTGAAAGCTATTACTGATACCAATAATTTTTCGGTGAGTAGGAATCTTGAAAACAACAGAAAAAGCAGAGCGAAGCAGAGAGTGCATCTAACTCTGCATCACTAATTTTCTCCGACACTCGCCATTCATCCAGAAACCTCAAAATCAAGGATAAAGCAGCTTGTCGGCGCACAAATTCTTTTCCAGAACCCATTGCTTCTTCAGCAGTTGCATAGACAGCAGAAGAAGTATAAACTCGCATCGGCTTAGGAGTTGGATCGTTCACATAGACCTGCCATCCTCCATCATGAGAAACAGCTTTAACGATGTGGTCTAAATAATAAACCTCGATCATCTTGCCTCCGCTTTTAACCGTAATATCTATGGTTCCTGGTTTTTCCAAGGTCATATCGCCTGAGGACTCTACCAAATAAGCGTTAAGATATCGGAGGGAAATCGGGGGGATGTCGGGGGGAAATGAGCCTAAAAAACTTGCAGTAAATTTGAAGAACGCTCTGTTTTCAAGAGACTGCCCTGTTCAAATACGTAGAATCCACCGTGCAACATTGAGGTAAATTAATACGCCGAATACATCTACTGCTGTTGTAATGAACGGAGCAGACATCAAGGCGGGGTCAAGTTTGAATGCTTGAAACAAAAACGGTAGACCCGAACCTGCGATCGAGGCAATCAATGAAATCGCAAATAAACTAATCCCGACAGCAAGCGCGACTCCTATATCTCCTTGCAAGAAATAAGCCCACACGGTCACAATCACACCTAACATTGCTCCTAGAATACTGCCTGCGATCGCTTCTCGTCGAATCACACTCAAGCGGTTCCGGAGTTGATCATTATCAGTGTTCAATCCCCGGATAATCACCGTAGACGATTGTGACCCAACATTACCACCCGTATCAATCAACAATGGAATAAATGCTGCTAGTGCAACCACCCGCTCTAACACATCTTCCTGACTGCGAATCACAGCGCTGGTTGCAGTATTCGTGACTAAAAGAACTAACAACCAGACCACACGTTTTCGGGCAATCGTGAAAAGATTAGCACGAAAATAATCATCACCATCCGATTGCAAGCCGCCTAATGTGTAAATATCTTCCGTCGTTTCCTCTTCTAATACATCTAGAATATCATCGACGGTCACAATTCCTACGAGACGCTGCTCACGATCGACAACGGGAAGCGCAATTAAATCATAGTCCTGAATGATTCGCGCTACCTCTTCTTGATCGGTATTCGTCTCGACCCTGACTACTTCTCGGTTCATAATCTGGCTGATGAGCACTTCCAAATCAGCAGTCAGCAAGTCTCGCAGTGAGAGAATCCCGTTCAAACGCCGACTGATATCAGTGATATAGAGATAGTAGATTGTCTCTGTTGATCGAGCGACTTGGCGAATGCGTTCGAGTGCCTGAGCGACAGTCCAGGACTCCTTGAGGGAGACATACTCTGGGGTCATCATTCGCCCCGCAGTATTAGCTGGATAGCCCAACAGCAGCGCCGTTGCATCGCGTTCTTCAGCACTGAGGTGATAAAAAAGTTGTCGCACCACTTTTGCTGGAAGCTCATCAAACAATCGCACCCGATCATCTGGCGACATCCCATCAACCACTTCTAAAACATCAGGTCGCTTAAAATCTTCTAGGAGGGCTTCTTGAATCGCGGGATCCAGATACTCATAAACTTCGATTGCTTCATCTTTCGACAACAACCGAAATGCGATCGCTTGCATGACCGATGGAAGATCCTCGATCGCGTCTGCAATATCAACAGGCTGAATGGGAACGAGGAGTGCTTTGGCTGCCTGGAAGTCCTTTTGCTCCAACAGCGGTTGCAGTTGCGATCGTACCCACTCCCTTAACTCTTGTCGGGTGAGATTGGGTGGAAATTGAGTCACGGTAGCTTCCTATTTCTGAAAAATAGTGGTTTGGCCTTTTTTCAATGCAGTTTGGGAACGGATCACGACTAGGCACTTGTTCTCCATTGCTATTGAGCTATCTTGGGCTATTGAGCTATTTTGGCTCTCCTAATATCAATCAAGTAATCGATTCCGATTCAATTCATCTTGAATCGAGAAGCCCAAACATGAGCACATTACACTTGAATACACTTGAATCCATAGGTCAAACGGCTTTACTATAGCGCCTCGCAATGAATAATTCGGAAGGAAATCGGGGGGATTTCGGGAGGAGCGTGACCCAATGAAATAGCATGAATGAGTCAGACAGATTGCTGACATTCTTCTAACGGTTTTACATCGATCGTGTTACGGGAAGTGCCGCCTAGAAAAAGCTCTCTGTTGCATCTTCAATGCTTTTTCAGATGGGCAATAATCAGAACACTCGATCGCGGATTGAGTCATCACGATCAAAGGGTTTACGGCACATTTGAAATAGTAGTTATCATGAAAAAATTGGCAGTTTTGACAAGGAATATTGCTTTCTGGCGAATGAATTCGCGCTCTAGATTCCTTTCTACCTTTCACGACTGACCAGAGTGCTATTCCCCATATCATGATAAATCCTAGAAGATGGACTACACCAAGACTAGAATTGGGTACAACATCCGGAGGCAGTGGATTAATTGGTTCTGGAGAAGCTTGGCTTGCTTGAGTTGTAACAAGTTTTATCTGAGTCATCTGAATTCTTCTGAAATTGCGGGATTATTCTGCATAACGCTTATAAATACAAGTTTTGCCATCAATTCAATTTGACCCAAAACCTCAAACGGCTCGATCGAAAAACGATTTGCTTTTCTAGGTTCATCTGTCGTGATTGGATTGTTGATCAACCCCTATGAATCCGGTCGGGTAGTATGAGAATTTGTCCACAGGTCTTGTGTCTTAGTAACTCTTGAATCTCAGGGCTTTGTTCTATGCGAATCGCTGCCGGATAGAGGGATCTCGGCAGCGATTCGCTGAACTTCACGAAATTAAGGCGAAGTCGTTGGAGAGGTCGTCGGGCTGGCAGTTGGAGACACAGTTGGAGAGGTTGTCGGACTGACCGTTGGAGACACGGTTGGAGAAGCTGCTGGCGACTCTGTTGTTCCAGTACCCGTTCCTCCAGTTCCAGCTGGTTCACAGGCACTAAGAACAGCCGACAAACCAATCAATGCGACTAACAGTGCAAAAATCTTATTCATAATTTCTCCATGAGGTTGAGTGAAAAACATCCAAAACATCAATTCTGGAAACAACAAAACAATAAAATGGGTGAAATTCTTGAACTTATGGCAGGCTTCCCGGAAAGACTGGCGGTCTTCTACGGGATCGTCTGGACTGCTTGAGAGAGAAAGAATTCATGAACCGCATCGTACTGCTCACAAACCGCTCTTCGGCACTCTGCTCTTCTCGATGTCCTAAGCTCCGTAACCCATTTAAGTCAAGAAAGCTAAACACCACTTTCGAGAAAAAAGGTACTAAGCAAAACAGAAAGGTATCAACATTCTGATCAAACAAGCGTAATCCAGAAGGACCGCTAATCCAAATCAGTGGATAGCAAATCCAAGTAATCGTAAAGAATGTCGTTAGCCCCTTGTAGAAACTCGATAGCTCTGCATCTCCTCGCGTCTTCTCACGCAAGGGACCCCAAATCCCCCAAAGGACGATTAGAAATGCAACACAGCCGATCGAATACCACAAATACCGCACCCAAGGAACATCTGAAAGATCAGCAATTAACCCACTGACAATCACAATCACTTGGGTTGCCATTAAGGAAAAAGTCAACGTCCAATCTTTCGATTGATGGCGGTGCATTGCTGTCCAGGAGAGTGACAACAACAGAAGCGGTGTTGTTACAATCCAATCGGCATAGCGAGCAAAATGAGTCGTCTGACCTGCGATCGCAATCTTTCCTAGTTCTAAACCATCTCCGCTCGTGGGGAGCACCATGAGCAGATACATCAAGCCCGACCAGATCGGAATGAAAGTTGCTACAAAGTATTCTAGTTTTGGAAGACCACGAGGATTCCGACCTAACAGTGCAAAATAGATCGCTCCAATCGACATTCCCACAATATAAAGCCAGTGCCAAAGGCTCTGCCAATCCATAAGTTCCTTCTCCTCATCAAAGTGAATATCGAGCTTGCATATACCAACGGATTCACATAACACCATTGAGTTACAAGACCGAGAGCTAGGGATAAAATGCTCAACTTCAAGTTAAGGTTTCAGTCTTGAATTACAATTCATCACATAGCTTACTTCTGTCGATTTAGAGAAGCCACAATCTAACTTAATCATTTGTCTGTTAGCATCAGCGCCCACCCTGAGCATGTTCTGCAAATGTGACACAGAAATGACAAGCTGCATCATGAAAAATAGTTTGCTGTTGTCCTTTCTAAACTCAATCTCTGTCTATAGCATGGTTAATTCTTCTGCTTCAATCATCTATTCATACATCAATCAAGAATCAGAATTGATGCCCATATCAAAGAACATCCTCTAGAACTATCTGTTATGAAAATTGGGCAATGGCTTGGATTAATTGTGCTTGTTGCTGCACTTTACATTGTTTGGCAGGTTCGGCAACTCTTACTACTAGGATTTACCGCGATCGTGCTTGCGACTGCACTGAATGGCGTTGTGCGTCAATTGCAGCGGTTTCGACTCAAGCGAGGATGGGCAATTTTGCTGACACTGGTGACTTTGCTGATATTAGCACTGGTAGCACTTGTACTGATTGTCCCGAATTTAATCGCGCAGCTTGCTGAATTAATTACTACCTTTCCCAGTGCACTGTCTGCAATTCAGCAAGGCATCAATTGGATTGAGAACCAAATTTTAGATCCCTACTTTCCGAATATCCCAAATTTTGACTGGATCATGACGCGACTTCAGCCGTTTGTCGCCAATTTATCGAGACAGGCAATTATCTTCTTTGCAAACTCGATTAGCGCAGTGTTTGAACTGTTGATTGTATTGATCCTTACGTTAATGTTGCTCATCAATCCTCAACCCTATCGTCACGCATTTATCCGGTGTTTTCCAGCTTTCTATCGATCTCGTGTCGATGAAGTGTTAACACGTTGTGCGACCGGACTCGAAAATTGGACAAAAGGCGCTCTGATCGAAATGATGTTTATCGGAGTGTTGAGTGCAATTGGTCTATGGGTTTTACAAGTTCCGCTAGTTCTTGCTCATGCAGTCTTGGCTGGTATCCTGAACTTTATTCCCAATATTGGACCGACGTTGAGTGCAATTTTTCCTATCGCGATCGCATTCCTAGATGAACCCTGGAAAGCTGTTGCTGTATTAGTCCTATACATTTTGATTCAAAACATTGAGAGCTATTGGCTCACGCCGACAGTCATGGCAAATCAAGTTGCCCTTCTTCCTGCAATTACGTTGACGGCTCAATTCTTCTTCACAACTGTCTTCGGTGCATTAGGCTTAGTCATGGCGCTCCCGCTCGCAGTTGTCGTCAAAACCTGCATCGAGGAAGTGCTGTTCAAGGATATTCTCGATCGCTGGCAACAACCGACGGGACGCTAATCCTGCTTTCCCTGCATTTCTTCCACTTCAAATAAGCTAATCAACACTCCCGCGATCGGAATCGATAAAAATACACCCACTAACCCTGCGACTCTTGCACCCACTAATAGAGCAAAGAACATCACCACAGGATTCATATTGATTGATCCCTGCATGATGCGTGGCATCAATATGTTCTCTTCGACCTGCTGGAGTAGAATGCAACTAACTAATACCGTGAGTGCTAATCCAATTCCTTGAGGCAAAATAATCAGCGAAATTAAAGTAATCCCAAGCGTTGCGCCAATCCCCGGAATGAGATCGAAGACTCCCGCGATCGCGGCTAATCCCAAAGCATAGGGCACACCTAGTAAAATAAACACAATGTAAACCGAAATCCCAAAGAAGACAGACAGTAAAAACCGTCCCCAGAAAAAACCAAGAAAGTTTTTTCGCACAGCAATAGTTATGCGATCGCGCATTCCTCTCGGAAAAATTCGGAGAATTAAGTCCCAGAGGCGCTTGCCATCCAAGAGCATGAAGAATGCAACCACCGCAATCACAATCAAATCGAGGGCATTGGCGAGTACATTCTGCACAGTTGTAAAGCCTAGCCCTAACGTTGAGAGTGCTCCATTTCGTAATTGTCCTTCTAACTCACTGAAATCTACATTGAGATTCCACCGTTGCAGCAGGCTTTGCAGATTACCCAGAAGTTCGGTCACACTATTCAAGAGTTGGGGTGCTTGTTCAACCAACTGTTGTGCCTGCGAGAATGCAGCAATTCCCAATGTTACTACAATCCCACCAATGAGCAACAAGCTAAGCAGGAAAACCAGAACGGTTGCCACTCCCCTTGGCATGATTCGTGATGCCCACCGCACAGGAAAGTTGAGCAGAAACGCAAAAATAGCAGCAAATACAAAAATAATAATAACCGTCTCAAAATAAGCGAGAACTTGAACCACTGCCCATGCCAATGCAAAGAGTAGTACATAGCGAATTAACTTCGTGTTCGTGAGATTGTCCCAAAAGGATTGACGATTTGGCTCATTCATAATGGTTCGATTGACTTTGAGTTAGAGCTTGCACAATAAAGTCAAAAATATCCTCTATCTGTAGGGATGTCGCAACATCTGCAAAAAACAACTTATCGACGGGGACGGATTTAAATTCTGTAGACGTGATAGTTCAGTGTGTGCTGTCCGCTAGACCTCGACAAGGTTTTGAATAGCCTGCCACCAATGATTTCGCCCGTTTCGCTGATGCCAATACCAATACTCACAGCCCCAAAGCATCACTGTGCGATAACCAAGATTCTTCACCATACTGATAAGTTCGGTTATACGCTCTGGAGATGCACTAGGGTAGTGAATATCATTCATTGCAACCAATTGATTCGGTTCCCAAGGTTCAGCTTGAGCTTCCGCAATCCATGCTTCTATGCGATTCCGTCTCATCACTTCCTGCCAGTCTTTGAGTTTCTCCCAATAGGATTCACCTGGTTCTAGGTAGCCATCATGACCATCGGGAACTCTTGTATATACATTAATCCCGATCGCATCTGCTAAGGCTAAGCTATTTTGAAATGCCTGCTCATCTTCCTCAATGTAGGTCGGAAGACCGATGGCATTGGTTAGCACCACTTTTTGCTGAGGCAGAGCTAAACTTCTCACCAACTCTACCTCCTGTCGCATAAACTCAGGGCTGAGAAAGCGATCGCCTGTAATCTCCATTCGCGCAAACGGCTCATTTTCAACTTGCCAATAGCGCACACTCTGAGCTGTACGAGTATGATGGATGACGCGATCGACAAAGCGAAGAGTGCGCTCTGCGATCTCCCGATTATCATCTATGGGTTGGGTTGTATTTCGAGTATCTTGCTGGACTTCTAACCAGTGTGGAAAATGGAATTCAGGCCATCTTGGGGCTTTCATACCCACTGTCAGGATCACTTCTAACCCACGTCGATCGCTTTCTTCTAAAAGCCAATCGAGAACGCTAAAGTCATACTGATTTTCGATCGGCTCGACTTCATTCCAATAGCTACAAAGGCGGATTCGGTGGAACCCCAGATCACAGATCTGGCGGAATGTTTCTTGATAGTCTAGGTTGAGATACTCACACTGAAGCTGGCTGAACGTTGTTCCTAATTTGAATGAATGGCTCATTCGCATGAGATGCTTAAGCTGTGGGTATGCCACAACAGCCCCTGCACCAGATGCCATAAGGCTTAGAAAGCTCATCGTAGAAAGCGTTGTAAACTGTCTACGAGTCAATCTCTGAGAGCGAGAAGATCGGGTTGACAGCATCGTTTGCGTTGCTCAATGAATGGGAAAGCATGAGTTATGGGCGTGAGAGTTGCTTTATCTCTAGCCTTACCTCTAATAGTTGCTATCAAAACATGACAAGAAAGTGACAATGTTTCGTCTGTCCTCTGAATGGGATTTGCTGATTGGGGCAAATGCTCTGAATTCTGCTGAGGAGCAAATCGCGCGATCGAGACTTCAATGCTGCGATCGCGCGATTCGTTTTAAGAACTTGTCACTTTTTAGTCACAATCTCATTGAACTGTTGAAGTAGCGGGATTTGAAATATGAGGAGGTTGCAATGGGTAGCATTCTCTTGACTTGGCTTGTGACGACTGTGAGCTTTCTCATGATTTCCAGACTACCTATCGGTGTTGAGATTGATGGATTTGGAAAAGCTGCGCTCACGGCAGTTGTTTTCGGAGTGCTGAATGCGTTCCTACGACCCATCCTATTGCTCTTTGGACTCCCCCTAATTATTATTACGTTCGGGTTATTTGTATTTGTCCTGAATGCAATCATTTTTAGCATTGCGGCAGAGATCGTTGAGGGATTCCAATTGCGCTATGGTTTTTGGAGTGCTTTGCTTGGCTCGATTGCTTTATCAATCATCAATTCGATCTTTCTGTCTTTTATTTAGATTGCCATAATTTTAGGAGATCTGTATCTATGCGAAAATTCCTACAGCATCCGATTACTTTATTTCTTACCTTGATTTTAGGTTTCTTTGTTGCGTGCCAGCCCCAAGCTTCCACTCAGCAAACTCCAGCCCAGAGTCCAACTGCGTCACCCACAGTTTCGACTCCAGTTGCCTATGTCGATCGTCCCTTAACTGCTTCTCCTGCTCAACTGCCACCCTTGCCCTATGATGCAGGTGCATTAAGTAAAGCGATCGACGCTGAAACGATGCGAATTCACCACGATCGACATCACCAAACCTATGTAGACAATCTCAATACTGCGCTCAAAGATCAGCCAAACTTGCAAAACCTGAGTATTGAAGCGATGCTGCGCGACCTTAATGCGGTTCCTGAAAATATTCGCAACACGATCCGCAACAACGCAGGAGGACATCTCAACCACACGATTTTCTGGCAGATCATGAGTCCAGACGGCGGCGGCCAACCCACAGGAGCGATCGCTCAAGCCATCAATCAAACCTTTGGGAATTTTGAAAGTTTTCGTAAACAGTTTAATGAAGCGGGGGGCGATCGCTTTGGAAGCGGTTGGGTTTGGCTGGTGCGGAATGCTCAAGGACAACTTCAAATCGTCTCAACCGCGAATCAAGATAATCCCATTATGGAAGGCAACTATCCCATCATGGGCAACGATGTTTGGGAACATGCTTACTATCTCCGCTACCAAAATCGCCGAGCCGACTATCTGAACAACTGGTGGAATGTCGTCAACTGGAACGAGATTAATCGCCGATTCCAAGCGGCTTCACAACAGCAGGCGAGGAGTTAAGAATGCGAAGCTTATTGATGCACAGCCCGATCGTAGTTGCGCTCGGTTGGATCATTGCATTTCTGTTCTTTACGATTCTCCCTCTATTTGTTCTGCTCATCTATTCGCCGCCAGCGGGGCGAGGGTTTTGGCTTGACTTCTCGGTAGCGCTTGGCTTCATTGGCTTAGCACTGATGGCGCTACAATTTGCACTGACAGCCCGAATCAATCGAATTGAAGCCTCTTACGGGATTGATTTGATTTTGTCGTTTCATCGTTATACCTCGTTTGTTGCTTTTGTGATGGTGTTGGTGCATCCGCTGATTCTGTTTTGGGCGCAGCCGAATACCATTGAGTTGCTAAATTTTCCAGTAGCTCCGTTGCGGGCGCAACTGGCAGTCTTAGCAACTCTGGCATTTATGACGATGATTGTGACTACAATTTGGCGCAAGCCGCTCAAGATTCCCTATGAACCCTGGCGATTGTCTCATTCGATTTTGTCAGTGTTAGCGGTGGGATTAGGACTGGGACACGCCTTGGGGGTCGGGAACTATCTGGGATTGTTTTGGAAATCGGTCTTGTGGTCAGCGATCGCACTTGTCGCGATTTGGTTAATTGTTTACATTCGCCTGGTTAAACCCTGGTTGATGACGAAAAAACCGTTTCTTGTTGAAGAAGTCAAGCCAGAGCGCGGCGATGTTTGGACACTTGCCCTTCGCCCTGTGGGCCATGATGGTTTCCGGTTTCAGCCCGGTCAGTTTGCTTGGATTACCCTGAACATTACCCCGTTTAGTATGCGGGAACATCCCTTTTCGTTGTCGTCAAGTGGAGAACACCCGGAGCGATTAGAGTTTGGCATTAAAGCCGTGGGAGATTTTACCAGTCGCATCAGGGACTATCAACCCGGAACAAAAGCATATCTGGATGGTCCCTATGGTGTGTTTACAACGGATCGCTATGAAGATGCGGCTGGATTTGTGTTGATTGCTGGCGGCATTGGCATCACCCCGATGATGAGTATGTTGGTCACAGCAGCAGAGCGAGGAGACGATCGCCCCTATACCCTGATCTATGCCAATAAAACTTGGGATGGAATTACCTACCGTGAAGCGATCGAAGAACTCAAAACAAGATTAGATCTCACGATCATTCATGTGCTGCGTGAACCACCAGAAGATTGGGAAGGAGAGACCGGATATGTGGATCAAGAATTGCTCGATCGCTATATCCCCAAACGTCGAGGCACTCGGCACTATTTTACCTGTGCTTCTCCCAAAATGATGGATCAAGTAGAGCGTGCCCTGCACGAACTCAATGTTCCTGTGACCAATGTGCATTTAGAGCATTACAACCTAGCCTGAATCAACGGAGAAACAAAGATCATGCGTTACAGTATCATGCTTCAACTGGTCGGTTTTTTGACGCTTGTTCTACTCGGTACGGCTGCTTTTTTCGCTTGGATTCAGAACCGTCCGACAACTGATCAAAATCGCACTGCACTGAAAAACCTAGAACTGCGTGCTTGACCAACATAGCACTCCGGGTTGAATGCCTGTCAATCGCGCCGATCGACTTGATAGCAAGACTTTGCCGTTTGACTACTCTCCTGTTTAGCTACTCTACTCAAGTTCAAGTACTTATCAAATCACAATGGCTAGATTTAGCTTTAATTCAGTACTATTGAACATGTTCATCGTACTGATTTTTATCTTGTCATTTCGGGCATTTGCTGGTTTTCTAGCACCTGATTTTGACGCGGATCAAGCTGTCCATGTGATGATGGCATATGATCTACAACTTCCCGAAGATCTCTACTATTGGGGGCAAAGTCGATTAGGCAGTTTGCTCCCGATCGTTAGTCATTGGCTGCTGAAGATTTCGCCTTTCTCTCCGCTTGAAGTCGTTTCTTATGTTCAATATGGGTTTCTCGCTATTAGTTTTTTCTGTTTCATTCGTTTGTTCAGAAAGCCGATTACAAAAGTTGTTTTTGCGCTGATTTGTTTTTTACCTCCTCAGCCTTTTCTAAAGTTGGTTGAAGTTGCTCATCCGTATGCGCCGCAATTTGCTTTACTCGGAATTGCACTTGTCTCTGCGGATCAACTCATCACGTCCCCAGAATCGAACACGATTAAAAAAAATGTTTTGAGTTTCGTGGCTCTTGTGAGTCTGATTCTGAGTGTCTGGGTGTCTGATCTTTCATTAGTGCCTAAAGGGCTGGCAGCAATTTTAGTGGTGTCAACGTTTCTACAACGGTATCGCAAGTCAAACAAGCAAAACAGATTTGTCGGAGAGACGCTCGCCCATCAATCTCAAGATGCAACCTTAAAACTACTCCGGACAAGTTCAATCGTCATTTGCACCTTTGTGACATTGCTGTTAGGCAGTGCATTTCTGGTTTATGCAAAATCGACTGCTTCACAACAAGATGAGAATTATGGAATTCTTGCAATTAATGGATTAGATGTTATTGCTGATATTGTTCGATCGATATTGGTTGCGGTAAGTCATACATTCCTTTTCCAAGTCGGCAATCCTTTCTTGAGTCTCTATGCGATCGCAGTTCTTGGGCTGGTCTTTGTTCTTGCTTATTATTGGTTCCAAGCCCGTCATACTCCAGTGTTTACCAACCGGACTTACTGGATTCCTTTTTTTCTGGGAAGCGCGATCGGAAGTTTCTTTTTAATTTTGCTGTCGCGTTGGACGTTGATTCAATCTACGCCTCCTCGCTACTTTATTGGAATTTACATTTTTCTCTGGCTATCAGCATTAATCGTTTTCGATAATCTTCGCTCTCCAGAACTCATCCGCAAAAATGCTTTGCGCCGAGTCACGACCTTGTTAGTTCTAACAGCGCTGCTTGGAAGTTTGAGTTTACCTGAATATGTGTTTGCGCTTGAGAAACCACAATCTCGCTTTTCCATGCTTCAACCCATTGCGACACTAGGGCAAGCTGGCTTTATCGGAGAGTATTGGGCATCTTATCTCATGTGCATTGTGGCTCCGGAGCAAACAAGCTGCACACCTCATGACCAAAGTTTTTTTCGGTGCGGGCGTTGTGTTCAAGCAGTACTTGCCTCGCCTATAATCTATCTCGTTGAGCGCGACTGGCTAGAGTCGTTTCCTGAAGAAATTGAGCAATTTGGTCAACGCTTAGAGAAACAGGGAAAAGTTAAAAAAATTGCTGGATATTGGATGGCTCCCTACCGCAACATGACTGTATCAAAGAATTGAACAAATCAGTCTTATGGACAATCGCTGAAAGTATTGTTATGCGCCAAAACATACACAAGACGCTGCATTAATTGACGATTCGATAGCGCACGAGCTTTCTGACCTCTTGAATCGGTATCCCAATTTCCTCTGCGATCATAGATTCAATTTGTCTCGATTCAGTCATCGGGAACTCGTATTCTAATTTTTTCAGATTAGAATCAGTCGTTTTAATCGAGACTGCGGTTGCTTTACGACGCTGATCAATCTCGGCATGAATCACCAAAATTGTGACAGATAGCTTCATTTCCAACTGCGTATCGGCTTGAAGCTGAGTTGGACTCGTATAAGAGCTGTACAACACTTGAGACGCGATCGCACTTCCCGTCAGCCAGAACAGAATGCCAGCCAGTGCCAGCACCAGCCAAAATTCTGCGCCGATCGATTTAACCTGCCGAATGACTCGCCGGAGCCGTTTCATAACCACCTTCTCTAGACCGTGAGCTAGCGTAATCCCTGGAGATAGATTTGAAATCTTGCCAGAGCAGGAAGTTTGTCAGCCTGGAACTCTCTAATTTGAAAGAGTCGTATTTTTATTCAGCAATGCGAATTCTGCTCGTTGAAGATGATCCTGAACAACTCGAACCCCTCCATACCGCACTATCAGAGGTTGGGCATATTGTTGATGCGGTGCAGAACGGCGAAATCGCGCAGTGGATTTTGTCGCAGCGTCACTATGATCTGCTCATTCTGGATTGGATGCTGCCCGAGGTGAGTGGAATTGATCTCTGTCTGGGCTACCGCAGTGCTGGAAAAACTTCACCTGTGCTCATCCTCACGGCAAAAGACACGACGAGCGATAAAATTACTGGCTTAGATGCGGGAGCCGATGATTATCTCGTTAAGCCTGTTGATGTGTTTGAATTGCTAGCACGAGTTCGGGCATTGGGCAGACGCTCTCCACTGTGGCAAGGGGAAACGCTTCAAATCGAAGACCTCATGCTTAACTTAACCACGCTCTCCATAGAACGTCACGATCGCGCTATTCAACTTTCAACCCGAGAATTTCAACTGCTAGAATATCTCATGCGTCATCCGCGTCAAGTTCTGAGTCGAGATCAGTTAGAGCACGCGTTATGGGAGTGGGGTGATGAACCAGAGAGTAACGCAATCACTGCCCTTGTGCGGCGACTCCGGCAACGTTTAGAATCCCTTGAAGTTGCAGACTGGATTGAAACCGTTTATGGCATGGGCTATCGTCTGAGTCCGAAAGTATAGGAGGTTGAGCCGTTTATGTTCACGCGCAGCCGTCGGAATCTTTCTCGTTGGTTTATGCTTTCAATGGGAAGTATTCTGATGGTCTTTGCGGTTACTCGCTATTATCTGACTGCGATCGAGCGCTTGAAGTATCTCGATCAACTGCTGTATAAGAAGGCTCAGGTCGTTGCCGCGACAGTACAGTACAAGCAGCGAGACGGACACCGCCAAATTGACTTCAGAAATGTTCCGTTTCTAGGAGAGTCGCCGTTGCCCCCTGGAAGTGATGCCGTGTATGCACGATGGTATGACCCACAAGGACGATTACAGCAGTTTTTTGGAATTGCTTCGCCGCCTGCAATGTTAGAAGATGTTCCAGAGTTACACACGCTGACGATTGATGCGGGACTCTTGAGCGGTGCCGATGGCGTTGTGCAAAGCGCTGATCAACTGATGTTAGTACGGCAGATTACGCTGCCTGTGCAATATCGAGGGCAAATGCTAGGCTACTTGCAAGTTGCAGTTCCCCTTGCCCCCTTACAAAGAGAATTACAGCAAGATTTACTGATATCTTTGATCTCGATTCAAATTGCCCTGATTGTGATTGTGGTGACAGCATGGGCATTAAGCGGCGTGGCAATGCAACCAATTCAGGAGTCGTATGATCACTTGCAGAAATTTACAGCAGATGCGTCTCACGAACTCCGAACCCCGCTTGCCGCAATTTTAAGTAACGCTCAAGTTGGATTGCTTGCTCCAATGGAAAAGGGAGAAAGCAAGCATCAACGCCTCGAAAAAATTGCTGCGACTGCGAAATCAATGACGGTTTTAATTAGCAATCTGCTCTTTTTGGCAAGGCGTTCTGGTCGGATTACTGATGAAGCCCTACAACCGACAGATTTGGGTCGCGTCCTACAAGAACTGATCAAAGAATCGACGATTCGGACGGTTGCTCAGCGGGTTCAGTTGAGTCTAGACTTACCCGAACGCGCTGTCACGATTCATGCAGACCCAGAACTCCTAAAGCAAGCGATCGCGAATCTGATCACGAATGCCTGTAAGTATACGCCTGCGGATGGAACAGTGAATCTCAGGCTGTTTGTTCAGTCTCGTCAAGCGATCGTACAAGTAGAAGACACGGGCATTGGAATTCCAGCTGAGCACCTGCCGCATATTTTTGAGCGATTTTATCGGGTCGATCAGGATCGCTCTAGAGACCGAGGAGGAACAGGGTTAGGGCTTGCGATCGCCCAACAAATTATTACGGCACATGGCGGAACGATTACCGCTCGAAGTTCAGTTGGACAGGGTTCAGTATTCCAAATTGTGCTTCCGCTCCAGTCCTCTATCTAATTTATAACTTTCATCTTCTCTAACTTGATATCTATCTAAAGGCAGTCGATTTTCTAGCAAAATCCTTTGACTACTATGGCTTCAATGTACAAATAGTATTTCTTTCAACTACTCCTTTAGAGATATCTCAGAGACATTGTTAGAAATTATGATCAATTTATTAAGTTTGTCACTTTTGCGTCACTTTTAGTATCGACGCTAAGAATAAGAAATCAATCGCTTGCAGTTCAAGCAGTTCTATCCTCTAATCGTTCGTTTTACGGACTTGTGAGGTTTATAAATCAGGCATAAGCTGCATTGGAGAAGACAATCATGAAACGAATTAGGTTACTGATGTCCATCACAGCTTTGATCGGCACAGCATCTCCGACTATTGCACAAACATCACCTGAAAATCGCTCTCCATCCTCTCAGGATGCCAGCGTTCAGGTCAATCGTAGTGTGCCTCTGGTCATGGTGCATGGACGTATTAATCAAGTCCGTGAAACTCAGTTTAGCCTCGATTCTAATCTTGGTTTGTTGACTGTGAACAAGCGAGAGATGATCGACCTACGACCGAATGAGCCTGTAACGGTCGTCGTTGTCCCAGATGCACAGGCGAGTGTATTCGATGCCTATTCGATTACTCGTGCAGATGGGACAAATATTACCTTTAATTCAACTGGAACTGTAATTCAGAGAATTGCAGACCAGTTCAACTAAACCAGTTCAACTAAACCCTGTTCAAATCAATGAACTTAAGACGCGATTACTTTTTGGGAACTACGAGGTACTTGTGACTAAACTGGACACACCTTATTCCTTAAATTCATCTGCTAGTCATGCAGATTTAAAGTCACCTACCCTGACGCTCTCAGATGCGATCGCCATTATTGTTGGTATTGTGATTGGAGCAGGCATCTTTGAGACTCCTGCGCTCGTTGCTGCAAATAGCGGTAACGGTTTTATTGTCTTACTGACTTGGGTAATTGGGGGGGCTGTCTCCTTTGTTGGAGCGTTGTGCTATGCCGAACTAGCTACAACCTATCCGCACGTTGGAGGAAACTATGAGTACCTGAAACGGGCATTTGGTCAGAATGTCGCATTTCTGTTTGCTTGGGCACGCATGACTGTCATTCAAACCGGATCAATTGCTTTACTCGCCTTTATCTTTGGTGACTATGCGTCTCAACTCTTTAGTTTAGGATCAGGGTCATCTTCAATTTATGCTGTCGGTGCGATCGCACTTCTCACCAGCCTTAATATCATTGGCATTCGACAAGGGAAACGGATTCAGAATGGGCTGACTGTGATCACGATTCTAGGATTAGTAACGATTACTATTTTAGGATTATTGCTGGGTCGCCCCTCACCTCAGTTAGCAGCACCGATCGTTGCTTCGAGTAACTGGGGATCAGCAATGCTGTTTGTCCTATTGTCCTATGGGGGTTGGAATGAAGCCGCTTATATCTCTGCGGAAATTCAAAGACCTCAGCGGAATATTGTGCGATCGCTGCTCTGGAGCATTGGCATTATCACTGCTTTGTACGTGTTGATTAATGCGGCATTTTTGCGCGGATTGGGTGTGTCGGGAATGGCACAATCTCAAGCGATCGCAGCCGATTTGATGCGACAAATCTTGGGGGAGCCAGGAGCCGTTTTGATCAGTGCGCTGATTGCGATGACTGCGTTAGGCTCGTTGAATGCTTCAATTTTTACGGGAGCGAGAACGAACTATGCTTTCGGGCAAGATGTCGCTTTGTTCAACTTTCTAGGACGCTGGCGGTCTCAGGCAGGAACTCCCATGACCGGGTTTTTAGTTCAGGGTGCGATCGCGCTGCTGCTTGTCTTCATGGGAACCTTCACTCGCAACGGATTTGAAGCGATGGTCGATTACACTGCTCCGGTGTTTTGGTTCTTCTTTCTCCTGAGTGGGATTTCCTTAGTTCTGCTCAGAATGAAAGATCCGCATCGTCTTCGGCCGTTTCGCGTGCCATTCTACCCAGTGACACCCCTGTTATTTTGTGCCGTCTGTAGCTATCTACTGTACTCCAGCCTCGTTTATACAGGCTTAGGTGCGAGCGTTGGCATCATTGTTGTGGCTCTGGGTATTCCGTTTTTGTATTGGTCTCGGATTCAACATCGTCGTTCATAAAACAACTTAGGAGTTAGAACTATGCAATTCAAACGTTTGTTTGCTGGATTGGTCATTGGGCTGAGTGTTGTGGGAGTGGGTGTAGGATGCACTCAACAGCGCGATTTTCAAGCCGATGCTCAAACGAATCCTGCTACGACTCAACCACCCCAATCACCAGCTCCAGCCCGCTCTCCAGATGTTCCTTATGTCCCGACTCCTCAAGCTGTGGTCGATCGGATGCTACAAATCGCAAATGTGAACAGCAACGATGTGGTGTATGACTTGGGAAGTGGAGATGGTCGGATTCCGATTACTGCCGTTCGGCAATTTAATGTAAAACGAGCGATCGGAGTCGATATCAATCCTCAACGGGTACAAGAAGCCAACCAAAATGCTCAACAAGCAAACGTCACCGATCGCGTAGAGTTTCGAGAGCAAGATTTATTCGAGACAGATTTTCGAGAAGCGACTGTTGTCACCCTTTACTTACTTCCTGAAGTCAATTTACGGTTACGCCCGAAATTGCTCAGTGAACTCAAACCTGGTACTCGCATTGTTTCTCACGCTTTTGACATGGGCGATTGGAAACCGGAACGTGTTGAAAATGTCGATGGGCGAGTGATCTATTACTGGACAGTTCCAGAAAATGTTCCCGCCAATCTTAAACAATAAACTCACTCAATCAATCACTGCACTCACTCACTCACTCAGTTTAATCACTACTCTCACCTCAATTTTTTGGAGACATATCATGAGACAACAACTGAAAAAAACAATTGCTGCAACTGCTTTAGGTGCGATTCTGATGCCGATCGTTGCTGCTTGTGGGGGACAACCCACCGCAGAAGCACCCACGCAACCTGCTCCCGAAGCGACGACTGCTCCGGTTGCTCCGGCTCCGGGTACTCAAGGTTCCCCGGCTCCAGGCACACAAGCAAACGCTGGCAATGTAACGGATCTGATTGGGAGCAACCCTTCGCTCAGCACACTTTCTTCTGTAATCAATGAAGCAGATTTGAGCAATACATTAGGAGAAGGTGGACCTTACACCGTATTTGCACCCTCGGATCAAGCATTTGCAGCTCTCCCTGCTGAAACTCGTGAGCGTCTGCTTCGAGAGGAGAATCGACAGTTACTTCGCCAAATTCTGACTTACCACGTGGTTCCGGGCAGCTTAACCGCGAATCAATTGCAGCCAGGTCAAGTTCAAACGCAAGCCGGGAACTCAGTCAACGTGCAAGTGGATGGACAGCAGGTTCGGGTGAATGAAGCGCGAGTTATCCAACCGGATTTACAAGCATCAAACGGCGTGGTGCATATTGTCGATCGCATTATCTTACCGCCCAATGTCAATCTGTAACATGAATCTGTAACGGATGCGTGAGAGGGAAACTTGTGATGAAAGGATTAGCTGGAAAGAATGCGCTCATTACAGGAGCAAGTTCCGGGATTGGACAAGCGATTGCAATTCGTCTCGCTCAGGAAGGCTGCAACATTGCGATTAACTATCGCAAGACGGTTGAGGAAGCTGAAACGACCGAGGAGATTGCACTGCAAAAAGCTTGTGGTCAAGTAAATGATTGTGGAGTCAAATCACTTTTGGTTCAAGGGGATGTGTCCAAAGAGGAAGACATTCTCAACATGATCAACACGACCATTGATCAATTTGGCAGCTTGGATATTTTGATCAACAATGCCGGGGTGCAAACAGAGTCTCCCTCTCACGAAATTGAGGTCGATGAGTTCGATCGCATTCTATCGATTAACTTGCGGGGTGCATTTTTATGTGCGCGAGAAGCGATTAAGCATTTCATTGCTCGCAACCAACCTGGCACGATTATCAATATCTCTAGCGTTCATGAAGTCATTCCTCGACCGTCGTATTTAACTTACTCGATGAGTAAAGGCGGCATGGGAAACCTGACGAAAACCTTAGCGCTGGAATATGCCGATCGCGGAATTCGAGTCAATGCGATCGCGCCTGGGGCAACGATTACTCCAATCAATGAAGCTTGGACAGAGGATTCAGAGCAAAAAGCGATCGTGGAAAGCCACATTCCAATGGGTCGCGCCGGAACCTCTGAGGAAATGGCTGCTGCGGTTGCCTTTCTCGCTTCTTCAGAAGCAGCTTACATCACGGGGCAAACCTTGTTTATTGATGGTGGACTCACGCTCTATGCCGATTTTCGAGAATCGTGGTCTGCCTAAATTGAAAGCTGATCAAGCGATTTCTCAATCCAAAGTAGACTTTATTGCGCCAACTCAATGAACATTCAACAATCTTCGGAGCACCACTTAAACGAGGCAAGAGAGCTTCTCAATCAGTCAATTCTGTATTATCGGGGTCAGCCCATCGGCACGATCGCCGCACAAGATCCCACAGTCGATGCTCTGAACTACGATCAATGTTTTATCCGCGATTTTGTCCCTTCTGCGTTGGTCTTCCTGATGCAAGGTCAGACAGATATTGTTCGGAACTTCTTGATTGAAACACTGAACTTGCAAAGCCAACCGAAAGAAATGGACTGCTTTGAGGCAGAAACGGGATTGATGCCTGCAAGTTTCAAAGTCGTTCAAGCAGATGGAAAAGAATGGTTAGAGGCGGATTTTGGAGAAGCAGCGATCGCGCGAGTGCCGCCAGCCGATTCTTGCCTCTGGTGGCTGATTTTACTTCGAGCTTACGTTCAAGCAACCGGAGATGTCGCACTCGCACATCAGCCCGAATTTCAAACGGGAATCAAGCTCATTCTTGATCTTTGTTTGGCGCATCGGTTCTCGCTCTATCCTACGCTGCTGGTTCCTGATGGGGCTTTTATGATCGATCGACGCATGGGTGTGTACGGTCATCCCCTAGAGATTCAGGTGCTTTTCTATGCAGGGTTGCGAGTTGCACAAGAGTTTCTGCTGCCAGAAGAAGAACGCTATCTCAAGGCAGTAACACAGCGTCTCAGCGCATTACATTATCATGTCTGGGAATACTACTGGATTGATCTCAACCGCCTCAATCAAATCTACCGGTTTGAGGTAGATGAATATGGTGAAAACATTGCGAATAAGTTTAATATCTATCCAGCATCGATTCCCGCTTGGTTAACAGATTGGTTGCCTGAAACAGGAGGCTACTTAGCTGGAAATTTGGGACCTGGACGGCTCGATTTTCGCTTTTTCGCATTGGGAAATCTGTTAGCGATCGTCTTCTCACTCGCAGATGAAGCTGAATCTCAAAGGATTATGAATTTGTTTGAGCAGCGTTGGCAAGATCTCATTGGCTATATGCCTGTGAAGCTTTGCTATCCTGCGATCGAGGGAGAAGAATGGCGAACACTCACCGGGTGTGACCCAAAAAATTCGCCTTGGTCGTATCACAATGGGGGCAATTGGGCAGTACTGCTTTGGGCATTTGCGATCGCGGCTCAAAAAACAGGTCGAGTCGAGTTAGCAGAACGTGCCATTCAAATTGCCGAACATCGTTTAGTGCAAGACAACTATCCAGAATACTATGACGGTCGCTCTGGACACTTGATTGGAAGAGAAGCTCGATTATCTCAAACCTGGAGCATTGCAGGCTTGCTCGCTGCCAAAGAATTCATTGCCCATCCGGCTCATTTAGCTCTGATTAGTCTTGAATAACTGTTTGAAACACCGTTTCATCTGCTGTCGGGTCAACTGAACTTGCCTTGAAGAGGATTTGATCACCAGAATCTGGCTCGTAATCCAGGATGAGAAATGCCAGAATTAAGCGATCGGTTTCGCTTTGATGAATGGAATGGAAGACTCTTTGACGCTCACAGTTTTGATAAGTACCACCGTTGGTGTTGGCATCGGCGCTCAGGTCATCGCTCGATATTTACAGATTCCTAGTATTGTCTTCCTCCTGCTATTGGGTTTGGCTCTAGGATCGAGTGGACTCCGTTGGATCGACCCGTCTCTTTTAGGCAGTGGGTTGGAAGTCATTGTCTCTCTGTCGATCGCGATTATTTTATTTGAGGGAGGTTTGAGCTTACAGATTCGTGATCTGAGAAGCGTTTCGATCAGCCTTCGCAATCTGATTACGATCGGGGTCGCCATTACACTGGTTGGCGGTGCCATTGCAGCTCATACCTGGCTCGATTTTCCCTGGTCGATCGCCTTCCTCTATGCGTCTTTAGTCGTCGTCACAGGTCCAACGGTCGTGACTCCACTCTTAAAGCTTGTGGGAGTAGAGCGACGAGTCGCAACGCTATTAGAAGGAGAAGGAATTCTAATTGATCCGATCGGTGCAATTCTTGCGGTGATCACGCTCAATATTGTGTTGAGTGGCAAGGCAGTTCCGCTCGTTTTAAGTAACACAGCAATCCCACTTCTAATTTTGAAAGGATTGCTCCTGCGCTTAGGAATCGGAGTCGCGATCGGATTGATTTTTGGGAGCTTGCTGAGCTTGCTTCTCAAACAGTCTAAGATTCTTCCGCAAGAACTCAAGAATCTGATTGTATTAGCAGTAGTGTGGGGATCGTTTAGCCTAGCGCAAGCGTTACGCAGTGAGTCGGGGTTGCTGGCTGTTGTGATCATTGGCATCGTTCTACGCGCCGCTGCTACACCTGATGAGCGGTTGCTGAGGCAATTTAATGAGCAGCTCGGAATTTTGACAAACTCAGTGCTATTTATTCTGCTTGCTGCTGATTTATCGATCGAGCAGCTTTTCGATTTAGGGCAAGAAGGGGTAATCGTAGTTTTGGCATTAATGCTGATTGTTCGTCCTATCAATGTTCTAATCTCGACTTGGAATCGCGGCTTTAGCTGGCAACAGCAGTTCTTTTTGTCCTGGGTTGCGCCGCGTGGCATCGTAGCAGCATCAATGGCATCGTTATTTGCCATTTCTCTGAGCAATCAAGGGATGAGTGGGGGTGATGCGCTTAAAGCATTGGTGTTTCTCACGATTCTGATCACCGTTTTTGTGCAAGGAGTGACAGCAGGCTGGATTGCACGATGGCTTGGCTTACATACGAATCAAGTCAGAACAGTGATTGTAGGCGGGGATTCATTCGCCCGATTGTTGTCACGATTATTGCAGCAAAAAGGAGAAGCAGCGATGCTGATCGACTTTGATGTAAACACAACCAATTTAGAGCCGATTGATGAAAATCCTGCGTTGAGCGATCGCTTAAATTTAGAAGAACTAGAAGCAGAAGGCATCTCTTCATTTAGCTCGTTTCTCGCTTTAAGTTCTAGCCCGGAAGTCAACGGTATTTTAGCTCAACGGGCTGCGGAACTGTTTCGTCCTGATCTGATTGCAATTTTGTCTCCATCACCGCTAGGAGATGGAAACAGCCTGAGTGCAATCACGCCAGGGATTCAGGCTGCGTTTGCTCCCCAGATTCCTCTCGATCAGTGGAATCAATGGCTCGACCAGGATGAAGCGCAGGTTGTCGAAATTGTTTTACGATCGCCGACGCTTGCAGCACAGCAAGCAGAGCTACAAACCTTAATCGCCTCGAATAACCTCATGCCCCTGATCGTTGAGCGAAACCAGGAGGTGCGAATTGTTATTTCAAATGAAGAATGGCAGGCGGGAGATCGTATTACCTGCTTACTGCACAAATCCGCAGACGCAATGATTTCGCTTGAGAAATCGCCGTTTGTCAAGGTTGCCCTGAACACCAGCGAATGGCAGATGGTCGCTAAGACTAACTGACCAACTTAAGCGCCAAATTGACGCGATCGAACAACTGACGAATTCAATAGAGAAGCTCGTCAATCCTCAAAAGCAACAGTCAATCTAAGCCTAGAAGAATTCATTATTCTGATAGATGCGATACGCGAGTCTTCCATTCTATTGTGCGAGATAATATTCTTGCACTGATATGGCGACCCCCAATATTCCTCCTAATCTAAAACAGCCTGTACAACAGACTGTTGCTCATCCAAAGTTTGAAAGGCTGGCTCGATTCGGTTATGCAGCAAAGGGGATTGTTTACTTTGTAGTAGGACTGCTGGCAGCACAAGCTGCGATCGGGAGCGGAGGACGCACTACAGATACGAGTGGAGCCTTACAAGAAATTGTGGTGCAGCCGTTTGGAAAATTTCTGCTTGGGTTGGTGACGATCGGCATCATTGGCTATGTCCTGTGGCGATTTGCTCAGGCATTGCTTGATCCAGAGCATACAGGGCAGTCAAATTCTACACAGCGCGTTGTGCAGCGTATCGGATATTTGATCAGTGCGCTCAGCTATTCAGGGTTAGCTTTCACTGCGGTTAAACTCATCTTAGGCAGTGGTGGGACAAATGGAGGAGCGACGGAAGACTGGACAAAACTGGTCTTGGCTCAACCTTTGGGGCAATGGCTTGTGGGGTTAGCAGGCGCGATCGTATTGGGTGTTGGATTGTCGTATTTTTATCAGGCTTACACTGCAAAGTTTCAAAGATATTTCAAGCTCAATCAAATGAATGCAACCGAACGCAAGTGGGCAAAGCGGCTAGGACAGTTTGGGATTGTCGCGCGTGGGGTTGTTTTTTGCATCATTGGTCTGTTTGTGATCATTGCGGCACTGCGCTCCGATGCAACTGAAGTCAAAGGATTGGGGGAAGCTTTAGCCGTTTTGGCACAACAGCCTTATGGAACGTGGATTCTGGGAATTGTGGCGCTAGGCTTGATTGCTTATAGTATGTACTCGCTAATCGAAGCTCGATATCGCAGTCTCATTCGCTCTTGAGATGTCTGTTAGTTTTCTGGGACATTAACAACCTCTAGTCAATGCGACTCAAGGAAAACACAGTGACTTCTGGAGGACAGTACCACCGTCCCGGTGGAAAGGTTCCTAATCCTCGATTGACATAGAGCCGATTCTCACCCACCGAATGCAGACCTTGCGCCCATTGCCAATGCTGTACAACTTTGGGCCACTTTAAATCCAGGAACGGCACCCACTTCCATAATGGCTCGGGAATGCGATCGCGTGAAGCCTGAATCCAAGTGGGAACGGCTCCCACTCCTGGAATTGCAATTTGTCCACCATGCGTATGTCCAGAAAGCTGCAAATCGACGCGCCACTGGCTCAGAGGCACTGCACTGTCAGGATTGTGAGAGAGCACTAGACGAGGAACCGTTGGATTTAGAGTCTCAAACACAGAAGCAGGAGCAAAGTCAGACGACCAGAAATCGGGTAAGCCAACGATCGCGAAGTCTTCCCCAAACGGATAAGCAATCTGATTCCAAAGAACTTGAATTCCGGCATCGGTTAAGGCGCGACTAATCTTAATTTTTGATTCAGGGAGTTCCAGATCATGATTGCCTAACACGGCATAAATACCCGATCGACTCTGTAATCGGCGGAGATGTCGAGCAAGTTGATCAATAGGTTTCGGGGTATGCGTAACATAATCGCCCGTAAGAACGATGAGATCCGGTTCAAGACAATTCGCGGTCTCGATCGCTTGGTTCAACAATTCATCAGACAACAGCAAGCCATCGTAATGAAAATCAGAAAGCTGAACTACTTTAATGCCATTTAAGCGATCGGGTAGTCCAGAAACTTCGATTTCAACGGTTTCCACACTTAGAGGTTCTGACAAAAACGGGATCTGGGACACGCTCTTCACCAAATTCAGACTGCTTTCAGCCTAACAAACTGGAAAAGAACTCGAAAGACGGAAAACCAGAGTTGCAGTGCTCTAAAAGCTTAGGTAAGTCGTTTCACTCCGTTCAAGGAAAGTTCTATCCGATGAAGGACTCTAGCGATCGTACCCGACTGATAGATTGAACAACACCCGGCACGTTCTCCTAGAAGCCATGACTTGGACAACTTTCTTTCTTCTCTTTGCCGCTGCGATCGTCGTCTGGATGATTCTCTATCTTCGCGGCGTTTTCGAGCCGCAAATCTGTTATCGCTTTGATCGTCGCATCGCACTCGATAGTCCAAATTTTCTGCCGATGTTAGTCGGCTTCTCCAAGTCGATCGCGACACAAGCGCGGCTCACTCAGTTTTGGTCACAGCCAGACCAGATTTATGCAGCGCGACTAGAAGCAATCCAAAAAGCACAGCACTTGATTCAGTTTGAGACTTTTTTCATGACTCCAGGGTATCGTGCCGATCAGTTTGCTCAGGCATTGATTGAGCGATCGAGATGTGGGGTGAAAGTCCAAGTTTTAGTCGATCACGTTGGCACCGCTCAGATCCCTGCTTCGTATTGGAAACAGCTTCGAGGAGCGGGGGTTGAGGTTCGTTTTTTTCATCCTCCTAGGCTCAAAGTTCCGCTGCAATACTTGAGCCGGACTCATCGTAAACTGCTGATTATTGATGGAACGATCGCCTTGATTGGAGGAATGGGCGTATCCGATGATTGGGACGGCAATCCTAAAATTGGCGATCGAGCACCCTGGCTCGACGGCGAAATTCAGCTAGAAAGTACGATCGTCTCTGTCCTCATGAGCATTTTCCTGCGTCACTGGCTCTATGCAGGAGGTCAAGCCATGATAGAGCATTTACCTGTACAGCAAGCCTCACGGGCGGCAAAGCCAATGTTAGTGATTGCCAGTGATGCCGATAGTAAGTTGTCACTGATCAACGCGCTCATTTGGTTTGGTCTACAAGCGGCACAGCACCGAATTTGGATTGCGAGTCCCTACTTTATTTTGGAGCGCAATACTCGTAATGCAATCATTGCGGCTAAAAAGCGGGGTGTAGATGTGCAGATCGTGACGACTGGTGTCCACAATGATAAGCCACCTGTTTACTATGCAGTTCGTGAGCGCTATCACGCGCTCTTAAGAGCTGATATTGCAGTTTATGAGTATCAACCGAGCATGATGCACGCCAAGTTGATGCTTGTTGATCAAGATTGGATTAACTTTGGCAGTGCAAACTTTGATCCTCGGAGCTTTTTTCACAATGATGAACTGAATCTTGCCTGGTTTGCTCCAGACTTTGCTCCGACTGTTGAACAATTTTTTACAGATGCGTTTAGCAAGAGCGATCGCATTGAACTATCAAGCTGGAGAAAACGACCCTGGTGGCAAAAAATGATCGGTCAACTTGCGCTTTTGCTACGCTGGCAACTCTAGAAATTGCTCGATGATCCTCTCTCCTTTGGAAGTCGTCATCTAGCTCAAGTCTGAGTAGACTCAACAAACAGTCGAGGAGAGCAACCATGCGTCAACTGATCATCCAAGTACCGCAAGGGCAAGGAAAAGCAGTTCTACAGATCGCAGAGTCTTGTGATGCAGTGAATCTTGCAAAAATTGAAGCTCAAAGCGCAGACCGAAACATTGATCTTGTCATCGTTCATGTTTCTAATCGACAAGTTGAAGATTTGCTTGCTAAGCTCGAAGATCTACCAGAGGTTCATATTACCTTGCTGCCATCCGGGATCATTGCTCTACGTCCCCCTGCGTCTGAAGCTGCGCAACAAGTTAAAAATGTCAGAGCGCGTAGCCCGATCGAAATCTTCTTATCAGGATTGCAGAGTGTCGGATCTTGGCGCAGCTTTCTCGCCTATGCTGCGGTGGCAGGAGTAGTCGTGTGGATTGGACTGTATACGAATACAAGCTATCTTCTGGTTGCTGCAATACTGATTGCACCCTTTGCAGGCCCCGCTATGAATAGTGCGATCGCAACTGCACGCGGAGATTTACAACTCCTGAAACGCAGTATTCTTCGGTATGTTACAGCGTTAATGGTGACAATCGCGATCGCATTTCTATTAAGCTTGCTTCTTCAACAGCAGATCTCAACGCCTCTCATGGTAGAGAACAGTCAGATTTCAACCGTAGCGGTCTTGATCCCTTTAGCAGCAGGAGCAGCAGGAGCATTAAACTTAGTTCAGTCGGAGCGAAGTAGCTTAGTCTCTGGAGCCGCCGCCGGAATGTTAGTGGCGGCATCGCTTGCACCACCAGCGGGAATTGTCGGAATGGCAAGCGCGATTGGACGATGGGATATGACCATGAGTGGATTGTTTTTACTTGTCTTGCAGCTATTTGGCATTCATGTATCAGCGACGTTGATTTTTCGGGCGTATGGACTGACCTCGCAAGGAAGCCGCTATTCGCGTGGCAATCAACAAGTTTTTCCGATCGCACTCGGTATTTCTCTGGTTTCACTCGCTGCAATTGCAACCTTGCAGTTCTGGAATTCACCCGAGTTTGAACGATCTAGTCGCGCTCAGCGCGCCAATGCAGAAGTGCAACAAGCCGTTGAGCAGACCGAATTTGCACAATTAGTCGAAGCGAACGTGCGCTTTACCCGCTCAGAGATCCCAGGACAAAACTCCCTACTAGCTGAGGTCTATGTTCAACGTCAACCTGAAAGCACACTTTCTAGCCAGCAGATTCGCGATCGCTTAACTCAAACTATTCAAACTCGTCTGCTCACTCAAAGATTCAATGTGACCCCCCTCGTCAGTGTGACTGTTTTAGAAGCACCCAAAACCCAATAATCGCACTCCTAGAGACAGAGGTTATTTTTCCGCTACTTTTCTAAAATTCATATTCAAGTTGTCGTGCATAAAAAACGGTTATGAATTTTGAGCTATCAGCACTGTGGAAACAGCTTGAGGCAATGGTGCGTGGCTCTATTGCCTTGTTTCCCAGCTTAATATTCGCAGTTATTGTCTTTTTTATTTTCTTTTTTATTGCAAGATCAGTTAAGCGGATCGTCCGACGTGCGACCGGAAATCGACGACATGCCCGCAACCTCGGATTAGTGTTAGGGCGCTTAGCACAAGGAACGATTATTCTGATTGGATTATTTGTCGCGTTGTCGATCGTCATTCCATCGTTTCAAGCTGGTGACTTAGTTCAATTACTTGGAATCAGTGGGGTTGCAATCGGCTTTGCGTTTCGCGATATCTTACAAAACTTTTTGGCAGGAATTCTTATTCTATTAACGGAACCCTTTCGGATTGGAGATCAGATCGTTTTCAAAAACTTTGAAGGAACTGTTGAAAACATCGAAACTCGTGCAACGACGATTAGAACTTATGATAATCGCCGCATTGTGATTCCGAATTCAGAACTCTTTACCAATTCAGTCACGGTCAATACTGCCTTTGACACTCGCCGCATGGAATATGATGTCGGCATCGGCTATGGAGACGACATTGAACACGCGAAACGTCTAATCTACGAAGCACTCGATGAGATTGCGGAAGTCTTACAGGATCCGGCTCCCGATGTATTAGTTATGGAACTTGCAGACAGCACTGTCGATATTCGAGTGCGCTGGTGGATTAAGCCACCCCGCCGGATTGATGATCTGCGATCGCGCGATCAGGTTCTCACCGCAATCAAGCACAAATTAACTGCAAACGGCATTGATTTACCTTTTCCCACCCAGCAAATTTTGTTCCATGATCAGACCGAGGAAACAGATGGCGATCGCACTCAGCAGCGCGAAGGATGGCCGGCTGGACAAAAGCAATCTCCTCGCTCTCGCAGCGTTGGTGGAGCGCTCCGAAGCTTAGCTAAACACAATGGCAAACAGGACAACTCCCACCACCCCACACAAAATGATATGCGTCAACCAGCAGACCAGTAAGTCCCTTGGGTCAGTGGATTGGTTCTGAGGTCATTTTGTCCGGGATTAGAATGCAGAGTATCCTGCAAGGATTCTGGCGATCTGATCACCCCTCTACCCCAAATCTATCTCAATTCCTCAAACCGCGATCTCTGAGCAAACCGCTCTGAAGTAAAGTGACCGTCAGCTTACTCCAGAGCGGTTTTTGAGTGCGATCCAACTTGCACCCAGACCATTCGATTGCGCATCGAATTTGATTGATATTTCAAACCTAGCGACAGACAGGACGGTAGCTGAACTCAATCAACTTTGCTACAGGGGAACCCCTTGATTTAACTTGTAGTATATTGTAGTATGTAAATAACACAATCTCAGCTAAAATCAACAATCTCAATTGAAATCGATATGTAAAGGCGTGGGACGCTTTGCTGTGGCTAGCATGTGACGCTTCGAGGCTTTCAAGCCGATGAATGGCTGGAGACAATATTGGGAAAATTTCCCACATCTTTCCTTCAGTTTTGCTCATCGATCGCAGTGACCAGATTGTGTGCAAGACGACAACGCTTAGGAGACAACACGATGCCTTACGAAGCTCTCACTTTATCAACTCGCGCTCCGGTGCTCTCCTGGGCAGGTCATGAGTTAGGACACACCGAAGCACAAATGGCTCGAAATGTTGCTGCTCTCCCCTTTGTGTTCAAACATGTTGCGCTGATGCCTGATGTGCATTTGGGCAAGGGTGCCTTGGTTGGATCGGTTGTGGCAACCCAAGATGCAATTATCCCAGCCGCGATCGGGGTAGACATTGGTTGCGGTATGGCAGCAATTAAAACTCCATACAATGCCACCCAGCTAGAAGGAAAGCTCAAACAGATTCGTCTCGACATCGAAGCAGCAATCCCAACTGGATTCAACGAGAACAAAGAAATTGAAAAGACTGTGCTCAACTGGCAAGGCTGGCAACAGTTCAAGCAGCTTCACCCTGGCGTCGAGAACCTTGAAAGCAAAGCCCTCAAGCAAATGGGTTCGCTAGGTGGAGGAAACCACTTTATCGAGGTTTGCCTGGATGCTGAGGAACAAGTGTGGCTGATGCTGCATTCTGGTTCGCGGCATATTGGGAATGCGCTAGCACAGCGGCATATTGATACTGCAAAAGGACTAGCAAAGCTAGCAGGGGAGAAGCTTCCTGATCCAGATTTAGCTTACTTTGTTCGCGGCACCGCTGAGTTCGCTGCTTATTGGCATGATTTACAGTGGGCACAGGGGTATGCGCTTTACAACCGGAAAGTGATGCTGCTGCGATTCCAGCGGATTGTCGATCGACATTTAGCGGGTGGTAAGCCGATGAAGCCCTTGCTGGAGGTAAATTGTCACCACAACTATGCCGAACGAGAACTACACTTCGGTGAAGAAGTATATGTGACTCGCAAAGGCGCAGTCCGTGCTCGCGAAACCGATTACGGCATTATTCCAGGCAGCATGGGAGCGAAGTCGTTTATCGTGAAAGGAAAGGGCAATGCTCACAGCTATTGCTCCTGCTCTCACGGTGCAGGGCGGTTAATGTCAAGAAACAAAGCAAAGACGGCGTTTACTCTAGATGACTTAATCGCTCAAACGGCGGGAGTCGAATGTC